>JAKSTZ010000044.1 GCA_024402335.1 Bacteroidales bacterium
TCTTACTTACAATCAAATATTTAAGTCTATAATTCTACGTGATATATCGTCAAAATCCATAGTGCTTTTACCCTCAGTACGTAGCAGAAGAAGGTTTTTTTGTTGCCATGTAATGCTATACAACTCGGATTTCACATCTTCTATAGTATTAAACACACGGATTTTTGACGTTCCCAATATCGTTTTCAACGTAGATTCATTCGACGTCTTTCGTTGTTGCGTATCTCCTTCCCCACTAAAGAACACGAATTTCTCATCTGCCAACCGCATACTATTATCATATTGTTCCCAAAAATTTTCAGGAATTTCGCCGTCGGTACCAACTTCAAGGCACACAACCAATTCTCTTTCCGGATACAATTCACGTATTGCCTTTATAGTTGCATTCATCTTCAATGGAGAATACACATAGTCACGATACACATTTACTGATGAATTCTTGCCCAACAATTGTAACTGACGCATTGGCCCCTTATAGAATTTAAGAGCTTGGTAGAATTTTTCCTCGGAAATCTTCAACATCTGGCAAACTTTTAAAGCTGCTGCAATATTCTTCATATTGTGTTCACCAAAAATATACACAGGTAAACGTCCACCAGAGATTTTCAAAAATGTATGATTATTGAATAATTCGTATGGGTGTGTTTTGTATGGAATCAATTTCACATTCGCTCCCGTTTGAGAAATCACATCACATACATTCTCATCTTCCTCACAATAGATCAAACGACCATTTTCATTTATAGAACCAACATATCGTTTGAATTGTTCAATATATGCTTCAAATGTTGGAAACGCCTGAACATCTTCCCATGCAATACCACTTAGCAAAGCAATACATGGTTTATAATGTTCAAACTTAGATCTATCGTCAATAGGCGAAGAAATGTGTTCATCACCTTCAACTATCAACAGTTTACTATCTTTCGATAGACGTATCGTACTTTCTTGGTCATTTACTGCCGAGCACAAGAAATAATCATAATTATATTCATAATACGACAAAACATGCATAACAATAGAGGCAATCATGTTTTTCCCATAACTACCAGCAATTACGACACGTTGTTTGTCCTTCGACAATTCGTATATAAATTCAGAATAAGAATATATAGGTATATTCAATTCACGTGCACGACAAAGTTCAGGATTGTCGGATTGTATTTTTCCCCCAGCAATAACAACATCTATGTCTGATGTTATTACATCCGCATTCCATCCCAATGATTGTGGTAGCAATCCATGATTTTTCAAATCCGAATACGATGGATCATGTATTTCATCGTCACTTCCTGACACAATGAAACCATCGTTCTTCAACGAGATTGCCATATTATGTAATGTGGCACCGCCTATCGCCAACAAGTGAATCCTTTTCATATCTTTTTGTTGGGCACAAAATTAAACAAGATGACGAAAAAGCAAAAGAAAATCGTATTAAACAAATACTACATGCTATCGATTTGCTTCACACCAATCTATAATAGCATTCGCATCATCTATTCCTGATTTACAAACAGCAAAATTCTTATTTCCATCATACCCCATATATAAATGCATTATCATATAGCCATCATTTACCAGGGTCAACATTTTCTTATCACGCTTTGCAACTGCCTGCTGATAATCTTTTATATCTAAACGACCTTTCGTTTTATGAATATCCAAAGCATACTCCAATGCAATCAGACATCCCGTCCATAACGAATGGCCTGCCAATTTCACATACTTTGAATCTTGATAAAAGCTTCCAGACTTTATAGCCTTATCACGCAATAAGTCTTTTGCATTCGACACATACCTTCGTGCCTCCTCTATTTTATTTTCTAATTCCATAACGGTATATTGGTTTAGCACAAATATACAAATTATTACGGACCTACAAATTACAGTACATAATTTCGAAAAATTTTATTACTTTGTGGCGTTTTTTAAGAAAGATAAGAATATGAAATTTAGCAAAAAAATAACAGCATCTGCTCTTTTACTTTTAGCATTTGGTGCACAATCATTTGCACAAGCTAACGGTCAAGATTCCGTATATTATTGGAAGAATGGAAAAATCCAAAGAACCGGTGCCTGGATAGACGGAACTGAACAAGGACAATGGACATATTATGACTCTTTAGGCAACAAAATACAAGAATCACAATTCTTACGTGGACGATTAAACGGTAAAAACATTATATATAAGAACGGCGTAAAAGTTCAAGAAGCTACATACGTTTTAAATGAACTATGGGGTCCTTATACAGAATGGGACGAACAAGGCAGAAAAATGTTGGAAGGCTTTTACAAGCGTAACAAGCAAGATTCTACTTGGAAATACTACTATCCTAGCGGACAACTACGTCGTGAATATTTCTACAAAGGAGAATCGGTAAAACTTATAAGCAATTGCTATATTCGTGGCGGATGCACTGTTTCGGGCGGCAATGGCGTTTTTCAAGAAACATGGCCAAATGGCTCTATAAAAGTACAAGGAAACTATAAAGACGGTCAAAAAGAAGGCGAATGGATTACCAACTTCGAAAACGGCAAATTACAGTCGCAAGGTTGCTATCGTGAAGGTGAAAAAGTAGGAAACTGGATTGAATACTACCAAAATGGTCAAATAAAAGAAAAAATTGACCGTACTTCTGCTAAATACAATAGCTACTACGAAGACGGCAAGAAAAAAGAAGAAGGTATTTTCCGTAACGAAGAAAAACATGGAACTTGGACAACATGGAATAGCGAAGGAAAAGTCGTAAAGAAAAATGTTTACGAAATCGGAAAACTACATGGTTTACAAGAAATTTGGTCTGAAGATGGTTCTATTAAATTGTCAGAAATAGAATATAAAGACAATCAGAAAAACGGTAAAGCTATTTGGTGGCTTGCAAACGGTGCAAAAGATATGGAAGGTTGCTTCGTAAACGACCTTCAAGATGGTGAATGGATTTATTACCGCCACGACAATGGAAAAGTCGGAAATAAAGGAAACTTCTCAAAAGGCGAAAAAACAGGACACTGGGATTGGTACTATGCCGATGGTTCAAAATGGAAAGAAGGAAACTATGAGCACAATCAGAAAGTAGGAACATGGACTTTTTACTATGAAAATGGTCAAAAAGAACACGAAGGTAATTTCGAAAACAACTTAGAACAAGGAGAATTCATACAATGGTTTGAAGATGGTTCTACCATGACCATAGGATATTTCGACAAAGGTCTCATGACAGGCTTATGGACAGGTTGGTATGAATCAAATCCTAACCAAAAGAAATACGAAGTCAACTATAGAAAAGGTGTAAACCATGGTTCTGCAACATATTGGAACGAGAATGGTAAATTGCAATCAGAAAAGAATTTCGCCAACGGACAATTACACGGATTGTTTAATACCTATTTCGTTAACGGAAAGCTAAACATTTCCGGCCAATACAACCAAGGTAAAATGGATGGCGCTTGGAAATACTACAACGAATCAGGAGTTTGCGAACGTGAAATTGCATTCAAAGACGAACGTCCAAGCGGAAACTGGACAATTCGCTACAAAGAAGGACCTATAAAAGAGGAATCAACCTACAAAAACGGTGAACGTCACGGTAACTACAAAGCATACACAGTTCGAGGCGAATTACAATATTTCGCTAAATACAAAAAAGGATTAGTCAAGAAAGTTAAAGTTGACAAACGTAATAACGCGACAGTACGATAAACTATGGACAAGACTACGAGCGAACGACTTTTGGTTGAACTAGCCAAAAAGAATGAATATAACAAGTTGTTGGAATTGGCAACAGACGTTGTTGCCGAATATCCAGATTGGCATATTGCATGGCACTATCTTGGTGTTGCACATGGTTTGCTTGGCAACCACGAAAAAGCAATCACCTACTTCATAAAAGCAATGGAAATCAAACCAAATTCTGAAAAAGCATTATATGGTTTGAGCGTTTCATTCCATGCACTAAAAATGCATTCAGAAGCAATTGCTTGTCTTTTGAAATACAAAGATTTACGTGGAGATGAATTCAAGATTCTTTTTAGTTTAGGAGTCAACTATTCTGAAATAAATCAAATAGAAAAAGCTATCGAAGCATTTTCCGCAGCAAGAAAACTTCGTCCACAAAATGAAGAGTCATTGTTTTGTTTAGCTGATTGCTACAGAATGTTGGAAAAGTACCCACAAGCTATTGAACTTTACAAAGAATCGTTGGCTCTAAACCCTAAAAACGTTCTTGTCACACATAACACAGCCGTTTGTTACAAACAAATCAACGACAATGAGAATGCAATTATGTTTTATCAAAAAGCCCTAAAATTAGACCCTACATTTTATCATTCTCTACGAAATTTAGCAGACATTTATATTGAAATGCATAAAGAAGCAGAGGCCAAAGATTTGATTCAACGTGCGCTAAATGTTATGCCAGACAATGCAGAACTCATTGCGTTAGCAGAAAAGTTCAAATAAAATGGAAATACTGAACGCCAAACAATTACACGAAGCTGACACATACACTATCGTTCAACAAAAGATTACTTCTGTTGACCTAATGGAACGTGCTGCCAAAGCATTTGTTGAGTCGTTCAATCCTAATAACGAAAACATTTATATTTTCTGCGGCAATGGGAATAACGGTGGCGACGGACTTGCTATTGCCCGCCTACTATCTGAAGCGGACGATTTAGACTACATCGAACACATCTGCGTTTTTATTGTAAAAACATCTGAACATGCGAGTGCTGATTTCAGGACAAACTACGAAAAAATCATACTTTCCGAAAACGAAAAAATCTCCATCACACATTTAGATGATTTTCAAGAAATAACTATTCCTGAAAACGCAACAATTGTAGATGGAATTTTTGGTTCCGGATTAAACAGACCTATCACCGGATTTGTTGCACAATACATAGAATACCTCAATTCGTTACCCAACGAACGCATTGCTATAGACATTCCATCGGGACTTTATGCAGATAAACCAATTGCAGAAAACGACATAGTTTTCAAAGCAGACGAAACCATTACCTTTCATGCTCCTAAATTGCAATTTCTGTTCGCCGAAAACGACCAATACGTAGGAGAACTTACAATAAAAGACATAGACCTAACTCTTCCCTTCCCTGCACAAGAAACTCCAATGCATTTTGTGACAGATATTCATCTGCACAAACGACCACGATTTGCCCACAAAGGGACATTTGGCCATGCATTACTTGTTGCCGGAAGTTATGGAAAAATGGGTGCCGCCACATTAGCGACAAAAGCCTGCCTAAAAATGGGCTGCGGATTGGTAACAACGCATATTCCTTCTTGCGGCTATGAAATTCTTCAAATTTCCATACCAGAAGCTATGGCAAGCATAGACAAAGAGACTAAACTTACTTCTGGCATACCATGTTCCGAAAAATATAGCGCTATCGGAATCGGACCAGGTATAGGAACAGAGGAAACAACCGCCCAAGCATTATTGCAATTTTTCAAAGAAAACCAAAAGCCTCTTGTTCTTGATGCAGATGCGTTAAATATACTTTCCACACACGAAGAAATGTGGCAATATATTCCAGAAAACACTATACTTACGCCTCATCCAAAGGAATTCGACAGACTTACACACAATCATACAAGTTCATACGAGAGATTTCTAACCTTGGCAAAATTTGCAAAAGAGAGAAAATGCATAGTAGTTTTAAAAGGCCACTATACATGTACAGCAACTCCAAACGGAGAGCTCTTTTTCAATAGCACAGGAAATTCCAACATGGCAACAGCAGGAAGCGGCGACGTTTTAACAGGTGTAATTCTTTCCCTTCTTGCACAACATTATAGTCCGAAAGAGGCGGCAATCAACGGAGTTTTTTTACATGGTTTAGCCGGAGACGAATCGGCTTATGACTATTATTATACTGCACCTGCAAGCAATTTTATCCAACACTTAAATACACGATACTAAAATGTACGACAACGGAAAACCTATAGAAGAAGTTAAAGAACACTACGAAGATGCACCAGAAGGGTTCAAAAAATATATCACTCAAAGAAACATCATAATAGCACTTTGTGTTGGATTCGTATTGCTAATTGCTTTTTTTGACAGAAATAGCTTAATACAAAGAAACAAACTCAAAAAAGAGCAAGAAAAACTAATAGAAACAAAGAAAAATCTAATAGAAGATATCTCTAAGACACAAAAAGAAATAGATGCACTCGACGAAAACGAATACATTGAACAAATCGCCCGAGAACGCTATTTAATGAAAAAAGATAACGAGGATATTTATATCGTTACAGATTAGAATCTCTATTACAACAAAATAAAGCCCAAAACCAAAGCTATCACAGATTTAGCCAATTTTAGAAGCACAAACGTCTTTGGTGATTCTGCAAACAACGGCAAACCTCCGTGTCCATCTTGCACAATAGCATTAGCCAACAAAATGGCAAACGGAATATGCCCTGAAAGGTACAAAGAAATAAAAATGATATGCGGGCCGGATTCAGGAATAAGCCCTATTAAAACGGCAGCTATCAAAATCTGCCACTGATATTGACTAACCACATTTTGCAACTCTACCCAAGAATCAACCACATGGACAATAGCAATGATACATGTAGTCCAACCTAATATTTTCCAAAAATGTTTTTTTATGATATGTTCCCAGAAATGCGTCTGTAAAAAATGTTCGGGAACAATTGCTATAACATACGCCGTAGCAAGCGAGAGACAAACAAATGTCATAGAAAACCAATCGATGTGATGTTCATGCCCAACATGCTCCAATCCAGGGAAAACATCGTGGCTATGCCCTATTTCTCCTAACACAGACAATACAAATATCAACAACACGCCAAACAACAACATTGCCCGTTGAGAAGACGGATGTAAAACATTTTCCTGTATAGACGATGTCCAACTATGTTCATGAGCATCGTCATCATGTTCGTGAATTTCGAAATGTGTCGGTTCACAGGTACTTTCACTTCTTTTCCACACAAAATCTATCAAGAAACCACCAACTACAGCGATAGCAACCAAAACCGCAGACACCCGTAATGCCGTTGACAAATCCAACGAGAACAACAAAAAAGCCTCATCACCCATAGTTGCAACAAAGGTTGCAAACAAAGCTCCCAACGAAGCCAAATTATGCGAATATAATGTTACCACCGTATATGTACCCAAGCAACCTGGAAACAAACCAAACAATACACCTATCACAACCTGTTGCCAACCTCTTTTCTGTATTTTCCGACAAAAAGCACCTTGAGTACGAACATTAACATACTCTATAAAAAGCATCATTGCCAACACAAAAAATGTGATGGACAAAGAATTCTTTACGACAGAAAATATCAGTTCTTGCATCTACCAACCTATATATGGAAACTCACCATAAAAGATAGTTTTACCACCTACCGTTTTCGAATACGAATGTTCAGTTCCATCACAATTGTAATAGATTTTCTTCTTCGCACGCGTATCAAATTTATAATAACCTAAGCACATATCATCTCTATCGTATCGATATGTTTTTTGTTGAGTAACCTTGGTATAATTGATTACATTGCCATCTTTGTCATAATTAAAGGTCTTTCCCGTCTTACTATCCTTTTTTGCATAACCTATTTCCTTTTTATTACAAGCATAATGTACTGTAACTCGTCTCTTTTGATCGTACATATCGTATCCAAGGCATTTTCCGGACTTGTCGTAATAATACGTCTTACCTTTTTCCAATTGCGAATAGCCGGTTTCTTCTTGCGCAAAAACTCCACTCGCACATGAAATCATACAAAATATCAGTAAAATTAGTCGTTTTTTCATAGTTATTTTAATTTATACCGCAAAGGTATTAAAACGAATAAAAACTCCACCATTTATCATTTGAATTTGTATTTTTGCCATAGTTTTTACAACAATAATGGCAAAAATTCTTCGCATACTAAACAGATTCAACGTCGGCGGACCGACATATAATGTAGCATATTTGACAAAATACATTTCCGATGAATATAAAACAATTTTAGTCGGTGGTCAAAAAGAAGAATCTGAAGCAAGTTCGGAATATATACTACAAGACCTAAACATTGAGTATCAAATCATACCAGAAATACGAAGAGAGATAAACTTAAAACGAGACTTTCAGGCATTTCGGAAATTAGTACGAATCATTCGCGAAGAAAAGCCAGACATTGTACACACCCATGCGTCAAAAGCAGGAATGTTAGGACGAGCAGCTGCAATTTATTGCCGTGTGCCACACATTTACCATACATTCCACGGACACGTTTTCCACTCCTATTTCGGCAAAGCAAAAACACTTTTGTTTATTTACATAGAACGATTTCTTGCTAAAAGATCTACAGCAATAATTGCTATTAGCGAAAAGCAAAAACACGAACTTGGCGATATCTACAAAATCTGCAAACCTGAAAAAATAAAAGTTGTGCCTTTAGGATTCGACTTAGCAAGATTTAGCGAAAACCAAGAAGAAAAACGTAAGCAATTCAGAAACACCTACAATCTTCAAGACGACGAAATCGCAATTGGCATAGTCGGAAGACTTGCAAAAGTTAAAAATCATACCTTCTTCATCGATGCTTTCAAACAATGCATACAAAATTGTGCTGACAAAAAAATCAGGGCATTCATAATTGGAGACGGTGAACTTAATGTAGAATTGCAAAATTATTGCACTTTACAAAATATTGATTTTAACATAAATACCGATACCGTTTTTAACAAACCTATTGTATTTACATCCTGGATACAAGCAGTAGATGTAGCCTACGCAGGGTTAGACATCGTAGCACTCACCTCGCTTAACGAAGGTACGCCAGTAAGTATAATTGAAGCGCAGGCTGCAGGCAAGCCTATTGTATCGACCAACGTCGGAGGTATTTGCGACATAGTAAAAGAAAACGAAACTGCACTTATCTCAGACATTGACTTGAAAACATTCTCACAAAACCTACAAAAATTAATAGAAAACGAAAGTCTACGCCGACAAATGAGCGAAGCAAGCAAAGCATTCTCCGGCGAACGATTTAGTTACCAACGATTGTGCAGGGATATGGAAAAAGTGTACAAGAATGATTAATGATTAATGATTAATGATTAATGATTAATGATCAATGATTAATGTAGTGTCAGGGTTCTACTCTGACACGCCAACAAAATCATTAATGACTATAATTTAAAAAAAATCGTTTAAGGCGTATTTATTTAATGGTTAATCACAATTCCGATTTCATTTTTGCAATAGCCTTATTAGCTTCTTTTACGATATCTTCTTCGCCGTCGATATGGCGATTTTTCATCACAAATTTGCCATTACAAATAACAGAATGAATAGCCTCGCTATTTGCACCGTAAATCCAATTACTAACCACATTATTGTTTGGACAAAACCCGACATGATTCATATCGACCAACAAACAATCGGCCAAACAACCGACCTCTATCCTTCCTGCTTCTGATAAACCGTACGCCTTAGCTCCCGCTTCCGTGGCTATCTGTAGGATCTCCTGTTGCGACAAACGGTTATCTCCTGCATTTACATTAGAAATCAAAGCAAGAACCTTCATTTCTTCATGCATATCTAAATTGTTATTGGAAGACGCACCATCTGTTCCCAAAGAAACAGGTATTCCTGCTGCACGTAAGCCAACAAGATCTGGAATACCACTTTGCAATTTCAAATTAGAACAAGGATTAACCACAACAGAAGCGCCAGAATTTGCAAATAAATGATAGTCCTGTTCCCTAAAATGAACGCAATGAGCCGCAACACAATTCTCATTTAACAAGCCTAAAGAATCAATATATTCCACCGGCGTACGACCATGTTCCTGTATGCAATCGTCCACTTCCTTAGCTGTTTCCGACAAATGTATATGCAACTTATAATGCTCATTTTTTGCTATCCGAGTACACCATTGCAAAGTTTTTGCGCTATTTGTATATATCGCATGAGGCATTACAGCGAGTTGTATTCTTTCGGACTCTCCCGTATGTTTTTCTAAAAACTGAAAATGCTCTTTCATCTGCGATTCTGGCGTAAGCGCATCTGCTATTGTCACGCCAATAGTTGCACGTATTCCCATTTCCTCCACAACTTTCATTGTAGACTCACGGAAATAATACATATCCGAGAAGAAAACCGTTCCCGACTTAATCATCTCCAACACAGCAAGACGACTTCCCGCTTCCACGTAATAGTCGTTCAATTTCGCTTCTATCGGCCATATATAATTATTCAGCCATTCAAATAACGGCTTATCATCAGCATAACCACGAAACAACGTCATAGCCGCATGGCAATGAGCATTGTAAAATGCAGGAAATATTGCAAGTCCGTTACAATCAACAACTTCCGCCCCATCGATATCGGCTTGCGATAATTCATCCGAAATTAATGCAAAACGATTGCCTTCAATCACGACATTCGTTTTCTTCGACTGAAAATATACCGATTGTAGAACCAACTTTTTCATAAGACCTCTATTTTGCATCGAGTGAGAAAACTACTTCAAACAAGCGTGGCCACCACTTTCCTGTTACATAAAAATGGTCATTTGCAGGATTCCACGCTATACCGTTCAATACATCTACATCTTGTCGGTATTGTTCTGGCAAAATGCCTGTCATATCTATTTCCGCAGCGACTTTTCCATTCGAAGGATTTATCTTTACTATCTTGTCTGTTTGATAAATATTCGCATACACGAAACCTTCAACAAACTCCAATTCATTTAATGATGAAACTGCCCCTAAATTTGTAAAGACGGAAATTTTATGATGCAACTTAAACGTTCCCGGCTCATAGAAATACAAAAACTCCGAACCATCGCTCACAATCAGATAAGTACCATCGTAACACATTCCCCATCCTTCGGTTGCATACGAGAACACATCCAAGCGTTTAAAGGTATTTTTATCGTATTTAAAGCCCGTATGTTCTCTCCATGTAAACATATACAAAGTATCGCCAACCAACGTCATACCTTCAGCAAAGTACATAGAATCTATCGCAACAGAACGTTCCACCTTACCAGACTTTAAATCTACATAACGCAAACTAGATTCTCCATACATTCCAGCCGATTCATACAACTTACCGTTTTCGTACTGCAAACCTTGCGTATAAGCATCTGTATCATGAGGATACGAAGCAACTACTTCATATTTCAACTTTGCAGGAGTCAAGTCCGACAATAGGCGCATCGAACGAAGAAAGACTTCTTTTTTTCCTTTGTTATAAACTTTAATCGTTATGGTTTTATCACCCATCATCATTCCTTCGGTTTGAATGACACAGCGATCTGTTTTGTAAAACGATTCCGTTTTCCCATCTATCACAAATTGGATAGAATCGGCACAATTTTTCCCTGACGATATAGTAAAACTAACTGAATCTCCACTATATACAGCGCCTTTATAAGAGCTTGTCACCGAGAACTTTTTGCCTTTTTCTGAGCAACTGAACAAGAATAAAAATGCAGCGAACAAATAAAAAAACTTCTTCATACTATTTCTTCAAATAAGGTTGTAAATATCGTGCCGTATATGATTGTTTACACGACAACAAGTCTTCTGGTTTACCGGCAAAAACGACATTTCCACCAGCATCACCACCATCAGGTCCCATATCTATAATCCAATCCGCACATTTGATTACATCAAGATTATGTTCAATCACCACAACCGAATGTCCACAAGCAATCAAACGATTAAATGAATCCATCAACTTCTTAATATCATTGAAATGTAAACCTGTCGTCGGTTCATCGAAAATAAACAGACATTTGTCTTTTGACTCTTTTCCCAAGAACGTTGCCAACTTCACACGTTGCAATTCACCACCAGAGAATGTGCTTGATGGTTGACCTAACGAAACATATCCTAAACCAACATCCTGCAACGGCTGCAATTTTTTTGCAATGCTTTGCGCAATAGTTGTTTTATCTTCTTTAAAGAACGTAATAGCTTCATCTACAGTCATATCAAGAATATCGGCGATAGACTTTCCTCTATACAAAATTTCTAAAACTTCGTTCTTATAACGTCGACCCTTACACTCTTCGCACACAAGTTCCACATCTGCCATAAACTGCATTTCCACCTTAATAATACCATCGCCCTTACATTCTTCGCAACGGCCACCTTCGGTATTAAATGAAAAATGAGCAGGTTTAAATCCTTGTAATTGAGCACCTTTCTGTTCCGAATACAATCTACGAATATCATCAAAAGCCTTGCAATACGTAACCGGATTCGAACGTGTTGATTTTCCTATAGGATTTTGATCGACAAACTCAACCATTTTCACATATTGTGCTCCGGTAATGCCATCGCATTCGCCCATAGTTTCGCCACCACCTTCGCCTAAAGCATGTAAAACACCAGGATACAACAGTTTGTCTATCAAAGAAGATTTACCAGATCCTGAAACACCCGTAACAACAGTAAATACCCCAAGTGGAATTTCTACCGTAACATTCTTCAAGTTATTTTCACGAGCGCCAGAAATTGTAATACATTGCTTCCACGGACGACGAATCAATGGAACTTCTATCTTCTTTTTACCGGACAAATAGTCCGCAGTAAGGGATTTTCCGTGATCAAGTAATTCTTTCATCGTACCTTGGAAAACAACTTCTCCACCCAACGTACCTGCATTTGGTCCAATATCGATAATAGAATCCGCCGCACGCATAATTTCTTCGTCATGTTCAACAACCACAACAGTATTTCCCAATTGTTGCAACTGTTTCAAAACGTTAATAAGTTTCTCTGTATCACGAGAATGCAAACCTATACTTGGTTCATCCAACACATACAAAGAACCCATTAAATTGCTACCTAAAGAAGTTGCCAAATTAATTCGTTGCGATTCACCACCCGAAAGCGTGTTCGACAAACGATTCAGTGTCAAATAACCTAATCCAACTTCATCAAGAAAACGAAGACGAGTTTTTATTTCAATCAGCAATCTTTCTGCCACATTTTGTTCATATTCAGTTAGTTCAATAGAATCAAAGAATGTACGCAACCACGAAATTGACTTATTTACTATATCGAGTATAGACAATCCTGCAACTTTCACATACGATGCTTCTTTCTTCAATCGGGAACCATGACACTCCGGACAAGTCGTTTTACCACGATAGCGAGCCAACATAACACGATATTGAATCTTATACAGATTCTGCTCCACCATCTGGAAGAAATCGTTTATACCGCCAAAATATCGGTTTCCTTCCCAAAGAACACGTTTTTGTTCATCAGTTAACTCCGCATACGGGCGGTGTATCGGAAATCCGAACTTACTTGCGTTCATAACAAGACGATTTTTCCATTCGCTCATTTTGTCACCACTCCAACAAGCAACCGCATTTTCATACACCGACAACGATTTATTAGGAATCACCTTGTTCGGATCTATGCCCATCACTTTACCGAATCCTTCGCAAGTAGGACAAGCGCCAAGCGGGCTATTAAAATTGAACATAAACACAGAAGGTTCTTCAAACTGCATACCATCTGCTTCGAAACAATTCGAAAAATCATATTTCCGCAAAGTGCCATCTTCCTCTATCCATAGTTCGCAAGCGCCATCACCTTCACGAAAAGCAGTTTGAACAGAATCGGCAATGCGACCTCGCTGCGCTTCCTCGGAAACGAAACGGTCGACAAACAAAGACACATTTTCGCTATCCTTACCGTCAAAATCCGCAATACGAACCAACTTTCCATCGATAAAAAGACGGTTAAACCCTTCCTTCTCCAACACTTCCAACTTTTGTTGCAGCGAAAGCGGACCAAGAATCAAAGGAGTTGAGACATAACAACGGCAGCCTGGTTTTGCCAAAACTGCATCAACCACATCCTGCACGGAATGACGCTTCACTTCACAACCAGAAACTGGAGAAATCGTTTTGCCTATACGGGCAAACAGCAATTTAATATAGTCGTAAATTTCGGTTGAAGTACCCACTGTTGAACGTGGATTTACCGCGTTCACCTTTTGTTCTATGGCAATTGCCGGCGGAAGACCAGAAATCGATTCCACCTCAGGTTTTTGCACTTTTCCAAGGAACTGACGAGCATACGAAGACAAACTTTCCACATATCTACGTTGACCTTCGGCATACAAAGTATCAAATGCCAACGATGATTTTCCCGAACCTGAAACACCAGTCACGACGACAAAACTATTTCTGTCGATTGCAACATCTATTTTTTTTAGATTGTGTACCGAAGCACCTTTTATAACGATTTGTTGATCTTCCATTACCTTATGTATTCCTTGCAAAAATACGATTTTTCAAAACAAAACAGGAGTATCCACAAACAATTACACCAACATTATTCGATGGCAGGCGTACGGGCGTATTGCATTGGATCACATTATATCCGATGTTCACCAATTGGCGTATTCGATATGCCAATTACGGGGGCGTACGCGGTACATCAATCCGAATGCCATCGGGATGGATTGGATTGTATATAATTTGATATGTTTTCATACGATTTTTGCGTGCGGAT
>JAKSTZ010000045.1 GCA_024402335.1 Bacteroidales bacterium
AATATGGGGGTACAAAAAAGGCACCCAGTCCACCGCTGAATGCCCTTCTTGTTTCATCAAAAGGAAAATAATAACTATGTCCTATTCCCGACACTACTATAATAACATCTTGACTTTAATAAATCTTGCTATTGTTTGCTAACATAGAACCTTCTGTTGAAATTCTTTTAATGCTTCACCATGTAAATGACATATACGGTAATAAGACAAATACATTTCACTTGCTATTGTTTCAAATGGTTTGTATTCTATATAGCGTTTGTAAAGCAACTGTATATAATCTGCATTACCTAGTGACTGTATTTCGTTTATTATCTTGTGCTTTGCTGCAACTGTTTCATCAATTATGTTATTAACTTCTGCTTCCAGGTCTACCAGCTTTTCAATCTGTTTGTTTCCAGCTTGCGGCGTACTCTGCACACGATCCTTACTGTAATCAATACCCGATATATAACTAATACTGGCGCGGACTTCTTTTAACTGATTTATTCGCTGCAACATTTTAACGTCAGCTAATCTTACTTGCTGCAAATACTCTTTCGCTGTCATGTTCTATCCTTTCTTTTCGTTATCGTCGTTGTTCTTATGTCCACACCAACCACAAAAAACATAATCACATTGTGCTATTCTTTTATTATGCTTTCTTCTTGCAAGACAATCTGTATATCTAACTTCGCCTTTACAATTCGGGCAAATAAAAACTTCGTTCTTTGGTCTTGTTGTTTTATTTATCCAGTAATTCATACTGTTTTAAGTCCTTTCATATAATACCCAATCTTGCTTTGCGCTTTGCTACTATCTTTTCTTTGTTCTTTTGGTAGTATTCCCTTCTTTGCTGTAATATTTTTTCTCTGTTTAAAATGTAGTAATTGCCGCTCTTGCATTCTTCGTCTGGCTTCATTTCTCTTTCTTTTACGCCATACTGGCAATCATCAAACGGGCAACTAAAACAATCGTTATAATCACTGCACCCATTTTCGCCAGCAGCTAAAATATACGTGCTGTTTGGTCTTTTACCCATTGTTATTCTGCTTCTGTCTATTTTCGGCAATTCACCGTTAGTCACTCTCACTAATAATCACCTTCTTATATTTGCTTACTTGTTTTCTTTTCTTTGCATGGCTAATTGCGCTTACTATTGCATTTTCTGATACATTCATATACGCTGCCATTTCTGATAGTGTACCGACGAACACTGGTAGTTCGTATTCGTCGGCTGGATCAACTAAAACATATAAATCATTCTTCTTTATTCTGCCCATTGTACTTCTCATCATTCTTCAAAACGAAATCAACCACCAACAAAATCAAATCAACAAAAAACGGTCTTGCCATTTCCCAGTTATCAGCTTTTGTAATCGGTATTTTCTTTCCATTAACTGACTTGTAATATTTATTCTTCATTGCTATTTCCTTTCAACTGTTCCAACGCATCTATAAAATCATCAACACAATCTGCAATCTCATATCTCATTAGTGTTCCATAAGATATATCTTGTTGCTTGGCATTTTTGTTTCCATACTTTGTAGCATTTTCCAAATTCATCATTCCAATTAGATATTGTTGTGCAAACTCTTTTATTTTCTCAATGGCATCTGCTCTGCCTTTGTTGTACATACACAAATCGCAATTAAAATCCCCTTTGCAATTCTGTTTGCAACACCAATTAAACAATTCTTCATTTGTCATTGTTCTGATCCTTCAGTTTTTCCATTTTATTTGTCATACACTCAACACAATTAGGTGAAAATGGATACTCGCAAGTAGTAGTGCATTCTGCCATTACAATTTTCTTACATTCATCAATCGCATCTGCTCTGATAATTCTTTCGTGCTCTGCCATATCATAAGGAATTTGATAACCACAATTCCCCATTTCTAAACCACAAGCAACAAACTGTGGTATATCTCTATTTTCTGTCATTATTCTGCCACTTTAACCCTTCTGCAATTTCCTTTATTCTGCAAGCAAACTTATACAGATTTACTTCTGACATATCACTTGCATTCAACAAATCAATCTCTGTTATCAAGTTTAAATATGTTTCTTCTGCCATATCATCTCTGCCCTGGTTATAGGCTTCCTTATTGCATTCTTCCCAGTGGCTGCATTCATCAAAATCGTGATAACCAGTATCATCAAATAAACCTTCTCTAGCCATTATGTTTCTTACCTTTCTTACTGTCTGCAATGTATAGGCTGGACTTCATAGAATCTATTTCATTTTCAAGATCAATTATTCTATCTTCCAGCTTATCAACTCTTTTGGTGTAGTAATTCACAAGAAGCATTACAAATGTTGCATAAATCAAAACTATTGATATTTCGTGTATCATTTTTGCCCCCTTACGTTTCAACCCAAATGTATATAAATATAGTTATTAGTGCTGTCCAATGTATGATTGCAAACAAATAAGCAGCACATCTGTTGTCTTTACCTTCTATTGCTTCGCAATTTGCGATCCAAATAATGATATATGCTATTATGCCTAATATCTCGAATATAACTTTTATTGAATTAAACATTTAAATATCCTTTCTAAAACCATTTGTGGTTCTTATTTGTGAAAGCATCTGCAAATTCATCAAATAAAAACCACTTTTGGTTTATTTGGTTTTAATCTACCATTTCCAATACAATCGCATTTTCGCTGCATTCTCTGGCGCTCTGTTCTGCTGCTTCTCTGTCATTAAATGTTGTCCAAAACCACAATTCATTTGAAACAACTCTTGCTACCACATACTTTCTAGGCACTTCTGGCATATTATTTACTTTTGCTTCTAACATAACTATTTTCCTTTCTTCACATCTTCTAAGACTTCCTTAACCAAACACAATGAAAACATTGCCCATTCGCAACGGTCTATTTTTTCAAACTTTCCAATGATCCTGGTTATCAATTCTTCTGTTAATGCTTTGTCGTGTTCTGCAACATCTATAAACGATTTACAAAAATAACCGTTATGATTATCTTTGCAAATGTATCTATGCAAACACTTATTACAATTACATGTCCAAACTTGCGCTATATCTTCGCTGCTATTATTAAATGCTTCTAATCTTTCACGCTTTAATCTTTCTCTGCTTTCTTGCATCTGGTGCAACTTGTATTCGTATTCGGAATAATACGATTTGTCGCCAGTGTAGTCATTTCTTCCGTTCATGCTTTGCCACCTTTCCCAACTCTTGCGTTGTTCTATTAAATATGTCTGTTGCATAATCTTTTAATTCGTCTGGCGTTGCTTTAACTTCTGCTGTTATCCTTGCGTACAATTCCGCGCCCACTTCATCAGACAATACATTTTTATTAAGAAATTCTTTTATAAACTTCCACTGTCTATTTGAAATGTCATACAGCGCTTTTAACGTTTCGTCTGTTCCCATTGTTTACGCCTTTCCCCTATACAATAAGCTGGACGCTTCAACCATTCTTTCTGATTATCTTCTTGAACGCTTTGCTTTATCATCATTCCATAGCTGCGGCGCTTTGCTGCTTTCTGTTTTAGGCTATCTTCTTGCTTATTTAATGCTGTTAAACCACGCATTTTTACTATTTTCCTTCCTGGTAACACTTTTTTGTTACCTTTGTTACCGTTTTGTTACCGCTCAAACCCGCATAAATACTGGGTTTGTGGCTATGGTAACAAAGTAACAAAACTTTTTTGCGTTTCTATACGCGTGAGAAAAAATATAAACTTTTTTATTTTTTTTTTATTTTTCTATTAGAACTCTATAAGTCTATTTGTTACTTTGTTACTTGTTACCGTTAGTCAAACGGTAATTCATCAGCTACGACGCTTGAAAAATCGCCATTTTCAATGTCAATCAGCCTTAACACAACGCATCTGTTGTTTATACCGTTTATCTTGATCTGTTTCTTAAAATTGCCTTTACTATCGCATTCAACTAGATTGTTTTTGCGGCACCAACTTAAAAACGCCCTGGACTGGAACCCGCCTTGCTCTAATAGACGGTC
Source organism: Bacteroidales bacterium (assembly GCA_024402335.1). Classification (GTDB taxonomy): domain Bacteria; phylum Bacteroidota; class Bacteroidia; order Bacteroidales; family UBA1715; genus UBA1715. Next base: position 3,980 of record JAKSTZ010000045.1, read on the forward strand.
AAATATTGTTCCTATAATCACCAGTTTTTCAGAATTAAGCCAATAACCGTATAATTCGGTATTTTGTCTTATTGTTTCCGCGTCATTATCTGCAAAATGAAAACTTTGTGACGTTATAATGTCTTTTAAGTATTCATAAGCACGTTTATGCTCTGATACTTCGCCTTTGTTCTTTAACAAATCACAACACGCCCCAACATCAAGCCTTATTCCGTCTTTGAATATGTAATGTTCGGCTAATTCATCAGCCAATAGAATCAGCGCCATAGGCATTATTTGTTTATCTTCCTTTTCCTGGTTCTTTGCTTTGGCTGTTTCCCTTAATAACGCTATTTTGGCTTCTGCGCGCTTGTTTAATTCGTCAAAACCTATCTGCTGCAATAATTCGATAAATTCAGCGCCCATAAAACCATAATTTTTACGCAAAATCTTTGACGTTTTATTACCGTCTGCAAATAATGGCTTGTTGTCTATTTCAACATCAATAATTCTGTTTACCGCGCCGCCTTGCATTGTTTCGCTTATAAGTGAACGTTCGCCATTTGTTAGCGTACAATTTCGCCAGTTTGTCAGCTTGTTAAGACCTAATGACTGGTTAGAACGATCTCGCCCTTTACCAGCACACCAACGGTAAACTAATTCGGAAAAATCACCGTCAAACTGGTTCTTTATCTGCGCCATGTCGTCAAGCGTCATAGGTAAACTGTTAAGACAATCTAAACGTATTTCCATTGCTGTACTTGTTGCTTTTGCATCTGTCATATATGCGCCTTCGTTTGGATCAGCCCAAATAGATGTAGCAAGCATCAACGCAACTGTCTTTCCAAGACCAGTGCCGCCCCACAACGAAACAATAAATGGTAATGTTCCGCATGGTTCAACTAAAACCGACGCAAGCGACGCTGCAAAGTATATCTGCAATTCAAAACGTTTTTCTTGTCTTATTTCTTCAATGCACTTGTACCATTTTTCACGACTTCCGCATGTATGTATTGATTTGAATAAGCTGCGCAAATTTTCTTCGTTGTCAAATACTATGTCTTTTTCGTATGGCATAAATGTTGAACCTATCCAGCCTAAACGACTTGTGCTTACGTGTTCTGTTACAACATCTTCGTTCTTTGCTTCAACTTCTGATAAATACATAACCAGTGCGCGTGCATTTTCGCTTGTTACTCTTACGCCCTTCGCTGCTAAACTAATTATCTTATTAGAACTTGCGATAATGTCGCGGCTTTCGATTGTTTCACGCCAGCGTCCATGTACTTTAAATTTTAAAACGATTTTATATTCGCCAGTTTCAGCATTAACAAGAATTGCGTCTGGATATATAGGGTGACTGCAAGCGCACGCCATACCTTTATCTGTTAAGATGTAAACGCCATTGTCATTTGCTAACCAGGAACCACACTCTAATATTTTTTCTTGTCCGCTAAAATCTGTAACGTGCGTTGCATCTGGAATCTCTGGCGTGATCTGTTGCTGTCGTTTCTGTTCAGCTTTAAAATCACGTTCGCGTGCTTTGTATATGCGATCAAATTTTGACTTAACACCTAGAACCTTTGCTCTTTCTTCTAACTTAATTAAATACGTTATTCTTTCCGTTTCAGTTTCCAGCAAAAACAATTCATCAAACAATTCTGGTTCCAATATTGAAATGGCGTCTAATGTTTCTGCACATTCTATATACATTTATTGTGTCAACTTCCTTCCCACTGGTTATTGCTTCCCAGTATTCTTCTATTAACGGAATCTTATTTAATGCGTATGTCCATTCATCAGAAAACGGTTCCAGTGATCTTCCGCATTCGTGTAGCAAGTCCATGATGTAACCGACTTCAGCTTTTAATTCTGCTGCGGCTGCTTCTTTCATTTCACGCTGCTTACGTTCTCTTTCACGCTTCGTATTTGCCACAATACGTTCATTATTTGACATAGCCTTATATGTTCCGCCTAGTTTGATAAATGCTGTCTTAAAATCGCAATTATCCATGTTTTGAACAAATGTGAAAACGTCGCCAGACTTACCACAACCGAAACAATGAAATGTATTTGTATTTGTATACACTTTCATAGAAGCGGTTTTTTCGTTATGAAATGGGCAGCAACAAAAACTCTTGTTGTTTATCTGTATTCCATATTCTTTGAATAAATCTGTTATTTTAACTGCGCTTTTTAATTCTTCACTTGTCATATTCTAATAACCTTAAAATTGTTTTTACTGTTTCATTCTTCTTACAAAATACCCATTCGACTTTGTACGCATAAAATAAACGCAACATTTCGCGGTATAACCACTGTCCAGTATGTTTTGTATATTTCGATTGCCACAATTTGACGTCTGCTAACGTCTTGCAATTATTCCCTTCTACTAGAACAATGAATCTTATATGTGCATTGCGGGCGCGTCTGCATTCGTTAATAAAACGGTGTATGTTTTCACGTCCGCTTTGTAAATTGCTGCATACTTCTTGCAAATTTGCTTTACGATCAATTACAACGCCTGGGTTATCTGTATTAAAATAGTCGCCAACGTCAAGTTTTCGTTCTTCATAATCAATATTGTTCTTTTCCAAATATTGTTTTATGTGATCCCATTTCTTTTCCCTTGTATCAACTATCAGCATCTAATCACCTTCTAATTAAAAGGCAGTGTTTCTTCGATACTGTCGCTGACATTCTGGAAACCGTTTGTGTCTGTTGCTGGTGTAGTCTGTCCACTGTTTGCACTTTCGACAAATTCCACTTCTTCTGCTAATACATCTGTGGTATATACTTTCTGCCCGTCCTTCTCATAGCTGCCAGTCTGAATACGTCCAACAAGTCCAATTCGCTTACCCTTGTTAAAATATCTTTCTATAAACTCTGCTGTCTTGCCGAATGCAACACATGAAATAAAATCTGCTGTTGCTTCGCCTTCCTTCTTGTACTTTCTATCAACTGCAACTGTAAATCTTGCAATAGCTGTCTGGTTTTCACCCTGGCTATAACGCACTTCGGGATCACGTGTTAAACGTCCCACTAACTGAACCTTATTCATTGTTCTTGTTTCCTTCCTTATATTTGTTCATACACTTAACGCATAGCTGCTTACCGCCGCAATTACGCTTACTTATTTCTATTAACTCTGCTATACCTTTTCCAGCCGCTGGGTATATAGCATTTCCGCAACCTTCGCACTTTTCTTCGCTGTATTCCTTAATGCGAATTGCGTCTGTCTGCTTTCCAAATGCCTTTATGCTTTCAACCACTAATCGAACCTTTTTACCTTTTGCATTTGCTGGGTTATCGTCGTTCGAACTGAATAAACGCTTTAGTGTCTTTGCGTTTGTCTTATTCAGAACTAATGGCTTGCATTCAGCAAAGAAAACTGTCTGTTTCTGTATCTTCTTCTTTGTCTGTTCGTCGTAGCATTCCGCATAGTCAATATCTGTTATCGTTACAATCTTTTCTGCGCCCGCTGTTCCTATCAATTCGGAATTGATAAAATTCGGATCAATTACTTTTTCCCATGATTCCAGCATAATTATTCCCTTTCTGTTAAATATTCAACTTCGCCTTCAAACCCTTCGTAACCTGGATATGTTCCACTTTCTTTGCACTTGTGATATAGTCCTAATAGCGCTCTATATTCGTCGTAGCCAGTTTCTATGTAGTCGTCGGTACAAATGTAAACTCTTACGCAATATGGTGCGCTTTTCTCTTGTGCTACGAATGCAAAACCATAATCTTCGTATTTACACTGGAACATTCCTTCGCGATACATTCCAGCTTGTAACTGGTAGCCATATTTTTTAGCTGAACGTTCAAAATGTCCGTTTTCGCAACTGTCTGTTGTCTTATAATCAACTATGTACTTTTTGCCTTCGTATTCTGTTAAAACATCTGGTCTGCATTTCACTTGTTCGCCAGTTTCTTCATCAACCCAAAAATAGGACTGTTCAACATCACCAGTTAATAACTGTCTGGCTAATGGCACGCGGTCTATTGCTGCATACATTTCGATTAACTGCATATAATCTTCTGTACTTATTACGCATTTACCTTCTGCCTTTTCTAAAAACTCAGCATAAATCTTCTTGCCTTCTGCTGTTCTTCTGTCCACGTTTGGCGCCACAATATATTCATCAAAAAAACTGTCTTTTTCTAATATGTATTTGTGCGCTGCTGATCCGAATATCAATGCTGGTGTAGTCTTGCTTTCTGTCTGCTCTTTCTGATATTCATAATGTGCTGGACTTTTACGAAACAACTGTAATTCGCTTCGGCTTATGCCTGGCGCTTGTCTGTACTCTTTATTTGTCATTATTTCCCCTTTCTATGACAAAAAATCTGCTATTGTCATTTGTTCGTCTTTTTGAAAATTAAGCATTTTTTCTTTTGCTTCTGTATAGAACTTTCTGTCAATCTCAAAACCAAATGCACTTCTTCCACATTCTGCGGCTGCTCTTAATGTGGAACCAGAACCGCAACAAGGATCAATTACAACGTCGCCTTCATCAGTAAATGTTTCTATTAACTTTTTCAATAAACATACTGGCTTCTGTGCTGGGTGTATCTTTGGTATGTCTTTTCCGTCTTTGCCCCATTCAAACCAGTTAAAAACCATTTTTCCAGTACCTTTTATTGCTTTTCCGTTTTCGTCACGCTGACAACCATTTCTAAACTTTGGCAATCTGTCGCGATATAACAACAACGCATATTCTGTTGCACCAACAACGCGCATATTTGCTTTTAATACTTGCGGACTATAATTTTTAACAAATACTAACGGAATATACTTTTTGAACCCATGTTTCTTTGCCGCATCAATTAAAGTGTTTAACTGTTCAAACGAACAAAAAACAATCATACATGGACTATTAGAACTTGAACCCCTTGCAAGCGGTTTTGTGTCGTCCTTCTTCATCATTTTTGAACAAAAATGAAAATACTCATAAAGATTAAAGTTAAAATCTGAATTGAATGCTGACTTGCCAGCTAATTTAGATTCACCGTTCTTGTTATCCCCCCCTATATACCAACTAGGGTTACTTCCATAAAAATTTGTTCCAACGTTATATGGAACGTCTGCAATAATAAGCTGCGCTGGTGGTATCGCATACTTTTTGTAATTCTGCATACTGTCGCGATATATTTCGCATTTTAATTTTTTCTTGTGTGTAGGCTGCATTATTATTTTCCTTTCTTTTTTTTACGCTTGAAAACGATATAGGCTATCAACGCAATCTTCACATAAAATATGTCCGTCAATATTCCAGTAGTAATCAAGTTCGTATATTTCTTCTTTGCATTCGCTGCAATGATATTTTGGTGCTTCTTCTTCAACGTAATAATCTTCGTTGTGAATATACGTTTCTATTGCTTTTTCGTCGGCTATTCTGTCCATTATTCAACCTTTCTTAATTCAACCCATATTTGCCCTTTGCAACCGTCAGCATATACAACTTCCATAAACTCTTGGCATTCGTCTATATCTGGCTTCCATACGTCTATAACGCTATTTGCGCACCCAGTATCTGCTATTAAGAACGTACCAATGTATTTTCCTTTGCTTCCGTCTGGTAAACGCTGATACAATACCGCTTCATTACCCATTAACTTTTTGTTTCCAGTAGCACAAACACCATACTTTGTTTGCATTCCGCTTGCTGTGGTTCCAGTCAAACAATAAGCTGTTGCGTTCATGGGTATATAGACTGGTTTAGCCGCTAGAACAATGCTAGTTATAATCGTTAGGATAAATTCGCTCATACTCTAAACTTTCCTTAATAGAAATGGCTGTAATAACAAAAACTGCAATCATTCCAACTGCATTAACTGCAATGCTGCAATCTTCATTTAATGCGCAACAAATGCTGATCCATAACAAAACAAATAAGACTGTAAATTTTTTCATTTCTTTTCCCTTCCATAGATAAAATCAATTAGTTTGTTTTCGTCGATTTCCCCCACCAGAACCATTAACTTTAATTCACGCACTGTAATATCGTTTGGGTTATTCAAGTGCTTGTAAAATGTAGCTTTGCTGATTCCTAGTTTTTCGTAGACGTTTCCGCGGTGGCTCAACTGCCTTCTTAAATACTCTTTGAACATTTATTCACCACCTTTTTCGGTTAAAACGGAATTGCTAGGTAAAAAATTAAGATCGTTATAAGTAACGCCATATAAATTTTCTATCCTGGTTATCATTGTTACATCTGGAAACGTTTTTGCTTTTTCCCAGTTTGCCAGCGTTCTACTTGAAACAACTAACGCTGCTGCTGCTTCATTCAAACTTAACCCCGCATTAACTCTTGCTGCTTTTAATGTGATACTCATTTTCTTATTTCCTTTCTTTGTATTTCGGTTTAACCGAACCGATATTGACACTATATTACGTATAAACCGAAATGTCAACACAATATTTCGTATTTATACCAAAATTTTTCCGTTTTTAACGTTAAAATGCTTGTAAAACCGAAATGACTAACCGATAATAAATATAGAAGGGTGGTGAAAAAATGATAGAAAATAGGAAAATAATGGGTGATAACTTAAAAAAGTATATGCACTTAAAAAACGTGAACGCAACCGACGTATGCAAAGCATTACATATTAGTCATAGTACATATTCAGACTGGGTAAACGGTAAATCATACCCACGTATAGACAAAATAGAAATGTTAGCAAATTATTTCGGCGTTAGCAAAGCTGATCTAGTAGAAGAAAACTTATGGCAGCGTTTGCAAGTAATAGAAGATGTTTCACATAGTATGTCAAATTTTGGTTTGCTTCCAACTACAACCGATAAAAAAGAAATGCTATATAAACGCTTTTTGCTTGCTAGTCCAGAAAAACAAGATATTATAAAACGTCTGCTTGATCTGAAAGAAGGTGATCTATAATGCCAACTGCTAAAAAAACAAATGCGGGTACATGGAAAGTGCGCGTGTACTCGCATAAAGACGAAAACGGTAAAAAGCATTATAAATCTTTTACCGCTGCAACAAAAAAAGACGCTGAAATGTTAGCGCTGCAATATTCACATAAAGAAGAAATGCACTTAACAACATTTGCGGATAAAATGGAAAAATACCTGGAAAGTAAATCAAATGTGCTTTCACCTTCAACGTTTAGATCATATACTTGTATGTCGCATGTTCTGTTAAAAGAATATCCGCAATTCTGTGCAAAAACAAAAATAGAACAAGCTGATGTTCAAAACCTAGTAAACGAAATGGCGAAAACACACAAACCGAAATCAGTTAAGAATTATAATGCCTTTGTGAGCGTCATTTTGGGCGATTCTAGGCATTTTAAAGTGACGTTGCCACAATCTATCAAAAATCAATACAGAATACCCACACAAGCCGAATTTCAAA
>JAKSTZ010000046.1 GCA_024402335.1 Bacteroidales bacterium
CGCTAGCGTTCATCCTGAGCCAGGATCAAACTCTTCGTTGTGTTAAATCTTTTTTATTAATCTTTTTTCGCAGATTATAAGCTCAAAATAAAACTCTACCCAAATTTCTTACTTTTAAAAGTAAGGTGCTTTCCCCATCGTTTCAATGTACTTTTTTCCTTCCAGACTTGTGGTCTCCAGTGGAGCACCGTTCTTGTCTTTCGGGGTTGCAAATGTTGAAATATTTCCATTCATAACAAAATATTTCGACACTTTTTTTTAAAAAAAATCAATTTGTATTGATTATCAATTAATTAAAATGCTAAAAATCTTCTTTTTTTATTGATTTTACTATGATTTTTTCTGTTTTTCTATGGATTTTTCGACCGTTTCTGAAGCTAAAAATTCTTATTTGGGGGAATTAAGCACAAAAAACTGTTAAAATCCGGCTCGATTTTTAACAAGATGGTATGTTAAAAAGTGATGTATGGAACCCTGAATCTTGTTTTTCAGCCTCTTCTTCGTCCTGAATTCCGAATCTTTCTTCTTTTTCGCTTCGCAATGTCATAGTAACAGCTTTCATTTTTCCTTTTATTGCAGGAGCCATTTTTGAAACATCGACTTGCGCTGTCAAAAGTTCCGGGAATTTTGCAAAAAGAGCATCTAGTATTCTTTGACAGACGTTTTCCAATAATGAAGATTTTATTTTCATTTGTTCTTCTACAATTTCATAAGCTACCTGATAATTCAGTGCATCTTTTATATTGTCTGATTTTGCAGCTTTTTCTATATCGTATTCTAACCATAAATTTACAAGAAAGCGACCTCCTACCTTCTTCTCCGCATCAAAACAACCATGATACGCATAAAACTCCATGTCTTGTAGTTCAATTAACCCTGTCATATTGTATTTTTTTTCAAAGAAACGAATTTTATCTCTATTTTTATAACACTGTACCGGATTTTACCGAGCACTTGTTTTATTCAATAGCATTCTTTGTGAATAATCTTGCAAGAAAGATTTTAAGCGAACAACCTGTTCTTCAGAGATTATATGTTGTTCGACCGTGTCTTTTTCAATCTTAATACATTCCGTTGGCTTTTCTCCATCAAAATATAAAACAGATGATGAATCTATATATGTATATATACCTGAATTATATTGCACAGCAAAAGGTTTTCTGTTCAAATCGAACGCATTTTGACCAAACGAAACAAATGGCTGGTCATATTGTAATAAATGTAACAAGCTTGGAACTATATCGATTTGCTGTACCACATTCGAATCAAGTTGTTTAAATGTAGTATCCGATGGATTATAGAATATTATAGGTATACGATATCTATCGATTGGCGACACGTACGAACTCGTTATGTCTGGCTCGAATGAATATGGTGCAGTATGGTCTGCTGAAAAAACAAATATCGTATTGTCAAACCAATCACTCTTTTTAGCCAAATCAAAAAACTTACGTAATGAATAGTCGGCATAGCGCAAGGCATTCAACTCCGGACGTTTTTCGTGAAACATATCCTTGCAATCTTTAGGAAGAGCATAGGGATGATGAGACGAAATAGTAAAGATGGTTGCAAAGAAAGGTTTTTCGTAAGCGTCAAGCTTATCTTTTGTATAAGCCAAAAACTTATCGTCGAAGATTCCCCAATCACTATCGTAATTGTCGAGTGATGGATATTCCTCCATAAATTCATCCATACCATAATAGGAATCAAAACCTATTGCACAACAATATTTGTCGAAACCCATAGAACCATTAAATGCCCCATGGAAGAACGCTGTTTGATATCCTTTCTCTTTTAATATTGCAGGAAGAGCGTCCACCTTGTTGGCAGCGAATTTTGAGCCAATTATTGTATTATCCATCAACTGAGGAATGGACGACAATATTGCCGGAACTGACTGAATAGAGCGGGTTCCATTGGCAAACGCATTGGTAAACGCATATCCATTTTGAATAATCGAATCTAAAAACGGCGTGTATCCTTTACCATCAGGAGAAAGTGCACCAACACTTCGTTGCGAGAATCCTTCTAAGATAAAGACAACAACATTTTTTTCTGTAAAATCCGAGGTTGTAAACGGATATTGATGTATCGCCGTGAAATGCTCCGCAACCTCATCTTCAGACATGAACTCTTTCATAGTCAAACCAGACTTGCCCATAGTCCGCAATACAACAAAAGGCGTGTTTAACGTAATAGACACATATTTCGGTTGCGTGTAGCGCATAGCATCGACAACAGATGTGGTTTTTTGTCCAAGTCCACGAAATAAAACAAAACCGCATGCTACATATATAATAGATATAGATGTACCGATAGCTATAGAAACGGATCGAGAAAAGGTAGGAGAATAATTCTGCATACGAAAACGTGGAAAGATAAATTCCAACGCAGCATACATTATAATAAAGAAGACTGCATTATACCAATAATCTATAATATACTGTGGCAGCAAATTAATTGTATCCTGTGAGAAAAACATATTTGCCACACAGTCGGCATCACTACGGCTGTTTTGGAAACTAAAATATGACGTGTCGATAATGTTGCCGGAAATCGCAACCATGTTGACAAATATCATTATCTGTCGAAGTATCTCCTGATATTTCTTATCTGTGACAAATTCGAAAGGTAAGAAGAATAGTACAAAAAATGCAACATTTATAAGGAAGATTGCAGAATAGTCAAAACGAATGCCCGCAATGAAAGACATTGCGAGGTCTTTCCAATCAATAGGCGAAAATGCAACAACATTACAGATTAGAAAATATAACCTGCATATTGTGTACGCCAGCAACAAAACAAGCAGACGTTTTGTAAGTAAAACAATATTAGAAAGAAATATTCTCACCGTTGGCGGAGAAGATTCTACGTTAATATTTCGTATCCGGTTTCAGTTACGACAAGTGTGTGTTCCCATTGTGCAGACAATTTCTTGTCGGCAGTAATGACAGTCCAGCCATCTTTTAAGAATTTGCACTTCCAAGTTCCTTCATTTACCATTGGTTCGATGGTAAATACCATACCAGGAACCATAAGTACGCCACGTTGACGTGGCTGTGCATAGTGAACAACTTCTGGTTCGTCATGGAATTTACGACCTACACCATGTCCGCACAAATCACGCACGATACTAAATCCATGTTGATTTGCATACGGTTCAATGGCATCGCCGATATCATTCAAACGTCCGTATGGTTTAACTTGCTGTAAACCTATTTCTAAACATTCTTTAGCAACATCGATAAGTTCTTGTGCTTTAGTAGAAATTTCTCCTACAGAAAACATACGGCTACTATCGCCATAATAGCCATCAACTATTGTTGTACAATCAATATTCAAGATGTCACCATCTTTTATAATAGTATCGGGATTAGGAATACCGTGGCAAACAACCTCATTTATAGAAATACAGCTACTTTTAGGGAAACCCTCGTAATTCAAACATGCAGGAATACCATGATTATCGTATGTGAACTCACGAATTAAATCATCAAGATGACCTGTAGAAACGCCAGCCTTCACTTCCGAACCTATCATATCGAGAACAGCTCGGTTCAAAGCTCCTGCAGCACGAACTTTTTCCAATTCTTCGCCAGAATACAATATTTTACGAGGAAGGATTTTAAAACCTTCTCTTCTATATTTATCCATCTCGCAGTCGCTTAGCCAATGGCATTTTTTATACTTCTTACCACTTCCACACCAACATGGGTCGTTCGGTTCAATTTTATTCATACGATCAAAAAATAACATATATTTCTATCCAGAAATTTCTCACAAAAATATAAATTAATGATTAATGGTAAATGATTAATGGTTAATTATTAACGGAATTATGTGCTTTACCCCTATGCATTCTATGTTAATAGGATTCTTTCTCATACAAAATATAGAAAGAAACACATAATGTCACTGCCACCTACTTCGCCACATTTTAATAAATTAATCACCTATCACTAAACATTAATCATTTAATTGTAATTATCTTTGCAAAAAAAGAATAATGAATACAAATCTTGACCCTGAACATATCTCAAACAAGGACAGTGAGTTTGAAAAGAAACTTCGTCCTCTTGAGTTTGACGATTTTTCGGGCCAACAAAAGGTGGTTGAAAATCTGAAGATTTTCGTTGCTGCCGCAAAAATGCGTGGCGAATCTCTCGACCACGTGCTACTACACGGCCCTCCAGGATTAGGGAAAACTACTCTTTCGAACATTATTGCAAACGAATTAGGTGTGAACTTCAAGGTTACTTCGGGACCGGTGTTAGATAAACCAGGTGATTTGGCTGGTTTACTTACCAGTTTGGAAGAAAACGACGTGTTGTTCATAGACGAAATCCATCGTCTATCTCCTGTTGTGGAAGAATATTTATATTCCGCAATGGAAGATTTCCGTATAGACATAATGATAGACAAAGGACCAAGTGCTCGTTCCGTTCAACTTTCGTTGGCTCCATTCACACTCATTGGAGCGACAACACGTTCGGGTGCGTTGACAAGTCCTTTGCGTGCCCGTTTTGGTATAAAATGTTTGTTCGAATATTACGACATAGACTTGCTGTCCAAAATTGTTGAGCGTTCTGCTGGAATTTTGGGTATAGATATAGAAACGCAAGCGGCAAAGGAAATAGCATCGCGCAGTCGTGGTACTCCACGTATTGCAAATGCACTTTTGCGACGTGTGAGAGATTTCGCACAAGTAAAAGGTTCTGGTAAAATAACCCTTGAAATCACGAAATTCTCGCTTGAAGCCCTGAATATCGACAAGTATGGTCTTGACGAAATGGACAACAAAATACTTTGTACCATTATTGATAAATTCCACGGCGGTCCTGTGGGCGTAAATACAATTGCTACAGCCGTTGGCGAAGATTCAGGTACAATTGAAGAAGTTTACGAGCCATTCCTAATTAAAGAAGGTTTCCTACAAAGAACTCCTCGCGGACGCGAAGTTACTCCTTTGGCATACAAGCATTTAGGGAGAATGCCTGAGGCAAGACAAGGAAGCTTGTTTTAATGATTAATTTTTAATGACTAATGATATAATACAATGTCAACAGCAAATTCAGTTTCAGAAAAGGTTATAACCACGCATGTTCTTAGTGAAATGAAAGCGCGTGGTGAAAAAATATCAATGCTTACTGCATACGATTATTCAATGGCAAAGATTCTTGATTCTGCAGGAATCGATGTAATTCTTGTTGGTGATTCTGCCTCAAATGTAATGGCGGGAAATATTACAACTTTGCCTATCACACTTGACCAAATGATTTACCACGCCTCGTCTGTTCAGAAAGCGGTAAACCGTAGTTTGATTGTTGTTGACTTACCTTTTGGTACCTATCAAGGTGATTCCCGCGAAGCGCTTCATTCTGCTATTCGCATTATGAAAGAGACTGGTTGTGGTGCGGTAAAAATGGAAGGTGGCGAAGAAATTGCCGACTCCATAAAAAATATTATTTCAGCAGGTATTCCTGTTATGGGACATCTTGGCCTTACTCCTCAATCAATAAACAAATTTGGCACCTACGCCGTTCGTGCAAAAGAAGAAGCCGAAGCAAAGAAACTTATTTCTGACGCACATAAACTTGAAGAAGCAGGCTGTTTTGCTATTGTTATTGAAAAAGTTCCTGCTACACTTGCTGGCCAAATCGCCAAAGAAGTAAAAATTCCTATTATTGGTATTGGTGCTGGCGGCTATGTTGACGGCCAAGTGCTTGTGCTACACGATATGCTAGGTATAAACAAAGAATTTTCTCCACGATTTTTGCGTCGTTATGCTGACTTGTTCACAACAATCAGCGATGCGACAAAGCATTACATATCTGATGTAAAATCTGGTGATTTCCCTAACGAGAACGAGCAATACTAATGGATTTTGAAGTTCTATACGAGGACAATCATATTTTAGTCCTTAACAAACCAAACAATATGTTGGTTCAACCAGATAATTCTGGCGATGTTGCTTTGGAAGACTTGGCGAAACAATACATAAAGGTTAAATATAACAAACCGGGAGCCGTATTTTTGAATGCGGTTCATAGAATAGACCGACCAGTAAGTGGTGTGGTAATTTTTGCGCGTACAAGCAAGGCGCTTACCCGCTTGAACGAACAATTCAAGACAAAAGAAATCAAGAAAAAATACTGGGCAATTGTAAAAAATAGACCGAAGATAGAATCGGGAACATTGGTGGATTACATCCGTAGAGATGCCAAGAAAAACAAATCGTTTGTATGTCAGAAAGGTTCACAAGACGCCAAAGAATCAAGTCTTGACTATAAACTAATTGCTTCGGGCGACAATTATCATTTGCTCGAAATAAACTTACATACAGGTCGTCATCATCAGATTCGTTGCCAGTTGTCGCATTTAGGAAGTCCAATTAAAGGAGACTTAAAATATGGTGCCGAACGAAGCAATAAAGACGGCGGAATTTCCCTACACGCCCGTTCAGTAGAGTTTATACATCCTATTTCAAAAGAAAAAATTTCTATCGTCGCCCCTGTTCCGAACGATAATTTGTGGCAAGCGTTTGAGAAGTTGACAAAAGAAGAATAACCCAAAAGTCTATTTGTTTTTTGCAGAAAATTCATATTTTGGGACAACCAAATAACAAAAATTATGAATACAGCTGTATCAACCGAAAAACAAACAACAAGCAAACGAACCCTTTCCAAAAAAGAAATCCAGCAACGAGGCTGGGAGGCATTTCTTGCACTTCGTGCAGAAGCGAAAAAAAATGGTCTTACAGGAATGACCTTGGAAGAAATTAACGAAGAAATTCGTTTAGCAAGAGAGGGGAAATAAAATGTCTTGTTACTTTTCTTTCTATAGCGAAAGAAAAGTAACCAAAAGAACGCCATCGACCCACGCCTTCACTAAAAATCGTGCCTTAACACTTCCATATCTTAATTATTTCTAATATTAATTTTTCGTTTCGTTCTGATACATCGTTATCATTCCATGACTTCAAAGGAGGATTGAGTATATTCTTCCCAAACTTATTGGACATTGTTATCATACCATTACAATAGGTAACATATCCTTTATATTTTTTCCCAAAGCCATTCATTTTTTCATCCCATGACTTGTTACTTGCACTTGTATTATTTGGTCCATCAAGAAGAGTCATATTTCCCAGCTTATTTATACTTCTTTCTGTTACATTCTTAAGCTTATCCCAATTTGGATGTAATTTTTGAGGTACCATGTGCTCCAAAGTATAATAATCAGGATATTTAAGACTCAAATTATTACCATTCTGTAACTCTAGTTCCAATAAATAAAGTAACACCTTTGGTTCTTCATTATTTTCAAAGTATAAAGAGTCTATACCCTTTTTTATTTCATTATCTAAAGGCATTCGACATGAATTTTTACTATTTTGGGGTGTTAATGTTTTTTTTATGCTATCTAGAGATTGCACATTTTGTGCAATAAGAGTTTCCCTAAAAAAACGATTAAAATTATCGTTTGTTCTGTCCACCATCAAACAACGCCTAACGAGATACGCTTCTAAATATTTTAAAATATCAAGTAAATCCTTTGGTTTGAGGTAAGCCACATACAATATATAAGGAATGACAGTTGATACTTTAAGTTTTTCTATCAAGTAAGCCAATCGTTCATACTCTTCATCTATACTTTTGGTATTATATGGAGGCAAACAATAGCTCAATTGGTCATTAGGAACAATTTTTCTGAATATGTCAGAATACTCCTTAAGTTCTTTTGCAATTGTAGTTATTGGATTATTACATACTTTCTTTCCCTTTGAATTTTTAGCATCGTTCAATAATTTAATGTAATCTGCAAAATTTTGGGCAACTCCTTTGCCTTTGGACCACAAGTCTTTTTTAGGTTGAGGCTTATATGTATCTGACCATGACCATGATTTGATTTGTAAATAGTATAATAGCAACTGGTCTATACGCAAATCAGATGTTCGTTTTGAACTTGAATACCAATAACTCCGACTCTCTGTTGACTCAAAGGTTGCCTCCCAATATATCTGATAATCATTATAATTATCATGAAACAATTCATTCTTAACTAAATCGGCTGTGGACAAAACAACACCAAGAGAATTAATATTATTGAAATACAATTGAGGATCATCGTTATCATCCAGAGTCATATTAATGAATTGTACTGTATTGTCTACTATATTTTTTTTAAAAGAAGCAAAATCATTAGATTGAGTTATTTTGTCATGAAGAATATTAAATGCTTGAATCATATTCGGCCATGTCTTTAATTCCTTAGCTGTAATCTTTGTATCTGCAGGAACTTCATTAAATACACCATTTGAATATGTGATTTTACAGTCATTCTTTAAGGCCATTATTCTATTATAAATGTCTTGGTCTGCTTTACATGGGACTAAAACAGGAGGATTTTCACTATGTTCTTCTACAAAGGCAAATGCGAAGCTTGTTTCGTTTATAAGACTTAATAGTTTAAAAAATAAAAAGAATGTGGTTATTCTCTGTTGCCCATCAACCAATTCATATTGATTATACCCTTTTTCTCGCTTTGAATATTTGGAAATGATTGTTCCCATAAAATATTCATACCCTCTTTCCTCCTCATTACGATAAATCTGCAGCATTCCATCAACAAATTCAGTTAATTGTTCTTCATTCCATACATAACCGCGTTGATAAAAGGGAATGACAAATTTAAAGCCATTTGTCAGAACTTTGTTAAAACTTTCTTTACTCGCTTGCATTGTTAAATCTTATAAGAGATTGATTATTAGTTACCAATGGGCATAAAAAAAGCGTGAAACTTACTGTCTCCCGCTAATCGAGGTATTTGGCGTAACCCTGGTACACGAAATAAGATAAGCTCACGCTAAGCGCGAGCATTGCTAAACTTATTTCTTCGTACCTTAAATCGCCAAATTTTCGATTAGAAGAAAAAGCAAGAAATGCTTCTAATATGTCATATTGCATTTGCAATACGCAACAAATATAATAAAAATTGGAATTATTCCTTTGAGTCTTGTACTTTCTCTATATGTATAGTTATTGTTCTTTCTTGCTTCAGGGCAAGAAAGAACCAAAGAACCCCGCCGACCACCTGCTTCGCTACATTTTAGCTGCGTTCCGCTAAAGGATTTGATTGCCGCGTGATTAGTTTCGTATAGTTGATTGCAGGAGGCAGCAAATCCTTTTTAACGCTGCACTACGCTAAAATGCTTAACGCGCGCAGCTGAGTCGGAGAGAACTCTGCTTTCTAGGTTATTTTAGGTTTCAAGGAAGAAATAAATCGACTTCACGAATGAGCGTTAAGAAAAATGACGTAATGAAGCGTTAAAAAAAGCTTGCTTTGCGGCGTCGGCTTTGTGTGTTGGAGCAAAGTCCCAAGATTTTTAGCGGAATGCAGTCATTTTTTAGCGAAGGCGTGGGTCGATGGCATTCTTTTGGTTACTTTTCTTTTGCTATAGAAAGAAAAGTAACAAGACTATTCGGTATATTTTTAGACTATTTGCAAGACGGAAGTACCTAATTCCAATAAAAATTATTGATTTCTTTCGTTTTGTTTATGGATGTTACTAAAAATAATCCATTGAAAATGAGATAGTTTATCGTATCTTTACAGAAAGCAAAGCAACAAAATTATTACAATAAATATATCGTAGAAAAGATACAAATTATAACTAATTAGTTATATTTGTAAAACCATACCAACAAATGAAATATTCAGAACTCCACAAAAAATTGAGGGGAATAGGGTGTATTGTAACAGGTAAGCAAAGAGCCGGACATCCAGAATGGTTTAGTCCTATAACTGGAAAACTATTCGTAACTAGCAATCACCTCTCGCATGAAGTTGCAAACGGAACATTAAAAAGTATAAAAAGAGATTCAGGATTAGAATAAGTAACAATGAGAAAAGTTAAAGCACATATTGAAATAGCATCAGACGGCTTATATAGCGTCTATATAGATGACGATAGTCTCAACTATGGAGTGATTGGGGAAGGAAAAACAATCTCTGAAGCAATAGATGATTTCTATGCTGTTTATGAAGCACTAAAACAAGGTTTTAAAGAAGAAGGACGTATTTTTGAAGAAGTTGAATTTATCTATGTGAAAGATGTTCAGTCATTTCTTGAATATTATTCAGATATTTTTAGCAAATCTGCTTTGGAACGAATGACAGGTATTAATCAAAAACAATTACATCATTACGCCACCGGACTTCATAAACCTCGCCAAGCACAAATTAAGAAAATAGAAGATGCACTTCATAATTTAGGTAAAGAATTGTTGGCAATTCATTTCTAAAACTTCAAGCAAACAAGCAACCGATTGAAAAAATCAAGTATGATATTTATATCGTTTATGTTGTAAAATTTACACTTCGGTAAATCACTATTCTCGTTAGTAGGGTTTTACTTGATTTCCGCTATATGGCAACCATATATTTGTCCACTATAAGTTATTTATATGGGCACAAATGTTTCACATATTGCTCGATTTGCATGTGTTATTTATGCAATCCTAACCACTCTGATATGTAGTGCTGCTGAATATAGTGTGAAACAACTTACAGATCTCCCATACGATGCTATCACAGATACTTTTATAGTGCCAGAAGGCGATGTTGTAACAATAACCGATAACCTTACACTAAAAAACACTAGAAAATTAGCAGTATATGGGAAATTGATTTTCAGCGGAAACATGGTAAATGAAGGAGGAAAATTCGATGTTTATGGCTCCGTTGAACTTGCTGCTAATAAAACTAACACCATAAAATCCGGCACACTAACTATACACAAAACAGGTTCATTAACTTGTCCAGGAACTTTTACAAACAATGCCATAGGAACAGTAATTGTAGGAGGAACAATTACTACAAAAGATTTTACCAATAACGGAACTGTTACTATTGCTGAAGGTGCTACGGTAAGCACTTCGAACAATTTCAATAATAATAGTAATCTTACCCTTAATGGTATTGTTATTGCAACCAATGCTTTTTATAGCAATAATGCAACAAACAGTAACCTAAACCTTGATGGAACAATCTCCGCTAAAACTTTAAATGTTGCAAACATTGTTACACAAGGTGGACATTCCCAACTTAACATCACGGCAAGCATTACAAACAATGCCAATACGTTGAAAATTCCTAACGATATTACACTAACCGGAGGTAT
>JAKSTZ010000047.1 GCA_024402335.1 Bacteroidales bacterium
TGATCAAGGATTTGTTTATATTCAGCCTGGATGTAGAGGTAATATTCATGGTGCTCCTTTGGGAATTATTGATTTAAAAGCAGTAATAACATATGTAAAGGAACAAAAAGGAATTTTACCAGGTAATGTTGATAGAATATTTTCCAATGCATCTGGCGTGTGCGCATAGTCAACAACTGCTGTTACACCTTCGTTGCTTCTGAAAAATTCTATACGGCCAGCTACAGGAGTCAGTGTGCTTATGATTTCCAATACACGTTGTTTTTCTTGGCCAAGTAGAATGGCTGTAGAATATACGGCAAGAAGATTGTATGCATTGAAATATCCGATGAATTTTGCCCATACTTCAACTCCGTCGATTTTTAGCAACATACCGTCAAATTCTTGTTCTAGCACACGACATTTGAAATCGCTCATACTTTTTAATGAGTACGAATAGGTATGTGCTTTTGTGTTTTGAAGCATAATGCAGCCGTTCTTATCGTCATTGTTAGTAAGAGCAAATGCTGTTGACGGTAGGTCGTCGAAAAATGATTTCTTTACACGTACATATTCGGCAAATGTCTTGTGATAATCCAAGTGATCTTGAGTTATATTCGAGAATATTCCTCCGGCAAATTGCACACCTGCAACTCTATGTTGATGTATTGCATGAGAACTAACTTCCATAAAACAATAGTCACAACCTGCTTCTTGCATTTTGTTAAATAAGCCATACAATTGTACCATGTCTGGTGTTGTGTGGGTAGATGCAAATTCCTGGTTTCCAACGTAATTTACTACAGTTGAAAGTAGACCGCATGTGTGTCCTAATGCAGAAAATACTTTGTAAAGTAATGTGGCTGTTGTTGTTTTACCATTTGTTCCGGTAACACCTACAACTTTCATCTTATTAAAGTCTATTCCGTAGAATGCGCAAAGCATTTCTCCGCAAGCAATAATGGAATTTTCTACTACGATATAGGTAACAGAAGGGTTGATGATTTGTGGTAATTCTTCACAAACAATAGCTGTTGCTCCTTGTTTTTCTGCTGTAGCAATAAATGAATGTCCGTCAACTGCAACACCACGTACAGCAACAAATATCATATCAGTAGCAATCTTGCGAGAATCAGTATCTATTGCAACAATGGATTTGTCTGTAGAACCGACAATGTTTTTCGTCGCAACTGATAATAAAATACTATGTAGGTTAGTGTTCTTCATTAGTTTAGACTTAATATGATTATATCTCCTGGATTGTATGGCGTGCCAGGTTTGATAGATTGTCTGCTTACTCTTCCTTTTCCGCTATATGTTACAGGTATATGTAAACTATCGGCAATAAAAAGCGCATCGCGTAGTCCCATTTTTTCGAAATTAGGAACAATACCGTTTTTCATTTCCATACTTGCATAGGTAGCAACATTACTTTTCATTTTGGATTGTATCCAAGGAACAGCAATAGGTTTACTTTGAATAGTAAGTTGTGAAAATAAAGAACTAAAATCGTGTCCGTATCCATTGCTGTATGGAAGATCTGCTACGATTGATGCCGTGTCAGATGTTCGTTGGTTGCGTAAGTCGTCGTCCAAGAAATAGATTCTGTCGGCAATGTTCTTGAATACGCCAACGGCACTGTAATCTCCATCTTCTTTTCCTTGAATTACTACTATACAAGAATATTTTGGTTTATCGGCTGGAAAATATCCGCAGAACGAACCACGCCATTTCTTTCTATTGTATTTTCCTTTTTCGAAAGTCATGGCTGAACCTGTTTTTCCTGCAATCTTGTAGTAGTTGCTTGAAAATTTTCTCGCTGTTCCTATTTCAAGTACAGCTTCCATCATTTTTTTTGCTTTTTCAAGAGTTTCCTTTTTGCAGATAGAACTTTGTAGTACTTGTGGCTTGAATCTTTGTTCTACTTTTTTCCCTTGACGTATTTCTTTCATCAAATGCGGACGCATGATTTTTCCATCATTTGCCACGCCATTGTAAAATGTAAGTATTTGTAAAGGAGTAAGCTCGATTTCGTAGCCGTACGACATCTGTAATAGCGAAATACCTCTTGGATTCCATTTCTCGGCACCTTCCGTACAACTTGGGTCTTTTACTCGTGGCTTTGGTTCTCCAATTAAATCTATGCCCGATTGCATACCAAGGTTCATAGATTTAAGTCGTTCTATGTAATCCCATTCCTTGCCGGTTTTTACATAATATTTGTCTATTATTTTCGTAACGCCGACATTTGATGATTGCGCGAACACTTCTTTTACCGTGATTTTTTTGAAACCACCTTGTTTAGCGTGATTCCAGTCAGTAACTGTTAATTGGCCATTAACGTAAGTTGTTTGTCCATCTCCGGTATCTATTGTGTCGCTAAGTTGCACGTATCCATCTTCTAATGCAATCATTAATGAAGGAAGTTTGATTGTTGAGCCCGGATCGCAACGTTGTGAAACGGCAAAGTTCATGTTTTCATAGAATTCTTTGTCGGTCGTATCTTTATTGTGTGACAGGTTGCTCATTGCAAGAATTTCTCCTGTTTGCACGTCCATAACAACTGCACATCCCCATTCTGCATCGATATTTTTAAGTCTTTTGGTTAGTTCTTCGTGTGTAATTGTCTGTACGTCTGCATCAAGTGTGGTTACGATGTCGCATCCGTCAATGTTTGCGTCAACATCTTTTGTCCCATAAAGATATGTGTCGTATGCTTTTTCCAATCCTGTTAAACCATGAACTTCTCCTTTACGTAGATAGCCTATCGTTCTTTTGGTCATTCTTCCGTATGGATAAACTCTGTTGTTTTCTTCTTCAATTGTTAATCCTCCCTTGTATGCGCCATTTCGAAAAAGAGGAAGCCCTTTGACTGCCAATAGTTTGCGGTGGTCTATAGGTCTTTTATTGATCTTTTTCATTTTGCTTTCTTTAATGGCGTTGTTGATTCTTTCAGAAAAATATCTGTAGCTATAGTTCGTGTCGCTTGCAAATATTTTTGTTAAGCCATTGATAATAGAGTCTTTATAAAGAGATAAAACTTCAGGGTTTCTTTGGAAATAGTCTATGCGAGGATCAAAATATATGTCGTATTCAGAAACAGAACTTGCTAATATTTTACCATTTCTGTCAAGTATATTACCACGGTTCGGGTCAATCACTTTTGTTTTTTGTACGCTGTCAATAGAGATTAACTCTTCGCGTTGGTTTACTTGTATATCGAACACTCGTATGCATATAAGAATAGCAAGAATAAAAGTAATAACAGGTATAAGTGTATACCTGATACGAATACTTTTTAATATGGTAGTCTTATCATTTGCCATTTGCAGATATTGTATATGCAGGAGTGTTTGCTTCTTTCAATCCTAAATTTCTTTCGTCAATTTGTTGCTGTATGCTGATGTATTTCATTTTGTTGTTGAATTCAGCAACTGTTGAAGCTTGTATTGCTTCCAGATCTTTAATCTCTTTTTCTAGTTTTTTGTTTTGTTGTTCTATGAAATTTATGTTATATCCGTAAGTAATGTACACGATAGCAAGTACAACGAATGCTATAATCGTTGGAGTATATTTTTTTAAGAGATCAGCTTCTAGAATATCTCCTTTAAGTAATTTACCTAATATGGAATCCTTGTTTTTAGCCATTTTTCTCTACTATTCTTAATTTTGCACTACGTGCACGGTTGTTTCTTTGAATTTCTTCTTCGCTCGGTACAATCACTTTTTTGGAAATTGCGGTAAAAGGAGTTTTTACGTTTCCAAAAAAGTCTTGGTCAACGTCTCCTTCTATATTTCCCGTTTTGAAGAAGTTTTTTACCATTCTGTCTTCCAAAGAATGATAGGTGATGACAACAAATCTTCCGCCTGGTCTTAATACCGACAAACCTCCTTGTAAAAATTCTTGAAGCGCTTGCATTTCGTTGTTTACTTCGATGCGAAGAGCTTGGAATATTTGTGATAAGTATTTGCTCTCGGTTTGTGGGTTGCAGAATTTTTGTCCTATTTTTTTCAATTCGTCTGTCGTTTTTATTGGAGCGGCAGTTCGATTCGAAATTATTTCTTGAGCAAGGCGACGTGCGTTTGCGATTTCTCCATACATTTTGAAGATTTTCGTTAATTCTTGCTCGTCGTACTCATTAATAATATTGTATGCAGATTTCTTTACAGATCTGTCCATTCTCATGTCAAGAGGAGCATCAAAACGGAATGAAAATCCGCGTTGTGCGTCATCGAAATGGTGCGATGACACGCCAAGGTCTGCCAAAATACCATCAACTTGCGGTATGTTGTAATACTGCATGAAGTTCTTTACGTATGCAAAGTTGTGGTAAACAAATGTGAAGTTTTCCGAATCAATTGCATTTTCTTTTGCATCGGAATCTTGGTCAAAACCAAAAAGATGACCTGTTTTTAGTTTTGAAACAATGGCCCGGGAATGACCGCCGCCACCGAATGTGGCATCAATGTATATACCATTGTCGGCAATGTTGAGTCCTTCGATGGATTCATTTAATAGCACAGGAATGTGATAATTTTCTGCCATTATTCAAATAGTTTAAAATCATCACCAAAAATATTTCCTGCCAGTTGCTCGAAATCCTCCTGAGACATTTGGCTAGCTTCGTAAACAGCTTTGTCCCAAACTTCAATGATTCCTCCGACACCAAGGAAAACCACGTCTTTTTGCAAGCCTGCGAAATCAGAAAGTTTTTTAGGTATCAAAAGTCGATTCATAGAATCTAACGTGATTTCAGATGTTCCTCTACTGAAATTTGTTAAGAATGCATTTTGTTTTTTGTCGAACGGATTGATTTTCTTCATCAATTGCGACATCATTGCTTGCCAAGAATCCATAGGATGGAGTTCAAGACATTGTTTGTAGATACTTTCTTTCAATACAAAACGAGCATTCTCCTCGCCGTCGCCGGCTTGGCGTTTTAGCTGTGAAGGTAGTGGTACACGGCCTTTCACGTCTATTTTACCAGTATGTTCGCCTATGAATATCTTCATCTACAATTATGGAATTTTTATCGCAGTAAAATTAAGTACATTTTTCCCACAATGTGACATTTTCTTCCACTTTTTCCCACTTTGTTAATAACTTTCGTGTGTTAAGTTGAAAGCGTCTTGCATTTTATTGAAAATCAGTATTTTATGAGGTGTTAAAATGCAATAGTTTTGCACAATTGCAGTGAAAATGTATTGCGGTAACGGTTGGTTTAGTTTCTGTGGTTGTTTTTGCTTGTGGAAGCGATATGTGTGCGTCGTCCGTATAGGTTCAGTGATTTCTTTTTATAAAAGCGTGCATAATAATGAATTATTATTACTTTTGTCGCCATATTTAGAATGAGAAATGGATTACAGAAAGTGTTTGAAAGACAAACGACGTATTGTCATTAAGATTGGAACATCGTCTCTTACGTTTCCTAATGGAAAATTAAATCTTCGTCGTATTGAACACATTACGAATGTGGTGGCAGAATTGCAATCGCAAGGAAAACAAGTTGTACTTGTTTCTTCTGGTTCCATTGCTGTCGGTGTTGGTAAATTGGGCTTGCGTAAACGCCCAAGTACTATTCCGGGAAAGCAGGCTATGGCTGCTATCGGTCAAGCTATTCTTGCTAAAATATATAGAAAATTCTTCTCCGTACATTCCATTAATATTGGTCAGGTGTTGTTGACGTACGATGTTATTACAAGTGAGGAAAAGCACCGTAATGCGGAAAATACGTTCGCTCGACTTCTTGAAATGGGTGCAGTGCCTATTGTTAATGAAAATGATACTGTTGCTACCGATGAAATCGTAATTGGTGACAATGATACTCTTTCTGCAATGGTTGCTTCTATTTGTAAAGCAGACTTGCTTATCATACTTTCAGATATTGATGGCTTCTTTGATAAAGATCCTCGCAAAAATCCAGATGCTAAGCGTGTGTCGGTAGTAACTGAAGTTACTGATGAAGTCTCTAAAGCTGCTGGTGCTGCTGGTACTGCATTTGGTACTGGTGGAATGGCAACAAAGATTACAGCAGTTAATATTTGTCAAAAAGATGGCATCGATACCATAATTGCTAATGGTGATAAGCCAGAAATTCTTTTTGATATTTTGGACGGTAAGGATTTGGGAACTTTGTTCGTCGCTCCTAAATTATAATTTCTTATAGATAGATTGTAAATTTCTGCCGACATGGTTTGTGTCCATGCCGCAACCTGCTATCCATGCGTCACCAGCAATGATTAATGGAGCATTCATGGTTGGTGTAAGATTTCCTTCTCGTTTGCAAAGTACAGCACAATGTACATTTCTTGCACCTATCTCTTTAAGATGTTGTAGTACCCATTGCATTGTTTTTCCTGTGTCGAGAATGTCATCAAGTACAATTACGGTTTTATCTTTAAAATATTCATCAATAGGCATGGATACAATATTGATGTTCCCTTGGGCGTTGTTTTCGTATGATTTGATTAATGCGTATTCTGTGTGTACAGGAAAATCATAGTGGCTTAATAATCTTTCGGCAAACCAGTTACCGCCGTTTGCTAAGATTAGAAAAACTACATCTTCTTTTATTTCTGTTTGGTTGAAGTTTGAAGCAATTGTTTCTGCGGAAAGTTTAATGTTCTTCGCTACAAATTCTGCAATGTATAATTCTTCGAATACGTCGTTTCCTATGTTGATCGTTTTCATGGTCTTAGGATGAATTACAGGGTTGAAAATTTTTCTTCCAGATTTGCTGGCATGCTCAACTATGTGATTAAGAACGCTTTGGAAATTTCCTTTTTGGAATGGTTGGTCAGAACAGAGAAGCTCAAAGGTCATTCCCATATATGAAATGTTGTAGCCACTTTCGTGCATGCCGTTTGAGAGATAGAATGATTTCCTTGCTACCCGTTGCTGGTAGTTTTCTGCTTTTGTATCTACCACTTCCATATCAAGCACAATGTGATATCCTTTATATGTTTGTCGTAACAAACGGAGCATAGTTGTGCCGTTTCCTTTGCCTCTGTGGTTCTTTTCTATTGCAAAATAAAAAAGATATGCACAGGTATTTTGCGTGAACATTACGAAGAACCCAATGATTTCGTCGTTTTCTGTAGCAAAATATAAGTCGATTACACCGTCTTTCGCCATTTGTATCAGCATAGGCGTTGGAATACGCTCTTCTTTAGGGAACGCTTCTACATTCATGTCGTTTAGGGCATGTTTGTCGGATTGAGATTCGCTAATTCTTCGTAATATCATAGTAGTACAAATATAATAAAATAAAAAAGCCCTCCGCCTAAGTAAGGGGAGGGCTTTCAGTATTAATTCAAAAATTATTTTGACAATGCTGTAGCAACGTCAACGGCGCAAGCAACTGTACAACCAACCATTGGGTTGTTACCAATTCCTAGGAATCCCATCATTTCAACGTGAGCTGGAACTGAAGAAGATCCTGCGAATTGAGCGTCAGAGTGCATACGACCCATAGTATCTGTCATACCATAAGAAGCAGGTCCTGCAGCCATGTTATCTGGGTGCAATGTACGACCTGTTCCACCACCAGAAGCTACTGAGAAATAAGGTTTGCCAGCCAATACTCTTTCTTTCTTGTAAGTACCAGCAACTGGGTGTTGGAAACGAGTTGGGTTAGTTGAGTTACCAGTGATTGATACATCAACGCCTTCTTTCCACATGATAGCAACACCTTCGCGAACATCGTCAGCACCGTAGCAGTTAACTTTTGCACGTGGTCCGTCGCTATAAGCGATTCTCTTAACTTCTTTTACTTCACCAGTATAGTAGTCGAATTGAGTTTGTACGTATGTGAAACCATTGATACGGCTGATGATTTGAGCAGCGTCTTTACCAAGACCGTTCAAGATTACACGTAGAGGTTGTTTACGAACTTTGTCAGCTTTTGCAGCAATTTTGATAGCACCTTCAGCGGCAGCGAAAGATTCGTGACCTGCCAAGAATGCGAAACATTGAGTTTCTTCGCTCAACAAACGAGCTGCCAAGTTACCGTGACCAAGACCAACTTTACGATCATCTGCAACTGATCCTGGGATACAGAAAGCTTGCAAGCCGATACCGATGTTTTCAGCAGCTTTTACAGCGCTTTTGTCACCAGTTTTTTCAGCATCTTTAATAGCGATAGCGCAACCAGCTACATAAGCCCATTTTGCATTTTCGAAACAGATAGGTTGAGTTTCTTCGCAAGCTTTGTATGGATCGATACCATATTTTTCGCAGATAGCATTTGCTTCAGCTAAATCTTTGATGCCGTATGCGTTTAATGCTGCGTTTACTTGTTTTTCACGACGGTCTTGAGACTCGTATTTTACTTCTCTTATCATAATGCTTCCTCCTATTCTTTACGTGGGTCAATTGATTTAACGGCACCTTGTTCTGGAGTTACACGACCGTAAGTTCCAGTTACTTTCTTCAATGCTTCGTTAGCATCTGTACCTTTCTTAATTTCTTCCATGAATTTGCCAAGGTGAACGAATTCGTAACCACAAACTTGGTCATCTTTATCTAAGAAGATCTTGTTGATGTAACCTTCTGCCATTTCCAAGTAGCGAACACCTTTTTCTTTTGTTCCGTACAAAGTACCTACTTGGCTACGAAGACCTTTACCTAAGTCTTCCAAACCAGCACCTACAACCAAACCACCTTCAGAGAAAGCAGATTGAGTACGACCATAAACGATTTGCAAGAACAATTCACGCATTGCTGTGTTGATTGCGTCGCAAACTAAGTCAGTGTTTAATGCTTCCAACAAAGTTTTACCTTGAAGGATTTCTGCAGCCATAGCAGCTGAGTGAGTCATACCAGAACAACCGATAGTTTCAACCAAAGCTTCTACGATAACACCTTCTTTTACATTCAAAGATAGTTTACAAGCACCTTGTTGTGGAGCACACCATCCAATACCATGAGTAAAACCAGAAATGTCTTTAATCTCATGTGCTTTTACCCATTTTCCTTCTTCTGGAATTGGAGCTGGTCCGTGTTTTGGACCTTTTTGTACAACACACATATGTTGTACTTCGTTTGAATAAATCATTTTTCCTTTTTATTTTAATTATACATTACCTAAGCTATCGCTTAATAGCCTTCAAAAATATAAAATATTTTGATACATATTTGTGATTGAAAACCAAAATCTAATTTTTTTAGCCTCTAAATAGATATTTTTCTAAAATTTTCTGTCAAACCTCTTGCACAATAAGAAAAAGATGTATATTTGCAGCACCAAAACGGAATTGTCGTATGGTGTAATGGCAGCACAACTGGTTTTGGTCCAGTTAGTCGAGGTTCGAATCCTTGTACGACAACACCTTTTAGAAGCAACTTGTTAGTTTTTAACGAGTTGCTTTTTTGTTTTGTAAGGTTCCTCTTTTTAGTCTGTATATTTTTGTGCAAACTGTGTTACGATTTTTTTGAATTGCGCACGAAAATGTGCAGGTTCTATGATTTCTAAAGAAGGACCATGATGTAAAACATCAAGGAAAAATTCGTCCACAGCAGGTACTTTTAGTTGGAATATTGAATATTCTTCGTTGGTTTCAATCTCTTTTTGGCTTTCGTGTAAAGGTAATGACCGTAAATATTTAGGTGCATAACCGGTTGCTTTTATTTTTACGATTTCTGGCTCAATGTCGTCGTATATCGAAACACCATAACCTTTTGATAGGTATTTTTTAGGATTGTAATTCTTTGAAATTTTGAATTTCTCTTCAAGCATCTCAATGTTGTTTATTCTGTCGAGTGAGAGCGTAAACATTTTCTTGTCTGCTTTGTTTATAGCAAAGACGTACCACCGGCGATTGTGCATTTGTATAAAGTATGGCTCCATTTCGCGGGTCGTTGGTTCGGTCTTTTTAAACGATTGATGTGTAATGCGTAAACATTGTTTCTGTCTCATGGCCCGCATTATTATGGTCAGCCATTTGTTTCCTGACGGAACTTCTTCTAACACAATCAGCTTCTTGAGATTTTGTGCTTCGTTTGTCATTGTGGAAATTGAAAAACTTTCCATAAGCCAATCTACGGTAGGGTTTCCTTTTTCACGTTTTATGTAATATTCGTTTTTGCTATTACATTTTATCTCTATTCCAAATGAATCGCGAATAGCGTCGATGTGGTCGCGGAATGTCCTTGTTGCGTATTCAGCACATGTGTTATTTAATTGACTTGCCTGCCATTGGCTGTCAATCATCTTGAATGTAACAGGCTCGAATGTGTTGATTGTGTCGAGTAACCAAAATAATCGCTGAATTTGAACAGAAGACATAGAAAATGGATTAAGAGGTAGAAATTTGGAAATAAATTTTTGTGAAAATATAAAAAAATCGTATAAATCAATTATCAATTATCAATTATCAATTATCAATTATCAATTATCAATTATCAATTATCAAT
>JAKSTZ010000048.1 GCA_024402335.1 Bacteroidales bacterium
TTAGTACACAAGGTTTTCATCCTTGTTAGAGCGGTTCGATTCCGCTACTCGCTACAATTAAAAAGATAATAGAAATGGCAAATACAAAATCAGCTGCAAAAGCTGCAAGACAAGCAAAAACAAGAACTGAACATAATAAATATTATGCTAAAACAATGCGTAATGCTGTTCGTGATATCAAAGCTTCTAAGGATAAAAATGCTGCACAAGCACAACTTCCAAAGGTATATGCTATGATAGACAAACTTGCTAAGATGAACATCATCCACAAGAACAAAGCAGCAAACTTGAAATCTGGTGTAATGAAACATGTTAATACACTTGCTTAATTAAGTGTTTGATTATAAGTTAAAGGCGAAACATTTTGTTTCGCCTTTTTTTTGTTTGTGATAATTCGTTTAGAATTCTTATATAACATCATTATCCAAGAATGTATAAGAAATAAGGTGTTGATATACCTTCTGCAGAAAATATTGCATAATGATATTTTCTCATACTTTTCTTTCTGCAGCGGAAGAAAAGTATGCAAAAGAACGCCGTCGACCCACGCCTTCGCTAAAAAACGACTGCATTCCGCTAAAGGATTTGAGATGCCGCGTGGGTTGACTACCAAATGATATTGCCAGAGGCATCAAATCCTTTTATAGGCTTCATTCCGTTGTTTTTCTTAACGCTCATTCGTGAAGTCGAGATGTTTATTCTTCGGCAGTTTTTTGTAGATGACAGATACTACTTTATATTTCCAGGCTATCATCTATATAAGGATAACAAAGAATTGGAACCTTTGATAGGGTAAAACGTAGGGGAGTAAATTATGGTAATGGAACTTATGGATAAATGACAAATAATTCGAATGTCGAAGTAGTATGAAAATACAGCAAAATGTAAACAAAAAAGCTCAACGAGAAATCGTTGAGCTTTTTGTTTGTGTTTACAATTAATAAATAGCCTTATTTGATTGTAATTGTTGCATCAGAAGTCATTTTGATGTAGTATCCTTTGCCTGGAGTTAATTTTGTTTGAGCAGATTTCAAATCTTTTAACTCAGTGTATTTTGATAATACTGTAGAAGCAGTTGCTTCTGTTGCTTTTGGATAACCTAACAAGTTCCAACCTGCTTTCAATGAAATTGTTGTTGAAGTAGGAGCGATGCCTTCTACTGCAAGTGAGAACGCTTTGGTTACTTTAACCAAATAACCTTCTCCGTATTTCAATTCTGTTAAGCTTTGCAAGTTTTCTGCTTTGCCTGGTTTGTAGAAACCGTTGTCGTTTTTGATGATAGCAATATTGTTGATGTTAGTTCCGAATACATTTTCAACGCTTGCATTTTCAGGTAAAGCATAGAATGAAATCAAGTTCCAACCAACTGTCAATGCTATAGTTTGTTTTGTTGTAGCTTGTAGGGTAGAGAATGATTTTTCAGCACTAAGATCAGATACGTTTTCAGCTTCGTCGAATGCGCTTACTGTGATAGTGTATTCTGTATTTGCAGTAAGTTTTGTTAACTCGTATGTGTTTGTGGTAGCTGTGCCGACTTTAGTTCCATTTACAAATACATTGTAACCTGTTACTGCTGTATTATCTGTTGATTTAACCCAAGAGATAGTTGCAGATGTTTCTGTGATATTTGAAACTGTAATAGTGCCTGGTGCAGTTGGCGCTTCTGTATCTCCGCCACAGTCTGCGTTAGGATCTATTATAGCAAATACAGGAGTTCTTGCGCAACTTGAACCAGATGAAATTTTCCAATTACATAAAGCAGGGAATGCAAAGTTAGAAGCCTGTCCGTTTGTCGCACCTGTGAATTTAATGATTGATTGGTCTCCTTGGAATGATGAGTAATTTACACCATTTTCATAGAAACCAACAGCTGCATTTGATGGTTTTATGTTTAATTGGTAGTTTCCTGCTTTTGTAAGTGTAATAGGATTTTTCTCGAATGATAGCGTTAACCAACCTGTTCCTGAAACGTTGGCTGTTGTTGTTGCTGTTGTTTTTGCATCGCCTTCTATTGTTGCAGTGAAAGTTTGGTTGCCAGTGCTATATGCACTTTGAATATAAACATCAATACCAATAATTTGCATTGCAGTTCCAGCTGTGAATTTTGCAGAAATTTCACCCCAGTTTACTGCTGTTTTCCCATTGAAATCTGTTGTTTTTGGCCCTGCTGTAAAGCTCATTGAACCTGCATCCTGGACATAATATGTTGTTGTTTTGGTAATGTTAGGTGCGTATGTCGTTCCTGTAGCCAATGCAGTTCCGCCTTCGGCTACGCTATACCATTCGTAGTCTCCTGCAGTTTTAACTGATAATTCAGCTTTTCCTGCGGAACAAATTGTGTCGTTAATAACTTCTGGTAGGTTAGATGTTACGGTTGCTGAAGCAGATTTGCTTGCACAACCAGCAGCACTAATTGTCAATTTGTAAACACCGGCAGTATATGCAGTGTATGAATTTGTTGTTGCGCCAGATATTGCCTTGTTGTCTTTGTACCAAGTGTATGTAAGACCATCTCCTTCAACATCAGTTGAGAATGTAGCAGATGTTTCTTTACAAAGTGCTACATCTTTGCCAATTGTTACATCTGGTAGGGTAGCGCTAACGACTACAGAACCTTTTGTAGTCCATTTGTCTTTTGCTGTTTCTTCCACAACGCAAGTATATGTTCCTGCTTCTGTGACGGTAATACTTGTTTTGCCGTTGTTTGCAGAAAGTAAAGTTTCGCCTTTGTACCATTTGTATGTGATTTTTTCTCCTGATTCTAATGCCGTTAGATCAACGACAGCATTGATAGTAGCCTTGCCTGTTCCACAAAGTGTTTGTTCTGGGCCAAGATCAGGTGAAGGGTGTCCGAATTTATTAGGGTTGATAGGTGCCTTTTTAGAAACAATGTATCCTAAAGCACTTACAAGACCGGCATTGTAGTCAATACCACCTTCTGTGATTTCGTAGTCTGCAGTTCCTGCATTTTTCAATGTTGTAGGATCGTAACCTTTACCACCACCTAAGAAACCAAATTGTACGTTTCGAGTAGGAATGTTCAAGTTCTTTCCTGATGGATTGCTATCGTCTAGATATACATTTCTATGGTGTGGGTGGTTAAAGTATGTGTATGAACCTGAACTTGGAACAAAACCAACTATGTAAGAAAGTTTTGATGAGTTGTTACCCATAATAAAATCAATATTGGCATAGATGTATTTATCGTAGGTTGTAACTCCTTTTAGTTTATTATATAGAGCCATTATAAATGCTGCATTTCCATTGTAACGAAGCGTTCCCCAGTTATCCGATGATTTATAAATGCCGCTACCGTCAGCTTTACCTACATAAATGTTCTTGATGAACTTTTCCAACAATGCTAATCCGTCGTTGTCTCCTAATTTTGCAAGGTTGTAAGCCGCAATATCGTCATTGTTGTTGTAACCAAATTGCCAGTTGTGGTCTTTTACTTCGCCTTTATATTTTAAAGCTTCTGTTTTGTATGTAGCATCATTGGTTGCCCAATATAGTTCGGCATTTGCACAAACATAATCATCATACATTCTTGCATTTGCTGGGTAGAAACTACCAGCTCCTGCAGTTTTACCTAAGTTAGATTTTGCGTATGCAAGTGCATATTTTGCGTGATCCAAACATTTTTTTGCGAAATCAGGGTCGAATGGGGCGTATGCTGTTGACATAATCGCTAATGTAGCAGCACAGAACGATGGCATTGAACCGTCAGCTGGGTTTTTTGTTACAACACGAGAACCGTCGGATTGACCGCCTTGGCTTTTTGATGATTTTGCCATTTTTACCGATGTTACCCATTGTTGGTGGTCGGCATTACCATCACCAACTTGTGAGTAGAATGTAGAAGCATTTGGCGTACATTTTATAAACCATTCGCAAGCGGCACGAACTTCGTCCAAAATATCTGGAATGCCATTTGGTTTACCTTTCTTGCCTTCCCACGTGAAATCTTTTGCTGCACGATAACCAGAGTAATCGTATGAATAGTAGTCATCGTAACCTTCTGGGAACTCACTATATCCTTTTATAAGAATGTATGCGGAATAGAATGCTGTTTGACCGAATTTTACGTGGTCACCACAGTCGAACCAACCACCGGTAAGGTCAACGCTGCCATCAGCATCTTTGTCGAAGTCATAACCAACATCATGGTCCATAACCAACCAGTTTGGAACAGAGTGGTCTTTCGCACTACTTCGTTGTGCACCATAAAAACGAGTTGTCATCCATAGTGCTTTTTGGTAGTCTCCAGTAGTAAATGTTTGACCTATAGAAAAATAGGCTGAAAATAAAAGCGAAATTGCAAGTGTTAATTTTCGTTTCATCTGTATAGTAATAATTTCTTCTTTAAGACAATAATTGTTTTAAAAACCCTATAAATCCAAGACTTTTAAAATCGGTATAAAGTTACGAATTTTATTGGAACTGCAACCTCTATTGGTATATTTCAGCGGCTTTGTGAATAAAAAAAGCCTGAAGAATTTTCTCCAGGCTTTTTACTTATTAGTGATAAGTTCTTATGCTTTGTATTCTTTAAGATAAGCAAGAACTTGGTTTACG
The DNA here is from genome assembly GCA_024402335.1 of Bacteroidales bacterium. Classification (GTDB taxonomy): domain Bacteria; phylum Bacteroidota; class Bacteroidia; order Bacteroidales; family UBA1715; genus UBA1715. The sequence continues at coordinate 4,576 of JAKSTZ010000048.1, forward strand.
ATATTTTCTGCTGTATAACCGAATTTTTCATCCAAAACGGTGTAAGGTGCAGAGAATCCGAAATGGTTCAATCCCCAGATTTTACCTTTAGGTCCAACCAAACCTTGTAGATTTGTTGAAAGTCCGGCAGTAACACCATAGATTGGTTTGTTTGAAGGAATTACTTGTTCCTGATATTCGGTAGGTTGGTCTCTGAATAACCCTTCAGATGGTGCAGAAACTACTTGTACAGATAGTTTGTGCTCTGATTCAAGGATTTGCGAAGCCGCGTAGATAGTGCTGACTTCTGAACCATTCGCTACCAATACAACATCGACATCTTTTTTAGGTTCGTTAATGATATAAGCTCCTTTTACTGCTTGTTGTGCGTCTTTATAACGTGTAGAACCTTGTTTTGCAGGAAGGTCGTTAATATTTTGACGAGAGAAAATCAAACCTGAAGGGCGATCTTTTGTCTTCATTGCGATTTCCCAGCAAACAGTTGCTTCTTGAGCATCGGCAGGACGAAGAACTACGAAGCTACGTTTTCCGCTATGGTTATACACTTGTTCCATTAAGCGGATTTGTGCTTCTTGTTCGATTGGTTGGTGAGTAGGACCATCTTCTCCAACACGGAATGCATCGTGTGTCCAGATGTATTTAACTGGCAATTCCATTAAAGCAGAAAGACGCATTGCAGGTTTCATGTATTCAGAAAATACGAAGAATGTACCGCACGATGCGAAAATGCCACCATGTAGAACGATACCGTTCATAATTGATGCCATTGTTAATTCTGCAACACCAGCTTCAAGGAATTTTCCTGAGAAATCATCTTTGGTAATATCTTGTGTTTTTTTCAAGAAACCGTCTGTGTTATCGCTATTAGAAAGGTCGGCAGAAGAACAAATCATATTTTCGATGTTTTCTGCGAAATAGCCCAAAACTGTTTTTGAAGCAACACGTGTTGCAATATTTTCTTTTTGTTCGATTTTTGAGAAATCTATCGTGCTTGGCATGTCACCAGATTGGAATTGTGCAAACTTTTGTGCCAATTCTGGATTTTGTTTTTCCCAAGCTGCTTGTTCTGCTTTACGTTTTTGAGCAGCTTTTGCTTTTTCTGCATTAACATTTGCCCAATATTCCTTTACGTCTGCAAATACAGCAAATGGATCTTCAGGGTTTCCGCCTAAGTTCAAGATGGTTTTTTCTACAGATGCACCAGCTTTACTTACAGGTTGACCGTGAGTAGAAGTTTTTCCTTCGAAAGAATTTCCTTCAGCATCAAGTAAGCCTTTACCCATTGTCGTCTTACCGATAATCAATGAAGGTTTGTCTGTTTTTTCGTTGCCCCATTTCAATGCTTTACGAATTTCATCGTGGTCATTACCTTTTATTGTAATAACACGCCATCCCCAAGCTTCATATTTTTTTGCTGTGTCTTCACTTGAAACAGCATCGGTTTTTGTTGAAAGTTGTATGTCGTTAGAATCGTAGAACATAATCAAGTTGTCCAATCCAAGGTGACCTGCAATACGACCGGCACCTTGAGAAATTTCTTCTTGAATACCGCCATCTGAAATGAAAGCATAGATTTTATGTTGCATCCAATCTCCAAAACGTTGACGTAGGAATTTTTCTGCAATAGCGGCACCAACAGCCATAGTGTGACCTTGACCTAGTGGGCCTGATGTATTTTCAATACCAATTTTGAAGTTAACTTCTGGGTGGCCAGCTGTAATGCTTCCCCATTGACGGAAGTTCTTTAAATCCTCAATAGAAAGTGAACCAATCATGCAAAGGGTTGAGTAAAGCATAGGAGACATGTGTCCTGGGTCAAGGAAGAATCTGTCTCTATTTACCCATTGTAAGTCTGTTGGATCGTATTGTAAGAATTCTGAATAAAGAACGGAGATGAAATCCATTCCGCCCATTGCTCCACCTGGATGACCTGATTTTGCTTTCTCAACCATTGAAAGCGCAAGGATTCGCATGTTATCCGCAGAGCGTTCCGATATATGTTTCATTGTAGATTTGTTAAAACGTTTTAAAATCGCTGCAAGGTAGTTCTTTTTTATAGATAAGCCGATATGTATATTGAATTTTTATTGACATATTTATTGTTAATAACTTCTATAAATGAGTACTTTTTATAGGGGTAATGATAGATTGGCTATAAATTTTATTATTTTTATAAAATTTTTGACGAAATGGATGTTTCTATGTGGTATTCCAAAGAGAGTTTTAGTTTTTCTCCACAAGAGGATTTGCTAGAATTACATAAAAATACGAATCGTATAACTATCGGTATTCCGGCCGAAATGGATGAATGGGAATATAGAACTCCGCTTACTCCACAGGCTGTGCGCATATTGACAATGCAGGGAGTGGTTGTCTATAAAGAGAAAAATGCGGGAAGAATGGCTAAATATTCGGATTTGGAATATTCCGAATCGGGTGCACGTATTTGTTCGTCAAAAGCGGAGGTTTTCCAATGTGATATACTAGTAAAGATCGGTTGCATTACTGAGAACGAAGTTGCTTTGTTGCATGATAGGCAAGTGGTGCTTTCGAGTGTTCCGTTACAGCAATTTCCAAAAGATGTGTTGTTGGATATGACTCGTAAAAAAATTACAGCTTTGGGTTATGAGTTTGTACACGATGAACATGATAATTATCCTATACTTCGTTCTATGAATGAATTGGTAGGCTCATTGTCTATTATTGTTGCTGCTGAATGCTTGAGTAATGTGGAGTATGGAAAGGGTGTTTTACTTGGTGGTGAAACAGGTGTAAGTCCTACAGAAGTTGTAATTCTTGGTGCGAATACTGCAGGGGAGTTTGCTGCCCGTGCTGCATTGGGTTTTGGCGCAAGTGTTAAGATTTTTGATTCGAATATATCAAGGTTAATGTCTATTCAACAGACATTATCGCAACGTTTGTTTACATCTACATATCATGAAACTGTATTCCGTAAAGCTCTGCTTTCTGCAGATGTGGTTATAGGTGCAGCTCACTTGGAGTCGGATGAACGTTTCGTTGTTTCCGATGATTTAATTCAAAGTATGAAGACGGGAACTGTAGTTGTTGATTTATGTATGAATCAAGGTGGATGTTTTGAAACATCTCGTCCAACTAATTTGGGAAATCCATTGTTTGTAAAGCATAATGTAATTCATTATTGTGTTCCTAATATTACTTCTAAAACAGCGCGAACTGCTTCTATTGCGTTGAGTAACATTTTGTTGCCTATGATAAAGAGTATAAGCGACTATGGTAGCTTTTCTATGTTCTTAAAGCAAAATTATGTCGCTCGTCAAGGGGTGTATTTGTTTAATGGAATTGTATCGAATGCAAATGTTGCCAATTACTTTGGTATTGGCTACAAAAATATAGATTTGCTTTCGGCTGCTTTTTAAGCGTTTTCTTCTTTTGCTTTACTTGTATTTACTAAGTAAACACCGGAAAATACCAATATAGCAGCTGCTATTTTCTTCCACGTAACTATATCCATTTGGAGTATGATTCCCATTATTGCAGCAATAAATGGTTGAATGTAGGTGTACATACTCACAACGGTTGGACGTAGTCGTTTTTGTCCAACAGGAACTAAAAAGTAGGATAGGAATGTGGCACCAAAAACGGTGAATGAAAGATTTGCGATAAATCCTAATGGAATACTTGTATAGTCAACGGATGTAAGTTCTTGTATATCAAAAGGAACCGACACAAGCATAGAAAACAAAAACATCCATTTCATAAATGTAATGGTACTATATTTCTTAACCAATGGACGAAATGCTCCAAGATAGATACCGAAAAATAAACCGTTGCAAATCATGAGAAAAACGCCAAGTGGTTGAGTTTGCGTAACACCATTGGAATTTTGTACACTGTTCATTATAAGTAATGTAACACCGATAAAACTTAAGGCTACGCCACCAGCTTTTTTAACTGTTATAGGTTCTTTTAAGAAAAATGCAGCCATAAACATGGTGAATACTGGTGTAAGTGCCGCCAATATGGATGCATCCATAGGAGTGGTTATTTTTATAGCAAATAAGAAACTGATTTGTGTTAGGAATAGTCCAAACATGGAAGCAAGAAATATTTTAGGAAAATCTTGCTTGTCTATTTTCTCTTTAGGTAAAAATAGTGAAACAAGCCAAAAACAAATAGTGGCTCCAATTGCACGGAAACAAAAGATTCCAAGAGGAGAAACTATTCCGTATGTGGCAAGATTTTTACAGGTAATAATGTTGAACCCGAAAATTACATACGCTAAAAATATTGCAATATGTCCTACAAGTTTGCTATTCATTATTTTCAGCTGGAGCAATATCTAAATCACATTCAATTTGTGTTGTTGGTAGAACTTCAATTAATTCTAACCAGTGTTTTAATAGATTATCAGCCCAATTTTTCGTTTGTTCTGATTTTGTTTTGAACATACCAAATCCGTGTCCGCCAACAGGTATTTCTGTAAATTTACTTTCACTTATGTTTTTCTTAGGTAATGCACTAAAAAGAGCACGGCTATTTCGAATATCTACAACATCGTCGTCGGTGCAAGCCAAAATGAATGTAGGAGGCATGTCATCAGGAACATTTTGTTCAAGAGAAAACTTGTGTATATCTTCTTCTGTATAGTTTTTAGTAAGAAGATTTTTGCGTGAGCGAACATGTGCAATACTGTCTTCCATTGAAACTACAGGATAAATCGGCATTACAAAATTTGGTCGAAGTCCGTATTTTGTTGAAGCTGGAAATTCCTTTTTTATAAAGTTTTCTTTTGTTATAGCAGCATGTGCAACTAAGTGACCGCCAGCAGAAAAACCAATAGCACCTATCTTTGTTGTGTCGATTTTATAGACATCGGCGAATGTTTTCATATACGTGATAGTTGCTTGTATATCTTGTATCATATCAGGATGATGGGCACCATGGCTACTAACGCGATAGCGAAGAACAAAGGCGGCAATGCCTTGCTCAACAAACCATTGCGCTACTTGGTGACCTTCGTGAGGCATGCCAAGATGGTGATAACTTCCACCTGGACAAATAATTACCGCTGGAGTCTTTTTGTCTGTTGTGTCATAACTTGCAGGCAAGTAAGTGTATAGACGAGTTGTCTTTTTGCTGCCGTCAATTAAATTCCACAACGCAATCTCGTCTGTGCAATTTGCTTTTTTGCAAGATGAAATCTGTCCAAAAGCATTACAAAATCCTAAAGAAAGTAGGACTATACTTATAACCAAGTGTCTCATAAACGAATTATTTCTTTGATTTCATCAACTGAAAGTTGACGGTATTTAGGTTGGTTTGCAAATTTGCCATCAATTATATCGAATGTAACTTCGAAGAATTCTTCATCGTAGAAGGACAATTTTGAACTTGTGTCTGGATTACATTCGATATAGGTAACAGTTGCAGTATCATATCCTTTTGCCTCGCAAATTTGATTAGCTAGGGAAGAAGCAGCATATGTAACAGAAGTACCAGGATTGTCTTGATATAATTCCGTTACAATAACTATTTGTTTTCCGTTTAATTCATACGATTTTAAGCCACATTTTGATGGCATGTCCCATTGACCTTTAAAATCGAAAATCTCGTCGTAGTATTTTTCAGGAACCTTCATCTTTGATGTTTAATGATTAGTGATTA
>JAKSTZ010000049.1 GCA_024402335.1 Bacteroidales bacterium
TCCTATGCGGCCAAGCTTTGGAATGATTTCAGAATAGCAGCAAACGCTATGATTAATACTATGTTAGTTTAAAATTATTTCTATTTCTTATTAAGCTTTAATTATATTTCAATTATACTATTATCAACCAAGATAATTACAACACCTCAAATCCTAACAATTCTATTTCGTCAACTAATTGGGAATGAATAGAATCATCGGCTAACGCTGTTGATAGATATTTCTTGTTATCATCTGCAAAGACTGAAATTGCTCCGTTATAACCAGAAAGAACACATCCCAAGAAATTTGCTCCACCAGATATTCCTACTCCCAACGACAATTCTTTACAAAGTCGTTGAGCCATTCCTATCGCATCATTATCGTCAACACGAATAATATCATCAACCATATTACCTGGATATAATCCTGGAATGATTTCGTCGGACAAGCCTTGAATTTTATGTGGACCCAATGATTTTCCCAAAGTTAAGATTGATGATTGCAACGGCTCCAACGCAAACATTTTTGCATTATATTTTTCTTTGAAATATTTTCCACAACCATGTAATGTTCCCGCTGTTCCTACACCTGCTATAAAACATGGAAATTCAGAAATCTTTTCTGCTATTTCCGGTGCAGTTGTCTCATAATGAGCAATCATATTATACTCATTTTCAAACTGATGCGTAAGAAAATATCCTTGTTGTCCATATTCATCTGCCTTTTTAAATGCAGATTCAAAATCATCAGTCAATTCCAAATGAGCGCCATACAGTTTTAATAACTTAAAACGTTCCTTGGACATAAATTTCGGAATACAAATAGTAATAGGATTTCCTAAAAAACGAGAAATAGCAGCAAACGAAATACCCATATTTCCACTTGTAACTTCACATATCGGAGTCTTTTCGTTAATCAATCCTTTCTCGTATGCATTCTTCAAAATATAGTATGCAACTCTATCTTTGATAGAACCAGAAAGATTATACCACTCAGCCTTAATATACGCATATTTCTCCTCACCTTTAAAACGATAGTTTATCTTAATGAGCGGTGTATTTCCAATTAACTTTCTTAATTGCTCAAATTTCTTTTCAAAATTCATTGTCGTCTCTTTTCCCAGTCAAATAATCTAACTCATCAATTTTGCGATTTCCGCTAAAGAAATCTTTCCTTCGTAGATAGCCTTTCCTGTTATCACGCCATCTATACCATTGTCGTTCAGTGCAAGTATATCATTCATATTCGAAATTCCACCACTGGCAATCACAAATAAAGAAGTAAATTGTTTTTTTATCTTTACGTATAAGTCAACATTGGCACCTTGCAACATACCATCCTTACTGATGTCTGTACAAATTATCTTCGATACACCTTCGGCCGTATAATCTTTAAGAAAATCTAACAAATCCAAATTAGTACCTTCCTGCCATCCACTTACAGCAATTTTTTCATTCATGGCATCGGCACCAAGAATAATTTTTTCGCTACCATATTTTTTTAACCAAGAAGAAAACACAGGACGATTTTTCACTGCAATACTTCCGCCTGTAACCATACTTGCACCGGACTCAAAAGCAATACGCAAATCTTCATCGGTTTTCAAACCACCACCAAAATCTATCGTAAGAGAAGTATGTGTAGCAATATTCTCCAACACTTTATAGTTGATGATTCGACTACTTTTGGCACCATCCAAATCGACCAAATGCAATCGTTTGATTCCATTCGCCTCGAACTCTTTAGCTACTTCTAATGGATTTTCGTTATACACTTTTTTTTGTGCATAATCTCCTTGTGATAGACGTACACATTTTGCGTCTATTATATCTATGGCAGGTATTATTTCTATCATATTATAAAAAAGAGACGCTAAATATAGCGTCTTTACCTATTAATTATTTTACTATCACTCGTTTTACTAATACTTCGTTGCCTGCGAACATTTTAACTACATATATTCCTTCCGTCAATTTTTTAGCAAAAGTATATTGTGTTTGACCTTCAACAGAACCAGACTCTGCTAATTTCTTTCCATTCAAATCGTACAATTCAAGAGAAACCGAATTTGCAGCAGTTTCATACGAAACGACTATTTCAGAAACACTATTTGTATAAGCACTCATAGATGTTGATTCACCTTTCACTTCATCGGTTGCTGTTGTCACACCAAGAATATCAATATAATCGAACGACATCCAACCCCAACTATTTTTTATAGTGATAGTATTTTCACCTTTTTTCAAAGGAATAGTCATTTTAACAACATCCCAACTTTCAGATGTAAATTCTACAGTACCTTGACTTGTAGAATTTGCATATAAATATTGTTCCTTTGGAGCTTGATAATTACACATGTATGCAATACAAATTTGGTAATCACCATCGGCAGGAGCTTTGATTCCGCTAAATACTACTTGTTTGAATTCTTGTAAATCCAAATACATTTTTCCGCTACACATAGCATCTGCTTTTACAGAGCAACCAACACCACCTTTTATTGTAGCATTTTCAGCCTCGAATCGCGTTTTAGGTGTATTTGTAACAGAAATCAACAAATCTTCTGATTTTGCAGAATTGTATTGTTCATCGGAATTGTTGTTGTAAACTATTGCATTAAATGTATAATCACCGACAGTAGCTGGAGCAACCCAAGTATATGTATACGGAGCTTTTGTTAATGTTTCAACTAAAGTTTCATTCACATACAACTCTACTTTCACAACTGAGAATCCACCCGGAGCAGTAGCATTAGTTGCTATTTCAACTTCGTCGGCAGGATTTGCCAAGACACCTGATTTAGACGACAATTTTACCGTTGGTTTTGCTGGTACAACAGTAAAATGTATAGTCTTGGAATCTTTCTTACCAGTTTCTTTTTCAGTGATTTCAAAAACATAATCTTTTGTTTCACTCAACATCACCTTTGCCGATGTATTAGGATCAACATCTACACCATTAAATGTTGCTTTTTCGATGTCTCCACTTGATTTCCAAGTAAATGTCACAAAAGAACCACCTTCTGCAGTCACATCACTATTACCTTTAGTAGATGTAAACTCTTGGATGCCAAATTCACCTGTTTCTACTTCAAACATAAATGGAGCAACAGGCAAATATACATCACCTACTTTTGAGTATAAATTCATACCACCAGGACAGCGATTCCAAGCATAATATACGGCAGCAATGTCCGAAGCACCCTTAGCTATAGTAACGATATTATCAGCTAATGTTGCTGCAACTTTTGAACTCTTTCCTGTTACATCAACAACTTGGAACCAAGTAATATTTTCTGCACCATCTTTTGCAACCAAGCCATCATTTACATTAGTAAATTCAATAGAGATTGAACCATCTACATTCTTAGTAAACGATTTATACATAGGAGAATAAGCAGTTTCTTCACCATACACAAGTTTACGGACAGCCAAAGACAAACGAGTTCCTATCGTTTGTTTATCTGTTGGGTGAATATTACCAGCAAGACCTGCGTCTATAGTTACTATTTGAGCAGATTTTGGAAGAATTGACAAAGATTTTGTTTGTTCCTCACGCATTACTATCCAAGGATCTGAAGCTATAGTATTTGATTCAACATTGTTTACTTCGGTACGAGTTTCAGATTTGTAGTTTGGCAATTGAACCCAAACAACAGGAAACTCATTATTCCAAAGCTTTCTATATGAAGTAATCATATTATTGAATTGTTCGCTATATACTTTGGCATCAGCTATGCCATCGCAGTTTGATTCAGCTTGATACCACAACATAGCTTTAAAAGGAATACCTATAAGCGGATTAACCATTTTATTATAGATCAATGTTGCTTGACGTTCTTTTTCACCTTGTGCCAAAGTTATATCGTACGCATCATAACCAAGCATTTCCTTACTCATCCATGCTTCAACACGAGCACCACCGTATGAATTATTCAAAATACCAAAAGGAATATCTTTATATGCATCTAATTTTTTAAGTTCTAATACACAGAAATATGCTGCAGCCGAGAAATTGCCGACATAAGCCGAAGTTGCAGGTTTCCAAGAAACTGCAGGTAATGTTTCCGACAATTCATACGCTGTACCTTTTTCAACCTTCATTTGACGAATAGTTTGATCGTTTGCTGCAGCCTTAACATTAGCATAGTCGTCACACTGATCTACACGTAATTCCATATTAGACTGTCCTGAGCAGTAAAATACTTCACCAAAATATACATCCGTCAATGTTACAGATTCGTCGGCAGAACTTGATATAGTCATATCGAAAGGACCACCATAATTTGTAGCAGGGAATTCTACTTTCCATTTACCATCTGCATCTGCTGTAGATTTTGCTTCTGAACCGTTCCAAGAAATAGTAATTTCAGCATTCGCCGAGGCTGTTCCCCATATAGGAACTACCACATCACGTTGCAACACCATACCCGATTGAAATATCTTACAAGGAGATATTTGTGCCGACACAGACAAACCAGCACCTAAAAATGTAGTAGCCATAAACACTTTAGCAAATTGTAACAATTTATTTTTCATATACTTACCACTTATAAATTCATTCCTATTTTACTGTTCTAAAAATATAAAAATTTATCTATATTTACCCCACAAAATAAATGCGTTTTATGAAAAATATTGAGTTAGATCCTGACAAACTATACTATTCGATTGGTGAAGTTGCTGAAATGTTTGAAGTTAACACCTCATTAATTCGATTTTGGGAAAAAGAATTCAGCGTAATTAAACCTAAGAAAAACGCAAAAGGAAATAGATTATTCACCCCTAATGACATACAAAACTTCAAACTAATACACTATTACGTAAAGGATTTGGGATTAACATTGGAAGGTGCAAAGAAAAAACTAAAAGAAGGAAACGACGACGGTGTTGCTAAAATGCAAATTGTAGAAAAGTTGACATCTATCAAAGCACGACTTACTGCACTAAAAGAAAACATGTAAGATTAGTGATTAGAGATAATAGAAGGCAGATTTTAAATCTGCCTTTTTTATTTAGAAATACACGAAAATACAACTTTATTCTTCAAATGTAATTTCTAAAGAGTCAATAGTATAAGCATAAAATCTGCCTAACGCATCACCTTGTAAATTGGATTTAGGATTATCGGGAGCAGAAAACATTCCGGAACTAGAGTTAGACATAGCCAAAGTCTGGTAAAATTCGTATGCTTGCTTATCTATGCTTTTTAAGTAAAATTTCAATGTATCCGTATTTTTATATAATCCTAACGTCGTTAGTAACGATACAGACTGTCCATTAAAATATTCATCATCAGTTACATCTTTACCTACTATCGTATCATTTTTTAATCTTTCTGTACGGTAATAATTGGCAGATTCAGCTGGATCTGTTATATATCCCATGATTTCGTATAAACTACCTAATGTATCCGTTTTCAAGAACTCATTATATTCCGACAAACGTACAACCACACTATCCCATTTTATACATGGAGGCATATACGATTGCGCAGTTATAAGCTTATCCTCAACAACAATTGCAAGTTCATACTTCTGATTCGCTTCAAAATTTTGTTGTATAGAGTAATAGCCTGCAGAATCTTCGTGCAACGACACGATTTCATCGCCATAAGATATAGTAACTTGTGCACCCGAGATATATGGTATTTTTGTTGGATTTAAATACGCAGTTGTTTTTGAAAGTATTATTCGAGCCTGATTTTCCGAAATAGTTCCTTCCACCACGATTTTCGCTTCTGCAGAACCTACTTCGAAATCATCCATTACTTCGGTACACGAAACAAAGCAAAGCAACAAACTAACTATGTAAACAAATGTTCTCATTCTTAAAACGAAAAGTTCCACGCTACCGATGGAATAATTGGGAATAAAGTAATTTTTACTGCTTGTAATATATCTGGATTTTCCTCATCAACAGGTTCAAAATATATCATATACGCATTTTTTCTATTGTACACATTATACACAGAAAAAGACCATTGGGATTGGAATCTCCCCTTTTTCTCTTTAGTGTACGTAACGCCGACATCCATTCTATGATATGCAGGCATACGATATCCATTTCGCTCTGTATAGTACGAAACATATTCTCCATCTATCATATACTTTCCCGACGGATACGTAACAGCATCACCGGTAGAATAAACCCATGTTGCCGAAGCCTGCCATTTATCAGTAAACGAGTACATGGCTACTATAGAAAAGTCATGCGTCCTATCATATCGAACAGGATACCATGTTCCCGAATTTATACCTTGAAATTGTTTTTCGGTTTTCGACAAAGTATAAGACACCCAACCAGTAAACTTACCCGTATTCTTTTTTGCATATAATTCTAAACCATACGAACGACTATGCCCATACAGCAAATATGCTTCTAAATTACTGTTCAAAAACAAATTAGCACCATTTTCGTAATCTATCTGATTTTGCATGTTTTTATAATAGATTTCGGCAGATGTTTCATAAGTATTTTCTTGGAAATTACGGAAATAACCTAAAGACAACTGAGAACAGGTTTGTGGTTTCGTCTTATTCGTACTCGGCATCCAATAGTCCGTCGGCATGGAAATCGTTGAACTTTGTATTAAGTGTACAAACTGACACGTCCTTGTATAAGCTGCCTTAATTGAACTTTCCGCATCGATACGATAATTTACGCTGAAACGTGGTTCAAGATTCGGATAATAATGTATCAATTCTCCTTTTTTATAAATATTCGTATCAATTATTTCATGTTCATCATCATAGTCATAAAAAACGGCAGAACCTATTCCCATAAAATTCGAAAAACGTATTCCATATTGAATTTTCAGCATATCATTAATTGTCTGGGAATTATCGGCATACACATTCATTTCCAAAGCATTACGTTTTTCCATTACTATAGGTTGTTCCACCATCGAGGTTGTTAACTTTCCTGGCGAAAATCTATGGAAACCTACATTGCCTCCAACACGTATAGTATGTTTTTCTAAACGACATACCGCATCTTCTTTCCAATTAAACTCAGTTATGCCCGATTGTAATTTTGCATCAAACAACGATGTATTCATGTCTACATCGGAATCAAAACGACTAAAAACTAATGAAGATTTTAGTTTCCATTTTTGTGAAAATAAATGTAACCACGCTCCCGTTGCGGTAATATTACCTCCAGCCATACCAAACATATCGCGAAAAGCAAAGACATCATTTCCGATATATCCCGACAAAGTCAATTTATCATTCTCATCTACATCGTAAGTCAACTTGTAATTCACATCATAAAAATGCAGTTTCGTACTATGCAAGGCTGTATCTCGCGCCATTTTTAGAAAAATATCGGCATACGTTCTACGACCAGCTAACAAGAAAGAGCTTTTTCCCTTTTGTATAGGTCCATCTATTTCGAAACGAGACGATATTGTTCCTATTCCTCCTTGTCCATGCAGACTTTCTTTATTGCCATCCCTAATATCTACATCTAAAACCGAAGACAAACGTCCACCATACTCTGCAGACATGCTACCTTTATACAATTTTGCATCACCAATAGCATCTGAATTAAAGACTGAAAACATCCCCATCATGTGCGATGCATTATAGATTGGCGCCTCATCCAACAATATTAGATTCTGATCAGAACCACCGCCGCGAACATAATATCCACTACCACCTTCACCTGCACTTTTCACACCCGGCATCAATTGTATTGTTTTCAAGACATCGTTTTCACCAAACAAAACAGGCACAATTTTTACCGTTTGAATTGAAACTGTTTGAGCACCAAGTTCTGTAGAAATAACATTATGATCTCGCGCAACTGAAGTAACAACTACCTTATCTATCTTCATAGCTTCTGTTGCTAACTTCACATTCTTCTTAACATTTGTAGTTACATTCACTTCTACAATTGTAGTTTCATAGCCTAAATATGAAAATTCTAATTTGTAAGCACCAGAATGTACTGGAATACTATATGCACCAGATTGACTGGTAAAGGCTCCGATAGTTGTACCAACTATTGTTACCGAAGCACCTATTAAAGCTTCACCTGAATTAGCATCTTTCACTACACCACTAATAGTATACTGCTGTGCCAAAAGCGAAACAGAAAGAAACAAAATATTTAGAAAAAGGAAAAAATGTTTCATCAATACCGAATAACAAAATGTTGCTTCACTATTCCTTTTCTAAAAAACACAAGACCTTGTTTACAAACATCTATAGAAATACTAACATTGGGATTTTCTACAATTTGATTCCAAGCATCATTCATATCCTCACTCCACGATATGTCATCAAAAATAAGAATTGTATGTTCATTACAATACGGCAGTATTTTTTCAAAATAACGTAAAGTTGCATCTTTTGTATGATTGCCATCAATAAAAGCAAAATCAACCGTCTTTAATTCCTGTAACACAGAATCTAAAGTATCATCAAATCGACCTACTTGTATTGCAGCATTTGTTATTCCACAAGCTTGCAATGTTTCCTTGGCAATATTCGCAATAGATTGCGAACCTTCCAATGTTATCAATTTCGAACTTGGATTTCCTAACGCAAGATACGAAGTACTAATAGCAAGCGACGTTCCTAATTCTAATATTGTTTGTGGTTGATATCGCTTTACTAAATTATAAAGTAAACGAGCATATTTCCCTTGAGAAAGACTTGTTCGGGCTATGTAATTTATCTTGCGAATATTTGAAGTATTCTTCTTTGACCCTGCTCCAAAATCCTCTATCGTAATTACATTTGAATTATGTAATAGTTCCTTTCTACGTTTTTCTATAGCGGAAAACGTATGTTTTTTGTTTTTTGCGCGAAATACTGTTTGAATCAAGTCAAATACAAACGGAGAATGTATTCTATGTCCGTATTTATGACCTGACGTCAAAAGATAATGGCATGTTTTTCCTATCAAAAACGTATTCATATTGGCTCCACATCTTCAGGATATACAACATATGAATGGCAATTGCAACTATGCTTGATATGTTTCCAACGTTTTTTGGCAATTTTCGTTGCTTTCTGAGATTGCGACTGCGTTCTACAAGAACACGCAAAAGCCATAGAAAAAAGAACTATAAAAAATATTGTTATAGACCGCTTCATTCGTTTTCTTATTATACGGTATCCATAAAACTTCTTTGAACTCTATTGAACACTACTATACCAACAGACAAAAGCACTATAGTGAACACAAAGCTATACGTCAACCATTCCCAACCTATAAAACTTCCGGCATTCAAAAAACCGTATTTGAATGTTTCTATTATCGGTGTAACAGGATTCAAACACATAAGAGTATGCAATTTCCCTTTTGCCTGACTTAACGGATACACTATTGGAGTTGCATACATCCATAGCTGTACAACAAAAGTGAATAAGATTTGTAAATCTCTATACTTTGTTGTCATTGACGAAATTATAATACCAAAACCTAAGGCCAATCCCGCCAACATTAACACAAGTAAAGGAAACAAGAATGCATACACATTACAAGAAGCTTTTACTCCTACAAAAGCATAGATTATATATACAATTACAAATAAGCCAAATTGGATTCCAAAGCGAACCAAATTACTAATGGTACAAGACAATGGTGTTATAAGTCGAGGAAAATAAACTTTACCAAAGATTCCCGCATTACTTACAAATGTATTTGACGTTTTTGTTAAACAATCCGCAAAATATTGCCACATGCATATACCAGCCATATAAAACAATGCTTGTGGAACACCGTCTGTTGGAATACCTGCTATACCACCAAAAACGACCATATACATTATAGTTGTTAACAATGGCTGAAACAAATACCAAAGCGGGCCAAATATGGTTTGTTTATATTGGGTTATGATGTCTTTTTTAACAAAAAGAGATAACAAGTCTCTATACTGCCACAACTCACGAAAATCAATTTCCAACAAATTGTTTTTCGGTTTTATCACAATATCCCAACCTTCGTTATCTTCTTTCATCTAAGCTTTTTTTCTGACGCAAAGTACAGAAATTCTTGCGATTTTACAACAGTGATTCAGAAAATAAAAACAACCTCTTAATCAAAAAGAAAAGGCTGCTCTTTTCAGAACAGCCTTTCTCTTTATATCGCCGGATTG
>JAKSTZ010000005.1 GCA_024402335.1 Bacteroidales bacterium
ATCCGCACGCAAAAATCGTATGAAAACATATCAAATTATATACAATCCAATCCATTAAAATGGGATTCTGATTGTATGAATCCGTCGGGATTGGGCTCTGCTCCGATGGATTTATTGGAAAATATATAAACAAAAAAAGCATTCTTTTTAGAATGCTTTTTTTATTGTTTTATCTCAGGTATATCTTAAATACAGAATGTGATTAACACACCAGCTGCAACGGCAGAACCGATAACACCAGATACGTTACTTGACATACAGTATTGAAGAACGTGGTTTTGAGGATCGTATTTTGTTGAGATTTCATTAGCAACACGAGAAGCCATAGGAACAGCACTCAAACCAGTTGCACCGCAAAGTGGGTTGATTTTTTTCTTTGCAAATAGGTTGAAAAGTTTTACCAAACAAATACCACTTGCTACAGATAATGCAAATGCGAAGAATCCACCAACGATAATACCGATAGTTTTTATATCTAGGAATACGTCAGCTGTCATTGTTGCACCAACGCAAAGACCAAGTATGATAGTTGCAGGGTTCATAATGTATTCTGTTGCTGCAGTAGTAAGTCTTTGAGTGTCTGTACCAATTTCTTTCAAAAGGTTACCAAGTAATAACATACCCAAAAGTGGACCAGATGAAGGAACTAATATGATAACAACTACACCTAAAACGATAGGGAAGATAATCTTAACCGCACGCATGTTTTTAATTTGATGCTTAGGAGGGAACAGTTTATCTTGTTGTTTCATATTGATTTTTAGTTCTTTCTCAGAGCAAAGCAACTTAACAACTAATGGAATAATTACAGGTACCAAAGCCATATATGAATAAGCGGCAATTGCAATAGGACCTAATAATTGTGGAGCCAATTTTAATGTTGTATAAATAGCTGTTGGGCCATCTGCACCACCAATAATAGCTAAAGAAGCAGCTTCTTGTAATGAGAATGCTCCCGAAGCCATGGCGATTAATAATACAGTGAAGATACCGAATTGTGCAGCACCACCAAATAAAGCTAATTTTAGGTTACGCAACATTGGACCAAAGTCAGTCATTGCACCTACACCTAAGAAAATAAGTGGAGGAAGAAGACCTGTTTTTATTAATGCATAGTATAAGAAATTGAAGATACCGTATTCGTGTGCAATTTCAAAAAGATTCATGTATTGCATACGACCGTTTTCATCAAGTCCTAATTCTATTTTGTCACCAGCAACAACGCCAAGATCTGCACCTGGGAAGTTTGCCAATAAAACGCCGAAACCAATAGGTATTAACAAAAGAGGTTCGTATTTCTTTACTATACCTAAGTAAAGAAGAACGAAAGCAATCAATAACATTAATAGGTAGCCTGGATTATCAATAAAGGCACCTATTGCAGTCATATCATAGATTTTTTCTAGCATAATTATTTAGTTAAAAAAGGGATAGTATTTAACTACTATCCCCAAATTAGTTTTATTGAATTTTCATCAAAACATCGTCTTCGTCAACGTCGTCACCGGAGTTACGGCAGATTTCAACAACTTTACCGTCACAAGGAGCAGCAACTGCGTTGAATACCTTCATAGCTTCGATGTAACCGATGATGTCACCTTGTTTTACTATATCACCAACGGCAACAGCTTTAGAAGATGAATCTTTAGTTTTAAAGAATTTTCCTGAAATTGGAGCTATTACATCAGTTGCATTTCCAGAAACAGGGGCAGAAGCTTGTGCAGCTTTTGGTGCATCTGCTTTTGGAGCATCGTAGCTAACTGTTACAGCATATTTTTCTCCGTTTACGTCAACTGTTAATGTTTGAGGTTTTAGAGAACCTGCACCGCCTTGAGCTTTTTCTGCTTTTTTCTTAGCTAATTCAGCTTCGAAATCAGCTTTAGCTTTACCTGACTTGTAAGCACGGTATTGTTCTGGGTGCATAGCCAATTCGAATAATTCTTCGTCATCTTGACCGTATTCCCAACCGTTTTCATCCATTTCTTTACGGAATTCATCCAATTTGTCTGGATACAAGTCTTGTGGGTTGCCTGTGAAGAATTCACGTCCTTGTTTTGCTGCCAATTCTTTGATTTCTGGAGCAACTTCTCCTGGTAATCTACCAGATTTACCCAAAATCATATCCCAAATGTTATCGGCAATCATTGTCCATCTTTCTTGACCTTTTACAGTTTGCATGATGTTGAACAATGCTAAGTTTTTAACATATTGAGAGAATGGAGTTACTAGTGGAGGGAAACCAACACGTGGCCAAACATAAGCAACTTCATCAAACATTTTTACCATCAAATCATCAGTTGTGATTTCTGGTTTGCCTTGTTTTGCCAATGATTTGTTGATGCTTGCCAAGTTAGTTGACAAGTCGTTCATCAAGCTACCCATCATACCGCCAGGAAGACCTGGAGCAATCAACAATGAAGTTAAACGACGGTTTGATTCTGGAATGTAGTAGCCCAAGAAATCATCCATAAATTCTTGAGTTAATGTTCTTGCACGCATGTATGCAGACATGTTGATTTCAGGAACATCAAAACCTGCGTCAGCTAACATTTCACGAACCATGATAACATCAGCGTGACCTGTACCCCATGAAAGAGGTTCCATACCAACGTCGATGATATCACAACCAGCTTTTGCAACTTCCAAAATAGATGCTGGAGTAAAACCAGGACCTGTTTGACCGTGATATTGGATAGTGATGTTAGGATATTTAGATTTAATGTATGAAACGATTTTTCCTAATGAAACTGGGCGACCGATACCAGCCATATCTTTCATACAGATTTCGTCAGCACCATTAGCGATAAGTTCATCAGCTAAGTTGCAATAGTATTCAACAGTGTGAACTTTAGAAACAGT
The DNA here is from genome assembly GCA_024402335.1 of Bacteroidales bacterium. GTDB lineage: Bacteria > Bacteroidota > Bacteroidia > Bacteroidales > UBA1715 > UBA1715. The sequence continues at coordinate 2,860 of JAKSTZ010000005.1, forward strand.
CAAGCATAGAGTTGCTTGTGCAATCATTCCTGCTTCTTTTGCATATTTGATAGAGTCGATGATGTTACGAGTATCGTTCAAACCGCAGAAACAACGAGTGATATCAACACCTTGTGCTTTCTTAACTTTGTAGAATAATTTACGAACATCCACAGGAACTGGGCTCATACGTAAACCATTCAATGCACGGTCAAGCATGTGTGTTTGAATACCAGCTTCTTTAAATGGTTTTGTCCATGCGCGAACTGCTTTGTTTGGATTTTCACCATATAGTAAATTGACTTGTTCAAAACCACCACCGTTAGTTTCAACTCTTGCAAAGCATCCCATCTTTATGATTTCAGGAGCTATACGAACTAATTGGTCAACACGTGGCTGGTATTTACCTGAACTTTGCCACATATCTCTGTATACCAAAGAAAACTTAATCTCTCGACCCATAATACGTTTTATGTTAATTAATTATACTCTTTTATTCTTATTTATAGTTTTTTTACATCTGTAACGTTGCCTTTGCCGCCAGTAACGGTTGATACGGCAGAACATATTGCTGAATATACATTTGCATTTATTGCTGGAGCAGCAGCTGCACTTGGTTTCGTTGCAACTTGTTCTTCAGGGAAGAATTTGTTAATGAAAATAATGATACCATTTCCAAGTAATACAACAAGGATAAGGACAACAAATACGGTAAGCATACCTACCAACATTAGAAATAATGCGTCTGCCATAATATTTCTCTACTTATAGTTAAAAAATCGTTGCGAATTTATGAAAATTCTCTGTATTTAAGTAACAAAATCAAACTAATTTTTGGTGTTTTTTATTTGACAAAATTCTGTTTGAAAGTATATTTTATAAAAAATAAATAGTTATGGGAGATATTACATTTGTGCCAATTGATTTTTCAAAGTATAAAAATTCTTTTTCAAAAGAATTGATGCAAAAATTTATGTCTGGAGAATACTTGTCAAATGAAGACATGCGAAAATTAATGTATGGTTATAGTTATTCAGAGGATTCTATAACAGATGATGAGTGTGTTTTTGACTTGGAGTATTGGGATTCTTTGGCTTATTATGATAATTTTAGTTTAGATAATGCATTTAATGTGGTGCCATATGTGAAAAATTTAATAATGACTACAATCTTATCCACAGGTGATGGTTTGACTCCTCAAACGGCATTTGCTGTTATTCATGTGGAACAAGAATATCAATTTTTAAAGTATTTAGGGATTTCTCGTCGTTTTTTTAAAAAGCAAAAGTTGATTTTAGTGGATAATAAACATATAGATTGTTTAGAGTTAGATCCGGCTAATCCACGAAAATTGACTTGCTTGTATTTTGATGTTAGTCAAATATTTGAAACTCAATACAGATAGAAAAAATGCCAACTGTTACAGTTGGCATTTTTTCTATGTTATTTTCCCCATTCTTTCAGAAACTCATCTATGAATTGCAACAGAAATTGATGTCGAGGTTCTGCCATTTCTTTCGCAGTTGGGGTGTTCATTAAATATTTTAGTTTTAACAACTTTTCGTAGAAGTGGTTCAATGTTGGTCCGTTTGATTTTCTGTATTCGTCTGCATTAGCAAAGTCTTGTGGTTCGATTTCAGGATTGTATAGTTCTCTGTTTTTGAAACCTCCATAATGAAAGGCTCTGGCAACACCAATGGCTCCAATCGCATCTAAACGGTCTGCGTCTTGTACTATTGCACATTCAATAGATGGAATGCCGTTGGAATTAAATCCGCCTTTGTATGAGATGTTTTGAATAATTTCGATAATCTTTTTTATCTCAGCAGCTTTGAATTTTGCTTTTTTTAGAATGTTTTCTGTAAGTTTTAAACCTATGATAGTATTTCCGTTGCTGAACTTTTCATCCGAAACATCGTGGAGTAGTGCGGCTGCCTGAATAATTGCAAGTTCTCCGCCTTCTGTTTTTGCAATTTGTTCTGCATTTTTGCAAACACGTACTGCATGTGAATAATCGTGTCCGCATTCTGCGTTTTGTAGAGTTCGTTTTACTTCGTTTTGGATTGTCGTTATTCGTTTGTCTACTTCCATGTCTTTGATATTAAACGCCTTCGCCGGAAAGAACGGTTTTTATGGTATAGATTAAGATTTTTATGTCTAAGTAAATAGACATGTTTTCTATATAAATGATGTCATATTTCATTCTGCTTGCCATCTCTTCTGGACTTTGTGCATATCCGTATTTTACTTGTCCTAAGGATGTTATGCCAGGTCTAACTTTTTGTAAATGAGTGTAGTGTGGAGCTATTTTTACAATCTGATCTATGAAGAATTGTCGTTCTGGTCTTGGACCAACAAGTGACATGTCGCCTTTTAGAACGTTATAAAATTGTGGAATTTCGTCAAGACGGAATTTTCGCATAATGTGTCCCCATGGCGTAATTCTTTTATCGTTTTCTGACGATAGTTGTGGACCATCAACTTCGGAGTCTATATACATTGAGCGATATTTGTATATGAAAAAGGGTTTCCCATATTGACCAATTCGTTCTTGTTTATAGAAGATAGGTCCTTTTGATGAACATGCAACCATAATTGCCGTGAAAAGGTATATAGGCGAACCAAGTATCATAACAAGAATCGAGAAAATGATGTCGGTTGCTCGTTTTACTTTTTCTTGCCATGTAGGCATTACATTTTGCGAAATGATGATTAGAGGTTCTTCGTGGATAGATTCCAATGTAACACGACCAGTAATTATATCACAATTGTCAGGGATAGCCTTTATAATAGCTTTTGTCCCTAATAGGCAATGTAGAATATGTTCTATATATGCATGTTCTTTTGTGTCGATGGCAATAATGATTTCTTCTACTTTTTGTTTCTCCAAGATAGATTTAACGTCGTCAATTTTCCCTAAATGAGGCATGAAATCTGCCATTTGATATCTTTCTTGCTTGATGACGTTTACGAATCCAATAAATTTGTTTCCTGATGACTTCTTTGCACTTATGAGACGTTTGTATAGCTTCTCAGCTTTCTCATTACTGCCGACTAATAAAGTGTTAAAACCAATTTTCCTTGAACTGATTTTGTTCTTTGTCGTTGTTGTAATGACCAATCGTGGTATATATGTTATTACAAAATGTACTGCAAATAGTATTAAATATGAATAATAGTATGCTTGATAGCTAACTACATTATCGTTCAGTATAATAGTGAAGAATAAAATAAGTGATCCTATTAATGTAACGAGAAATGTATTGAAAAATTCCCGTAATCTGGATTTTCTGTAAATGTTTTTGTAATAGCCGCTTAAATAGTATAATGTTAGCCACATTAGAGGTATAACCATTAGACCATGTCTAAAGTTGATGTCTAAAATGATTAATCCTTTCATTTCAGGATATTCAAGATAGTATGCATCGATATATTCGTTTCTTAGAAAAAAGAATAATGTCCATGCAATGATAGCGGTAGCTAAATCGCAACAAATGTATAATAATGTCTGTCTTGTTTTATTCATACAAATATCATGAATTGCAAATATGATATATTTTTTTGTAATCTATGCTTTAGGTTGTGCAATTTTGACACATTTTTATAGATTTTCTATTTGAGTGGACTTTTTCTCTAAATCGTATGTATTGATTTGAGTACCAAATGCTATATAATGATTGATTTAATATATTTCCAAATGTGAATGTGTGATTTTTATCAAAACAACAAGGAAGAACATTGCCGTTCCATGCGACAATGCAGCTACACCACATTTTCCAACATCGATTTTTTTGTTCTTTTTTGATAAAAATCTTCCCGTCGTTTACTGTATATCTGCTGTTTTTCTTCGAAGGAAGCATGTCAAGATTAGTTTCGTCGTAAAATTGCGCAGTTTTGAATTGAATAATGTCGGCACCGAATTTTTTACCGATTTCTTTGATTTCCTTTTTATGGTTTTCTGTATGCTTGAATAGAAGACACTGTAGTTCAACAAGTGGCAGATTGCTCTTATTTTTTTGCTTAGCTTCTTGAATGGCTTGCATGCCATCTAATACTTTTTGAAAAGAACCGTTTCTTCTATATTTTTCATAAGTTTCTTGGCTGTATCCATCCAATGAAATTATAAGTTTTGTTAATCCGGATTTTACAATTTCGTCGGCATTCTCTTTTGTTATGAAGTGTGCATTTGTTGATATAGAAGTGAGAATTTTTGCATTATGTACTTTCTGTATTATACTGATAGTTTGTTTGTTTATGAATGGTTCTCCTTGAAAATACAGATTTGCAAAAATTGTATGTCTTTGAATCTGCGGTAAAAGTTTTTCACAAATACTAATGTCCATTTGTCCTTTCCCGACAATACTGCTCTTGTTTCCTGTCGGACATTCCGGACATTGTAGATTGCAAATGTTTGTAGGCTCAATGCTTATAAATGCAGGTAATCCTTTGTGCTTAGTTTTTTTGAAAATGATGGAGTAGGCGTAGGAATAATATAGGCGTATGAAATTCCAAACCCTTGAAAATGAAAGGCTTTTTAGTATTTCTATAGCGAATATAGTGTAGAATCTCATATCGTATAATTTCGCTGCGAATATAAACAAAAAAGGCTATCCAAATGGATAGCCTTTTTTATATTTAAATTCCTTAGATTAATCTTGGAATTTAGCGCATAAGAATTCTCTGTTAAGACGTGCAATGTTAGAAATTGATACGCCTTTTGGACATTCAGCTTCGCAAGCTCCTGTGTTAGTACAGTTACCGAAACCAAGTTCATCCATTTTAGCAACCATTGCTTTTGCACGACGAGCAGCTTCAACACGACCTTGTGGAAGAAGTGCCAATTGAGAAACTTTTGCAGAAACGAACAACATTGCAGAACCATTTTTACAAGTTGCAACGCAAGCACCACAACCAATACAAGAAGCCGCATCCATTGCTTCGTCAGCATCTTTCTTTGGAATTGGAATAGCATTTCCGTCAGGAACACCACCTGTGTTTACAGAAATGAAACCGCCAGCAGCCATGATTTTATCGTATGCGCTACGGTCAACCATTAAGTCTTTGATTACTGGGAAACCAGCAGAACGCCATGGTTCAACAGTAATAGTATCACCGTCTTTAAATTTACGCATGTGCAACTGGCAAGTTGTTACGTGATCGTCTGGACCATGTGCATGACCATTAATGTAAAGGCTACACATACCACAGATACCTTCACGGCAATCATGGTCGAATGCAACAGGTTCTTTACCTTCATTGATAAGTTGTTCGTTAAGAACATCCATCATTTCCAAGAAAGAACTATTAGGAGAGATTCCTTTTAATTCGTTTGTTTCGAAATGACCTGCTTCTTTTGGACCTTTTTGTCTCCAAACTTTTACAGTTAAATTCAAGTTTTGTACTTCGCTCATAACTCGATATATTTTATCCTTACGGGTGTTACAATAGATTATTTATAATTTCTTTGTTTTAATTCGCAATATTCGAATTTCAACTCTTCTTTGTGAAGTTCTGGTTCTGCGTCAACGCCTTTGAATTCCCAAGCACCAACGTATGCGAACTTGTCATCTTGACGAAGAGCTTCACCTTCTTCTGTTTGGTATTCTTCACGGAAGTGACCACCACAAGATTCTTCACGGTGTAAAGCGTCACGTGCAATCAATTCACCTAATTCTAGGAAGTCAGCTACACGGTTAGCTTTTTCAAGTTCAACGTTCAATTCGTTAGCGTTTCCAGGAATACGAACTTTTTCCCAGAATTCTTTGCGAAGTTCTTGAATCATTTTGATACCTTCTTGAAGACCTTCTCTTGTACGACCCATACCAACATGTTCCCACATGATATGACCTAATTTCTTGTGAATGCTATCAACTGATTCTGTACCCTTAACATCCATAAGTTTTTGGATGTGAGCTTTAACTTCTTCTTTAACTTTTGCAAATTCTCCAGAGTTAGTGTCCATTCTTGGAGTGTGAAGTTCATCAGCAAGATAGTTTTGTACTGTATATGGCAATACGAAATAACCATCTGACAAACCTTGCATCAAAGCAGAGGCACCAAGACGGTTTGCACCGTGGTCTGAGAAGTTAGCTTCACCAGCTGCGAACAAACCTGGGATAGTTGTTTGTAGTTCGTAGTCAACCCAAATACCACCCATAGTGTAGTGGATAGCTGGGTAAATCTTCATTGGAGTTTCGTATGGATTGTCGTTAGTGATCTTTTCATACATTTGGAACAAGTTACCGTAACGAGCTTCTACAACATCTTTACCAAGACGTTCGATTGCATATTTGAAATCCAAGAATACAGCACCTCCGTTTTCTACGCCATAGCCATGGTCACAACGTTCTTTTGCTGCACGAGATGCAACGTCACGAGGAACTAAGTTACCGAATGCAGGGTAACGTCTTTCCAAGTAGAAATCGCGATCGTCATCAGGAATATCTTGAGCTTTTTTCTTTCCTTCACGAATAGCTTGTGCATCTTCAGCTTTTTTAGGAGCCCAAATACGACCATCGTTACGTAAAGATTCAGACATCAATGTCAATTTTGATTGGAATTCACCGTGTACTGGAATACAAGTAGGGTGGATTTGGATGTAACATGGGTTTGCGAAGTAAGCACCTTTCTTGTATGCTTTCCAAGCAGCAGAACCGTTAGAACCCATAGCATTTGTAGAAAGGAAGAATACGTTACCGTAACCACCAGTTGCCAAAATTACAGCGTGACCGAAGTGAGCATCGATTTCACCAGTGATAAGGTTACGTGTTACGATACCACGACATTTACCGTCAACAACAACGATATCCATCATTTCTGTACGAGGGTACATTTTAACTGTACCTTTACCGATTTGACGGCTTAATGCGCTATATGCACCTAACAACAATTGTTGTCCTGTTTGACCTTTAGCATAGAATGTACGAGAAACTTGTGCTCCACCGAAAGAACGGTTAGCCAACAACCCTCCGTAATCACGAGCGAAAGGAACACCTTGAGCAACACATTGGTCGATGATGTTGTTACTTACTTCTGCCAAACGATATACGTTAGCTTCACGAGCACGGTAGTCACCACCTTTGATTGTGTCGTAGAACAAGCGATAAACGCTATCACCATCATTTTGATAGTTCTTTGCTGCGTTGATACCACCTTGTGCAGCGATAGAGTGAGCACGACGTGGACTATCTTGGTAGCAGAAACATTTTACATTGAAACCAAGTTCTCCAAGAGAAGCAGCTGCCGCACCACCAGCAAGACCAGAACCAACAACGATAACGTCAAGTTTACGTTTGTTAGCAGGGTTTACAAGTTTTTGGTGAGCTTTATAGTTAGACCATTTTTCATACAAATGACCTTCAGGAATTTTACTATCTAAAGTTGCCATAATAAATGTTTTTCAAGGTTAGTAATTAAAGACTTTGACAGAATGCTACGATTACAACAGCAGCAAATGCACCGCATACAACTGTTGCAAATATATCACTGATACATTTTAGACGTGACATCCAAATTTTGTTGTTCCAACCAATAGTTTGAAGTGCACTCCAGAAACCGTGAGTTAAGTGGAACCAAAGAGCAACCAACCATACAATGTATGCAACAGCTACTGGCCATTGTGCAAAATAATATGAAATCCAAGCAGCACCATCTGTAGCAGCGAATTGGTTTGAGATTTCTGCTAATTCTGCAAACATCATTTTGTACCAGAATTGAGAAAGGTGAAGAACGATACCACATAAAACAATGATACCTAAAACAAGCATGTTCTTTGATGCCCATTCTACACTTGCAGGACGAACTTGGCTGTCGTATTTGTTGTTACCACGAGCCTTGCTGTTCTGAACAGACAAGATGAATGCGTATGCAATGTGTACTAATGTACCGATTGCAAGTACGGCAGTTCCTGCCAATGCGTACCAGTTTGTGCCTAAAAATTCACATACAGCATTGTATGCTTCGCCAGAGAATATTGCCACCATGTTCATCGATGCGTGGAAAGCAAGGAACAAGATTAGAAATAGTCCAGTAATACTCATCAGGAATTTTTTCCCGATAGAAGAACTAAGAAAATTTGGATTTGACATAAAAATTAATTTTAAGTTTGAAAATTATTTATTGATGCAAAAATACACTTTTTACGAAATTTCAAACAAAAGTTCTTTATTCTTTATGTAATATTTTTCAGTGTGATGTTTTTTGAAAGTAATTTATTATTTTTGCACGCTCAAAAATATAATGTATAAGTTACAATGGCAGACGATTTATTAAAGAAAGTTATCGCTCACGCAAAGGAATATGGCTTCATTTTCCCTTCGAGCGAAATTTACGACGGCCTTGGCGCTGTGTATGACTATGGTCAAAATGGTGTTGAATTGAAAAACAACATCAAACAATATTGGTGGAATGCAATGGTTCGTTTGCATGAAAATATAGTAGGTATAGATTCTTCTATTTTTATGCATCCAACAATTTGGAAGGCTTCTGGACACGTAGATGCATTCAATGATCCATTGATTGACAATAAGGATTCAAAAAAACGTTATCGTGCGGATGTTTTGATTGAAGAAGAACGTGAAAAACACAATCAAAAAATCCTTAAAGAAATAGAGAAAGGTCGTAAGAAATTTGGTGATTCTTTTGATGAAGCAAAAGCTCGTGAAACAAATCCAAATATTCTTCGCGAACAAGCTAAGATTGATGAAATAACAAAACGTTATGACGAGGCTTTGAATGCAAATGATTTGGAAGCTATGCGTCAGTTGATTTTGGATTTAGGTATTGTTTGTCCAATTTCTGGTACAGCTAACTGGTCTGAAGTTCGTCAATTCAATTTGATGTTCGAAACAAAACTTGGTTCTACTGCTGAAGGTGCAAGTTCAATTTATTTACGTCCAGAAACTGCTCAAGGTATATTTGTGAACTATTTGAATGTACAAAAAACTGGTCGTATGAAGATACCTTTCGGTATTGCTCAAATTGGTAAAGCATTCCGTAATGAAATCGTTGCACGTCAGTTCGTGTTCCGTATGAGAGAATTCGAACAAATGGAAATGCAATTCTTTGTACGTCCTGGTTCTGAAATGGAATGGTTTGCAAAATGGAAAGCAGAACGTTTGGCTTGGCACAAAGCACTTGGTTTGGGTGATAACAACTATCGTTACCATGACCATGAAAAACTTGCTCACTATGCGAATGCCGCTACTGATATCGAGTTCAATTTCCCTATGGGATTCAAAGAATTGGAAGGTATTCACTCTCGTACAAACTTTGACTTGAGTCAACATCAAAAATTCTCAGGAAAGAAAATCCAATATTTCGATCCAGAATTGAATGAAAGTTATGTGCCATACGTAATTGAAACTTCTATCGGTTTGGATAGAACAGTTTTGGCTGTATTGTCTAATTCTTATTGTGAAGAACAATTGGACGGTGAAGTTCGTGAAGTGTTACGTATTCCTGCTGCAATTGCTCCAGTGAAATTCGCAATTATGCCATTAACTAAAAAAGATGGTCTTCCTGAAGTTGCACAAAAATTGATGAAACAATTGGAAATTGAATGCAATTGTCAATACGAAGAAAAAGATTCTATTGGTAAACGTTATCGTCGTCAAGATGCTATAGGTACTCCATACTGTATTACAGTTGACCACCAAACATTGGAAGACAATACAGTAACAGTTCGCGAACGTGATACAATGGAACAGGTTCGTATGTCGATAGATGAAGTTGTTGCAACACTTCCACAAAAAGTGTCTATGGCAACTTTGTTGAGAAAAATTCAAGAATAAGTAGTTTGCTACAAAAAAAACGAAGGAGTCTATCTTTTTTGATGGACTCCTTTTTTTGTTTTTATACATTGTAAATAATAGTGTGCAGCATTCGGAAAAAAAACTATATTTGCCAAAGTTTTTTTAATGTTGGGGTAGTATGCTCATAAATGTAGTGTTATATACCTAACAATACTATTATAACGACAATGAAACAAAATAAAGTAATTCGTCGAAGATTTCTTTCATCGTACACTTCTACGCTTATTAGCGTTGCGTTAGTGCTATTCGTTTTATGTTTAATCGGTTTGTTGCTTACTAGCGAACGGGCTGTCTCAAAACAAATTAAAGAACAAGTAGGTTTTACCTTATTCTTGAAACCGGACATTGCAGAAGCAGATATGTTTGAGTTACGTAAAAAAATAGACGTAATGGATATGGTGAAATCTACGGAATATGTGTCTGCAGAAGAAGCATCAAATAGATTGGCGGAAACTTTAGGACAAGACTATGTTGATTTAGCAGAGGGCAATCCTATACCTCCGTCGTTGGAAGTTCATTTTCATGCAGATTATGCTACGCCAGATAATTTTGTGTTGGTGGAACAACAATTTAAGAATAATGAATTTGTTGATTCCATTCACTATGATAGATCACATATAAAGAATCTTAATTCAAATATAAAGAAGGTAAGTTTATTCTTGTTTGTGTTAGGATTGTTATTGCTTGTCGTTTCTATAGTTTTGATTCATAATACGATACGTTTGTCTGTGTATTCGAAACGTTTCTTGATTAAAACTATGCAGATGGTTGGTGCTACAAATCGTTATATTCGTTCACCTTTCTTGTTGCGTGGTGCATTTCAAGGTTTCTTGAGTGGTGTTATTGCAGTGGCTTTGACGGCTGGTGTATTGTATTTGTTGAAAAATGCTTCACTGGAAACTATTGATTATTTGGACATCGAATTGTTGGGAATAGTTTTCTTGACAATTATATTGGTGGGGATGTTTTTGACGTTTGTCGCAACATTTTTTGTTCTAAACAAATTCTTAAAAGTAAATAAAGAAGATTTATACATATTATAATATGAAATTGTTAGATAACACAAAAGAAGACAAGAATTTTACATTTAGTAGAACTAATTATATTTTAGTTGCTGTAGGTGCATTAATTCTGCTTGTTGGCTTTATTTTATTGTCAGGTGGGGCGGTGGAGAATCCTGATGATTTTTATCCTAATGGTGATCCAAATCAAGTTCCTGAAATTTTTAATTTTAGACGATTGACATTGGCTCCGATTGTGATATTGTTTGGTTTCGCTTTTGAGATTTTCGCCATTCTTTGGGCACCAAAAAGTAATAAAGAAGAAAAATAATGGATGTAATTCAAGCTCTCATCCTTGGATTTATTCAAGGATTAACGGAATATTTACCTGTAAGTAGTAGTGGTCATCTTACGATAGGTGCAAATTTATTTGGCCTTTCAGGTGAAGAAAACTTATTGTTTAATGTTGTTGTCCATGTTGCAACTGTTTGTAGCACATTAGTTATTCTTTGGAAAGAAATAGTGTGGATATTTAAAGGTCTGTTTAAAATAGGCAACGATGAACAAGGACGTTTCTTGTTTAATAATGAACAAAAATATGCGTTGAATATTATTGTTTCTATGATACCGGTAGGTATAGTAGGAGTTTTCTTTAAAGACTATATAGAAGAAATTTTTGGCTCAGGTTTATTGATAGTTGGTTGTATGCTGTTATTAACAGCTACATTGTTGGCATTTTCATACTATGCAAAACCACGTCAAAAAGAAGAGGTGTCGCTTGTCGATGCATTTATAATTGGTTTAGCGCAGGCATGTGCGGTTATGCCTGGTTTATCTCGCTCTGGCTCGACAATAGCAACAGGATTGTTGTTAGGTAATAGTAAGGAAAAATTAGCTCAGTTTTCATTCTTGATGGTTATTCCTCCTATATTGGGTGAGGCTCTTTTAGATGTCTTGAAAGTAATGAAAAATGGTTTTGATGAAGTTTCGGCTGGAATTTCATTAACGGCTTTGGTTGTCGGATTTTTAGCTGCGTTTATATCTGGCTGTGTTGCTTGTAAGTGGATGATAAACATCGTAAAGAAAGGAAAATTAATTTATTTCGCAATCTACTGTGCAATAATAGGTTGTGCAACATTGCTCTATTCTATTCTGTAATGAATTTCATCGAGGGAGAAGTTTTATATATTGATAAGCCTTTGCAATGGACTTCGTTTGATTTGGTAAACAAAACGAGGTATATGTTGCGTCATTCCCTCGGGGTAAAGAAAATAAAAGTCGGGCATGCAGGAACGTTGGATCCGTTGGCAACTGGAGTTATGATTCTATGTACAGGCAAAGCAACCAAAAAGATAGATAGTTTCCTTCATCAAGACAAAGAATATATAGCAACTGTAAAGTTAGGTGCAACTACACCTTCGTTTGATAAAGAAACCGAAGAAGATGCACAATTTTCTATAGATCACATAACACAGGAGTTGGTAGAAAAAACATTGGAGCAGTTTGTAGGTGATATTCAACAGACACCACCTGTGTTTTCTGCAATACGAGTACAAGGCCAACATGCTTATGAGTTAGCTCGTAAGAATATTGATGTTGAGATACCAACCCGCACAATACGTATTGACAAAATTGAACTATTACAATATAATTTACCATATATTACAATAAAAGTTGCGTGTAGTAAAGGAACATATATACGCTCGCTTGCTCGTGATCTTGGTAAAGCGTTAGGTAGTGGAGCTTATTTGGAATCTTTGCAAAGAACAAAGATTGGAGATGTGTCGTTGACGGATTGTATTAGTTTAGAACAATTAAAAGAAATAATAGAACAGGAAAAAGTTATATAATATGAAGTTATCAGAGTTTAGATTAAAAATTCCTGCTGAATCAATAGCAATGTATCCAGCAGAAAACAGAGACGAATCACGTTTGTTGGTATTAAATGCAAAAACGGGTGAAGTAGAGCATAAACTTTTTAAAGATATAATTGACTATTTTGAAGAAGATGATGTATTGATGTTAAATAATACACGTGTTTTTCCTGCTCGTCTTTATGGTAATAAGGAACGTACTGGTGCAAAGATTGAAGTGTTCTTGTTGCGTGAACTTAGCCGTGAACAATATTTGTGGGATGTATTGGTAGATCCTGCAAGAAAAATCCGTATTGGTAATAAATTGTATTTTGGTGACAACGATGAGTTGGTCGCTGAAGTTATTGATAATACAACTTCACGTGGTAGAACAATACGTTTTTTGTGTGAAGAAAACTATGAAACATTTAAGAAAATATTGTTCTCGTTAGGACAAACTCCTCTTCCAGATCATATTTTGAATGCACGTCGTTCGGCAGAAAAACCTATCGTTGAACCTTCGGATGAAGCTCGTTTCCAAAATATTTTCGCTACAGAAGAAGGATCGGTTGCTTTGCCAGCTGCAGGTATGCACTTTAGCCGTGAATTGTTGAAACGCTTGGAAATTAAAGGTGTTGATTTCGAATATTTGACACTTCACATGGGGTTGGGTAATTTCAGTGCTGTTGAAGTGGAAGATTTGACAAAACACAAAATGGATTCAGAGAGAATGATTATTACTCCTGAAGTTGCAGACAAAGTTAATGAAGCGCGTGAAGGACGCCATAATGTTTTTGCGTGTGGAACAACGGTTCTTCGTGCAATTGAATCTTCAGTTTCTATGAATGGCTTTTTGAAACCATACGATGGTTGGACGAATAAATTCATTTTCCCTCCGTATGATTTTACTATAGCAAATCGTTTGATTTCGAATTTCCATTTGTCGCAATCAACTATGTTAATGATGGTTTGTGCTTTTGGTGGTTTCGATTTAGTTATGAAAACTTACAATACGGCTATTAAGGAAGGATATCGTTTTGGCTCGTATGGTGATGCATTGTTAATCTTGAAATAATTCATTTGCTGCATGGAATCACAAGTGAATAAAAAGAAACCTTCGGAATGTACGAACATTACCGAAGTACGAAATGAAATAGATAATATAGATAAGGTTATTATTTCTTTGTTGAAGGACCGTTTTCAATATGTGAAAGAGGTTGTGAAGTACAAGGAAAAAACAGCTGCAAGTATCGAAGCGTCAGACCGACGAGAGGCTGTTATAACACTACGTCGTCAGTGGGCGGAGGAAAATGGATTGAATCCAGATGTTATAGAGGAAATATATCGTCGCTTGATTTCGTATTTTATTGAAGAAGAAAAGAAGATAATTAATTTGTAATTTAGATATAACAATATGTTCAGAAAAGAATTAAAAGTTCTGGATTGTACAGTTCGTGATGGTGGTTTGATGAACAAATGGCAATTCAGTAAAGAATTTGTAAAAGGTGTTTACAATTCTTGTGTAGAGGCTGGTATAGACTACATGGAAATCGGATATATCAGTAGTGAAGACCAATTCCCTCGTGATGTGTATGGTCCTTGGAAATTTTGTATGGAAGATGAAATCCGCGAGATCGTAGGAGATAACAACACAAATACAAAACTATCTGTTATGGCAGATATAGGACGTATTAAATTTGATGACATTCGTCCAAAATCTGAAAGTGTAATTGATATGTTCCGTGTTGCATGTTATGATCATCAGATTGATAAAGCCATAGAATTGGCTCATCATGTAATGGACAAAGGTTATGAAGCTACTATCAATTTGATGGCTGTTTCTAAAGTTACAGATCGTAGTTTGACAGAAGTTCTTGACGATGTCGCAAAGTCAAGAGTAAATACATTCTATTTGGTTGATAGTTTTGGTAGTTTATATTCTGAAGATATTCAGAATTTGATGACAAAATACATTTCTGCATTGCCAGGCAAAACTATCGGATTCCACGGACATAATAACCAACAATTAGCGTTTGCAAACACAATTGAATGTATTATTGCTGGTGCAAATATGCTTGATGCAACAATGTTAGGTATTGGTCGTGGTGCAGGAAACTGTCCTATGGAATTGTTGATTTCATTCTTGAAGAATCCAAAGTACAAATTGAGACCAATATTGAAAGTTATCCAAGAACAAGTAAAACCACTTCAAAAACAAATTGATTGGGGTTACTTTATGCCATATTTGATTTCTGGTTCAATGAACGAACATCCTCGTTCTGCTATGGCTTGGATGGATGGTGAACATAAAGATGACTATGTTGCATTCTACGATGAATTTATGCACGAAAAAGGTATGCTATAGTAGGATGTAGAAAACATCTATAAGAAAAGGGAACGATATTCGTTCCCTTTTTTGTTGTAAGAGAATTTTAGATTCGTTTCTTATTTCAAAGTATAAGTGTACATTTGTATATGATTTCGTTAATAGTTTGTACATATAATCGTGATGCTTATGTTTATAAGACATTAGAGCATATAGCTCAAAATGATTTTCCATATGAACAATATGAAATCATTTTGATAGACAATAATAGTACAGACAATACTGCCGCAGAATGTAGTAGATTCCATTGTAATTATCCATTGGTAAATTATCTTTATGTGAAGGAAACACAACAAGGTTTGTCTTATGCACGAAATCGTGGATATGTAGAATCTAAGGGTGACTGCGTTGTTTTTCTTGACGACGATGCGTTTGTAGAAACAAATTATTTGAAGAATTTATCGGAGTATTTACAACACTATCCAGAAATGCAGGCTTTTGGAGGTCGTATTTATCCATTGTATGAAACTGGTCGAGAACCAGAGTGGATGTCTCCTCGACTAGTCCCTCTTGTGTCTGCTATTGATAAAGGTGACGTTGTCGTTCCTTTTGAGGGTAAATCATATCCGATAGGAGCAAATATGGGATTCCGCCGTGAATGTTTGGACAAAGTTGGCCTGTTTAATACAGCATTGGGACGTTCAAAGAAAAATTTAATGGGAGGTGAAGAAAAAGATATTTTCAATAGAATAAAACAAGCTTCCCTGTCTGTTCTGTATTTACCAAATGTACAGGTTCATCATGTGATACCCGAATTTAGAACTACAATAGAGTTTGTAAAAAAAATGGGGGAAGGAATAGGGCAGAGCGAGAAAATTCGATGTTCTGATAATCGTGGAGGTTATTTGTTGGCGTTGGTTAAGGAGTTATGGAAATGGTGTGGTTCCATGGTTTTGTTTGTATTTTATTTGTTGAGGGGGGAGGCGCCTAAGGCAAATGCTATAGTAAAATTTAGATGGAGTGTAACTAAAGGTTTATTGTAAAATGATAGATCCTAAAATTGAAGAATCGTGGAAACGCGTCTTGATTGACGAATTTAATAAACCATATTTTTATGCGTTAAAGGATTTTCTTGTTGAAGAGAAAAAACGTTACGTCGTGTATCCGGAAGGAAAAAATATTTTTAATGCATTTGCATGTACTCCGTTTGATAAAGTAAAAGTTGTGATAATCGGTCAAGATCCGTATCATGGACCGGGACAGGCACATGGCTTATCGTTTTCTGTGCAAGATGGAATACAGAAACCACCTTCGTTACAGAATATATTTAAGGAATTGCACGATGATATAGGAAAACCAATACCAGAAAGTGGTAATCTGGAATCATGGGCAAGACAAGGTGTTTTATTGTTGAATGCAACATTGACGGTGCGTGCAAATCAGGCTGGTTCCCATCAGAAACGAGGTTGGGAGCAATTTACTGATAAAGTTATTCAAACAATTTCGGAACAAAAATCAGGAATAGTTTTCATTTTGTGGGGTTCTTTTGCTCAGGCAAAATCGGCATTGATAGATACATCAAAACATTACATATTGAAAGCAGCACATCCGTCCCCATTGTCTTCTTATAAAGGCTTCTTTGGATGTAGACATTTTTCTAAGACAAATGAGATATTGCAAAACTTGGGTGAAGCACCTATAGAATGGTAGCAAACTACTGATATGCAGATTTTCACGCTATGCAAATCAAATTGCTTTCTTGTTTGTTGATAAAATCTCTTGTTGCAGTAATAGAAAAAATTGTACAAATTCGTTTTCTTCTTAGTTAAGTTTATGTTAATCATAAACTTAGAATGCCTTATTTAGAAGGGATTTCTTAGTTTTTTTTATAAAAAATATTGTTTGTATGTTTTTCCGTAGTTTTTACTGAAATGTGTGCTTTGCTTTTCCCTTTTTTTGTACTTTTGAAAGTCTATAAAATGGGCAAATTAAATCTTTAACAGAGTTCTGGCAAAAAAAGGACTTGTGTTAAAAAGTTTAAGTTTTTGCTTAGAATAACAACGTAAATAAAGTATTGAAAATGAAAAATATATCTTTTTCGCTTGCAGCCTTGCTGTTATGTGTAGTTTTAGGAAATTCAGCATACTCTCAAGTGAAGTTTAATGAAATTCAACCTTCAAATTCGAAAACGCAATTAGATCCAGATTTCTATAAATATCGAGATTGGGTCGAGTTGTATAATACATCATCATCGACAATCGACTTGAGTGGTTATTATATAACGGACAATAAAGACAAGCCAAGAAAATGGCAAATACCAGCAGGAAAATCAATTGCATCAAAGGCATTCTTGTTAATCTACTGTGACGGAGAAGATGTAACAGGTAAGGCTATGCATACGAATTTCAAAATATCAGAAGGTGATGTTTTGTATTTGTATTCTTCTACTATGCGTTTGATGGACTCTGTTCATATTGGTAATATAGAAACTGATTATACGTATGGACGATTGGTAAATGGAACAGGTGCATGGGGTGCGTTGTCAAAACCAACTCCAGGGGCATCGAATGTTTCAACAACGGTAAAGGGCTTGGCTCCAAAGCCGGTGTTTTCTATAAAAGGTGGCTATTTTAATAAAGAACAGAATATTACATTGTCAACTACTTTACCTGGTGCAGTTATTCGTTATACGACTGATGGATCGGAACCAACTGCAAATTCTCCAATTTATGAAGGAGCAATTACAGCAAAAAGTACGACGAAAACAACTCAGAAAGCAGGATATGATCGAAAAGATAAAACAGGTATTCAACATTATTCTTATCCTTCTTCGTTGAGTTATCCTTCTTCAAAATATACTGGAACAAGAACGTATGGTTTCGTTTTAAAAGCAAAAGTATTCCATGATGATTACGTGCCAAGTGAAACAGAAGGAAATACCTATTTCATTAATATAAATGCTCGTTCGCTTCCTGTTGTTGCGGTGTCGACAGATTTTGCAAACTTCTTCGATGCTGATAGTGGTATTTATATTCAAGGTACTAATGGCGCTTATGACGGATATGTAACAGCAAACTGGCGTCAAGATTGGGAAAGAAAGGTATATGTTGAATATTTTGATGCAAGTGGAAATAGACAATTTGGTGTTTCTGCAGGTGCATCAACTATGGGTGCTGTTTCGCGAAATTACGATATGAAATCCTTGAATATCGTAATGAAGAAGAAGTATGAAGCTGGCGAAATCAATTATCCTTTGTTTGGAGAAGATGGTTTGTCTTCTTATAAATCGTTTGTCTTGCGTAATGCTGGTAACGATTGGGAACAAGGCTCTAAATATCGTGATGCTGCTATCCAACAAGTACTTCGTGGTCAAATAGATTTGGAAACTCAGGATTTTGAGCCTGTTGTAATGTACTTGAATGGTGAATATTGGGGCTTGATAAATATGCGTGAGCGTTTTGATGAAGATTATTTTGCTGGTTATCATGATTATGCCGATGATATCGATTTGTTGAAATTTGCCGACGATAGTACGTATGATTTCCGTGCTTCGAAAGGAACAACGGAACGTCTTGCCGAAATGATGATTTATTTGGCTAATAACTCTTTGAGTGATAAAGCAAATTATGAATTCGTGAAGAGTCATTACATTGATGTTGATAATGCAATAAATTATTATATCGCCCAATTATATTGCCAAAATACCGACTGGCCTGCGAATAACATGCGTATGTGGCGTCAAAGAAGTGAAAATGGTAAGTTCCGCTTCCCTTGGTATGATGCTGATTTTGGCTATGGCTTGTGGGGTGGTGATGCACATACGAATCCTTGGGACAACTTTGATAAGTCAAGTTATGTAAAGAAAACGTCTGTTGCAATTTTGAATTATCTTTTGAAAAATGATGAATTCAAAGCTGAGTTTGTTCAACGTTTTTATGCTATGATGGCAACTTTGTACGATCCAGAACGATTTATTACAATAACAGATAATATCGAACATAAGTTATCTATGGAACGTACTGCGTTAATGGACGAATGGACATGTACGTTAAATGCTGGTGATTGCTATGGTTATGGCGTGTGTGCAATGCAATCTTGGGCTACCAAACGTGTTGGTTACATGAAAGGCTATGTTGATTCAAAATTTGGAAGTAATGGTACGACAACATTGAATATTAAATATTCGAGTTCGCAAGGTCAAGTATATGTTTGTTCTATACCTGTAAGTAATGGATATTCTGCTACTCACCAGAAAAATAGAGCCATACGTTTGACGGCAGAACCTAAAGATGGATATGTTTTCTCTGCATGGAAAAATGGAACAACAACTGTTTCCACAGAACCGGAATATTTTGCAACTATAGAAAGTACAACAACTCTAACGGCGGAATTTGTGACGAGATCTACAGAAAAGAACTTGTATATCAATGAATTCCTTGCTTCAAATAGTACAGATATTACAAGTGAATCGTTGAAACATGAAGATTGGATAGAAATTTATAATGGTGGAAAATCAGATGTGAATTTGGCAGGTTTGTATTTGTCTGATAATTTGCAAAACTTGACAAAATATCACATTCCATATGGAGAATCAGAAAAAACAACCATAAAAGCAGGTGGGTTCTTATTATTTTGGGCGGATAAAGAGCCACAAGATGGTGTGTTGCATTTGCCATTTAAGTTAGATCGTTCGAATGGTTCTATTTATTTAGCTCAAAAAAGTGCCTCTGGTTCGATTTCTATAATTGATTCAATTCATTACGAACAACAAAATACTGATGTTTCTTATGGTCGATTCCCAGATGGAAACTCAAACTTGATAATTTTTACAAAAACTACTCCAAATGCTTCAAATACAATACTTTCTGATAGCTTTATAGACGGTTTGGTAATCAATGAATTTATGTCAAAGAATACGACAACCGTACAAGAAGAAACAGGAACGTATGCCGATTGGTTCGAAATTTATAATACAACATCAAAAGATATTGACTTAGGTGGTTTGTTTGTAACCAATGATTTAAACAATTTGAATAAATATATGATTCCGAAAGGTCAGTCGGAATTAACAACAATTAAGGCTGGTGGTTATTATGTATTTTGGTGTGACAAGCAAACTGCTATAAATCCAAATCACGTTGACTTTAAGTTGCCGGCTGCTGCAGGAGATATTGCAATTGTTCAGTTACGTGGTTCTGAAAATTACATAATAGATAAAGTTTCTTATTCAAATCAAGGTGAAGATATTTCATTTGGACGTTATCCAACAGTATCTTCTGATTTTAGATATTTGTTGACTCCAACACCAAATGCTAAGAATGCAAATAATGTTACGGTAAAACCGGTTGCTGGTATTACAATTAATGAAGTTCTTGCTTTAAATACTTCTATTGTCGCAGATGACCAAGGAAATTATAGTGATTACATAGAATTCTATAATGGTTCAAGTTCTGCCATAGATTTGGGAGGATTGTTCATTAGTGACTCTACGGGCTATCCACTTCGTTGTCGTATTCCTACGTCAAATCCAGCTTTGACGACTGTTCAATCTGGTAAATGGATAGCGTTCTGGGCTGATGGTAAACCAGAACTTGGAGCAAATCACTTAGATTTCTCTTTGAGTGGAGCAGGAGAATCTGTCGTTTTAAGCCAAATCGGTGCTGATGGCAATATCACCACTATAGATGAAGTTACATTTGGGGTTCAAACAGAAAATATCAGTTACGGACGTTATCCTGAAACTAATGACAATTGGGAAGAAATGTCTCCAACGTATGCATCTAAGAACCAATCTGTTAATTCAAGTGTCGCATTGAAAACATTGACGTCTTCTGTAGGTGTTATTACACCTTCGTTGTCAACTTCGGTTTTATCTTATGAATGTGTATTGCCAGCAGGAACAACAGAAGTTCCTACGATTTCGGCAACAACTGTTCATGAAAAAGCTTCCGCTACAGTTACACAAGCAGAATCTTTGGATGGGAATGCTGTTGTGAAAGTTATTTCTGCAAATGGCTTTAATAGTGAAATTTATAAAGTTACGTTCAAAATTGCTGCTTCTTCAGATGCAACACTTGCTACTTTGACATTGGGTGGTGGAACATTACAACCAAGTTTTTCTCCTAATGTTTATAGTTATAAAGCAATGTTGAATACTACGTATGTACCATATTTAACAGCTATTGCTGCAGATAAAAACGCTAAGGTTGATATAGATTATGCAGAGACTGTTTCTGAGGCAACTGTTATTACAGTCACAGCAGAAGATGGTTCTAGTAAACAATATGAAATCACATATTCGGCTGCATCTTCGCAAAATATTGTTTCGGAATGGTCTGATGACTTTACAAATGGAATAGATAATGTCTCTATTGTTACTAATCAATATAAAGTTTCACTTCAAAATATTTCAACTCCTGGTGGATTTGGTCAACCAGCAACTTCGAATAAGAAGTTGGGTGTTTCTTTGGAACAAACCGGAAAAGAAACTGAATTCGGATATATAGAATATCATTTGCCAACAGGATATGTTTTAGACGGAACATCGTCTTTGTATGTGTCAATGGATGTTGTAGGTGTTGCAAATGGTGAGACTCTAAATGATGTAACTGTTGATAATGAATATATTAGCTTCAATGTAGCGTTGGTTGATATTTATGGAAATGTTTCCGATTACTTAACTCCAGCAACAACATTAAATTCTAGTACAACAGGTACGACTACATTTAATTATGCTAGTGCAAGTTATATTACAAAATCAGCTATAGTTGCTGTTCGTATAGCATTGTCGGGTCCTAGTGATTCAAAGAAAGCTAGAAATAAAGCTGCTTATATAGATAATCTAGTAATTGGTCCTAAGACATCTACAGGAAATAGTGAGGCTGTTGCATTGTCAAGCAATGCAGATATGAAATCTCTTTCGGTAAATGTTGGAACTTTATCTCCAGCATTCAGTCAAGATGTTCATTCTTATGTCGTTACATTGCCTGCAGGAACAGATGAAATTCCTGTGGTAAGTGCTGTCGCTAAAGATGCAAGTGCATATTTAGAAGTATCGCAAGCTTCTCAAATAGACGGAACTGCTTATGTAAAAGTTATATCGCAAGATATGACGAATATGAATGAATATGCAATCCAATATGTTGTTACGCCTGCTTCTGTTACCGGTTATACCGATTATGTGGTTCGTCCGGCAATGAAAGGATGGAGCGAATCGTCTCCTTTATATGAAATGACATATAATGGTGGTGACATTGTTGTCGCATATAATAGAACAACTACGGCTTCTGACGCTATACAATATAATATTGTGAATGAAGATTATAAAATCTTGGATTTGCAAGATAATCCGTACGTTTCAATAAAATTAAAAACTAATGTAGCAACTTCTTTGTTTGTTGAATTGTTTGATTCAAAAGGAAATAAGACTGCTGCTACTGTAGCTGCTGCCGATTGTCAAGCTGGTGCAGAATATGTGACATATACATTTGATTTTACCAATAAGTTTGCAACAGCTGATGCTTCCAAAATTTATGGTATGAATCTATATTTTGATAAAGGTTCAGCAGTAAAAGCTTCGGGTGCTATCACTATAGATGAACTTCGTTTTGGTGGCGATGTTGAATTGTCAATCAATAAAGCACCAATTTGGAGTGAAATACCATCACAGACAATTCAACAAGGTGGCTCCTTCTCTAATATTAACTTGGCTGCTTTTGTAACAGATGATGCTACTGCTTCTACAAGTTTAAAATATGCTTTAGAAAATGCTTCAGAAAACTTGTCGTTGTCTATTACAGCAGGGGTGTTGTCTATCGAAGTAAAGAATGGTGATTGGTTAGGTTCGGAAACAATAAAAATTAGCGCAACAGATGAGGATGGCGCTAGTTCTATTGTGTCAATCATATTGGCAGTAGAGGAGTTGAAAGTTGATTTGAAATCTGTTGCATTTAGTCAGTCTAGCATTGCAGTAGCGCAAGATAAGAAAATAGACCTTGCTACTTATGTAACATATCAACCAGAAAATGCAACAATAGAATCTATGGTTTGGTCGGTTTCTGACAAGGACGTTGCTGCAATAAATGGTGTAGGTGTCTTGACTAATTTGTTGGATTATGGAACAGAAACAGTTGTTGCGACAGTTGTTGTAACAGATAAAAGCGGTAATGAATACACAAAGAATATTTCTATCGTTCTTACAGGTTGTCCTACTGCAATTTCAGTCGTTACGTTGGAAAATTCTAATGTTGATCTTCATTATGATGAAACTGCTCAGATAACATACGAATTGGTTCCTGCTAATGCGTGTGTGAAATCTGTATCTTATAGTAGCTCTGATAAAACAATAGCAAAGGTATCAGACAATGGTTTGATAACAGCTTTCTCTGAAGATGGTTCTGCTATAATTACGGTAACTGTAAATGATGGTTTTTCTGTAAATACTGCAACATGTACGGTTACAGTTTCTAAGGATTGTTCTGGTGATATTGAGTTGTCGTTGAATAAACCAACAATGGCATTGTTAACAAATGCTAATGAAAAATTACTAGCAACAATTACTCCTGATAATGAATGTACAGCAGATAATGAAGTAGTTTGGACTACATCAAATGCTTCGGTTGCAACAGTTTCGAATGGTGTCGTTTCTGGAGTGTCTGAAGGTACGGCAATCATTACGGCTACAACTACAGGTAGTGGTGTCACAACTGCAACATGTGTGGTAACAGTTTCTTCTGATTGTGAATCAGGACCGGTTTCTATGGAAATGAGTTCTACAAATGAAACAATGTATATGTCCGATGTATTGACATTGACTGCGGAAATTACGACAGATAATCCTTGTAATAATACTATAGTTTGGTCTTCATCGGATGAAACGGTTGCTACAGTTGAAGATGGTGTGGTGACACCTCTACAATATGGTGATGTAGTTATTCGTGCTACTGCAAAACAAGATGCGGGTTCTTATGTAGAATGTAATGTGTCTGTAGTTAAAAAGGAGGTTACTGCGGTTGAATTAACACCACAAGCAAAGATGATGTATGTAGGTGCTACTCAAACAATGACCGTGAAAGTAACACCAGAAGATGCAGATGATAAAACTATAACTTGGTTGTCTTCTGATCCTGAAATTGCTAAGGTTTCTAACAAAGGTGTTGTGACTGCTTTAGCTAGTGGAACGGTTACGATTTATGCTATAGCAGCAAGTAGTGTTTCAGATCACTATAGTATTCAAGTCGTAGATGTTGAGGTTCAAAATATTTCTTTGAATATTTCAAAGGTAACCCTTACAACCGGAGACAATCAACAAGTATCGGTTTCTTATGAACCAGAAAATGCCACAAATAAATCATTAGTATGGACTTCGACAGATGAAACAATTGCAACTGTTTCTGAAGATGGTGTAATAACTGCTGTTGGAGAAGGTACAACAACGATAGTGGTAAAAACATTGAGCGGTATTTCTAAGATTATAACGGTTACAGTTCAATCAGATGTGATAGCTGTAGAAAATGTTAGTGTTGCTCCAACATCTCTTGTAATGAATGCTGGTGATACAAAGACTGTTGTTGCTACGGTTAGTCCTGCAGATGCGACAAATAAAACTATTTCTTGGACTTCTTCTGATGAAAATGTTGTGACTGTTTCTTCTGAAGGTATTGTTACAGCTGTTGGTGCAGGAACAGCTGAGGTAACAGCTTCTTCTGCAAATGGAAAAACAGCAACGGTAGATGTTACTGTAAATTACAAGAAAATAAGTTCAGTTTCGCTTGCAGAAAAAACTATAACATTGAACGAAGGTGAAAATTCAGATTTGAGCTCATTGTTGAATCTATCACCTGTAACGGTAGAAACAGAATCTATTGTTTGGTCTATAAATTCATCGAATGCAACAATTGATGAAGACGGATTGTTAGTCAATAACCGTTTGTTTGGTACAGAGCAAGCAACAGTGACGGTTACTGTTACAGATATGTATGGAACCAAAAAGACTGCGACTATGTTTGTTACATTGAATGGTTGTCAACAAAAAATTACTAGCGTTGCTGTTAATACTAACGAAGTAGAAATTTCAGCTTCGGAATCTGCATCGTTGTCGGTTGAGATTGCTCCAAAAGATGCTTGTTTGGAATCTATCACATATACATCAGCCGATAAGACTGTGGCAATAGTTTCTTCAACTGGTAAGATTTCTGCTGTTAGTGAAGGGGAAACAACTATTACAATTGCTGTTTCGGATGGATTTACTACTATAGAAAAAACAGTAGCAGTTTCGGTATTGAAAGATGTTGTTGCCGTTACTGCTGTTTCTTTTGAACAAACATCTTATGTGAAGTATATAGGCGATGAATTTACTTTGAATGCAACGGTATACCCATTAGATGCAACTAACCAATCGTTGGTGTGGTCTTCGTCTGATAAATCTGTTGCTACGGTTTCAGAAGATGGATTAATTACCATCTTAGCTGCAGGAAAGGCAACAATTACGGCAAAGGCAAATAATGGCGTTTCTGCTTCATGTTTAATCACGGCAAAAGCAATTGATGTTACAGCTGTGGCATTAAGTCAATCAACATTAACTATCCAGGTTTACGATAGTGAACAACTGACAGCAACTGTTACTCCTTCAAATGCTACAGACAAATCTATCGTATGGTCTTCTTCGAATGAAGTAGTTGCTTCTGTTGATGAAAATGGTATAGTTACTGCAAATAAATCGGGTTCTTGTTCTATAATGGCAACTTCGGCAAATGGAAAAACAAAATCTTGTACCGTTGTTGTTACAGATATTGAACCAACTTCAATTACTGTTTCTGCGACTTCGGTTAATCTAAATATTGATGAAAAGAAGACGATAACAACAACATTATCTCCAGAAAATGTTACAGATACAGATTTGACATGGAGTTCAAATAATACAACTGTTGCGATTGTTGAAAATGGTGTAATTCAAGCTGTCGGTACTGGTTCGACAAAAGTAATTGTTACAACAGGTAATGGCTTACGGAAAGAAATAATTGTTACAGTAAATGCATTGGAGGCAACTTCAATTACATTGAATACTGATGAGGTAACGTTACTTCAAAATGAACAACAAAATCTAATTGCGACGGTTCTTCCTGAAAAAACAACAAACAAAATGGTGCGATGGACTTCTTCGGATAGAACTGTTGCGACTGTTGACGCTCTTGGTAAAATTACTGCAGTTGGTATAGGAGAGGCGGTTATTACTGCAGCTACGGTAAATGGTCTGAAAGCAACTTGTAAGGTTGTTGTTACATTGAATGTTGTTGCAGCTACAAGCGTGGAAATTATTCCGAGTCAATTGACAATGTATGTTGGTGATATAACTCCTGTTGAAGCACAAATATCTCCTGCAAATACAACAAACAAATCTATTGTTTGGTCTTCTGATAAAATTTCTGTTGCAACGGTAGATCAATATGGTTCAATTTCTGCGGTGTCTGCAGGAACGGCTACAATTAAGGCAACTTCTTCTAATAATCTTGTTGGAACTTGTGTGGTTACTGTAAAAGAAATTGAAGTTACGTCTGTTAGCATTCCTGCTGTTTCTTTGGCTGTAGGTGAATATCAAGTCTTATCTGCTGTATGTTTGCCTGCTAATGCTACGGATAAAACCATTACTTGGACGGTAGCAAATACAAGCATTGCAACTATCACTTCGTCAGGAAAAATTACCGGTGTCGCTGAAGGTACTACTAAAGTTATGGCAATGACTTCAAATGGTGTAATTGGTATAGCAACAGTAACGGTTTCTGAAACGGCAATTCCGGTAAAATCTATTATGGCAAGAGGAAATTCATTTATGATGAATATTGGTAATTCTGTTGAATTGGCTTCTTTGGTAACATTTAATCCAACAAATGCTACCAATAAATCCCTTACGGCGGTGGTTACTAATAATGTACCAGATTATGATGAAAGCGCGTCTGTTGTGTCTATTTCAAATGGTGTGATTACAGCTCTTGCTGCTGGTTCTGCTGATTTGTTGATTACAAGTGCATCTACTGGTGTTACAACTACAACATCTGTTATCGTAAATCCTATAGCTCCTCAAAGTGTAGTTTTGAATAAAACATCATTAGAGTTGGTAGTGAATGGTAAAGAAAAACTTGAAGCTACAATTTTACCAATTAATGCTTCTAATACTTCGGTAAAATGGGAATCTGCAAATCCGGCAGTCGCTACGATTACACAAGATGGTATTGTTTATGCTGTAGGTGTTGGTTCTACATTTGTTACAGTTCGCTCAAAAATAAACTCTTCAATCTCTGAACGTTGTTATGTAACAGTAATAGAAACTCCTGTGTCGAAAATTACTCCTAGTGTTTCTTCGTTAAATATGAATGTTGGTTTCATGAAGTCTATTAAGTTGACAATTGAACCAGAAGAAGCAAGTGCTTCTGCTATAACTTGGACGTCTAGTGATAGTAAGGTCGCAGTGGTTGACAATAACGGTTTGGTTGAAGCTGTAGGTTTGGGTAAGGTTGTAATTACTGCAACAGCATCAAATGGTGTTTCTTGCGCAATAGTTTGTGAAGTAACAGAACCAAATGTTGCTCCGCAGGTAATCGCTCGTATTCCAAATCAAACATTGTCTGTAGGTTCTTCGGTTTCTATAGATTTAACAGAATATTTCTTCGATGAAGATGCTTTGTTGTATTCTATTGATGATATGGGTAGTAATATAAGTTGTTCTGTTTCCAGCGATGGAAAGGCAACATTCAGCGTAAAAGATGAATATGGATTGGGTGGCGAACAAATCGTTGAAATTTATGCTAAGGATCCATTTGGTTTACGTGCAACTACTCAAATTGTATTCACAGTTGACGGTATAAAAACAAAACCTGATACAAATCCAAGTGCTGTTGACGAAGTGGAAACATTTGTACAAACAATGGATGTGTATCCGACTCCAACAACTGGTCCTATTACGGTTGTTTATGAATTGCAATTTGCAGAATCAAGTGTTATTGAAATTTATTCTGCTATGGGATTAAAAGTTGCGGAACGTGCAATTAAAGACAGTGATAGTGTTGAAGAAACATTTGATTTGTTTGACTTGAAAGCTGGAGTTTATTTTGTCATAGTTACAACGAAAGATGGAAGAGTACAACGTAGTGTTGTAAAAAGATAAAAATCTATAGTCTAATCATGTAAAAAAGCACTTTCTTGTTTTTACAATGAAAGTGCTTTTTTTGTTTCTGATAAGTAGTGAATAATATATAAATTGTTTTATAATAGGTTGAAATATAATTATTTGTGTAATCACTAATTGTTTTGGGAAAGTCATTGTAAATTTTTATCTTTACAAAGTTAATGTGTGTGTAAATGAGAGTGTCTTTTCAAAATATAATAGTATTTATATTACTGACTATAATAGGAGTCAATGTATATTCGCAAGAGGAATATGAATGGGGAAGCTTGCCATTGGGTGGTGGTGGATTTGTCTCTGGTATAATCGCTCATCCGACAGAACGCAACTTGTTGTATGCTCGTACAGATGTTGGTGGTATCTATCGTTGGATAGAGGAAACTGCCTCTTGGAAACCGTTGACTGATTTTATTTCTGAAGCAGATAAGGGTTTGTATGGTGTGGAAGCGATAGCGTTAGATCCACAAAAACCAGAAATGTTATATGCATTGGTTGGTACGAGTTATTTTAGTGGTGGTAAAACAGCTATACTTATTTCGAAAGATTATGGTGAAACTTATAAGGTTGTTGATGTAACATCGAAATTTAAGGCACATGGTAATGGAGATGGACGTCAAATGGGTGAACGTTTGGCGGTAGATCCACATAATAGTAATATCATTTATTGTGGTTCGAGAAGTAATGGCTTGTTCAAATCGACTGATGCCGGGCTGACATGGAACAAAGTATCGTTCCCGGTTACGACCACAAGTAATGGTGTTGGTATTAACTTTGTTCAGTTTGACGAATCTTCAACGGTTTCGGGTGGTGCAACTCAAAAAATCTATGTGGGCACTGCGCAAACCGGTTCTTCTATTTACGTATCTACTGATGGTGGAATTTCTTGGTCGGCAATAGCAGGACAGCCAACTACATTTATCCCTCATCGTTGTGCTATGAAAAATGGCGTGTTGTATGTAACCTATGCAAATGGAGCAGGACCAGGTATTTCGACTGCAGGTGGTTATGTTTATAAGTATAATGGTAGCTGGACAAATATTTCTCCTTCATCTAAAACATCTGATTTTAGTTATGGTGGTATTTCTATTGTTGGCAATAGAATTGTTGTAACAAGTGTTGGTTGTTACAAAATGCAATCATGGGATGGAAAATGCGATTGGCAAACGGCCACTTGGGGTGATGAAATTTTTGTCAGTGATAATTTGGGTGCTTCTTGGTCTGCTTTGTTTTCGAATTGTAAAGTAAATCTTGATGCAAATTCTGTTCCTTGGGTTAAAGATCATGCAATGCATTGGACAGGATGTGCTACTCTTGATCCATTTAATGCAAATAGAGCTTTCTTTATCTCTGGTAATGGTTTGTTTATGACAGAAAATTTAAATACGACAAAGATAGATTTGAAATTCTGTGTAAAGGGTTTAGAGGAAACTGTGCCGCTTGATATAGTTAGTTTGTCAACAGGACAAGTCGTTACTGTTGTGGGTGATTATGATGGTGGTTTATATGTTGCAAATGATGGCAATTATGATTCATATCCAGCCACTGTTCATACTCCGGAAATGCATACAACTCATGGTATTGCAGCCGCTGTTGATGGTTCGTTGCTTGTTCGTGCGGGAAGTCAGTCTTCGTATGTGCAATATTCTACAGATAAAGGAAAAACTTGGAAATTTTGCTCTGGAGGAAAAGAGGGTAGTGGCCATGTTGCTGTTTCTGCTGATGGTTCTATCATCTTGCATTGTCCTAATACGTCTAATGGTTATAGTTATGATGGCTCAGGTAATAAGTTGTATTATTCTACCGACCGCGGTACTTCTTGGACACAATGTAATGGCGTTTCTATAAATGGCGCATATCCTGTTGCCGATGGCGCTAATCCTAAAACTTTTTATGTCACAAACGGTAGCACGGTTTATGTTTCTACCGATGGCGGAAAAAATTTCTCTGCAAAGGGAACTACGGGTTCTTCTAGTTACTATAAAATAAGAACTGTTCCTGGAGTTGCTGGCGATGTTTGGGCACCATGTGGAAGTAATGGCTTATATCGCTCTACAAATTCTGCGACATCATTTACAAAAAATCCTAAAGTTTCTTCATGTGCTGCTGTAGGTTTTGGCAAGGCGGCTCCTGGCAAAACGTTTCCTGCTGTCTTTATATGGGGTACGGTTTCTGGTATAGAAGGATTGTTCCGCAGTGATGATGAAGGAACGACATGGATTAGAATCAATGATGATTTACATCAGTTTGGAGGGCCTGGTAATGGTCAATTTGTGGTTGGCGATATGGCTGTTTATGGCAATGTAATAATGAGTACGGTTGGTCGTGGTGCGATTTATGGAAAAATGTCTGTTTCCCAATGTGCAAAGGTTTCTCTCGGACCAGATAAAAGTATTTGCGGCCTTGATGAAATTACATTGAATTCAGGAACAAAGGCAAACACTAATGTAACATATAGTTGGTATAAAAATGATGTCTTGATAGCAGGAGAGACTAAGCCAACTCTTACTGTAACAACAAGTGGTACATATAAAGTAGTTCGTGATAGTGCTACTTGTTCAAAATCAGATGAGGTTGTTGTTGCGGCTACATTGCCAGAGATAGATTTGGGACCAGAGAAGAATCTGTGTGAAGAAACTTCGTTTGTGTTAGATGCAGGTGTTTCTTCTGAAGCGTATTCTTATCAGTGGAAAAAGGATAATGTTGTTATTGCAGGGGAAACTAATAAGACTTTTGTGGCAAAAGAAGCTGCAACATATACTTGTGTCGTTAGTGCTGCAAATTGTGACGATGTTATGGGCAATGTTGTTGTAACTTCTGATTTGCTTGATGTCGTGGTTGAACCAGTTTGTAAAAACGGTGGCGAATCATCTATGGAAGTTATGACTGTTGGTGGCCCTTATGAGTGGTATGCGGCAGAAACAGGAGGTGAACCTTTGCAGACGGGAAATGTGTATGCTCCAACAATTTCGGAAAACACCACATATTATGTTCAAGATGCTGGAGCAAGTGTTTCATCTTTTGGTATTGCTGAATATGTAGATGGCGTTGATGGTTGGTCTACAAATACCTTGGCCGATGCTTCTTCGCAGGTTGCTATAACTGTTGATGCTCCTTGTACGTTGCAGTCCTTTTCTGTGAAAAACAATAGTAAGGCAACTATTGTAGTGAATTTAAAATCTGGTTCGGATATCGCTTATACTAAGACAATAGAAAATGTTCCTGCAGGTTTTAATGAAATCTCACTAGGTTTTAATCTTGCGGTAGGAACGTATATTGTAGATTTATCGGAATCAACGTTTGCTGATGAATGGGGCGGACTATTTTTACAAACTTCGGGTGTGACAAATCCTATAAGTTTACCTGGTTATGTGTCTGTTCAACCTGCTCCAGGTTCTTGGTTGAAAGATGGACCTGTTCATTTTTATAATTGGACTATCAAGGTTGGTTCGTCATGTGCTCGTACGCCAGTTACTGCTACCATAGACATGGAAAAACCATGCTCTTCGGTTTTGGAAGAACAGGAAATAGCTTTAAAAGCTGGGTGGAATGCATTTTCACTTTCTGTTGTACCTGAAAATAAATCGGTACCTTCTGTTCTTGCAGGTGTTGATTATAAGATTGTAAAAAACAATGATGGCTTTTATTCTCCTGCAGTTGCAGAAGAATTACAAAGTCTTTCTACTATAGATGCGGGTGAAGGTTATTTGATTTACGTTAATAAAGCTGCAACATTGCATGTGCAAGGTACTGCTATAGAAGGTTTTTCTTCGTCGTTACGAACGGGATGGAATTTGGTCGGCGTTCCTGTAACAGGTGAAGTACCAGTATCTTCGTTGCCGGCTTCTATTATGAAAGTGACAGATTACTCAGGAAAAGCCGTATCTGTTTTAAAATCAGGTGAAGCGTATTTTATGCAAGTAACTTCAGATATAGAGATAACTTGGTAAATGACTTTAATTTTTCTTGATAATATTCTTTTGTAAGAAACGATTTGTCTTATTTTTGTATAAACTAAAATACTATCGATATGAAAAAAATGGTAAGTTCAATTTTGACGGTGTCTGCTGCTTTTATGATGTCGTCATGTGGTGGCTCTTGCGATGAGTCTGCAAAAGATGGTTTCTTTTTAGGAACTGGTGTAAATGTTAGCCACTGGCTTTCTCAATCTGAATCAAGAGGTGAAGCTCGTGCTAATCAAATAACAAAGAAGGATTTTGATTCAATTGCTGCTATGGGATTCGATCACGTTCGTCTTCCTATAGATGAGGTTCAAATGTATGACGAAAATCTTAATCGTTACGAAGATGCTTTCGTATTGTTGAAAAATGCTATAGATTGGACATTGGAAAACAATATGAACATTATCGTTGATTTACACATTATTCGTTCATTCCATTTTAATAATGAAAATGAAGGTGGTAATACATTGTTCGAAAAACCAGGAGAACAACAACGTTTGATCGATATTTGGAAAGATTTGCAAAAATTCTTGAAAGATTATCCTACAGATCGTGTTGCTTATGAATTATTGAACGAAGCTATTGCTCCAACTCATGAAGCTCTTAATGATCTTGAAGCTCGTTTGATTGCTGCTATTCGTGAAACAGAACCAGATCGTTACATCGTAATAGGTTCAAACTGGCAACAATCTCCAGAAACTATTCAATATTTGAATCCACCAGCAAACGATAAAAAATTAATCGTTGCTTTCCATTACTACAATCCTTTGTTGATTACTCACTACAAAGCTCCTTGGACTCCATTAAAGGATTTTGAAGGTAAGGTTGCATATCCAGGACAATTACTTGCAGATACTGCAATTTTCAAAACATTGTCAGAAGAACAAGTTACCTATTTAAAGAATTTGGATGGTGTTTGGGACAAACAATTTATGTACAACCAAATTAAACCAGCAATTGACAAAGCAAAAGAATTTGGTTTACAGGCATACTGTGGTGAATTTGGTGTATATCCTCCATTCATCGATAAAGAAACTCGTTTACAATGGTATAAAGATATTTGCGAAATCTTTAGAGAAAACAATATCGCCAATGCACACTGGTGCTACAAAGGTGATTTCCCTGTCGTAAATGAAGATGGTTCTCGTAATGAATTGCCAGAGGTTTTAGTAAATAAAAAATAAGACTTAGGTGTTTCAATAAAAAAAGCAGAGTTCACTTGTGAGCTCTGCTTTTTTATTATGCTATATATTTGTTTTTATTTCTCGTTTCTAAAAACAATGTTTTCGTCTTGTACATCTACGGTAATTTTCGCATCTTTTGTGACTTCACCGGAAATAATCTTTTTAGAGAGTTCATTCAATAATTCTTTTTGAATGATTCTTTTTACCGGACGTGCGCCAAATTGAGGATTGTAACCCAATTGTGCCAATTCGTTTACAGCATTTTCGGTAATGTCTATCGTAATGTCCATGTCTGCAAGACGTTGTGCCAATCGTTTGAATTGAAGTCGTACAATAGATGTGATGTCGTTTTTCGTAAGTGGTGTAAACATTATCGTTTCATCTATACGATTAAGAAATTCAGGACGAACCGTTTTCTTTAATAGGTTGTACACATCGTTTTTTGCTGTTTCTATTGTTTCTGCTTTGTTCGCATCATTCATGTTTTCGAATCTTTCTTGTATTATGTCTGAACCTATGTTCGATGTCATAATAATGATAGTATTCTTAAAACTGGCTGTACGTCCTTTGTTGTCTGTTAATTGACCATCGTCGAGCACTTGCAATAGGATATTGAATACATCAGGATGTGCTTTTTCGATTTCGTCAAGCAAAACGACTGAATATGGTTTACGACGTACTGCTTCGGTTAATTGTCCGCCTTCATCGTAACCTACATATCCCGGAGGTGCTCCGATTAAACGAGACACAGAATGTCTTTCTTGATATTCCGACATATCGATTCTCGTGATAAGATTTTCGTCGTCAAATAGAAATTCTGCTAATGCTTTTGCTAACTCTGTCTTACCAACACCTGTCGTTCCTAAGAAAATGAAAGACCCGATAGGTCTTTTCTCATCTTGTAAACCTGCACGGCTACGACGTACGGCGTCGGCAATTGCAGCAATAGCTTCTTCTTGTCCTACGACACGTTTGTGTAATTCTGTTTCGAGATTAAGAAGTTTGTCTTTTTCTGCCTGCAACATTTTGCTCACAGGAATACCCGTCCAACGAGAAACAACGTCGGCAATGTCGTCGGCTCCAACTTCTTCGTCGATTAAGGCACCGTTGCTTTGTTTTTGCTTCAATTCTTCAGCCAAATCTTGCGATTCTTTTTCCAATGCTTTTAATTTACCGTAACGGATTTCTGCAACCTTTCCGTAGTCGCCGTTTCGTTCAGCTTGTTCAGCTTCAAGTTTTAATGATTCTGTTTCTTGGCCAATCGCATGAATTCTTGTTACAATTTCTTTCTCCGCAGTCCAAGCAGCCATGTATTTTGTTAGATCTGCTTTTAGGTTGTCGATTTGCTTGTCTATATTTTCTGTTCGTACAGTTTTTCCGTCTCTTTTTATAGCTTCGCGTTCAATTTCCAACTGACGTATTTTTCTATTAAGCTCGTCAATCTCTTCTGGAGCGGAATTCATTTCCATACGAAGTTTCGCTGCTGCTTCATCCATAAGATCGATAGCTTTGTCTGGCAAAAATCGAGTCGTAATGTATCTGTGTGAAAGTTCAACGGCTGCAACAATTGCTTCGTCTAAAATGTGTACTTTGTGATGGTTTTCGTAACGTTCTTTCAAACCACGTAGTATGGAAATAGTGTTTTCTACGCTTGGCTCATCAACTACAACTGTTTGGAAACGACGTTCAAGGGCTTTGTCTTTTTCGAAATATTTCTGATATTCATCAAGAGTTGTAGCTCCAATTGAGCGCAATTCTCCACGAGCAAGTGCCGGTTTTAGAATATTGGCTGCATCCATAGCTCCATCGCTTTTCCCTGCACCGACAAGAGTATGAATTTCATCTATGAATAAAATGATTTCGCCATTTGCAGAAATTACTTCGTTTACTACGGATTTAAGTCGTTCTTCAAACTCACCTTTGTATTTTGCTCCGGCTATCAACGCACCCATGTCAAGTGAGTAGATTTGTTTTGTCTTTAGATTGTCGGGAACATCTCCTTTTATAATTCTATGTGCCAAACCTTCGGCTATGGCAGTTTTACCAACACCAGGCTCGCCAATAAGAATAGGATTGTTCTTAGTTCTTCGTGAAAGAATTTGTAAGACACGACGAATTTCATCATCTCGTCCAATAACTGGATCAAGTTTTCCATTTCGTGCTTGAGCATTTAGGTTTATTGCGTATTTCTCAAGTGCATTGTATGTATCTTCAGCCGATTGGCTGGTAACTTTGCTTCCTTTACGTAACTCTTGAATTGCGGCAAGTAGGTTCTTTTCTGTTATGCCATTGTCTTTTAGTAGTTGGGAAACTTGGTCTCCACACTTGAAAATACCAATAAGAATATGTTCTACAGAAACATATTGGTCTCCAAAATTCTTCAATTGATTTTGCGCTTCAAGTAGGGCCTTGTTCGCACTTGATGAAAGATATGGGTCTCCGCCGGAAACCTTAGGATACGACTCAACAATCTTTTGTAAAGCAGCTGTAAGCATACTTGTATTTACATCAAGTTTCTTCAGGAGAAAAGAGGAAATACTATCTGCTTTACTAAAAAGTGCAGTTAACAAGTGACCTGTTTCTATCGCTTGTTGGTTGTTTGCTTGAGCGGTCTGTGCTGCTTGCTGTACAACCTCTTGTGCTTTAATAGTGAATTGATTTAAGTCCATAATTGTATGTTTTTAATTGTTGTCTGTATTTTATCAAAAGAATTGCCAAAGGAATATTTACGTCAAAATGACATGAGTTTGAATAAAAAGTATGACTAATTGTCTTATAATGACCGAAATAAAAGATATTCTATGCTCTTTTTTCAGAAAGAAACGTACTTTTGTATAAAATTTATAGCAATGAGTCAAACAGCATATACGCGTTTACAAATACCAGAAATAGAAATCGGTACTGTTAGAATTGGAGGAGAAAATCCTATTGCACTACAATCAATGACAAATACAAATACGAATGACATTGAAGCAAGTGTAGAACAATGTATTCGAGTTTTTGATGCTGGTGCCGACTATGTTCGTTTGACAGCTCAAGGTGTAAAAGAGGCTGAAAATCTTCGTCTTATAAAACAAGCATTACAAGAAAGAGGATATAATCAACCTTTGGTTGCCGATATTCATTTTAATCCACAGGCGGCTTTGGTTGCAGCAAAATATGTGGAAAAAGTTCGTATAAATCCTGGTAATTACGTGTATATCGGGTCGTTACGAAAAACAGATTATACTGATGAGGAATATACTGCTGAATTAGAGAAAATTAGAGAGAACATTCTTCCTTTATTGGATGTTTGTAAGCAGTCTAATACAGCGATTCGTATTGGTGTAAATCATGGCTCGTTGTCGCAACGTATAGTGTCTCGCTATGGCGATACTCCTGAAGGTATGGTTGTAAGTATGATGGAATTCCTCCATATATGTAAGGATGCGGGTTTTAAGAATGTTGCCTGTTCTATAAAGGCAAGCAATACACGCATTATGGTTCAGGCAACTCGTTTGCTTGCGCAACGTATGCAAGATGAAGATTGTCGTTTCCCGATACATTTAGGCGTAACCGAAGCAGGAGCAGGAGAGGATGGCCGTATAAAATCTGCTGTTGGTAGTGGCTCTTTGTTGCTTGATGGAATAGGGGACACTATTCGCGTTTCGTTAACCGAAGCTCCAGAAAGTGAGATTCCGGTTTGCAAGATGATAGTTGATTATAGAAATGAAGTATTTGCTACTCCGTTAGTTAAAACGTCTTTTACAGATGTTCGTAAATCTGCGTTTTTCTATAGCCAGCAAGAAACTAATTCAGTATTTGGAATAGGTGGAAATGCGGTACCGATGGTTTTTGCTTCAGAAAAAGGAAAGGCGGACTTTGTTTTGGATACCAATGCATTGTGTTCTGCAACAGATTCCATACCTGTAGTTACTTTAGGTGATTATGTGGCAGAAAAAACTTGCGTCTTGAAACTATCCGAAAATGAATTAGATGTGTTTTCTTCTGTTACTTTAGGAAAGAATACCATAGTTTTATTTGATTGCGGTGATTGCCATGTTACATATTTTGTTCGCAGATTATATTCTATTCTAAATGGAGCTAAAAATCCTGTGATTCTAAAGCGCTCGTATTTGAATCTTGATAGTAAGGTGCTACAAGTTCGTGCAGCTATGGATTTTGGCTCGGTTCTTATTGACGGCTTTTTGAATGGTATTTGCATTGATTCAAACAATAATACAGCAGAAGAATTAACAGATTTGTCGTTCTCGATTTTGCAAGCAACTCGTTCTCGTTTCGAAAAGACAGAATTTATTTCATGCCCTTCTTGCGGTCGTACGTTGTTTAATATAGAAGAAGCATTGAATCAGGTAAAATCACGTACTTCACATTTGAAAGGATTGAAAATTGCCGTAATGGGTTGTATTGTAAACGGTCCAGGCGAAATGAGTGATGCCGATTATGGTTACATGGGATCAGGCAAAGGAATGGTGAATTTGTACAAAAAACAAACACTTGTTTGTCGCAATATACCCGAAGCAACCGCAGTTGATGCTCTAATCAATTTGATTAAGGAAAACGGAGATTGGAAAGAATAAGGGTTAAAATAAAAAAGCAGTCGAAAGACTGCTTTTTTATTTTGTTATGGTCGTTTTTACGCTGCCATTTTTGTGTATTCTTTCAACTTATTTGCAATCCTTGTCATTGCATCTTTCTTAATGTCTTCTATCGAAGCCTTGTTTGGATATATTGGCGATAGAAAATCTACGGTGATTTTTGCCAATGGGCGAGGTAGATGTATATGGTTGAAAATTGCTCGTTCTGAACCGTTGATTGCAACTGGTACTACTGGTACATCCAGTTCTCGGCTTAAGATTGCAAAACTATCTTTAAAAGCAAGTAGTTGATTGTCTTTCGCTCTGGTTCCTTCTGGGAAAATAATGATATTTTTTCCTGCTTTTAGAACTTGTGCCATTTGTTGTAATGATTCTCTTACGTTCGTGTTAATGTCCATAAGAATCACATTGTTTTTGCGGGCAAAGAAATGACCGATTTTAGAATGGAAATGTTTTTCCTTTGCAAAGAAGAACGTGTTTTTCGAAATCTTTCTTTTTAATTTAGAGGAAATAAAATAACCATCCAATGCACTTCTGTGGTTTGCTACGATAATACAAGGTTTGTTTGGCAACTTGTTGGATTCGTGCTTTCTGTAACGATATACTATGTGCATCAATATCTTTGAAGTCTCACTACAAATTGCTTGGATAAATCCTGGTTTTGGAATAGTGATAGGAACATTTGCTGTAAGGATTTCTTTCCATGAAATATTCTGTGCTGTCGCAGCTATGTTACTGATAGAACCATCTATGTGTTCTTTTATGTAATCGCTTATCTTGCCTAAAGTATTTAATTTCATGAATTGACTTTCTTTCAAAAGCACACCAAATGATTTTTCTATATAGGTAAGGAATGCTACACGGCTAAGTGAATCAATTGCAAGATCTATCTCTAAGTCGTCGTTACGCTTTGCATTACAACCATTTTCTGAATCAACATACGATTTCAACATAGAGAAAACTTCATCCTGATTCTCGTTTTCTGCCTTTTGTTCATTATTTGTAGTTGTTTTTTCGGAAATCAAGGACTCTAATTTGAATCGTTGTATTTTCATGAGACGAGTTTTTGGCAATTCGTCCATGTATAGGTGTATTTGTTTGATTCGTTTGTAGGAAGAAACAGATTGATTGTATTTTGTAATCTCGTCTTTTATTACTTCATTCATATATTCCTCTGATGTTTCCTTCATATCTGAGGTTTGAGGAACAACGATACATTGAAGTACGGAGTCTTTCAAGAATACACCAATTTCTTTAATGAATTTAGCATCTTTAAGTATTTCTGCTTCAACTTCTTCTGGGTTGATATTCTTACCGTTAGATGTAACAATAATATGTTTGATTCTTCCGGTAAGTTTTAGACTTTTTCCATCAAATTCACCGATGTCGCCGGTATGCAACCATCCGTCTTTTATAATGTCTGCAGTTTCTTCTGGTCGGTTGTAATAGCCTTGCATTACATTTGGGCCTTTCACACAGACTTCTCCTTTTTCGTCTATCTTAACTTCTATGTTAGGAAGTGGTTCTCCTGCATATCCAAGACGAATGTTGTTCGGACGTGTGAAGCTAATCATTGGAGCAGTCTCTGTCATTCCATATCCTTCAAGAATATCGAATCCTAATGTGTCGAATACTGCTGCTACATCGGCTGGAAGAGCGGCACCACCAGATACAAGATATGTCATGTGTCCGCCAAATTTTTTGTGGACAGAAGAGAATATAACTCTTGAGAATGCTTTACTATGAAGTTTCTTTGCAAAGGCGTACAATCCTCTTGTAATTGCCGAAGCGTTGATTTTCGTCATGATACCTTTGGCAAGAATTTCGTATAGACGAGGAACTCCAATAAAGATGTTGATTTTTCCTTGGTTTAATGTGCCTAAAATACTTTCTGCATTAAGACCTTCGGCAATATATACCGTTTGCCCTTGACATAATGGTGCTACTAAAGAACCGATAAGTGGAAAGGCATGATGCAATGGTAGTAAAATCATTGTACGTCTATCTTCCGTAAAAATTGGAACTTGTTTCGATACGGCATCTATATTGAAGAATACGTTTTTGTATGAAAGCATTACGCCTTTTGGCGAACCTGTTGTTCCTGATGTGTAGATGATGAATACTGTATCTTCGTCGTTACCTTTCTTTATATCTGTTACTTCTTGATTTGTATATGCAGTAAGTAGAATGTCTTCGCTTGTACAAACCTTACAATTACTTTCTGCGGTAGAAATTGCTTCTTCTACTATATTCTTTTTCTCAGGTGAAGTATATATCAATTCTGGACGGCAGTCATTTATGATATAAGCAAGTTCTTTTGCTGATGATTGTACGTCAACAGGAATAACGATAGCGTTGTTTCTAATAACACCGAAAAATGCAAAAATCCATTCAGGACAGTTTTCGGAGAAAATAATAACTTTTGTAGGTTCAGCAATAGTGCGGAAAAGTTTCGCATATTGTTCTGAATTATAAAGTACTTCATTGAATGAATACTCTTTGTCTTTAAAGACAACAGCTTTTTTTGTACTTCGTTTTAAAAGTGTCATATTATTCTGATTTGTTTTCTGCAAAAATATCGTGTATTTCCATTGAAATAAAAAAAATGGTCTTAGTGTATCTTATAAGTTGCAGAAATGTTAGTTTGGGTACAATTTTCACTCTTTTGGGGTAAAATATATGGTAAAATGAGGTTGTGTGTGGTGAATTTCTTTGAATCTGTATAGTTTAATGGGTGGATTTGTCTTATGATTATCTGTTTGTTTATGAAAATCTCTTGGTAAATAAAGAAAATTATAACAAGTAAATTGAGGATATTCCCTTGTGTAAAGGAAATAGTAACATGTCGTTTAAGTTTTGGTTTAAGCTTGCTTTTCTAATAAAGCTACAGCGAATACGGCAATGCCTTCTTCTCTTCCTACAAAACCGAGATGCTCGGTTGTCGTAGCTTTCACCGATATTGCTGTAATGTCGGTAAGTTGGCAGTCGTCTGCTATGTTTTTTTGCATTTGAGG
Source organism: Bacteroidales bacterium (assembly GCA_024402335.1). Classification (GTDB taxonomy): domain Bacteria; phylum Bacteroidota; class Bacteroidia; order Bacteroidales; family UBA1715; genus UBA1715. The sequence goes on from JAKSTZ010000005.1 coordinate 43,763, forward strand.
AATGTGAGGCAACAATTTAGGTCTTTGTAAACAAACGGTTGCATCAATATTTATGATATTCCATTTAGCTTCATGCAAAAGTTCTACAGTTTTTCGTAGTAATATTCTACTGTCTATATTTTTGAATTCGTTACTGGTGTCAGGGAAGTGGAAGCCTATGTCGCGCATACCTGCAGCGCCTAAAAGTGCATCACAAATGCTATGTAGCAAAACATCGCCATCGGAGTGAGCTACCATGCCATGTGTGTGGGGGATGGTAACGCCACCAAGCACAAAAGGAAGCCCTTCTGCTAATTGGTGTACATCATATCCTTGACCAATACGGATGTTCATTATTTATCTCCGTTGAAATCAAATGTAAGTGAGAATCTGAATGTATTTGCAAGTGGCGAGTTTTTACCATTTACAGGAACAAGATATGAGAAATCAAGTCCGAATACATTCAATCGTAAACCAGCACCTGCTGTGAAATATTTTCTGTCACCTTTAGTTTTAGCTTCGTTGAAGTAACCGGCGCGAACTGCAAATTGATCGTTGTACCAATATTCAGCACCAATGCTTAGCATAAACTCTTTCATTTCTTCTTTGAAGCCGCCAGGAGCGTCATAGAAAGATTGGAAAATACCGACAGGAACTGATACGTCATCATCTTTTCCTCCAACCATAACTCGTTGACCATCTACAGTTTGGTAGATAGGAGGAGTTGGTACAAGTAGTTTGTTGACGTCGAAATAAACGCCTACTTTGTTAAACTTGTCTATTTCCATATTATAACCAGCTCCAAGTCTTAAGTTCGCTGGAATGAAGTCTTTGTTGTCTTCAGAATAAGAAATTTTAGAACCTATATTCGAAAGATTGAATCCTACTGTTAAAAGTCCTGGTACAGAACCTTTAATGTTCTTGAAATACGTTCCTGAAATGTCGGCAGCAACAGCTTTACCTGCATGGTAGTTTTCTACTGTTCCGCCAGTAAGGTTAGAGTAGATAAAACGTGCAGTCATACCCATAATAAAATTGTCTGCTAAAAAGCGTGAGTATGAAACATCAACAGAATATTCTTTTGGAGAAATTTCATAACCTGCAGAATTACCGTTTTCATCGTATGCAGGAATATCGCCTAATGAGAAGTAGCAAAGTGAGGCACCAAGAGCTTCTTTTTTCGAAAGTTTCTTGTAACCTGCCAAATACAATAAGTTGATGTCTTTGATTCCTAGGTTAGACAACCATGGAGTGTATGATAAACCAACACCGAAATCATCTTCTTCTAAAGCATATTTAGAAGCATTGGAATGTTGTGCCCAAACATCATTAGTTGTTGCAACTCCGGCATCACCCATACCGCCACTACGAGAGTCAGGGGTGATAGTTAAGAATGAAACAGCTGTAGTTATTACGTTGTATTGTTTATCTAATGTTCCACCGTTACTTAGGTTTCCATCATTGTCAACTTGTAGTTGCGCAAAAACTGATACGCTCAATAAAACTGCAAGTATTGTAGAGACTGTATGACGCATTTTATGTTGTTTTTATTAGAAATTTATGCAAATATACAATTTTAGTAAACGCAAACTCATCTTGTTTATTGTTTGATGATAAAATTATCTTACAAGAAGTATTTTTTGTTCACCAACCAAGGTTTTTCCGTTACTTGTCTTTATTTCTATGGTGTATGGGTAAATTCCTGATTTTAAGTTTGTTCCGTTGCTTGATTTTCCGTTCCAACTAATGTTTGTGTTTTGGAAGCTGGCAATAGTTCCTGTTTTTGACATTTTGTAGACAAGATTACCGGAACCATCAAATATTTTTAGTGTTATAGTGCTTTCTTCTTCAGTTTGGTTGTGTTCAAAATGAAAATTTGTGTAGCCTTGCATTGGATTAGGGTAGTTGTACAAATTTTTTAATACAACTTGTTTGCTGTTACAAACATAGAAAGAAAGGCTTGTTTCTGTGTTGTTATTGTAGCTGTCCCAAACGCTTAACGTAAGTGTATGTGGACCTTCTTCTAAATTTTGTAGTTTGTATTGGATTGTCCCGGAAAAGAATGAGTTTAAATCGCTGTAATAGAAATTGTTAAGTTCTATTTGTGATGATTCGTCTCCGTCTATTGTTATAGTTATGTTGTGTCCAAATGATGCATTTGAAATATTAATTCCCGAAGTGTCTGTAATAAATGCAAGCAGGGTAGGATTTTGGTTTGTCATTGCTCCATCCGTAAATGTCGTGTCGTTCAAGTATAATGAGATACTAGGACCGGTAAAATCGTCGTCTATGGCGTTTTCACTTCCGTTTATTATAAAATTATTGTACGCACCAGTTGCTTGTGTCGTGTCGTTATTAGCATACAAACTGAGTTTTCCTTTGCCTTCGTAATAAAATATATCTTCAGGAATAGGTGCAGAAAATGAGAATTGTCCTTTTTGTATGCTTGCTTGTCCTTGAAATAGGACATTCGTATATGATTTGTAGGTGAATGTGTCGTTTCCATCGTTACCTAAAGTGGTGATGGATTGTTCTTTGTCAAATAATTTAATGGATAATGTTCCTTCGTATTCTGTTGCAGTGCTACCATCAACTGTTTCTATATGTCCGGCAATGTGTATGATAGAGTGTGCTTTGATAGTGTCAGGAATAGACTGTACTTCTTTCCCGTTTATAGAATCTACTGCTATAGAATAGAGTGGTATAGCAAGTCGTAGTGCAGGATCGCCTAATAGGGTGTAAAGGCGTTTGTTCTGATAAAAATCGTTAGCTGTGTTTCCTTTGGCTATTTTCAATGTTTCGCCTATAGTACGGATTTGATTGAGCGAATCTAATGTGAATATCGTTTTGTATAAGTTGTTGCAAAATGTATAGTTCGACGAAGCGTATGAGTAGCGGGTTGCACTAATCATGGCTATTCCGCCGCCTTTCGGTAAACTCACTATTTTTTCTCCTAAGGAAATCCAGTCTTGGTCAAAATGTGCGACATTACAAGCAGCTCCGATAAATAATGGTAGTTTGTCTTGATTTTTCCACGTTTCAATTGAGTTTGCATCGACTGAATATTCTGCCATCATTCTATTTTCGTTTCCATGTCCGGTGTAGTTGAAAATTAAGCAGCCTTTTTGCATTCTGTCGCGTATGGCATTTATTACTTCGGGATATCTTTGACCGGCACTGTTTTTTTCTTGTTGATAGGCATCGGCGTAAATTTTGTCAAAATTGAAGAATGGGTAATTTTTTGCAATTGTTCGGCAAAGTTCGTCGGCGTCCGTCATGTGTATTGTTTGATTATCGTCCGCATCATCTGCTAAAAAACAAAGATTATTTTGCCAATCTCCACGAAATGATTGATTTAGCGCGTATTGAATGTTTTTGTTGACTACAATTTTTGCCTCTTCTTCGTTAGACACAGCAAATCGTCCGATTGCAATATCGGTTTCTCCAACAAATTTATCTCCATTTAAACCTTTGTTGTCACCAAGAATGGCAAAGAAATCGTCGCTACAATATGAGTTGTCAAGGTCGAGACTTTCCTTTGATTGTAGAGTGAAAATATTTGTACCGTTTAAAGCAATTGATTTGTTGTTGTAGGTTCCGTCTCCGAAAAGAAGTACATATTGTAATTTTTTGTTACCTTTTTTATATATGTATCGAAGATAGTTTCGAATAGCTGCTACATCTTTTCTTCCTGAGGAAAATTCATTGCAGATAGCTTCTTGTGAGACAATAGTGGTATTAAAATTATCTTTTGTTTTATGCATATCAGCAATTTGTTGCGCGTATGGGGCAAAAATATCATTGGCGATAATAATCATGTCTGCATCTGTGGCGCTTACAATGTTTTGATTTTCTATTTTTTTCTCAAATTTTACAGATTTGAATTTTGAAGAAAATGCAATGTATTCTTGTAATGTGTTGCTCGAATCTGTGAATGTTGTGTAGCCATTTGAATATTGGGTAGAAAGTCGAACTGGATGTTCAGGGTTTGTTATGCTCCAAACTGAACATTCTGAATTAGATTGAAGCTTAAATTTACCAACATTGTCGTTGCCTATAGACTTTGAATCTCTAAATATGATTTGTTCATTGTTGTTAACCTGTAGTTTGCATCGACATACGAATTCGCAGTTGTCAATTATTCCACGGCTATTTGCTCCTGAAAAATTCGGTGTTATGGTTATATTAACGGTAGAACTTGTTGGTTTATAGGTGAAAGATTTTTCTTTTAAATATGCGTATGGCTTGTTGCTTGTTGTTGCATAATACGATATTGTACCTACAGTTGTGTTATTTGCTGAAATAGTTATACTTGTTGTTGCAGAATGTCTGGCTGCAACAGCTGTCGTAATGGTCGCAGTTTCGTTTGTTTGTATGTTAGGTACGGAAAAAGAAATGGTTTTCGGACTAGAAAATGATTCCATAAAATTTCGTCCTGATCGAATAAAATTTGATGCGTCTTGTTCGTAGAAATACAATCCGTCGTAACTTGTGATTTCAATAGGAGTGGTAGCCGCTATGTTTTCTTTGTTTTCTATGAATTTCGTTGTCTTGCGATTGCAGGTAATGAAATAATAGTTCTCGTCGGAATAGCTATGTGTTTTGTGTGAGAAAGTATTGTTTGTGTATTCCCAGGTCTGTGGAGATTGACCATAAAAAAGAATGTAGTCTCCGGCGTTGAAAATACCGTCAGAACCGAAATGTGTAAAAATAGCGATTTCGTGTAGCGTGTCTGGCATTTCAGTGCCGTTAAGTAGGGGAAGTTCTTTTGCACCATTTCCAAAGATTGCAATTTGACTTATGTCGGTAAATCCCCAATTTTGTAAATCTTCATACGTGATTTTGTAAACTCCCGATTCAGAGATCGATACTTTTATCCAATTGCCGGAGTGTAATGCAGATTGTGCATTGCCGATTAAATGGCAATTTGCGATAAAAATTATCGAAAACAGTATTTTTGTTATTATTGAATGGAAGATTTTCACTTTTTAAAAATAAATTTTAAATAAAACCGTAAATACAATAGGTTTAGTATTTTTGGCGCATAAAATTAGTCAAAACTTGAAAATGAAAGCACTACGGCGAATACTTTTTTCCTTGCATATATTTATATGTATGGAGGCTGGTGCGCAAATAGTGGATTTTTCGCAGATATATAATAATTATGTATATCTAAATCCAGCATTTGTCGGTAATACGTCGTGTCCTCATGTGTTTACTTCCTTTCGAAATAAAGCTTCTTTTGCTGAAGGATATACGAGTGCCTATTTATCTTATGATATGGAAATAGGAAAAAGCGGTTCTGATTTTGGCGTAAGTTTTTTGCAGGATTTTCAATCTTCCGTATTCTCCGAAAGTGAGTTGCTTGCCATTTATGCAAAGACATTCCAACTACAAAAGAAATTGTTTCTGTCCGCTTCTTTGGCCGGTGGATATGTTCATCGTTCTGTTTCGAATTCTGATTTTGTGTTTTCTGATATGTTGAATGTGTATCAAGAAACTTTAGGTGGAACAGGAGAGGACTTTTCGTCGTTTCATTCAAATGACTTTAATTCAGAATTAGGATTGTTGCTATATAATGATATGTTTTATGCAGGTATGACGGTGAAAAACTTACAGGGAAATGTAACCGACTTGAATAAACAAAAAAATGCATTTCCACGTATGGTTTCCCTTCATGGTATGGCTAAGTTTTCTACTACTAAAGCATTTATGCTGAAATATTTAATATGGTTTTATCCTCATGTGAATGTCGTGATAGGAGGAACGTCTTCGTATGCTCAGTTAGGACTGATTTTACAGAAATGGATGGTGCAGTGTGGAGGGGCTTATAGACAAAATTTACCTTTTAATGCAAAATCTTTCTCTTTTTTTATTGGTGTTGTAGAAAAAAAGTTTAGATTTGCCTACAATTGTGATATGACAATTAACTCTTCAAAAAGAATTGGTTCACATGAAGTAAGTTTCGGTTACCAATTTGATTGCAGAGAAAAAAAGAAAAAATTCGAGGCGGTTAAAGCGCCGACGTTTTAAATATAGAAGTGAAATTAAAAACAAAAAAGTATGAATATTAAGAATCTTTTGATGTTTTCAGCGATTGCAGGACTTTTCTTAATGAGTTCTTGTGCTGATGAAGTTTCTACTACAACAGGTTGGAACTACAATGATTCAAAAAACGGTGGTTTCCAAAAGTATGATGATTTCTACGAACAAGAAACTGGCCCAGGTCTTGTATTGGTAGAAGGTGGTTCTTTCACTATGGGAACTGTTCAACAAGACGTTATGTATGATTGGAATAACGTTGCACGTAAAGTGAGCGTTTCTTCTTTCTATATGGACGAAACTGAGGTTCGTAATATTGACTACCGTGAATATTTGTATTGGTTGACTCGTGTGTTCGCTGATAATCCATATGTATATTGGTCTGCTTTACCTGATACATTGGTATGGAGATCTCGTATGAGCTATAACGAACCTTATGTACAACACTATTTGCGTCACCCTGCATTCCAAAACTATCCAGTTGTTGGTGTTAGTTGGTTGCAAGCAAACGATTATTGCGTTTGGCGTACTGACCGTGTGAACGAAAGAATCTTGATTCGTGAAGGTATTCTTAATGAAAATACAGAACAAACTAACGATGATAACTTCAACGTTGAAACATACATGAATCACTTGTATGAAGGTTCTGTAAATCAAAACTTACATGACTATAACCCATCAAATGCTGATGGAACACGTATAGTACACGAGGAAGATGGTATTATTCTTCCTAAATACCGCCTACCGACTGAAGCAGAATGGGAATTCGCTGCATTGGCAACTATCGGTAACTCTGTTGATGAACGTATTTATGAAAGAAGAATATTCCCTTGGAATGGTCATCAAATGCGTAACGCAAGTGTAAGTAACCGTGGTCAAATGATGGCTAACTACACTCGTGCTCGTGGTGATCAAATGGGTGTTGCTGGTCGTTTGAACGATATGGCTGATATCACAGCTCCTGTATTGTCTTACTGGCCTAATGATTACGGATTGTACTGTATGGCTGGTAACGTTAACGAATGGGTACTTGATGTATATCGTGCTAACTCTTCTGCTGATGTTGATGAATTCAGACCTTTCCGTGGTAACGTATTCCAAAAATATACTGAAGTTGAACAAGGTGTATTTGAAGAACGTGACTCTTTAGGCCACATGGTAAAAGAAGATGTTACTGTTGCTGATGCATACGGTCGTATGAACTACCGCCAAGCTGACAACATTAACTACTTAGATGGTGATCAAATGTCAAGCATCGATTACAATGAAGAAATTGATGACACAACTAGAACTTATGGTTCTAACTTGATGTACCAACAAAAGAACTTGTCTGATGAAGATTTGTATGCTGAAACAGGATGGTACACTTTAGTAAACGATCACTCTCGTGTTTACAAAGGTGGTTCTTGGAGAGATAGAGCATACTACTTGGCTCCAGGTTCACGTCGTTTCTTGGATGAATCTAAATCTACAGATGATATCGGTTTCCGTTGCGCTATGACTCGCGTTGGTAGCCCAGTTTCTTACTAATAGAATTAAACTAATATAAGAAGCCCACTTTTGTGGGCTTTTTTTTTGAATATATATTTTTTATATCATGACTGTACAAGAATTTTACGAACGATATTTTGTTAAATATCCTCATGTCTCAACCGATACAAGAACAATAACAGAAGGCTCTATTTTTATTGCTCTAAAAGGTGAAACATTCGATGGTAACCAGTACGCAAAGAAAGCAATAGAACTTGGCGCTGTTTGCTCTGTTGTTGATGACAAATCTATGGAGGCCGAAAATTGTATTTACGTGGAAAATACGTTGACGTTTCTACAACAATTGGCAAAATATCATAGAATGCAATTGAATATTCCTGTGATAGGTATTACAGGGACCAATGGTAAAACAACAACAAAAGAACTTGTGTCAACAGTTCTTTCTCAACGATATGCGGTAGAATATACACGTGGAAATTTGAATAACCATATTGGTGTTCCTTTGACGTTGTTGTCTATCACCAAGGATATAGAAATTGCTGTCGTAGAAATGGGAGCTAATCATCCGGGAGAAATAGAAACATTGGTGAACATAGCTTGTCCGACTTGCGGATTGATTACCAATGTTGGTAAAGCTCATTTGTTGGGCTTTGGTAGCTTTGAAAATATAATTAAGACAAAAACGGAGTTGTATGCTTACTTGTCTGCTCATGATGGAACAGTTTTCATAGATGCCGATAATGAACATTTGATGAAAGCATTACCTCAAAATCTTACTGCTGAAAAATATTCGTTTACGGATACAACATGCTCGCATGGTAAAATGTTGGATAATGCAATTTATGCAGCCTTCACGTTTACAAACACTGAAGATGAAAGTGTAGAGGTCTATTCTTCTCTATATGGCGAATACAATGCTAAAAATATGTTGGCTGCAGCAACTGTTGGTTCGTACTTTGGTGTTTCTGTAGAAGAAATAAAAACAGCAATAGAACAATATCAGCCATCGAACAACCGCTCTCAATTAAAGAAAACAGAGAAAAATACATTGATTCTTGATGCTTATAACGCAAATCCAACAAGTATGCGTGCTTCGTTGGAAACATTTGTTGCAATGAATGCAGAGAATAAATGTGTGATTTTAGGTGAAATGTTTGAATTAGGCGAAGCTTCGGAAAAAGAACATCTTTCTATTCTGGAAATTTTGAAGAATTCAACTATATCAAATATAAATCTTGTAGGTAATTGGCCACATATTGACGGATTTACCGCAAATTATTATAAAACTTCAACGGATTTAAAGCAACAATTGGAGAAGCAACCGATAACAAATGCAACGGTTTTAATTAAGGGATCGCGGGGCGTGAAATTGGAAGTTGTTGTAGATTCATTATAATCTTGCAGAGACGCAAATTTTAGCGTCTCTTTTTTTGCACATGAGAAAAATCTGTAGTGTCATATTTCTGCTATCGGTAACGATAGTTTCGTTTGCACAAAAAACTGTTTCTGTGCAAATGGACTATTTGTGCGATAGGCGACCTTTACAAACAAATAATTTTTGTTATGTCAATTCTTTTGGAACGACATATCAAATTAATGATATGCAATTTTTTGTGTCTAATGTTGCAATCTGCATAGAAGGAGAATGGTTAACAGAATCAACTCAAATTAAGAAGTCGGTTGGTTACCAAAAGCAATATGAAGAACCATATTATTTTGATAGTAATGAATCTCTTCTGGAAAATAACATTGTGTTTGCAGTAAAAAAGAAAAATGCAAAAATAGACTCTGTTTGTTTTACGTTTGGAATCCCGAAGGAATTGAATGTGCCGTATAGTCTCAAGGATGCGCAGTTGGCACGAATGTATTGGCCGGAAGTGTTAGGTGGTGGTTATCATTATATGAAATTAAATTTGAAATTCATTGATAATCAAAATCTTGTTTCGTTATTTAATTGCCATTTAGGAAGAGGGGTTGTTGGCGATAGTTTTGTGGATAATGATTTTACAGTGACGTTACCTATTACCAATGAAAATCCAAAGAAAAAAAACAATATCATTACGATACAAATGAATTTAGAAAAATGGTTTGATGGCCTAAATCCGATAGATTTTAATTTATATACGAAAGGAATTATGGGAATTCAGGAGGTCATGGGCAAAATATCGGAAAACGGTAGATCTGCGTTCCAAGTAATTTGTAATTAGATTTGTATATATATGGGAAGGTATTTGTTTCGCTCTTGTTTTATACGACAATTACAATCGTTTTTCTTGTTTTATTTGAAAAATAATCGTAGTTTTGAGAAATTACATTTAAAAATTCAATAATTATGGCTAAGAATCAGAAAAAAAATGAGGAAATCTCAATGCAAAGAGAGTGGCAAAGTATAAAAGCTGAAAATACATGGGAAATCTTCAAATATATGTCTGAGTTTGTTGAAGGTTTCGAGAAACTCACAAAAATAGGTCCATGTGTATCTATTTTTGGTTCGGCAAGAACTAAGGAAACTTCTGAATATTATAAGTTGGCAAAAGATATTGCTTTCTTGTTGACTAAACACGGTTATGGTATTATTACAGGTGGTGGACCTGGTATAATGGAAGCTGGTAACCTTGGTGCACAAAAAGGAAAAGGTAAGTCGGTTGGTATAAATATTTCATTGCCTTTCGAACAATCTGCAAACAATTTCATTGATAACGATAAATTGATAACATTCGATTATTTCTTCACAAGAAAAACAATGTTCATGCGTTATTCTCAAGGTTTTGTGGTAATGCCTGGTGGTTTCGGTACTTTCGATGAATTGTTCGAAGCAATTACATTGATTCAAACAGGAAAAATTGAAAAATTCCCTATCGTTCTTGTCGGTAGATCATACTGGGAAGGCATGGTGAAATGGATAAAAGAAGTTGTTTTAGATCGTGAAAAGAATATCAGCGAAGGTGATATGGATTTGTTACATATTGTTGACTCGGCAGACGAGGCTGTAGATGTTATAAATACATTCTACAATAAATCAGACTCACGTCTTCGCCCGAACTTCTAATTTGCGCAAGATTTGTCTGTATAAGCGTACGGAATTATTGAAAAAATTCTATATTTGCAGAAAAGAAAACAGAATTTATGCTTTACAATATAGTAACTGTGGTAGTCGTGGATGTCATTCAGTAATGAATGGTGTTTGACTATACAAAATATGAAAGCACCATTCTCCTATGAGTTTGGTGCTTTTCGTTTGAAAAGCATAGATTTATAAAAAAGAACTTTAAAATTAAACACAATGGGATTTCCTTTAAGAAGTGAAACATCAACACAAGGTCGATTAATGGCTGGCGCACGTAGTTTGTGGCGTGCAAATGGAATGAAAGAAGAACAAATTGGTAAACCAATTATTGCTATTGCAAACTCATTCACTCAATTTGTTCCTGGACATGTTCACCTACATGAAATTGGTCAGAAAGTAAAGGCTGCTATCGAAGCAGAAGGTTGCTTTGCTGCAGAATTCAATACTATTGCAATAGACGATGGTATTGCAATGGGACATACTGGTATGTTATATTCACTTCCTTCACGTGAAATTATTGCCGACAGTGTTGAATATATGTGTAATGCGCATAAGGTAGATGCATTGGTTTGTATCAGTAACTGTGATAAAATTACTCCAGGTATGTTGATTGCAGCAATGCGTTTGAATATTCCTACAATTTTTGTTTCTGGTGGTCCGATGGAAGCTGGCGTAATCAATAAAGAAAAATACGATTTGATTGACGCTATGGTTATGGCATTAGACTCAAATGTTGATGATGCAACTCTTGATGCTGTTGAAAAGAATGCGTGTCCTACTTGTGGTTCTTGCTCAGGTATGTTTACAGCAAACTCAATGAACTGCTTGACTGAAGCATTAGGTTTGTCGTTGCCAGGAAATGGTAGTATTGTTTCTACTCACGTAAACAGAGAAAATTTGTTTGTTCGTGCAGCAAAACAAATCGTTGCTAATACAAAGAAATATTACGAGGAAGGAGATACTTCAGTACTTCCACGTTCAATTGCAACTCGTGCGGCATTTTTGAACTCAATGAAAATGGATATAGCTATGGGTGGTTCTTCAAATACGGTTCTTCACTTGTTGGCTGTTGCTCACGAAGCTGGTGTTGAATTTAAGATGAAGGATATTGACCAATTGTCTCGTCAAGTTCCATGTGTATGTAAAGTTGCTCCAAATACTAAGAAATACCATATCGAAGATGTAAACCGTGCAGGTGGTGTTATGGGTATTCTTGGTGTTCTTGATCAAAAAGGTCTTCTTGATACCAGTGTTCGCCGTGTTGATGGTATGACATTGGCAGAAGCTTTGAATACTTACGATATTCTTCGTAGTTCAGCCGACGCTAATCTTACAGAAATCTATAAGAGTGCTCCAAAAGGTGATAGAACTACAAAAATGGGTTCTCAAAACACTATGTATAAAGAATTTGACAAAGACCGTGCGGAAGGTTGTATCCGTGATATCGACCACGCTTACACAAAAGATGGCGGTCTTGCAGTTCTTTTCGGAAACATTGCAAAAGAAGGATGTATTGTTAAGGTAGCTGGTGTAGATGAATCATTGTTTACATTCAAAGGAAATGCTAAAGTGTATCATTCTCAAGAAGATGCATGCGATGCAATTATCAAAGATGAAATCCAAGCAGGTGATGTTGTTGTAATTATATATGAAGGCCCTAAAGGTGGTCCTGGTATGCAAGAAATGTTATATCCAACTTCATATTTGAAATCAAAACATCTTGGAAAAGCATGTGCATTGATTACTGACGGTCGTTTCTCTGGTGGAACATCAGGTCTTTCAATAGGACACGTTTCTCCAGAAGCTGCTAGTGGTGGAGAAATCGGTTTAGTTCGTAATGGCGACCAAATTTTGTTCGATATACCTAATCGTAAAGTGGAACTTCTAATTTCTGACGAAGAATTAGAAAATCGTAGAAAAGAAGAATTGGCAAAAGGTAAATTGGCATTCAAACCAAACAGAGAACGTTTTGTTCCAAATTCTTTGAAAGTATATGCTCAAAATGTTGCATCAGCAGATCTTGGTGGTGTACGTGTAATAGAATAAATTTCAGTAGAGACGTGGTGTAAATCACGTCTCTATTAAAAAATATAAACCAATATTCATTTAATATGACAGGCGCAGAAGCTTTATTACAATGTTTATTACAAGAAGGTGTAAAAACTGTTTTCGGGTATCCGGGCGGAACTATTATGCCTTTGTATGATAAATTATATTATTACGGAGATAAAATTAATCACATTTTAACACGCCATGAACAAGGTGCCGTGCATGCTGCTCAAGGTTTTGCAAGAGCAACAGGAATGGTCGGCGTTTGTATGGCAACGTCAGGTCCTGGTGCTACAAATTTGGTGACAGGTATTGCCGACGCAATGATTGATTCTACTCCAATTATTGCAATAACAGCGCAAGTCGTTTCAAAATCTTTGGGAACGGACGAATTCCAAGAAGTTGATATTATAGGTGTTACTATGCCTATTACTAAATGGAATTACCAAATAACTTCGGCTGACGAAATTCCAGAAATAATAGCGAAAGCGTTTTATTTGGCACAAACTGGTCGTCCTGGACCGATTTTGATTGATATTACTAAAGATGCATTGGTGAATGAATGTAATTTCACGAAATACACTCCTTGTACATATGTTCGTGGTTACTATCCATATCCGAAATTGAACGAAGACGATGTTCAAAAAGCAGTAGAATTGATTAATAGTGCTGAAAAACCTCTTATCCTTGCTGGTCATGGAGTTAGTTTGAGTCGTGCTCAGAAAGAATTGGCTGCATTGTCGGAAAGAGCAGGTATTCCAGTTGCTTCTACGATTATGAACTTGAATGGTATGGATAATGATCATCCAAACTATGTTGGTATGCTTGGTATGCACGGAAGTTATGCAGTAAACCTAAAAACAAACGAAGCTGATGTAATTATTGGTGTCGGACTTCGTTTTGATAGCCGTGTTACAGGTAATTTGAATAAGTATGCAAAGCAGGCGAAAATCATTCATATTGAAATAGATCAGGCAGAAATAGGAAAAATAATTAATCCTTGTATCTCAATAAATTGTGATGCAAAAACGGCTTTGGATGCTTTGAGCAAGTCTGTTAAACCTGCAAACCATAAGGATTGGATAGATAGTTTCAAACCTTTGCATCAAAAAGAAGTTGAAGAAGTAATAGAGAAAGCAATTCATCCAACGTCAGGAGACATCAAAATGGGTGAAGTTATCAATATGATTTCTGAAAAAACAAAAGGTTCCGCTATAGTTGTAACCGATGTTGGACAAAATCAAATGGCTGCTTGTCGTTACTATAAATTCAAACAAGGTTCTGAAATACTTACGTCAGGTGGTTTGGGAACTATGGGGTATGGTATTCCTGCTGGTGTAGGAGCAAAAGTAGCCCGTCCAGAAAAGCAAGTTATTACTTTTGTTGGTGATGGTGGTTTCCAAATGACTGCACAAGAACTTGGTACAATGTCGGCAAACAATATTGGTTTGAAGATAGTTCTTTTAAATAATACGTATCTTGGAAATGTACGTCAATGGCAAGAAATGTTCTTTGGTGGTCGTTATTCATTCGTAGATATTGCAGGTCCTGATTTTGTTACTATTGCAAAAGGTTGGAAGGTTGCTAGTAAGCGTGTTGTTGAACGTAAAGATTTGTCCGCTGCAATTGACGAAATGTTAGCAGATGACAAACCGTATGTGTTAGAAGTAGCAATAGAACCAGAAGAAAATATTCTACCTATGGTAGAACCAGGAGCAGGCGTTTCTGAAATGAAATTAAAATAATGAGTATGGAAGAGAAGAAACTATATACAATTACGGCATTCACAGAAAACCATATTGGTTTGTTGAATAAAATCACTATTGTTTTTACACGTCGAAAAATCAATATTGAAAGTTTAACTGTTTCGGAATCACAGATTAAGGGTATCCATAGTTTTACTATTGTGGTAAATTCAACAAAATCTATGGTTGAGAAAGTTGTGAGTCAAATAGACAAACTTGTTGAAGTTATCAAAGCGTTCTATTACGAAGAAGATCAGCTTATTGCACAAGAACTTGCATTGTATAAAATGCCAATGTCTGCAATAAAAATGATAAATATGGGTCGTTTTATCCGTGAAAATAATGCTCGTATTTTAGATATGCAGCAAGAATATTTTGTGATAGAAAAAACCGGTACGGCTCAGCAAACACAAGATTTGTTGGAAAAACTTCGCCCACTAGGAATTTTGGAATTCATCCGTTCAGGTAGAGTAATCATTACCAAACCAATGAAAACATTGGATGAATATATGGAAGATAAAAACAATAGTTATTTTTATACTTTGGATAAATAAAAAATATTAAAATAAAGAAGCAAACTTATGTTTGCTTTTTTATTATTTGGCTATTATTATAAAATGGAGTAATCTATTTTTTGTTGATTTAAAGAAAAAAATTGTCTGTTATATGATAAATGTGAAACTTATATTTAAACATTCCTTTGTATATTTTTTATGCGTTTTATTTTTTGCTTTAATCGCAAATTCAACAATGGCACAGATAAATGACGTTTTTCGCTATTGGAGTGATGAAGAGGAACTATCTTGGAAGGACTTTCATGGAACTGAAGATGATACAACATTTTGTTTTGGTATGCATTTAGGTTATGATCAGCACCAAGAAAAAGTAATGAAATGGCCGACAAAATTTTCTTATTGGACAGTGACTCCTGTCATTTTTCTTTATGACTCGTATGTGGACGACTCTCTAAAGACAGATTGTAATCTTAAATTTCGTCAAACATTATTTGACTATCGTGAATTGAATTGTAGAAAAGCGACTTTAGATTATTCTAAAACATTAGGAGGAAATAGTAGATATGACATTTTGGTTTATTACGGATATCAAATTAACAAATCAAAAGAAATAAAAGATTTTTATGCAAACTCTAGTAATGGTACAATTAAAGATACTGTTGATGCATTTTATAATTATGTTAAGCAAGAGTTAACTTCCATATCGGTAACTGATTCTATAAAAAATATTAATTATGGCTATTATTCGGTGCCACGTGGAGTTGAGATTGTTATGGGAGCATGTTCTCATTTTTATCCGACTACGAATACAGTGTTTGATGCAGAACGAATTGGTACTTTTCTTATGGGAATGAATTTTTATTCTAGGCGAAATTGCTATGGTATGTCATTAACATTAGGACAAAGGGGTATAAGTAAACAAACTATGATTGCAACAGAGGATGACACTATAAATGTTAATGAAAAAATACTCTCAAATTATTTGGCACTCCAATATGAAAGGAAAATAATAGATAATAAATATGTTTCCGTTGGTCCTGTTATTTCTCTTGGATCTGTTTATTACACAAGTTCTGACAAAAATAAAAATGGAGAGGTTGATTTTTTAGCATTTCGATTGGGGGTCTCTGCAAATTTACATTGTTTCTCTTTTGTCAATTTACTTGACGGACTTGCTGGAGGAAATAGTTTAAGATTATGTCCTTATATACAATATCAACGAGATAAGGATTATGGGAAAGTAATGTCTTGGGGACTAGAAACAACTTATATTTTTAATATTAGTGCTTTTCATGGTAATATGATGCGATAGTTGCATTTCATCCTTGCTTTACTTACATTTTTCAAACACCAACACCGTATGATTTGGAATATACATTTTTAGATAATGTTCTGCATACATTCCTTCGTCTACAGGGAGAGAGAAGTAGCTCAATGTTTCGTCAATTCTCATTAAACCGCCTTTTTGTATAGATTTTCAATGTTTTTAGAAAAATCTATGTGAAAAAGATAAAGATAAAGTGATTTTTTTTTAAAATTTGTCATTATTATAAAAAAATAATCCTTATGAAGAAATTTATGTTTATTGTTATTACATGTATTTTAGCTTCATGTTCCCAAGAATCACATAATCCAGAAGATACAAATTCGCTTTATAGTGATAATGGGAAAATAGTATCTGGTAGATATAAAGATTGTGGTTGTACGTCAATAGTGGTAACCGATAAATATTATTATAAAGATAATAAGGTTACCAGACATATCTTTGAATTCACAACCAAAGATACTTCTACTGATTTAAAAACATATTATCAGCAAATGAAAGATGACGATTTCTATAAATCCGTAACATTTCAAGAACCCAATACGGTAATTGTAGATTGCTATTTTGATGAAATGACAGCAGATTCTGTTCGTAAAATATGTAAAACAATGACAGAAGAATGCAATCCCGTATATACACCAATGTAAAAGGATTATAGAAGAATACAACTCTCTTTGTCATTCTTAGAACCGTATGCCGTTAGGCATACAGTCTTGGTAGGAATCAAGAAAATCAACCACCATACATTCCGTAGGAACGAACCGATATGGTTTGTTTCTGCGGAATTTTAATTATATCTTTCAAATACAATAACTGTGTGGTTAGGAATATACATTTGCAAATAATGTTCTGCGTACATTCCTTCGTCTACAGGGAGAGAGAAGTAGCTTAATGTTTCGTCAATTCTCATTAAACCGCCATATTTAAGCGAGTCGTTGGTAAGCACGATTTTGTATTCACCTTCGGGCATGGCAATTCCATATCCTTCGAACGATTTGGTAGGGTTGAAGGAGAATACGAAATATAGACCATCGCGTTCAAATGCAACGATTTGATCCTTATTGTTGTCGTGTATAAAATTCGCTTTTTTGTCAAAGAAATGAGGATGTTTGTTAATCAAATCTATCATATCTTTGTCAAAAATGTCAAGGAATTTATAGCGAAGATTTTCGTCTGTTTTTAGATTCCATTGTCGGCGGGCGTAATGATACGACCAACCATTACCTTCGCGTGGGAAATCTATCCATTCTGGATGACCAAATTCGTTACCCATAAAGTTTAGGTAACCATTCGGTGCTGTGGCAATCGTCATAAGACGAATTTCTTTATGAAGAGCCATGCCACGGTCTATTACAAGGCTTGGGATAGCAACATGCATGCTGTCGTACATATCCTTGTCCATCAAACGGAATGCAATAGTTTTGTCACCTACAAGTGCCTGGTCGTGGGATTCTGCATACGAGATAACTTTTTCGTCAATGCGTGATTGAGTTAGTTCGTAATACATATAACCAACTTGCCAATCTTCGTCGCGATATTCTTTTAAAAGTTTAATCCAATAGTCTGGAACACCCATAGAAAGACGGTAGTCGAAACCATATCCGCCATTTTCGAATGAAGTTGCCAGTCCAGGCATACCACTCATGTCTTCCGCTATAGTTATAGCCGAAGGTTTTATTTCGTGTATTAATTTGTTTGCTAAAGCAAGATATGTTATTGCATCAACGTCTTCGTTTCCGTCGAAATATCGTTCATAGCAATCAAATGCACGTCCCAATCCATGATCCCAGTACATCATGCTGGTAACACCATCGAAACGGAAGCCGTCGAAATTAAATTCCGAAATCCAATATTTGCAATTTGAGAGAAGAAAGTGTATAACTTCACCTTTCCCGTAGTTAAAACATTTTGAGTCCCATGCGGAATGTAAACCTTTTTCACCTTTATGGAAAAATTGGTAGTCGGTACCATCGTATTTCCCCAAACCTTCAACTGTGTTTTTTACAGCATGAGAATGGATTAAATCCATAATAACGCGTAGTCCCATACCGTGAGCGGTGTCTATAAGTTCCTTAAGCTCTTCTGGCGTACCGAAACGAGAGGAAGGAGCGAAGAAACTTGAAACATGGTATCCGAACGACCCGTAATAAGGATGTTCTTGTATAGCCATGAGTTGTACCGTATTGTAGCCCGATGCTTTAATTTGTGGCAAAATATTTTTTGTGAATTCAGCATAAGTTCCCACCTTGTATTCCTCGGTAGCCATGCCGACATGAGCTTCGTAGATAAGAGGAGCCTGCTTTATTGTTGGTAATGGATTTTTCCATTGATATGGCTCAACATCCCATATTTGTGCATTGAACATTTTTGTTTGTTCATCTTGCACTACGCGAGTAGCCCACGCGGGAATTCTATATCCTTGTCCGCCTTTCCAATAAACGGACAATTTGTATAAATCGCCATGTTTTATTCTATCTATTGGAATAATAAGTTCCCAGCAATTGTCCTTTTCTTCGAAAACAAATTCAACACGTTCTTCCCAGTTGGAAAAAGTTCCAACAAGGCAGACACTCGTTGCGTTTGGAGCCCATTCCCTGAAAATCCAATGTGTGTTTGTTTTATGGCATCCAAAATAAAGATGGCCGTTGGCAAACGATTCCAAACTATTGTTGTTAGAAAGTAGATTTTTCTCTTTACTTTCTATGTACTCCAAGCGTCTTGTAATTTCAGCCGAAAACGGTTTCAGCCAAGGGTCGTTTTCAACGTAAGATGGAATCTTCATATCTTGAATTCTTAACTCGTCAAAAGTACAAGTTTCAAATGAATTGTTGTATAAAAGCCCCTTTATTTTTGACGGAAATGTAAATTAAAATGCAAGAAATGATAATGATGTATAATTTTGAAAGAGAAAGACGTTAATTATTTGTAGATATAGGTGTGTAATTCCGTTTTTTTTTAGATTTTTGCAAGTACAAAAAAATGATATGAGTGAGATACGAGTAGTTCGTGCGAATAGTGAGCACGAAAAATATGCGCAAGCCATTTCTGACTTGATTTACCAAGCTTCGAAATCGAAAAATTCCGGGTTGGCACAACGTACGCCCAATTATATTATTTCAAAAATGCGTGAAGGTAAAGGTGTTATTGCATTTGCCGAAAACGATGAAATTGCAGGTTTTTGTTATGTTGAAACTTGGCAGCATGGTCAATTTGTTGCAAATTCAGGATTGATAGTAAATCCGAAATTCCGTGGTCAAGGTTTAGCGACAAGAATTAAACAAGAAGCATTTAATTTGTCAAGAGATTTATTTCCTGATGCAAAAATATTCGGCTTAACTACAAGTGAAGCTGTTATGAAAATCAACACGAGTTTAGGTTACGTGCCTGTGAATTATGTGCATTTGACTGATGATGATGCGTTTTGGAAGGGATGTGAATCTTGTGCAAATTACGATATTTTAGAAAGAACAGGTAGAACCAACTGTTTATGTACCGGTATGGTTTTCGATCCTAAAGCAAAAAAATAGTTTAAATAAATATATTATGGCAAAAACAGCAGTACTTGCATTTAGTGGAGGTTTGGATACTTCATATTGTGCAAAATATTACAGCAAGGAAAAAGGCTACAACATTCACTCTGTAATTATTAATACAGGTGGTTTTTCAGCAGAAGAATTGAAATCTGTTGAAGAAAAAGCAATCAACTTAGGTGTATCAAAACATGTTTGCATAGATATTTCTTCGGAATACTACAAGAAATGTATCCGTTATATGATTTTCGGAAATATTTTGAAGAACAATACATATCCGCTTTCTGTAAGTTCTGAACGTATATTTCAAGCTATTGCATTAGCTCAATATGCTCGTGACATTAAGGCTGATTATATTATCCATGGTAGTACAGGTGCAGGAAACGATCAAGTACGTTTTGACCTTGCTTTCAATGTAATCTGTCCTGAAATTGAAATCTTAACTCCAGTTCGTGACGAAAAACTTACTCGCGAATTTGAAATCGAATATTTGAAAAAAGAAGGTATCGTTTCTGATTGGAAAAAAGCTGAATACTCTATCAACAAAGGTATTTGGGGAACAAGTATCGGTGGAAAAGAAACATTACATTCTGATCAAACTATTCCTGAATATGCATATCCATCTCAGTTAGAAGAAAAAGAACCACGTAAGATAGAGTTGGTTTTCGAAAAAGGTGAGTTGGTAGCAATGGATGGTGTTATCTACGAAAACCCTGTAGATATCATTAAGAAATTGAATGCAATGGCTTCAAAATATGCAATCGGTCGTGATATGCATATTGGTGATACTATTATCGGTATTAAAGGTCGTGTTGCTTTCGAAGCTGCTGCTCCAATGGTGATTATTAAAGCTCACCACATGTTGGAAAAACACAACCTCACAAAATGGCAATTGTATTGGAAAGAACAATTAGCAAACTTCTATGGTATGTTGCTTCATGAAGCTCAATATCAAGAACCAGTGATGAGAGATATCGAAAAATATTTAGAAAGTTCTCAAGCACATGTTTGCGGTAAAGTATTCGTTGAATTGAAACCTTACAATTTCACGGTAATTGGTATCGAATCTAAATACGATTTGATGCAAGCTAAATTTGCTCAATATGGTGAAATAAACACTGCATTCTCAGGTGAAGATGTAAAAGGTTTTACAAAGATTCTTTCTAACCAAATTAAATTGTACACATCAGTTTGCGATAAATAATCGGGAACTAATAGGCATAGTAAAAACTCCTGGCTTGAATAAGTCAGGAGTTTTTTTATTATGACGAAGAAGAATTTGATAGTTTGAGGTCGCAAATTGTAACTTCAAAGAAAAAGAGTCGTGGTGGTTCAAGAATAAAAAAGGATAAAAAAACTGTAGGTTTTAAACTGAAATAGCCTAAAACTGGAAGTAAATAAATTTTTGTAAATCAGCAGTAATGAATTGATATACAATAAAAACAATACATACAACTGCTATAGCCATAAGTGGTAAAGGCAATTTTGCGAAAGCAATTCTATAACTTCGTTTTGTCCTATCAGGTAGCCAATGTATTATCATTCCTAATACAAAAAGAATAATAATGTTGGAGTAGTGGGTTGCAATGGCAGGAATTTGTTCAAAATTCCATGGTGAGCCAATTTGGTTAACCATATTCTTTGCCGTATTCCAGGCAATATCGTTAGCTTCGGCAGGAGAGAGGTTTGATCCTGCTCTAAAGAACAATCGTGTCCATGTAATAAAAACAAACGTAAGCCATATAGCCCATGTACGTTCTAACCAAGGTATTTCTCGTTTCCATCCGATGAAATTATACATAAAGCGGAGGAATGTTCCTATCCAAATCATTCCAGACCAAACAAGAGCAATATTCCATATTGGGGCCGGAAAATATTCTCCTATTTTCCAAGATACCAATGTAAGTAGACTGATAGTTAATAAGCGCATAGGATGATCCCAATCTTTCCAAAAACGATAGATAATCATTCCTATGCCGTTTAATCCGCCCCAAATCATGAAATTCCAACTTGGGCCGTGCCATAAGCCGCCAAGTAGCATGGTATTCATACGGTTCATGTTTGAAGTTAATGATTTTCGCTTATCAGGTGATTTGTAGCAATAGAAAGTTACAACAGCGGCAATAACAATAAGAATAATTGCAACCCATATACTACCAGATAAAATGGTTCCGACAAGGGATATTGTAGCGATGCATGCATACGTTCCTATAGATGCAGTTCTATTACCTCCAAGTGGAATGTATAAATAGTCTTGTAACCATTTAGACAACGAAATATGCCAACGTTTCCAGAATTCTCCGGGGTTAGTTGCCTTATAAGGAGAATTAAAGTTACGCGGAAGATAAAATCCCATAATCATAGCGACACCAATAGCAATATCGGTATAGCCTGAGAAATCGGCATAGACTTGCAGTGAGTAAACAAACAATGCTAAAAGATTTTCAAATCCTGTGTATAATAAAGGATTATCAAAAACTCTATCTGCGAAATTCACCGCTAAATAGTCGCTTAGAATAATTTTCTTTGCCAAGCCGTTCAGAATCCAAAAAACAGCGATTCCAAATTGTTTTCGTGAAAGTGCATATTTTTTATATATCTGTGGAATGAAATCACTGGCACGGATAATTGGGCCGGCAACTAATTGCGGGAAGAATGTTACGTAAAACCCAAAATTTAAAATATTTGTAACTGGTTCAACCTTCCTGCGGAATACGTCCATGATGTAGCTGATACATTGAAACGTGTAGAATGAAATACCTACAGGCAGTACGATAGTGTCGATTGAGAAAGCTTGTTTGCCGGCAATAACGTTACCTATTTCAGAAAAAACATTTACTACGGGTATTTGCAGGCCTGTTAGGTTTAATACCATGTCTGCAAAGAAATAGGCATATTTAAAATAGCTTAAAATCCCAAGGTTAATGAATAATCCGGTTAATAAGAGTGTTAAGCGTTTACTGTCGGATTCATTTTTATGTAATCCTATGCCAATTACATAATTTAATAATGTAGCTGAAATAAGAATAAGTGTTGCCCAACCACTTGTTTTATAATAGAAAAAGATGCTTACAAAAAATATGAAAGCATTTCGTAGTATGATTTTGTTTTTGAATAATGAGAATATAGAAAATACAATGGCAAAGAATGCC
Source organism: Bacteroidales bacterium (assembly GCA_024402335.1). Classification (GTDB taxonomy): domain Bacteria; phylum Bacteroidota; class Bacteroidia; order Bacteroidales; family UBA1715; genus UBA1715. Next base: position 66,657 of record JAKSTZ010000005.1, read on the forward strand.
CAAAAATAAAATTGCGTGAACAACAACGGAGAGTTGGGGTCAAAAGAGAAAATATTTTTTAGAAATTCCAGTACCATTATCGTTCTAACATTGTTTTATTATAGGATCTTATAAGGGCAGAATAGAACATATCGCCGAGTAGTTTATATCCTTTTTTTGTAAAATGAACTTTGTCTTTTTGTGCCAATCCCATAGCTTCCCATTGTGGCATAGATTGTAAACCGCCCATAATTGCGAACATATCCCACACAGCTCCATTGTGCTTTTGGGCAAGTTCGTAAAAATCTCTTTCAACTCGTAAACCATTGCGGTTTACAGAATAGTACGATGATTTTTTGCCTTTGATTTTCCTGTATGAGTCGTTGTTTGTAACAAATATGAATGCGCAATTGGGAGCAACTCGTTGTATTTTTGTAAGTAACGAGTCGTAATTGCTTATAAATGTTGAGTCTGAAAAGTTTTCAGGAACGGCATCGTTTATACCGATAGCAAATATCATTAGGTCAGGTTTTATGAGGTGTAAATCTCTCTCGAAATTTTCACATGAGAGATATGATGGAACAGAAGCTCCATTTACGCCAACAGCATTGTAAACAATTCCGCAGTCGTTGTTTTCTACGTAAAATCCATTTATTGTGAAATTATGCCTAATTGTGTCATTTTGTTGTATTTGTAACGTAAATAGTTCTGTAGGTTTATCTAATTGAAAAATGTAAGTAGATAGGGTAGAATCATATTTTGCAGAGTAAATAGTGTCATTCGCTAATAGTTTTGGCTCTACTAATTTACTATCTGTATATCCGAGAACAGATAGTTTTGTACAAAACCATCTATGTTGTTCTTCGTCAGGATTTAGATTGATGGTGATTTCAGGTAACGAATCAGCTGATGTGACGGCGATTCCGGTAAGACCAAGTGTGGCGATTCGACTTTCACGTACGTTACGTGAAGCTGTCCATGTCCCTTTATGTGTAACCTTATAGTTGTAAGGATTGTTTGTCTTTGCTGTTTCAAAAGGAAATATAAGTCCACGACTCGCATGTGTTTCTGGAAAAAGAGAGTCAAAGTGTGAACGTATTTGATGTGACATCATATCGGCTTGTATATGTGAACCGCCAATATGAAGAATAGAAATTTGTCCTTGGTTCGTTTGTAGTGTTTGTAAAAGTTTGTTGTAAAATAAATTTAGATTTTCGCTTTTCCCATTAGGAATTTGAATTACATTCATTGAATCAACAATGAATGGATATTTTGGCTTTGCTTGCCCCATAGAAAGCAAAGGTAATAGGCATGAAATTATTATGTATACTAATCTTTTCATTCTTCTGATAATTCTAATGTGTCTGCCATCCAATTATTTACTGGCGTATCTATTTCTTCACTAGGTAACCAATGAGAATTTCTTTGTAGAAATTTATAATAGTCGTAATAGTGTAAGAAAGATTCGGTGAATAGGCCTGCAATTCTGCTTGCACCTTGTGGAGTGAAATGAATGTAGTCAGAACCTGCCCATGCTGGTTTGTGCGAAACCCATTGTATCATAGAATTTCGACCACCCATCACTTCAAACATATTCCAAAATGCAGCACCATTTTCCAATGCTATTTCTTTCATTGCTTCCACAACTTCTTCCACGAATGGCCATGTTTGTAATTCTCCGTCGAATTTCGTTGACATGTCGGCTGGTCCGATTACCAATATAAATGCATCAGGATAGATGTTCTTTAAGTATCGAATTTGTCGTCCGAAATCTTTCTTATAGTTTTGAACAGATTCAAGTGAATGTATTGAAGGAACCGCATTTCCTCCGTATTCCATAATTATCATTGGAACTTTTAATGCTGTCATTGTTTCTTTAAGAAGAGAAGACGAAATTCCTGTGAAGAAAGTACCGGCACTTCCGCGAAGTGGTATATTGTCTACTACAACTCCGGTATTACTTTCTAACGAAACCGCATAAAGCTCTGCATTTCCTTTTAAGTTTAGTGTACACTCAGTAATAGGTGTTTTAGTTGACCAAGAAATTTCTGTCAATCCAAATTTTTCTTCTTCAATAATTTGAGTGGAGTCTATACCTTTTGCTATGAGGTTTGCGGAAAAATTTTTTGCGTTATTTCCTAAAAACAGGCGGATTTTATAAAACTGGCGCGTGTGTGCGTAAGTTTGTTTCCAATTGCGTGCAACAAAATGAAGAGAAACAGAGCCTTTTAGTTCGCACATTTGAGCAAGAATTCCATAGCGGTTATGGCTAAGTTTTTGTCTCATGGTTCCCGATGCCACATAGCGAGGAAGGCTGTCGGAGAATGTTTGTCCAACGGCGGTTGATGGTACTAATGGCATGATAGGAATTAATCCTGCACCATATCCTCCGAAGCGTTCTTGGAGAGCTTCACGAAGATAACCGGAAATTCTGTCAACTTCTATTTGTGAATCACCATAATGTAAAATATGAAGATATCCATTCTTTTTGGTATTGTCCAATACTTCGAAAACGTTGTCAAGAACAGAAGGATCGTTGTTTGGAAAATAAATACGTGCAACGCTTGTTGTGTCGAAATTTTTGAAAAACTTGAGTGAATCGATGAAGGCAAGAGAGTCTGTGTTTTCTGTTTCGGTGTATAATTCTGTAGAATCGGTTACGAATGCAAGCCCTTGTTCTATGTTTAAAAGATTGTCTTCAAGATTGACGGAATCTTTTTTTTGTAAAAGAATGTCTTCTATAGAAGGAAATCGTAGCGTGATTTCTAGTCCGTCTTTAGGGAAAATGAAACTGAGAGCTCCAAGTAATACAAAGACGCTTAAGAAAAAGAGTATGCTATGGAAATTCTTCATACAGCTAAAACTGTGCAAAGATACAAACAATTAGTTTTCTTTGGAGTTGGAAGAAGTAAGATTCTGTTTTTCTTCTAATTCCTTTTTGTATGAAGATCGTTTTGAATTTAAGGCAATTTTTGCAGCAGCTTGTTCTGCTATTTTTTTTGATTTTCCTTTCGCCTCACTGATTTTATTACCGTTTATATATATTTCGGCATGAAACATTGGCGTTTTTCCGCTGAGAATAGGCTCTGTTTTGTATTCTAAATTAACCTTTGTTCGTTGGCAATATTGAAGTAATAAACTTTTGTAGTTGGATTCAGTATTGTTTCTTAAATTCTTCTTTTCGTTTATGTGTGGTAATATAATTTTTTTGATGATGAATTCCTTCGCTTTTTTATATCCAAGGTCTTCGTATATGGCGCCAATAAATGCTTCTAGGCAATTACCAATTGCATCATTTCTGCTGAGGTTTGGTATTTGAGCATGAAGGTTGCGTTGAAACTGTAGTTCTAGTCCAATTTTGTTCATACTTTGTCTATTGACAATGTTAGAACGAAGATTGGAAAGAAAACCCTCGTTTTCTTTTGGAAAATTATCATATAGATAATCAGCTACAACGCTTCCTAGAATTGCGTCGCCAAGAAATTCTAAACGTTCATTACATTCTTTGATACTTCCTTTTGCTACGGATTTATGTGTAAAACTCTGCTTGTATATATTGAGGTTTTTGGGACAAAATCCCAAAGTATTATATACAAATACAAATAATTCCTTGTCGTTATCGGAAGTGAAAAGTAATCTGAAGTGATAGTGTAGTTTATTCACTATATTTCTTGAAGATTAGGGTACTATTATGTCCTCCAAAACCAAATGTGTTACTTAATACATAAGTTACATTTCTATGCTGTGCTTCACCTAATGTAAGGTTAAGTTTGCTATCGATGTTTTCGTCCAATTGTTTAACGTGCATAGTTGGAGGGATAATACCAGTTTCAATAGCAAATATAGATGCGACAGCTTCAACTGCGCCTGCGGCACCTAACATATGTCCTGTTGTAGATTTTGTTGAACTGATGTTAACTTTATAGGCTGTGTCACCAAATAGTTTTTGGATAGAAGCTAATTCGGTAATATCACCAATAGGAGTTGAAGTACCATGTACATTAATGTAGTCAATGTCAGCTGGTGTTAAGCCTGCATCATCTAATGCGTTTTTCATTACATTTATGGTTCCACGTCCTTCTGGGTGTGGAGCGGTTAAATGGTATGCATCAGAAGATAGGCCACAACCAATAATTTCTGCATATATATGAGCACCACGTTTTTTCGCGTGCTCTAATTCCTCTAACATAAGAGCAACACCACCTTCTGCCATAACGAATCCGTCGCGTGTAGCGTCGAATGGACGGCTTGCAGTAGTCATTTCTTCATTGTTTTCGGAAAGTGCTTTCATTGCATTAAAACCGCCAATTCCGCTTATATTTATTGGAGCTTCTGAACCTCCAGTAATAAACATATCAGCTTTGTTGAGACGGATGTAATTTACTGCATCTATAATAGCATGTGAAGATGAAGCACAAGCTGAAGATGTAGCATAACTGACTCCTTGCAATCCGAATTTGATAGATATCAAACCTGCTGCCATATTAGGAATCAACTTAGTGATAGTGAAAGGACTGAATCGGGGAGTTTCGCTTCCGCTTTCGTAGAAACTTTTTAGTTCGGCTTCGTAAGATCCGAGACCTCCGATGCCAGTTCCCCAAATAACACCAATTCTATCACGATTGATTGAATCTAAGTCAATCTTTGAATCTTGTAAACATTGCGAAGCTGCTGCTACGGCAAATTGTTCAAACAAGTCCATTTTTCGAACTTCTTTTTTGTCCATATAAAGACTCGGGTCGAAGTTCTTAACCTCACATGCAAAACGTGTTTTGCAACTTTCAGCATTAAAACGAGTGATAGGGCCACTACCACTCGTTCCTAATTCTAAATTGTGAAAAATATCTTCTATGGAATTACCTATAGGTGTAAATCCTCCGATACCGGTAACTACAACACGCTTTAATTCCATAGATACAAAATTGTTCTCTTATTTTGTTTGATTTTTTTCTATGAAAGCGATAGCGTCGCCTACTGTAGAAATAGTGTCTGCTTGGTCATCTGGAATAGAAATACCGAATTCTTTTTCGAATTCCATAATCAATTCTACAGTATCCAAAGAATCTGCACCAAGATCGTTAGTGAAGTTTGCTTCGTTTGTAACTTCTGCTTCATCAATACCTAATTTCTCTACGATTATTGATTTTACTTTTGATTCAATTTCTGACATAGTTTTAATGTTTAGTTATTAATTCTGTTTTCGGGTGCAAATAAAAGTTTTTTTTCGATACAAAAAATAAAAAACCGATATTCTTTAATTTTATTTTACTTTTTTTGTTGATATTCAAATATTTATAATTTTGCATTTTGAAAGTTATTAAAAGAATATTAACAGTAAAATGTATACAATAGCTATTTTTGCATCGGGTTCGGGGACGAATGCCGAGAATCTTATAAAGTCTTTTGTCGGTACAGACATACGGGTATCGCAAGTGTTTTGCAATAATAAAAATGCAGGAGTGATTGAGCGTGCTAATAAATTGCAAACTCCTGTGTTTGTGTTTGATAGGAAAGATTTGAATGAATCTAATGTCGTGCTTGATGCATTACGTAAGGATTCTGTAGATTTTATTATTTTGTCTGGATTTTTGTGGTTGCTACCTGAAAATATTACACAATTATATAAGAACAAAATTTTAAATATTCATCCGGCTTTATTACCTAATTATGGTGGTAAGGGAATGTTTGGACATCATGTTCACGAAGCTGTTATTGCTCATGGTGAAAAAGAAAGTGGAATCACTATTCATTTAGTGAATGAACTGTATGATAGTGGTAAAACTCTTTTTCAAGCAAAATGTCCGGTTCTTCCTGATGATACTGCAGATTCTTTAGCGGCACGTGTTCATTCTTTGGAATATGAACATTTCCCTCGTGTGGTAAGCGAGTATATGCATTCGTATAAAGAATAGTTATTATATTGTAAATAAAAAAGCCAATTGCAATTCGCAATTGGCTTTTTTATTATCCGCAAACGAGTATTATTTGTTTGCTTCTATCCATTTACGTGCGTTTACGAATGCTTCTATCCAAGGAGTAACAACATCGTTCTTTCTATCTTGTGGATAGTAAGCCCAGTTCCAAGGATATAATGCTCTTTCTAAGTGTGGCATCATTGCAAGATGACGTCCGTCGTTTGATGTGATACCGGCAGTATCCCAGTCAGATCCGTTAGGGTTTGCAGGATAGCTACTATAATTATATGTCATTGCAATATTGTACTTAGACTTATCGTAAGGGAATTTAAATTTACCTTCACCGTGTGCAATCCAAATACCAAGTGAACTGTTTTCTAATGATTTAAGCATAATACTTGGGCTTTGTTGGATAGTGACTCCAAGGAATCCTGATTCAAATTTATGTGAATCGTTGTGTTCCATGTGAGGTTTTTCTGTGTCAGTAGGGTTGATTAAGCCTAATTCTATCATTAACTGACAACCATTACAAACACCTAAACTCATAGTGTCTTTGCGTGCGAAGAAATTATCCAATGATTTTTTCGCTTTTTCGTTGTACAAGAATGCGCCAGCCCAACCTTTTGCTGATCCAAGTACGTCGGAGTTAGAGAAACCACCAACGAAAACAATTAGATTTACATCAGACAAGTCTTCACGGCCAGTGATAAGGTCTGTCATGTGAACATCCTTAACGTCAAATCCTGCAGCGTGCATGCACCAAGCCATTTCGCGGTCACCGTTTACACCTTTTTCACGGATGATTGCTGCGTGAATGCCAGTTTTTGTTTTTCTGTGCAAATCAATTCCGTAAGGAGCAATTTGTCCAGTAAAGTTTGCTGGGAATGTGTATTTCAATGGTGATTTGTCGAATGATTCAAAACGTTCTTTTGCTTTAACAGGGCCGCTTTGTTCGCAGTCAAGTAAGTATGAAGTCTTGAACCATGTCTTACGTAATTCGCTGATGTTGAATTCGTAAATACCGTTTTGTTCAGAATTTGCAGTGTAAACAGAAAGATTGTTGTCTTTGTTTGAATAGGCACCAAATGCGAAGCAAGAAATGCCTGCTTCTTTAAGTTCGTTTACTGTCTCTGGAGCAACTTGAAGTACAAGAGCTGGGTTTTCATTGAAGAATACTTCAACATCGTTGTTGTTATTGAAGTGTGTTAAATCAACTGACATGCCGCCTTTTGTATTGGCAAAATTCATTTCCAATAAACAAGTGATTAAACCACCGGCAGAAACATCGTGTCCTGCATAAACTTTACCGTCAGCAACAAGTTTTTGTACGGTGTTGAATGCTTTTGTGAAGTATGCAGAATCTGTTACAGTTGGAGTCTCCGTGCCAAGTCCGTTTACAACTTGTGCCAAAGCAGAACCGCCAAGTTTTTGTCCTGATTTACCGAAATCTACATAAACTAAAACAGCATCTTCATTTGGTTTAACGTATGGAGTAACTGTCTTGCGAATGTCTTGAACTTCTCCTACAGTAGAAATAATCACTGTACCTGGAGAATATACAGAATCACCGTCTTTGTACTTTTGTGTCATTGACAATGAGTCTTTTCCTGTTGGAATGTTGATTTCTAATGCTTTTGCAAAGTCGCTTGCTGCTTGTACGGCGCGATATAAACGAGCATCTTCGCCTGCATTTTTACATGGCCACATCCAGTTTGCGCTCAATGAAATACCTTTCAAACCGCCTTCAATTGGAGTAAGGACAACGTTTGTCAATGCTTCTGCAATAGACATGATAGAACCATTTTCTGGAGAAATCAAACCAACTGCAGGTGCGTGACCGATAGAAGTCGCAATACCTTTAACACCTTGGTAGTCAATTGCAACAACACCGCAGTCGTTCAAAGGCAACTGCAATTCGCCAGTACATTGTTGAGTTGCAATTTTACCTGTTACCGAACGGTCAACTTTGTTTGTTAAATAATCTTTACAAGCAACAGATTCAAGTTGAAGTACTTGGTTAAGATATTCGTGAATGTTTTCTTGTTTTACATTCAATGGTTTGAAAGTTTCTTCAATTGTAGAATCTTTCATGATAGTTTTTGGTGGGTTACCAATCATGTCGTCCATTTGTAGGTCGATAGGCTTTTCACCAGTTTTATCATTTACTATTGTAAATTGGTGTGTTCCTGTAGATTCACCAATTACGTACATAGGAGCGCGTTCGCGACTTGCAATTTGAGAAAGAAGTTCAACATTTTCTTCTTTCATTACCAAGCCCATACGTTCTTGTGATTCGTTACCAACGATTTCTTTCGCAGAAAGAGTAGGGTCGCCGATAGGAAGTTCGTTGATGTGGATTGTTCCACCAGTTTCTTCAACTAATTCAGAAAGGCAGTTTAAGTGACCGCCAGCACCGTGGTCGTGGATAGAAACTACTGGATTTACATCCATTTCACCAAGTGCACGGATTGCGTTGTAGGCACGTTTTTGCATTTCTGGGTTGCTTCGTTGGATGGCGTTTAACTCGATAGAGTTATTGTATTCGCCTGTAGCAACCGATGATACGGCGCCACCGCCCATACCGATACGATAGTTGTCGCCACCAAGAAGAACGACTTTATCTCCGATTTCTGGAGTATCTTTTAAACTGTCGTTTTTCTTTGCGTAACCAACACCGCCGGCCATCATGATAACCTTATCGAAACCGAATTTCTTTTGGTTTTCGAAGTGTTCGAATGTTAATACACTACCGCAGATAAGTGGCTGTCCGAATTTGTTACCAAAATCGCTGGCGCCGTTTGATGCCTTGATAAGAATATCTTTTGGTGTTTGGTATAACCATGGACGTGGTTGTGTCGCTTTTTCCCAAATACGTTCAGGGTTATTCAAACGAGTGTAAGAAGTCATATATACTGCAGTTCCGGCAATAGGATATGCGGCTTTACCGCCAGCGATTCTATCACGAATCTCTCCACCCGTACCAGTTGCAGCACCGTTGAAAGGTTCTACAGTAGTTGGGAAGTTGTGAGTTTCTGCTTTTAATGAAATTACCGATTCGTAATCTTTAATTGTAAAGTAATCAGGTTTGTTTTGAGTTTCCGGAGCAAATTGTTCAATCATAGGACCTTGAATGAACGCGCAGTTGTCTTTGTATGCAGAAACAACTCTGTTAGGATTTTGTTCCGTAGTTTGTTTAATCATTTTGAACAAAGAAAATGGCTTTTCTTGTCCGTCGATTACAAAGCTACCGCCGAAAATTTTATGACGACAGTGTTCTGAGTTTACTTGTGAGAAACCGAATACTTCGCTGTCGGTAAGTTTTCTGCCTAATTTTTGAGATAGACCTTCAAGATATGCGATTTCGTTTTCGTTAAGAGCTAGACCTTCTTTTTTGTTGTATTCAACAAGATTGTCAATGAATACTATAGGTTCTGGTTCGTGGTTTATAGTGAAAATATCTTGATTTAAGCCTTCATATTTACGTTGAAGCATAGGGTCGAAGGCACTTTTTTCTGTTTGAGGAAAATATTCTTCAATACGTTTAATACCAGAAATACCCATGTTTTGTGTTATTTCAACAGCGTTTGTACTCCATGGCGTAATCATTTCACGGCGTGGACCAATGAATTTTCCTTCAAGAGTTTGTGCGTTGATAATTTGGGCGTTTCCAAACAACCAAGAAAGTTTTTCTGTTGTTTTTGCATCGAATGTTGAATCGGACTGTACAGCAAGTATTTTGTGCTGTTTGTCTTCGAAGAAATATATCATAGTTTCAAAAATTTTTGATACTGCAAATATAACAAGTTATTCCGAGGTAAAAAGAGGTGTTTATAAATAGTTAGAAATCGTTCTCGTTTTTGTAAAATCGGGCAAAATCATAAGTTATTAATTTTTATCTTTGCCGTAAAATTAGGATTATGTTCGAACAAGAGATACAAAGACGACGTACGTTTGCGATTATTAGTCACCCGGATGCTGGTAAGACAACTTTGACGGAAAAATTATTGTTGTTTGGTGGAGCCATTCACGTTGCAGGTGCTGTTAAGTCAAATAAGATTAAAAAGACTGCTACTTCCGATTTCATGGAAATAGAAAAACAACGTGGTATTTCGGTTGCGACGTCGGTAATGGGATTTGAATACGAGGGCCGTAAGATTAATATTTTGGATACTCCTGGCCACAAGGATTTTGCGGAAGATACGTATAGAACGTTGACGGCTGTTGATAGTGTAATTATCGTAATTGACGTTGCCAAAGGTGTCGAGGAACAAACAAAGAAATTGGCGGAAGTTTGTCGTATGCGTAACACGCCGGTTATGGTGTTTATCAACAAACTTGACCGTGAAGGTAAGGATGTGTTTGAACTTCTTGACGAAATAGAATCTTTGTTGAATATAAAAGTTCGTCCATTGGCATGGCCTATAGGTATGGGACATGACTTTAAAGGTGTGTACAATTTGTATTCTAATAATTTGCGTTTGTTTGAATCAAACGTTGAACGTATCAAACCAGCAGAAAAATTCGATAATATAAGTGATTCGGGCATAGATGCAATTATTGGCGAACGTGCTGCAAGCAAATTGCGTGACGATGTTGAGCTTGTCGAAACTGTATATCCGGAATTTGATGTTGAAGCATATCGTCGTGCAGAGTTGGCTCCTGTATTTTTTGGAAGTGCTTTGTATAATTTTGGCGTACAAGAATTGCTTGATTCGTTTGTGGAGATAGCTCCTTCTCCAAGAGAGTCGAAAACGGATGAACGTATGGTTTCTCCGTATGAGGATAAATTCTCGGGATTTGTGTTCAAGATTCATGCGAATATGGATCCAAACCACCGTGATAGAATTGCCTTTGTAAAGGTTTGCTCTGGTCGTTTTGAACGTAATAAAAACTATTTACACGTAAGACAAGGAAAGCAATTGAAGTTTGCGAACCCAACTTCATTTATGGCGGAAAAGAAATCTGTTGTGGATGAAGCGTATCCTGGTGATATTGTCGGTCTATATGACTCGGGAAACTTCAAGATTGGTGATACTTTAACGGAAGGTGAAGATTTGCATTTTGCCGGTATTCCAAGTTTCTCTCCGGAGATGTTCCGTTATATTGAAAATGCAGATCCAATGAAATTTAAACAGTTGGCAAAGGGTGTTGATCAATTGATGGATGAAGGTGTTGCCCAATTGTTTATAAATCAGTTTAATGGTAGAAAAATTATTGGAACTGTCGGTGCTTTGCAGTTCGAGGTTATAGAATATCGTTTGGAACATGAGTATAATGCCAAATGTCGTTATGAACCGATACAATTATATAAAGCTTGTTGGTTTACTTCTACGAATAAGGCACAATTGGAAGATTTTAAGAAACGTAAGTATCAAAGTTTGGCGGTAGATAAACGTGGCTGTGATGTGTTCTTGGCGGAAAGTATGTACGCATTGGAAATGGCCCAACAAAATTTCCCTGATATAGAATTCCATTTTACTTCGGAATTTTAAGTGTAGGCAAATTGTAATGAAGATTTACACGAAAACAGGTGATGACGGTACTACTTCGTTAGCAGGTGGTACAAGGGTTTCGAAAACTGATGCTCGTATAGAATGTTATGGCACGATAGATGAACTAAATTCGTATATCGGTTTAATTCGTGACACTTTTGCTGATGTTGATGTTCAAAAACAATTGTTGGACATTCAAAATAATCTTTTCTTGATAGGTGGATGGCTTGCAAATGAACAGCATGTTTCTTGTGGAATTTCAGATCAAAAAATTTCGCTTTTAGAGCAACAAATAGACAAAATTTCTGCCGAGTTACCTCCATTAAACTCATTTATATTGCCGGGCGGTCATATTGTTTCGTCCTATTGCCAAATCGCTAGAACGGTTTGTAGAAGGGGAGAACGGAGGATTTGTTCGTTGGATTTGGAAGAACAAGGAAAAAGGTTATCAACAATCTATATAAACCGTCTAAGTGACTATTTATTTGTGTTAGCGAGAAAGGTCCTAAAAGATTTCAACAAAAGTGAAATAACCTGGAATCCTTCTTTGTAATTTCTATAAAATTCACTTTATTCGCAAAAAATAAAAAATATTAAATACTATGTATTGGACTTTAGAATTAGCTTCGAAATTGGAAGATGCACCATGGCCTGCAACTAAGGAAGAATTGATTGATTATGCAATTCGTTCTGGTGCTCCACAAGAGGTAGTAGAAAATTTGAATGAAATGGAAGATGAAGGCGAAGTATACGAAAGTATCGAAGAAATTTGGCCAGATTATCCAAGTAAAGATGACTTCTTCTTCAATGAAGAAGAATATTAATTAAAACGCATTTGCGTTACTATAAAAGGCTATGACGGAAGTTGTAGCCTTTTTTATTTCTTAGAATTGATTCGCTTATAACCAATACATCGGTCGTAGCCCATGCTGTAATCGTAGTAATAGACGAAAATTTCATACTCGTTTTCTGTTTGATGAAAATTTCCATCTGTATATGAGAAATCAATAGTCTTGAAATTGTCGGATGCTCGAATGTATGTGTAACTATAGTAACCTTGTTTCAGTAGTATTTTTGCCTCGTATTGTTGTTTCTCGACATTGTATGTCATTTTGTTTTCTGCATTCATTTTCCAATCGTTGAATTCTCCACACACATATAGATTTAGGGTGTCGTCCATTGTTTTGTGGTACGGAAGAGTGAATACCACTTCTGCGTAATCTGCAGTATAATCCGAACTTAGAGGATTGATTTCATCGTAAATAAGGAATTTGCCATTAAGATCGGTGGTTGATGTGTATGCAGAATGCCAATCGTCGTCGGGATGGAGATACACGGTGAATAATCCGTTTTCTTTGGTTATGTAATCAATAGGGAAAGTAGCTATTCTTAAGTTTCTGAATACAAATTGACGAAATTCGTTACCAGCTTCGAAAAGTGCATTTCTATTATTATTGAAGATAAGACTTCCATCACCAGATATATGGCTTGGCTGTATGCCACTAATTGTTTTGTCCCAGCGTCCGTTTTGTCTGTACACAACAAATAAATCTTTGTCGAAAGACGACAAGTCAAATCCGTGAGGAATAATTTTTGCTTCTATTTGTTGATGTGAGTCAATGTATTGCACAACATTTGGTCGCTTTACTTCTCCTTGTATTTCAACTAGTTGCTCGTAAACAACAAAGCGCTTTTGTATAAGTTGTACGATTTTGTCGTCGTCGGTTAATTCATAGATTTTAAGAATGTAATTTCCTGATACATGAAGAGTTATATTAGAAAAAGGAAACATAAAACTATAGTGAATATATGGGACAGTTGTGCTAAAAGAACTTTCGGCTCGGTCGCCATCTAATACTAAATCTTCTTTAATGGTAACGTATTCACCTTCAAGAAGTTCATCTTCTTTCCAATTTCTGTCGCAATGAATAACTTCATAGCGTAAATCTCGTGTAGATTCTTCTAAAATATCAAAATCAACCATCAAACCGCAATTCCCTAATAATGGAAATACAGGATTTGCTAGAGAATCGCCATTTTCTGGACCATAGTGCAAAATATAACCTTTCCTTTCTTCGACAACGGGAACCATTTTGAATGATTTGATTTTTGCATACGAAGAATGTACATATTGGTCATATAAAATCTGTGAAAACGCGATATTACAGAACAATATGCAACTAAAAAAGGATAGTATTTTTTTTGTATAGCTTATCATAACGAGTAGGGCGGAGTTGTCTCCGCCCTTACTTTATTGCCATTTATCCATTTCTTTTATCATGTGCATAAGTCCACGACCATTATGGTATGGACATTTCCACATACCCATTTTGGCTTCTTCGTCAACAGGGAAACCGTCGTCGTCTATTCGCCAGAACCATTCACCGTGAACTCGGTCGATGAGGTTTTCACGAATGTATTCCCATTGTTTAAGAGCTAATGTTCTGTATTCTTCCTTGCCGGTCATGTCAAAAGCGTTGGCAAGTCCTTCAACAGCTTCTATTTGTACCCACCAGTGACGATCTTTGTCTATTGTACCTTTCTCAGGGAAGATTTCGTAAAGAGTAGAATTTGTTTCTTTGTCGAATCCTTCGGCTATAAAAGTATCCACCATGGCAAGAATTTTTGGACGTATAGCTTCAAGGAGTTGTTTGTCGCCAAGCATTTCGGCTGCTTCCCAAATCAACCATGTAGATTCAATATCGTGTCCGTATGAAAATTCTGTAGTTTTTGGTTTCCAATTTTCTGAGAAGAAAATAGTTACATGGTTTTTGTCGTTTACAATTTTGTTCATGTAAATTTCTATTTCTTTCTTAAGTGCTTCGCCAACCTTAGGATTTTTAGTTGCTTCGTATAATGTCGTGTAAGCTTCTAATACGTGTAGGTTTGTATTCATACCTTTAGGTTCGTTTAAGTCTTTTACACTTAAACGTACATCGTCGAGTTTTTCCCATGTCTGAGAAAACGCTTCGAAATAGCCGCCGTTCTTTTTGTCGTAGCAGATTGTTTCCAATTTTTCGAAAATATCCATTGCCATGTCGAGAGCAGCTTTGTCATTGAATGCAAGTGCATATTCTGCGTACGCATAGATAGTAAATGCTTCGGCATATACTTGTTTCTTGTTGACAACAACATTTCCATTGCAATCGGTTTCCCAATAAACTCCGCCGTTTTTCTTATCAAGAAAGTGGTCTTCAATGAATGATTTCGCTAAATCTGCGTATTTCTTATAGTCTTCGTTTTGGTAGAAACGGCATGCAGCAGAGAAAGTCCACATAATGCGGGAATACATGATGATTCCTTTGTTTGCTTCAGGACAAGGTGTCCCATAGTGGTCCATTTCTCCTAAATATTGGCCGCTTTCTTTGTCAATAGCTTTTGTCGACCAAAATGTTAGAACACTTTTAAGTTCTTTCTCGAATTCTTTTTGTAATGCCTTATACATCTTTATAATGATTAGTGTATAAATCGTAGATCTGCAATTTATTGCGGCTCTACAATTGTGTCTCTATGGTTATTTATTGTTTCTGATTAATTGTATAATATTTTCAACCGATTTACCTGTTCGTAATCCATCTTCTGGAGTGTTTAAACAGTAGTCAACTAAACGGTCTATGGTACTTACTGCGACATGCATTCTTGTGTCGGAAGAAGCGTAGTAAATAAATACAGTACCGTCTTCGTCGGCAATCCAACCGTTAGAGAAAGCAACATTGGAAACATCTCCAATTCTTTCTTCGTTTTGTGGTGCCAAGAAATATCCACCTGGTTGTGCTATAACTTTGTCTGGTTGTTCCAAGTCGGTAAGGAACATGTAAAGTACATATCTAAGTCCTGCTGCAGTGTTACGGACGCCGTGGGCAAGATTTAACCATCCTTTAGCTGTTTTTATAGGTGCAGGTCCCATACCATTTTTCAATTCGTAGATAGTGTGGTATTGTTTGTTACTGAAAATATGCTCGTCTTCAATAACAGGATTCTTCATGTCTGTAATATATCCGAAACCGATACCGCCACCAGAACCAACTTCAATAAATCCGTCTTGTGGTCGAGTGTAAAGTGCATATTTTCCGTTTACAAAGTGAGGGAACATCACAACATTTCGTTGTTGACCGCTATTTGAAATTAAGTCTGGTAATCGTTCCCAATTCTTTAAATCTTTTGTGCGGACAACGCCTGCGTTTGCTATTGCAGAACTTGTATCGCCGGCAGGAGCATTCGGATCTTTTCTTTCTGTACAGAAAATACCATAAATGTAGCCGTCGTCATGTTGGGTTAGACGCATGTCATAAACGTTAATGTCGGGATCGCTTGTTTCTGGAAGTAGAATAGGTTCGTTCCAAAAACGGAAGTTGTCAATTCCATTTGGACTTTCTGCAATTGCGAAAAAAGATTTTCTATCCCAGCCTTCAACACGCGCACATAGAATATATTTCCCGTTGAATTTTATTGCTCCGGCGTTGAATGCTGCATTCACGCCAATTCTTTGTAGTAGAAGAGGGTTTCTTTGTAAATTTAAATCAAATTTCCATGAAAGTGGAATATGTTTGTCCGTTAACACCGGGTTTTCGAAACGTTGGTAGATACCATTGTACTCTTTTGAAGGAGTATTTGCTTTTGAAAGCAAAGCTTCTTGTTCTTTTTGTAAATCAGCAAGTTGCTCTTCTGCAGTTTTTGAAAATATATTCATGACACGAATTTTAAAACATTGTTTAATATACAAATGTAAAAAAAAACGTTTTTGAAAAGATAAGAGTTTCAGTTTTTTTATACGAAATCAATATCCGTTGCTTTCCATATTTGCAAGTACGTAGCGGATGTCTTGATAGTCATATTCTGGTAATTCTTCTTTTATTGCAGCAACACTTTTTGTGTTTAACTTTTTTATGACTTTTCTTATTTTGCTTGCATCGCTTTTTTGTACAAAGTTATCGAGAGGAATTGCTCCTTCTGCTATATAATATTCTATGTGTTTACAGATGGTGTTAACTGTTAGTTTTCGTTCTTCTGCAATTTTTTGAATAGATATACCATCGGAATACATAAGGTATGTAATCTCTTTCGTGTCGAGTTTCTTGTCTGCGTATTTTACGGTAGCAGGAGATTTCTTTGCAACTTTTTGAAATAGAATTTTCTTACGTACTTCTTGATCTATTTCCATGTTGAGGTTCTTCTTTGTAAAAGATTTTCCTGAATTTAGGGACTCGATTAACTTGTCGCATTTGTTGATTTTGTGCAGTGCCGTAAAAAATACTAATTCAAAGTTTTGTAGGTCTGTGACGTATGCTTTCATGCCACTCATAATTGAAGCTTCTGCTACAATGCCGTATATGTTGGTAGAAATTTCGTCAAATAAAGGAGTGAAGTAGGCAACAGATGCTTTTATACGTTCTTCAAGTCTTTTGAAATCCTTTTGGTTGAAGATGTTTTGTAGTTGCACTATGAATTTATGTGCAGTTGAAACTATAGTGTCTATTTTAGGTTGTAATTCAAGGATTTGTTTCTTGAATTTTGAAGAAGGAGATGTTGTGTTGAAAAGATTATCTTCTTCATAATGAGTTAGATGTTCGTTGAACTCATCAATCAATGAATCAAGGTTGAAACTTTCTAAAACTATTTGCTCAACATATTTCTTGGCTTCTGTTGTGTAGATTTCTTGTAATTCGTTTTCGTCTTTTTTGTCGTTTGTGAAATCTATCACACGTTTGTCTTGTTCCGGGAAGTCGTCAACTATAGGTTCCGAAAGAACAAGGCCTTCGAGGGATTCCAATCGTGAAAGGGCAACGTAAATTTGTCCAGGAGCAAATGCTTCCGATACGTCTATTATTGCATTCTTGAATGTTAGGCCTTGGCTTTTATGTACGGTTACAGCCCATGCTAATTTTATAGGATATTGAGTAAATCTACCAATAACTTCTTCTTCGATTTGTCCAGTTGATTTGTCTAACGTATATCGTATGTTTTCCCAAACGTGTTTTTCAACTTCGACTTCTTGTCCTGTTTCTGGAAATGTTACAATAATATTATCAGGTAGGATTTCTTTTATGGTTCCAATTTTTCCGTTATAGTAAGATTGGCCTTGGTTCATGTCGTTTTTTATGAACATGATTTGTGCTCCAACGCGAAGTTCTAATTTGGGGCTAATCGGATAGATGTTTTCAGGGAAATTTCCCGTAATATCAGCTTCGAAAAATTCAGATTGTGTTTTTAGTTTGCGCAGTTTCGTGTCGTTAATTGCATCTGCTTTTTTGTTGTGTGTTGTTAAAAATATAAATGGTTGTTTTTTCGGCGCTTCAAAGTCTGGAATGTAATGTCTGTTTAGTTCATTGATATCTTTTTGTACAAATTTATTGTCGCGTAGATTTCCTAATATTTCAATAAATGTGCGGTCGCTTTGACGGTAGATTTTTTCTAATTCCAATGTTATAGGTAGTTGCCCACGCAATGCCATGGAATCAAAGAAATACATTCCTTTGTAGAATTGTTTAAGAAAGTCCCATTCTTCTTGTTTCACAACAGGAGGAAGCTGAAGCATGTCGCCAATAAAAAGAATCTGCACTCCGCCAAAAGGAAGATATCTACAATGACGAATATATCGGAGCTCCACATCTATGGCATCGAGTAAATCGGCCCGAAGCATACTGACTTCGTCTATGATTAATAACTCTATGGAACGAAGCAATTGCCGTTTTGCTCCATTCATATTTCTTGTTTCTTTCGGTATTTTACTGAAAGGCATAACAGCAAAAGGGATTTCTTGCGTATTGAAACGGATTTCGGGAGCATAGCAAGAAGGCGGAAGTTGAAATAATGAATGTATGGTAACACCGCCGGCATTTAGTGCAGCGATACCGGTAGGAGCTACGATGACAAATTGTTTGTGGGTATTTTTAACGATGTCTTTTAGCAGGGTTGTTTTCCCTGTTCCGGCTTTACCTGTTAGAAAAATATTCTGATTTGTTCCATTTATGAAACGAATCACGTGGCGAGCTGCTGAATTATCATCAAAGTTCATCTTTTTGTCTTTCTTGGTGGTTGACAAATTTAGCATAATTATTTGGGAACAATGTATAAGTTGACGAAAAAAAGATTGTTACAATGTTGTATATTTTTTTGTTTTTAATTTGAAATGTGTAAAATAGTCCAATAGAAATACGAAAAATATGTAAAATAGTCCAATAGAAATTTGTAAATAATTGAATTGTAATTATTTTTGTAAAAATTGATTTTTATGAAAAAAGAGTTGGTCTTACAAGTGCTTCGTGAACAACAAGAAGATGTGTTGAACGATGTTTTGATAGGTTCATGCGAAAGAAGAGAAGAACAACTATTTGAGTGGAATAGTAATATGGCTCAGGTAGTTACGGGAGTTCGTCGTAGTGGTAAATCTACTTTATGTCATAATGCTTTGAAAAGACGTGGAGTTAAGTATGGGTATGTGAATTTTGATGATGATAGACTTGTAGGCCTGCAAACCTCAGATTTGAATACTGTATTGGAATGTATTTATCAATTATATGGGGTTGATATACAGTATGTTTTTTTAGATGAAATACAAAATGTTGATGGTTGGTATTTGTTTGTTAATCGTTTGCTTCGAATGAAGTTGCATGTGTTTGTAACAGGAAGCAATGCAAAACTATTATCAGGGGAGTTGGCAACTCACCTAACAGGTCGTTATATGGAAATAAAATTGTATCCGTTTTCTTTCTTTGATTATTGCCGATTGTTGAATGTGGATATGACAGGTATAACAACCAAAGCTATTGCATCGCGGAATAGTGCCTTGTCTCAATACATTGTAGAAGGTGGTATGCCTGAAATTAAAAATATTCAATCCGTTCGAAATAGAAAAAACTATCTATCAGGTCTGATAGAAACAATTGTGACGAAGGATATAGCTCGTCGTTTTAGAATACGAAACACAGAAGCTCTTCGTCGTATAGTAAACCATTTAATAAACAATTGTTGTCAAACAATTCAATATGATCAGTTGGCGGAAATTTCATTGTTAGGTAGTAGTACAACGGTTCAGTCGTATGTTGCGTACTTACAACAGGCCTATTTGATTCGTCGTTTGTCTAAGTTTAGTTATAAGAGTGTCGAACGTATTACGAAAGAAAAAGCTTATGTTATAGACAACGGGTTTATTGCAAATAGAGAAAATAGTTTGTTGCCTGAAAATTTAGGTTGGCGTTTAGAAAATGTGGTTTTCATTGAATTGTTGAGACGTAATCAATTAGGAGCTGAGGATATTTATTATTATAAACCAACATCTCGTAGTAAAGAGGTGGACTTTGTAGTTTGCCAACAAGGAAAGGTTGTTGAACTTGTACAGGTGTCGTATTCCATTGCTGAGCGAAAAGCATTTAAACGTGAAACGGAAGCGCTTATAGAAGCAGCGCGTTCGTTACATTGCCAAAATCTCACCTTGGTTTCTTTTGATGAAAGTAAAGATGTGCAAATCGAAGGTTATACTATAAAAATTCGTTCTGCAGTAGAGTGGTTGTTGGAGTAGATTATTGGTTGAATGCTTCTTTGCGTCTTTTTTAGTTTATTCGTGAAGTTGAGTTGTATCTTCCTTGAAACCGAAATAAACTTGATTGTAGAATTTCCTCCCCCCGAGTCTGTTGCATGCGTTAAGCTATATAGTTCTACAAGATTAAAGTAGATAATTGAACGGAGAATGGTTGA
The DNA here is from genome assembly GCA_024402335.1 of Bacteroidales bacterium. Classification (GTDB taxonomy): domain Bacteria; phylum Bacteroidota; class Bacteroidia; order Bacteroidales; family UBA1715; genus UBA1715. The sequence goes on from JAKSTZ010000005.1 coordinate 86,737, forward strand.
TAGATGATGCTGGTAATAAGTTTCGTGTGAGCGGTAAAGATGGTACACTAAAACTTTGTATTCGCATATTCTATGCTTAACCTAAAATTGGAAGGGGATTTGCTTTAAATTCCATTGTATCGGAGAAATCTAATAAAAACATTGGGTGAATATATAATTTTCGCTATCTTGTTTTATGAGGAGATAGAAAATCCATTGACCAGTTATTTCATCTTCATAATTTTTAGCATATCTCCAAAGTCCGTCATTGCCTTGGTATTTGCAATCCCATTCATAAATTAAAGGAACGCTTTCTGTTTGGTTTCCACCTTTGTATGAGATAATGTTGACTTTGTGGCCATATAAATATATATCTTCATTATAAGGTCCCATTTTTGCTTGTCCCATAAGGCCAGTGCAAAGTGACCAGTCGGCTGTTTCGGTTTCTTTTATGCCGTTTTCCGACGTTGTAACTATAGCTTTTTGTGCATAGGAAAATAGGCTATAAATAAGGAAAAATGTGATGTAGATAAATCTTTTCATGTTTGTATTTTAATAAATGTTTTTATTTAAATCGTAGGTTAATACAATGCCTCTTATTCTTGAGTCTATTAAATCAAATTCAGATATATTTATTCCTAGAATTGTGTAAAGATATGATAAGTTTTCGCTGTTAATCATATAACTGAATTTGAGTGTTTGGTCATGTGTGTTTATTGATCCGTGATATTTCGTTTCGTTAAAGGTAATTTGTGAGAATCCGTTTATGAAACTGTTTGCTTCTTTGTTCGTGAATTTAATGTCGAAAGCATATCCATTAGATGCTTTCGCTAATTTTGTACATGTGAATGTTTTTGTTTCATTTTCGTATAAACACAACTCATTTTTCTCTAATTTCATATCAATTGTTGCATCTTCTACTTTTGAAAGAAATGAAAGTTTTCCGAAATCTTCTAATATATATATGCTTTAACTGACCCTGTATATGTACCAAGTGCTTTGTAATAAGAGTATTCGTTAATTTTTGTTTTAAAAGAATACATACCAATAGAAGTTATTTCTTTGCTGTCATATTCTATAATGATATCTTCGGTAATTGATGGACAGCAATGAGGATCGTTTTCTAAATACCCCATAAACGTCCCTTCTATACGATTCTTGACAAGTCTATTTAGATATATCTTTGTTTCGGAAAAACAATCATTTAACTGTTTGAAGTTTTTAATGCTGTTTGTTGAAATTTCAGAAATCGTATATCTATTTGTGCCTGATAAAACAAGGTAGGAAGTACAAGGTATTTCATTTCCTCCATAATAAAAACAAATTTGATAAAGGGCGTCTAACTTTCCATCTTTATTTAAATCGCTGTAGCCGCATTGCTTTATTCCACCGTCATCTCCGGAAGTAGGAATGCTTTCGTGTGTGAATACCCCTAATGTTATTTGTTGCTCTACCCATGTGTTGAAAGTTTTTTGAATTTTTTCTTGTTCTTTTATGGAAGAAACATCTTCCCCCATAGTATTTAATGTTTTTTGAATTATTTCTTTTGCGTTTTCGTGAGTGATTTTTTCTTCTGTGTATAGTGAATCTACTTTAGAATCTTTGCTGAAGAATTGTTTTATATCATTCCAATTAGTATATATAAAATAGACGATAATTATGGTACAGATTGTTTCAATCCATTCCATGATTAATCTTTTCTGAGGTTTACTGCTTCTTTCGCTATTTTGCTTTTCTTGTGTGTCTTCCACTGTTTCTAATGATTTTCCACAGTTATTGCAAAATTTTGCATCTTCATAGTTTGAATGGTTGCAATGTTTACAAATTTTCATATGTAATTGTTGTCATGCCGACTCCCAAGCAAAATGTAATGATTATAAATAAAAAAAGCGTGGAATCTGTATCTGTTGCTTGTCTCACATCTTGAGGTCTTCGCTACCTTTCCCATCGAAACAAGCAACGAAGACCCACGCCGTACGATAAGCAATACGAGTGTATTGCATACAATCATACCCATGGGCATTCATCGCTACTTTGTTTTTGACGGGATTTTGAAGTTTGCGAAGTTTCAAGATGTCAAAACAAAGCGTTAGATAAACGCCTTTCCCTAATAAATGTATCCCCACCGACCACAAATGTATCGGCGTAGATTTTTACAAAAATAGAAAATTTTGAATTGTGATTAACAGAAAGTAATAAAAACATATCTTTGCGAAAAATTTAAATCGATGAATTTTGTAGAAGAATTGAAATGGAGAGGCATGCTTCAAGATATCATGCCTGGAACAGAGGAACAACTTTCTAAAGAAATGACGACAGCTTATTTGGGTATAGACCCAACTGCTGATTCTTTACATATTGGTCATTTGTGTGGCGTTATGATGTTGAGACATTTTCAACATAGCGGTCACAAACCACTTGCTCTTATTGGTGGAGCTACTGGTATGATTGGTGACCCTTCTGGAAAATCAAAAGAACGCAATTTGTTGGACGAAGCAACTCTTGCTCATAATGTCGCTCACATTAAAGCTCAATTAGAACATTTCCTTGATTTCAATAGCGATGCTCCTAATGCAGCAGAGTTGGTTAACAACTATGACTGGATGAAAGATTATACTTTCCTTGATTTCGCAAGAAATGTGGGTAAGTTGATTACCGTTAACTATATGATGGCAAAAGATTCTGTAAAAAAACGTTTCAATGGCGAATGCTCTGATGGTATGAGCTTTACAGAATTTACATACCAATTGTTGCAAGGATATGATTTCGTGTACTTGAACGAACATAAAAATTGTAAATTACAAATGGGTGGTTCCGATCAATGGGGAAATATTACTACTGGTACGGAATTGATTCGTCGTATGAATGGCGGTGAAGCGTACGCTTTAACTTGTCCGTTGATTACGAAAGCAGACGGTGGAAAATTTGGTAAAACAGAAAGTGGTAATGTTTGGTTGGATCGTCGTTATACATCTCCATATAAGTTCTTCCAATTCTGGATGAACGTAAGCGATGATGATGCTAAACGTTATATCAAGATTTTTACTATGCTTCCAAAAGAAGAAATAGATTCATTGATTGCTGAGCATGAACAAGCTCCTCATTTGCGCGTTCTTCAAAAACGTTTGGCACAAGAGGTTACTATTATGGTTCATAGTAAGGAAGACTATGAAGCTGCGTTGGAAGCGTCGAATATTTTATTTGGAAATGCAACAAGTGATTCTTTGAAAAAATTGGATAAAGAAACATTCTTGTCTGTTTTCGAAGGAGTTCCAACTTTCCAAGTTGCAAAATCAGAAATTGAAGCAGGTGTTTCTGTTATAGATTTGATTGCTGAAAAAACAAACATTTTCCCAAGTAAAGGTGAAGCTCGTAAAATGATCCAAGGTGGTGGCGTTAGTATTAACAAGGCTAAGGTAGAAGCTATCGATATGCAGGTAAATGCAACTGCTTTATTGAATGGCTCATACATCTTGGTACAAAAAGGCAAGAAGAACTATTTTATAGTAGAAGTAAAATAATTGTTGAAAATCAAATTTTAAGAAATGGCAATGTGCGATTCTGCATGTTGCCATTTTTTTTATTATTTTTGTTGCGAAGAATTTTACTATTGTAACATGAAAACAGATGTAAAAGGGAAATGGGCACTTATCACAGGTGCTAACAGAGGTATCGGATACCGAATTACTAAATTTATGGCGGGACAGGGTTGTAATCTTGTATTGCACAGCCGTTCGTTGGATCACACTCAAAAAGTACTTGAAGAAGTAAAAGCTATGGGTGTTGATGCTTATTGCGTTGCTGCGGAATTATCTAAACCAGAGGAAGTACAAAAAATGATTGCAGAAATCAATGCAAAAGGTACTCAAATTGATATCTTGTTCAACGATGCTGCTGTTCAAATTGCATACCGTACTGACTACTATCAAACTCCTGTAGAAGATTACACACAAAGTTTCTTAATCAACACTATTGCTCCAATGATGTTGTGCTACGCTTTCTTACCACCTATGATAGAACGCGGTTTCGGTCGTGTAATCAATACTACAAGTGGTATTGATAAAGAACCACAACAAGCTGGTTATTCTGCAAGTAAAGCAGCGTTGGATAAAGTAACAAAAGATTTGGGTACGACAGTTGACGGCACAGACGTTATTATTAGTCTTACTGATCCAGGATGGTGCCGTACGGATTTGGGTGGACCAAATGCTCCAAATTCACCGGATTCTGTAATTCCAGGTATTGTATTGGGTGCATTTGTAAACGATAAGAAAAGTGGTCGTTTGTTTGGTGCCCAAGATTTTGCCGGTCTTACATTGGACGAAGCTTTGGCAAAGGTTCAAAAATAAATTTTCTTTGAATTTGTATCTTAAGCAGAATCTCAGAAATGGGGTTCTGCTTTTTTTATTTTGCATAAATTCTTGTTTTGTATTTGTTCTTCGCAACTAAGAAGAATACCAATACGCCAATAATGTTGACTATCCATGCCGCCCAGAAAGCTTCGGTATATCCATAAAATTCGGAGAAGAATCCTCCTGCAACTATGCCAAGACCAATACCGACATCCCACGATACTAATACGGAAGAATTTGCGGTTCCTCGTTGTGAGTTTGGTGCCATATTAATGAACATAGTCTGCATTGCGGGCCACATGTGTCCGTTCCCTAAGCCTATAATAAATGCAGAAGCATAATAGCCAAATTCATTCGGCACGGCGACAAACAATAGGTAGCCGATCATTGCGATGCTACAGCCGATGCCTGCATTTTGTATTATTTTTCCTTGTCGTAAAGTTCTACTGCCGACTAGTCTGGAAAGTATAAGGCCTATTGATAATAGCATAAAAAAGAAACCCGAGCCGCCGCGGATGTTTAACGCTTCTTTACCGTAAATTGCTACGTAGGTAGATAAAACTCCGTAAGAAAAAGCATAACATACTATGCAAATTGCTGAGTGCCATCCTTTTGATAAAAAAAATCTGTCCAATGATATTGCTTTTTTGTCTGGAATAGATTCTCTCTTTTCTAAATGTACGGTAGAATTAATAAGAAAACCTATCATTGCTATTACAAAGGCAAGCACAAATAGTATGTCAAAATTGTTCGTAGCGTTGTAAATCCAAAGTGCCACGGAAGGACTTATTGCTGTAGCAAGATTATTGCTTAAACCATAGTATCCTATACCTTCGGCTCGTCGTGAAGAGGGAAGTACGTCTATTGCTACAGTGCTATTCGATACGGTGACGGCTCCAAAGGGGGCACCGTGGAATGTCCTAATTAGTGCGAAAAATAGAAGAGAACCTGCGATAATATAGCCGGAGAAAAATAAGAAAAACAGGAAATAACTAACAAGTAAAACTATTTTTCTTGGAAAACTGTCAACTATGTAGCCGCTAAACATTCTCGATATTAACGCCATAATAGTGTAGCCAGAAAGTACAATGCCGATTACGTGCTTATCTGCTTGAAATGTTTCACTTAGGTAAATAGGCAGTAATGGTGTGAGCAACATGAAGGAAAAGAATATCATAAAGTTTGCACACCAAACTTTTATGTAATTGCTATTCCAAAGTCGTTCGCTCTCCATTTTTTCTCTATAGAAAACGTTTAAGTTCACTTGTCGTAAATGTCCATTGTGGGAAATTCACAGTGGCCTCCGATGGGTTAACAATATACCAAGGAGAGTTTGTCTCGTCATTGAGGTTCTTGACTATTTCGATTTCTTGTGCAGGCATGTAACTTTGGGCGCAAATAAACGCTATTTTTTTAGTCTTTGGATTTTTTGCTACATCTACAACTATCATAGCATGCCCAGGATGACCACCGTGAATAAATACGTCGCCAGGTTGGATTCTGCTAATTTGTACAGGTATTAATTCTTTTGATAGAGAGGCGGTTCCCGCATACATAAATACTTTGTCTAGGTATTCACGGAATATTTTATAAGAATAGTCTTTTTGAGCTGTTTTTTGCCAAGTTGTATTGTTGCCTTTTACAAATATTCTTTCCCCCTCTGCCCATTTCGTGTAGTCGGCAACGAAACCATTGGTAAATTTAAAATGAATCTCAGAATATCTTTTTTGTTTCCATAAATATTCTGCACGAATGCGCATAACAGCATCGGCACATTGTTGTAAATCCGTAGTGCCAACTTCCATGTTCACAACAGCACAGGCGCCTGCTTGGTAACTTTTTTCAGTGCCGTTGAATAGCATTACCTTTGATCCATGTTTTTTTAATGGGAGATTGCGAAGGTAGTATGTGAATGAATTAGCTTCGCATTTTTCTCTTGCAAATCCAGTAGGTGGAAGAATGCGTGTTTCAACCGTTGTCCCATTTGGGTTTATCGTATAGCTTTGTAATGTGCTTGCACAAAATAATATTGCTGAAAGGAATAATGTCCCTAAAAGTAATGTTGTTTTTTTCATATCGTTCTTTTATAAAACAAAAATAGGAATTATAGGCGAGAAATCTTTTCTTCGTGTGAAAAAAACTTGTAATTTTGAACGTTAATTATTTAAAGAATATGAAAAAAATTTTTAGTGCCATCGTTATGGCTTTGCTTGTTATGGGTTGTTCTTCAACAAAAGAAATGTCTATCGTAGGAACTTGGCATATTAATGATGCCAATGGTGTTAGTACAGAAAAAGGTGAAGAGGAAGCATTTATTGTGTTTTCTGCTGCAAATGAAATAAATGGAAGTACTAGTGTGAATTCATTCTTTGGCAAGTACAAATACGCGAGTGAAAATCTTTCATTGTCAGATATGGGAATGACAAAAAGAATGGGCGCTTCAATGGATGTTGAAGATGCGGTAGTACAAGGCTTAAATTCTGTAAAACAATGCAAGATTTCTGGTGATGAAGCTACGTTTTTCGACGAATCAGGAAAGGAAATCATGCATCTTGTGAAAAAATCAGAATAAACAAAGTATGCTTTTTGAAGCAACGTATAATTCGCCGATAGGAATATTAAAAATTGTTTGTAATGAAACGGCGGTTGTGCGGTTGGAACGTGTTGTTGGTGTTGAAAAGCATTCTGATTTTCCATTGTTGTTAAGGATTCAACAGGAACTTGATGAATATTTTTTAGGGAAAAGAAAAGACTTTACTTTCCCGATAGAATTACATGGCACGCCTTTCCAATGTTCTGTGTGGTGTGAATTACGTAAGATTCCTTATGGACAAGTATCTACGTATGGTGAAATAGCAAAACGAATAGGCCGACCTAAGGCATCTCGTGCAGTCGGAAGTGCTTGTAATAAAAATAAATTGTTGCTTGTCGTTCCCTGTCATAGAGTTGTTGGTGCAACAGGTTCTTTGGTTGGATTTGCTTTAGGTCTTGATGTAAAACAGACATTATTGTCTTTAGAAACAAAAAAAGAATGATTTATACATTAGGAGAAACGGTTATAGATTTGATATTCAAAAATATGCAACCGCAAAGTGCAAAAGTTGGTGGCTCGGCCTTAAACACGTCGGTTACTTTGGGACGGTTGGGTGATTCTGTTTCTTTTATCTCTGAGGTTGGTAACGATGACTTTGGAAACTGGTGCTTATCGTTTTTGCGGGAAAATGGTGTTTCTACTGATTATGTAGTTTGTTATGAAAACAAGAAAACCTCTCTTGCATTGGCTTTTCTAAATGAAAAGAATGATGCTAAATATCAATTCTATAAGGAGTTCTCGGAAAGTTTGACAGCAAATGATAGTACATTGTGTTCTAAAGACTATCTATTGCTTTCGTCGTCTTTTTCGTTGAATGAGCGAGTTCGTGGGGCGGTTCGTTCAATGTTGCGAAAAGCAATGGATGCAAATGTTGTAGTCTTGTACGATCCGAATATGCGTAAACCTTTGTCGAAAACAGGAAAATCATACGATTTTTTGAAAGAAAATTTGACGGCGGCAGACATTAGTCATATTTCGGACGAAGATGGAATCGCAATGTTTGGTGCAAAAACTTCGGATGAAGTTTATGAATGTTTGAAAGAATGGAATGTGCCGGTTTTGGTCTATACGCAGAATAGTAGGGAAGTGGTTGTGAAAACTCCATTGTTTACAAAAGAATATGCTGTTCCTGAAATAAAGGTTGTTAGTACGATTGGAGCGGGGGATACATTTAATGCTGGATTACTTCACATGTTGCACAAATATGGTATTCGAAAAGACCAAATTAAGACAATTTCCGAGAATTTCTTCGATGAAGCTATTCCGTTTGCTATTCGATGTGCGGGGGCAGTTTGTCAGTCTATGGATAATTATGTACCAAAAGAATTTGTCAAATCTTTGTAAAAGAATACTTTTTGTGAAAAAAAAACATTTTAAGTATTGCAATTAAAGAAAAACGTGTACTTTTGCGTCTTGAAAAACGATTTAGAGAAATATATATAATTATGTACTTAACTACAGAAAAAAAAGCTGAATTGATCAAACAATTCGGTAAATCAGAAAAGGATTCAGGATCTGCTAAATGTCAAATCGCTATTTATACTGAAAGAATAAATGCATTGACAGAAAAGATGAAAGAAAACCACAAAGATTTCGTTACTCAACGTTCTTTGTTGAAACTTGTTGGTAAAAGACGTAGTTTGTTGAATTACGTAAAAGACCACGATATAGAAGAATACCGTAGCTTGATTAAGGCTTTGAACATCCGTAAATAATCTTTTACGCGATAAAACTATAATAGTGGGAAGGCAATTTTTACAGTTGCCTTTTGCTATTTATTATAGTTTATACTCATAGAGAATTTATACACAAATAAAATACAATATGTTACAAGTTTTTAAGAAAGAAATCACGTTAAGTGATGGTCGTACAATCGAAATCGAAACAGGAAAATTAGCTAAACAAGCTGATGGTTCTGTTGTGGTTCGTTTGGGTAACACTATGCTTTTGGCTACAGTTTGTAGTGCAAAAGATGCTGTTCCTGGTACAGACTTTATGCCACTTACCGTTGAGTACAAAGAGAAATTCGCTTCGTTTGGAAGATTTCCGGGTGGATTTACAAAGAGAGAAGGAAAAGCTTCAGATTATGAAATTTTAACAGCTCGTTTGGTTGACCGTGCGCTTCGCCCATTGTTCCCAGACAACTATCACGCAGAAACATTTGTAAATGTTCATTTGATCTCTGCTGATGGAAAAGACCAACCGGATGCTTTGGCTGGTTTAGCTGCTTCTGCAGCATTGGCTGTTTCTGATATACCTTTCGGTGGTCCTATTTCTGAAGTTCGTGTTGCTCGTGTTGATGGCAAATTAGTTATCGATCCAACATTCGAAGAAATGGAACGTGCCGACATCGACATTATGGTTGGTGCTACATACGATAACATCTTGATGGTTGAAGGTGAAATGGATGAAGTTTCTGAAACAGAAATGTTGGAAGCTTTGAAATTCGCTCACGAAGCTATCAAACCTATGTGTAAAGCTCAAATGGAATTGACTGAGATGGTTGGTAAAACGGTAAAACGTGAATACTGCCACGAAGAAAATGACGAAGAGTTGAAACAAGATGTTTGGAACAAATGTTATGATAAAGCATACGCTGTAGCAGCATCAGAAAATACAAACAAACACGAAAGAGAAGCAAACTTCTCTGCAATTAAAGAAGAATATTTGGCTTCAATGTCTGAAGAAGATGTTGCTGCAAAGGCAGAAATGGTTAGCCGTTACTATCATGCAGTAGAAAAAGAAGCTATGCGTCGTTGCATTTTGGATGAAGGAAAACGTCTTGATGGTCGTAAAACAACTGAAATTCGTCCTATTTGGTGCGAAGTTGGTTATCTTCCAGGCCCTCACGGATCGGCTATCTTCACTCGTGGTGAAACTCAATCGTTGACAAGTGTAACGCTTGGTACAAAACAAGACGAAAAAATCGTTGATGATGTTTTGGTACAAGGAAAAGAAAGATTCTTATTACACTATAACTTCCCTCCATTCTCAACAGGTGAAGCAAAAGCTCAACGTGGTGTAGGTCGTCGTGAAATTGGTCACGGTCACTTGGCATGGAGAGCATTGAAGAGAATGATTCCTGAAAATTATCCATACTGCGTTCGCGTTGTTTCTGATATTATGGAATCAAATGGTTCTTCTTCTATGGCTACTGTTTGTGCTGGTACTTTGGCACTTATGGATGCAGGTGTTAAGATTAAGAAACCAGTTGCAGGTATTGCAATGGGCTTGATTACAGATAAAGGTAACGTAAAATGGTCTGTATTGTCTGATATACTTGGTGATGAAGATCACCTTGGTGATATGGACTTCAAAGTAACAGGTACTGCTGATGGTATTACTGCTACTCAAATGGATATCAAGGTTGACGGTTTGTCTTACGAAGTTTTGGAAAAAGCTTTGAATCAAGCAAAAGAAGGCCGTTTACACATTTTGGGTAAAATCACTGAAACTATCGCTGAACCACGTGAAGATTTGAAACCTCATGCTCCAAGAATCGAAACATTGAAGATTGGTAAAGATTTCATCGGTGCTGTAATTGGTTCTGGTGGTAAAAAT
>JAKSTZ010000050.1 GCA_024402335.1 Bacteroidales bacterium
CCATATCCCGACTCAACAAAAGCATCTTTAAAATCTTCTGAATGAAGAATATGTTGGTATGTATATGAAAAAACAGGAGAATTGAAATCTCCACACGAGATGATAGGGTATGGGCATAATTTCATTGATTCTACAATTTCATCAGCTTGTACGCCTCGTTTTCTCATTGCTTGGTATAATTTTTTTATAAGTTTTTTGACTTTATTGCTTTCTACATTCTCTCCATTGATTTGGTCTTTGTTTTCTTTTGAAAGACGGTATGATTCCAAATGGCTATTGTAGATTCGTATGGTATCGTTCCCTTTTTTTATGTCCACCCAAATAGCAGAGTTTCCTGTTTTTTGAAATTTCATATCTCCACAGTTTATAATAGGGAAGCGGCTACAAATAAGGTTGCCCATAAAATAGTGTGGAGCTTTGGTGTATGTTTGATTGTGGTAAATATATTTTAGACCTAATTCTTTTTTTAAGGCTTGTATTATGTTATATTTTTCTTGATCGTCGTTGCTGAATTCTTGGAAGCATATAATATCAGGTTCTTCTTCTTCAAAGAATTTGAAAATTTTCTTTTGTATATCATCCTTGTATTTCCAGCCGTTGATGCAGAAATCTCTCACATTGTATGAGATTACTTTTATTTCACTTTCTTTCTTTAAGTCGTTGGTATATGCTTTTGCTGAAAAATAACTACCAGCAATTGGCAAACTTAATAATAATGGTATGAATGAAAATAAGAAGTTATGTTTGTGCTCTTTTGCCAATATCCATACGATAGAAATGGCAATGTTGGCTATGAAAATAATAGGGAAAACGAGTCCGAACAATTCAAAAAAAGCAAAGGTATTTGGATTTACAAATCTTGTAAACAAACAGCAAAACAATGCAATTACAGCAAATGCATTGAGCAATAAATAAAACCATCTTAATACTCGCCTCATTTTTTGTTTTGTTTGAAAAGTTTTTCTTTTTCTTCTTTTGTTAGACTGTCGTATCCTGATTTTGAAATTTTCCCAAGAATTGTATCTATTTCTTCTTCGTCGTAGCTTACTTCTTCATAAGAAACATATTCTTCGTCACGATGGGTGTGCTTATACATTTTCGGTCCCTTTTTTTCGATTCTTGTATTTTCAACGTTTGTTATGAATTTTAACAACCACATAGATATGTCTATGTTTTTTCGTAACAAATAAGCCCATGAAAAACCATATAAAACACCGCCAAGTTTATAAAATGTTGAGGCTAAAGTTTGTGGATTGTACTGTCCAAAAATTGATATTAAAGGAAGACATTCAAAAACAGCAATAATAATGGCAAACACTTTTAGAGGAACTTCTCCGAAAAAAAGAAGATATATTCTGTAATTGGGAGCGTATGTTGCTGCAGCAACAATAACGGCAAGCACGGCTGCTGCTGGACCTAAAAGAATACCTTGAGTTATAGATAGACTTGAACCTATTATTGATAATGCGAGTCCGCTAAATATTCCCAAAATATATGTTGCCAAAAATTTCTTTTCATTTAGAAAATTGAGAAAAATTCTTCCTGCCCAATTCAAAAAAATCATGTTGCAGAAATATGAAAGAAACGCTGTGTCAAAAAACGAAAATGTTGCTATAGTCCATATTTTTCGTAAGAATGACTTTGCCAAAGTTGGCGCCGCAATGTTTTGTAGTACAGTATAATATACGTTTGTGTGCGATATGGAACCAACTATCTCAACCATCCAAAGAAGAATGAAAGCTATGGTATTGATTATAAGGAGCTTTGTAATGATATCTCCTTGTTTGAAAAGTCGTTGTATGTCGTTAGTAAATGTCATATTGTTTATAATGAAGAACCATGTTTCCGCCAATAGCGTATTAAAAGGTATCCAAATATCATTCCACCTAAGTGTGCGAAATGCGCTGTGTTGTCACCTACGGAATTTTGAATTCCACTAAAGAGTTCTATTGCACCATATATGAATACAAACCATTTGGCTTTTATTGGTAATAAAAAGAAAATATATAATTGCGATTCAGGAAAGAGCATTCCAAAAGCCATTAACAGACCAAAAACAGCTCCAGAAGCACCGATAGTAGAACCATTTACTATTCCGTTGACAGCTCCTAATGTGCTGTCAACATAGTTTCTTGAGGTTCGTATTAATTCATCACCTTCGCTTAATACAATGTCCCACATTTCTGCAGTTATTGGATAGGTTTGCAATTTTATGTAGGCAACTATAATTTGTGCAATTCCGGCACCTATTCCGGTAACTAAATAATAAGTAAGAAATCGTTTGCTTCCCCAAAAGTTTTCTAATATATTGCCGAACATCCATAGTGCAAACATATTGAAGAAGATGTGTTCCAGGTTGGCATGCAAAAACATGTAGGTAACAAACTGCACAGGTCTAAAACTTGGGGACGCAATGTAATGCAAACCAAAATTGTTAGTTATGTCAATCCCGATAAATGCCTCTGCAATAAAGCTGATGATAAAACATATAATATTTATTACCAGCAAGTTCTTTACAACAGGTGTAAGCATTGAAAATCCCGATGGACTATAGTAACTCATCTTAGTTGAATTTTTTTAGTAAATCGTTTATTTCTACAATAACAGTAACCAATTGACCGTCAGGAGTTATTGTGTACGATTTTGTTTGTAATAGATTAGAAACGAATTGCTGCATTTCGTCTTTGTTCATATCGGGATTTCTATATAAAGATGCTGATTTAGCCATCGTCTTTACTATATATTCTTGCCAATTATCTTTAAAGTTTTTCCCGCTTTCGTTTATACGTGTCGCAAAATCCATAATAGTTTCTTGTACCATTTCCGGACGTATATTTGAAGGCGTTCCATTTATTACAAATGTTTGATTCCCAAACTCTTCGATGTCTATTCCTAAAGCTTGTAATTGTGGCAATGCTTCTTTTAAACTTTCTGCTTCATGTTGCATTACCTCTATACGTATAGGTAGTAACGTCTTTTGGCTTGGAATATTTTGATTTCCTGTTATTGTTTCTTCAAAGATATTGTAAATCAAGCGATAATGTGCACGTTTTATATCTATAATATAAATCTTGTCATCGACAACTGAAACAATGTATTTTTTTTGAACTTGTGTACAACTTTGAATGTGTATGTCTTGTCCTAAATCTATGTTACTTAATTCTGTAGTTTCGCCAAAATCAAGTAGCGGCTCTGATTCAGTTGTTTTTTTCGTTTGATATTCTTCAAACAATTTTTCCCAATTTCTCGCATTAGATGGGGTATTATTATAGCTTGGCCCATTGTTGCTCTTAAATGGATTGTATGAAGGATTTAGAGCTATCTTAGGAGGGGCAGTGACTGTTACATTCGTAGTTGATTTGAACATATCCGAATAATCCTCAGGGTCACTGAAATCCAATGTCGGAACAATGTTACTTTTCCCTAAAGTATATTTTACTGTTGCTTCTAATAGTTGGCAAATGTTAAATTCTTCAGAAAATTTAATCTCTGTTTTAGTTGGGTGAATATTAACATCGATTTCTCCAGGATCTATCTCCAAAAAAACAAAAAAAGGAGGATATTCTTTTTGCTGAACTAAATTGCCGTAGGCACGCATTATTGATCCAAGGAAACTTTTTTGTCTAAAGAATCTATTGTTTACAAAGAAGAATTGATTGTTTGTTGCTTTTCTCGCCAATTCAGGAACTCCCACAAATCCATGAATTTTTACGATGCTTGATTCATCTTCTATAGATAACAATCCTTTGTCCATTTGCTTCCCAAAGATGCTTATGATTCTTTGTTTTAACGTGCCAATAGGATATTTTGCATATAATTCACCGTCTTTTATAATGGTAAAACTAATTTGTGGGTTAGCAAGTGCCGTTTGGTGAATTTCTGCTAATATATATGTAAATTCAGTTTTGTTTGCTTTTAAAAATTTTCTTCGAGCAGGTGTATTAAAAAAAAGATTTTTTACGGTGAATGTCGTTCCTACTGGACAAGATTCTGGTTCTTGTGATTCTATTTTTGAACCGGCAATCACAATTTTTGTACCTAACTCGTTTTCTTTTTTTCGTGTTTTTAGTTCTGTTTGTGATACAGCCGCTATCGATGCCAGTGCTTCTCCACGGAATCCCATGGTTCGTATTGTGAAAATATCGGCGGCATCTTTGATTTTTGAGGTTGCATGTCGTTCAAAGGCCATACGTGCATCCGTTTCCGACATTCCAATACCATTGTCGGTTATTTGTATTGCAGTTCTTCCTGCATCAATAATGGAAATTGTGATTTCTGTAGCTTTTGCGTCTATGGCATTTTCAACCAATTCCTTTACTACCGAAGCAGGTCGTTGTACAACTTCGCCGGCCGCAATTTGATTGGCAACAGAATCGGGTAGAAGATGTATGATGTCGGCCATATTACATATTCATTATAAAGTAAACACCTAAAAATATTAGGAAAAACAACATGAATAGTGTCTTCAAACTGCTGTCTTTTGAACGCTTGTTCGAAATTTTATTTTGTTCAAATTTCCTATGTAAATCGGAAACGAATACACCTTTTGGTAATTCCTCGCCCTCTTCTAGTTTTACTTGTTGTAGTACAACAGCGCGACGATGCTCGCGGTCTTCCTTTTGCTTGTCGTAATAACGAGTTTGCATGTTGAAACCTCGTGGCTTTTGCGGATTATAAATAGAAGATAGAAAACCCATATTGTTTTTTCGCAAAGATATTGTTTTTTTCGGGTTGCCGGATTTCTTTGTTTTATTTTGCGGAAATACTTTTGAACAACATTTAACAATAAGTAAAACCCTTATTGTGAGTTTCACTATAGTTGAAAAAAAGATGTGGTTTGTGTAGTGTGGTTACATATTTTTCTTCTATTTTCGTGTAGAAAAATTTTAATCAAAATGGGTGGCTTTTTTGGAACTATTTCAAAGTCAGATTGCGTAACTGATCTATTTTACGGTACTGACTACAACTCTCACTTAGGCACAAAACGTGCAGGTATGGCAACATATAGTAAAGACTTTGGGTTGCGTCGTACTATTCATAACATTGAAAACTCGTATTTCCGTACGAAATTTGAGTCTTCTCTTCCGAAGTTAGGTGGTGAAGCTGGTATCGGAGTTATTAGTGATACAGACTCGCAACCAATTGCAATTAACTCTCATTTAGGACGTTTTGCTATTGTAACTGTTGCTCATTTTGCTAATATGCGTGAGTTGGAAGCTGATTTGCTTGATAAAAATATGCATTTCTCTGAGTTAAGTTCTGGGGATACTAATCAAACTGAACTTACGGCTATGCTTATATGTGAGAAGCCTGATTTCGTTTCTGGTATAGAGAATGTATATGAAAAGGTGAAAGGTTCTTGTTCAATGTTGATACTTACAGAAGATGGTATTATCATTGCTCGCGATAAATTGGGAAGAACTCCTGTAACTATTGGTAAAAAAGATGGTGCATATGCTGTTTCGAGTGAACCGACAGCATTTCATAATCTTGGTTATAGAATAGAAAAATTTGTTGGACCTGGCGAAATTGTGAAAATTACTTCTGAAGGTTATGAAGTTTTACGTAAACCTAACGATAAAATGCAGGTTTGCTCGTTTATGTGGGTTTACTATGGTTTCCCAACTTCAGATTACGAAGGTATAAACGTTGATAAAGTACGTTGTTCTCTTGGTCAAAAAATCGCACAAAACGATAAAACTCAAGCTGATTTTGTTTGTGGTATTCCTGATTCAGGTATCGGTCATGCAATTGGGTATGCAATCGAAAAAGGTATACCATATAAAAGAGGTATAGTAAAATATACGCCAACATGGCCTCGTAGTTTCACTCCTCCTACACAAGAAATGCGTAACCTTGTTGCTAAAATGAAGTTGATTCCAAACAGACAAATGTTGGATGGACAGAAGGTTGTTTTCTGTGATGATTCGATAGTTCGTGGAACACAACTTCGTGGAAATGTAACAGAAATGTTCGATTGTGGTGCTAAGGAAATTCACATGAGAATTGCTTGCCCTCCACTAATCTATTCTTGTAAATTCTTGAATTTCTCTGCTTCAAAGAATGATACCGAACTTATCACTCGTTCTTTGATAGAAAAATATGAAGGTCGTCATGATAAGAATTTGGAAGAATATGTTGATGACACTTCTGAAAAACATAAGAAAATGGTTGACGATATCCGTCAACGTTTTGGCTTGACATCTTTGAAGTTTAACACAGTACAAGAATTGGTAGATGCAATAGGCTTACCAAAAGAAAAATTATGTACCCACTGTTTCGATGGAACAAGTTGGTTTTAATTGATACATATATATAATGTATACTGAGGAGACGCAATCTGTTGCGTCTCTTTTTTTTTGTCCATCGCGTTAGGACTAACATTCGTCTTTCTCTTAAAATATATCTATGTTTTAAAAGAATAATTTTGTCTTTTTGATAGTGTCGTAGAAACACTTTTTAACCAATTGAAATATAATTACTTGTTGTCTGTGCGAATAATGTTTTTGTGCTATTGCAAAAAATACTATTCTCATTTCTAGAAAAAAAGGGGATGTATTGTAACTTTTTTTCGTTTCTTTGCGTCTTAAGTTTGTAAAAGTATATAGAAATTAAAACTATCATCATACAATGAAACGTATCGCGTTATTTTTAGTCGGCTCGTTGCTTTGTGCGGCGAGTGTGTTTGCACAAAAAGAATTGACAATATCTGGTGGTAACTGTGTGTCCGCCATGGTTTGTCAAAATAGTGTTGTGTACACGTGGGGTAAGAATAGTACTGAAAAAGGAGGTTCTGGACTTTTGGGTACAGGTAGTACAAAAGCGTATGAAAGTACTCCGCAAGAAGTTGTGTATTTTACTCAAAACAGTATTGACATCCAACAGGTGAACTGTGGTTCGGGTTCTCACTTTATTGCATTGGATTGTAAAGGTAATGTTTGGTGTTGGGGTAATAATAGTTTGGGTCAATGTGGTACTGGTGGAACTGTTGCTAAGACAGAAGGTAAGATTCAAGCAACTCCAATTCAAGTTAGTACTGCAGGAGGATCGTTAAAAGGAACTGTTTATTCTAAAGATAACCATTTGACGAATGTTGACGTGGTGTATGCTGGTAACAACAATAGTTTCGCAATCTTAGGTGATGGTCCATATAAAGGTTGTCTTGTAGGTTGGGGAGGTAACTCAACCGGTTTTGATAGCCAAGGTTATGATAATGCTTTCGGTCAGTTAGGTTGTGGTAATACAGATAACCAACCGTATCCAATGTTTGTGTTGGATGGTGCAACAAAACAACCACTTAAAGGTGTTGTGCAAGTGTATGCAGGTGATAACTCGGCGTATGCATTGGTTGATCCAGATGGTGATGGTATAGGTACAATTTATTCTTGGGGCTACCAAAAAGGTAATGGCGCTTTAGGACGTTCTGCAACAGGAGGTATTGGTAACACAAATGATTTCAACGATCCGTATGCTCGTCCTGTTATAAAAGGTGATGGTACTAGATTGGATAATATCAAGATGTTAGGTTGTGGTGATGGTGTTGGTTATGGTTTGGATACTGATGGTTATATTTGGGCATGGGGTAACGGTGCTTGGAATAACTCTGCAGGTGTTTTGGATGCTAATTATTCTTGGTATTCGGGTTCTGATACGTATGCAACTCCATTACGTGTTCGTGCTGGTTTAACAACTGGTGCAAGTAATGATGGTGAATTCTTATTAGCAAAATGGGTCTCTGGTGGTCAAGGTTTCGGTATGGCCATTACTGCAGATAATAAACCGGTTGCCTGGGGTGGTGGCGGTTGTGGAGACGGTGGTGGTGGTGCCACTGGCTCTAAAATTGGTCAGTCTAAGGATAAAGTTGGTGCAGAATATATTGTAGGACCTGGTGGAAAAATTTCAAGTGATGTTGTCTTGATTAACCGTGCAGACTTGTGGGGATTCTATGGTACAAGTAATGGTGATTTGTTTGCGTGGGGATGTAATAGCAATGGTGAACTTGGTATAGGTAGCACAATGTCTCAAAATACCGCAGTGAAAATTAATCCTCCTTCAAATTGTAAACCTCGTCATCCGGATCCTGTTGTGGATTTAAAACCTGGAGATATGATTGTTTGTGCATCTGCTTTTAAAGGTCAAATGTTGGATGCAGGTTTTGTAATTGATTTGACTTTGGCTGATAATTACAAAATAACTTGGTACAAAAATGGTGTAGAAGTTCTTTCTGGTACAGTAAAGGAGAAAGGTGTTACATATAAAGCAACTGATCCTGGTACATATAAAGTTGTTATTGAACATATAGAAAGTGGAGCTGGAGGTTGTATCTCTTATGACCCTGCTTTTGCAGAAATGACAATCTCGGCTTACGAACAAAATTTTGCAATTCCAGAATTAGAATATTGTGGTGACAGTGCAACGGTTAATGTAAAAGCTGCTGCAGGAAGCAAGGCTGTTTATTCTTGGTATGCATCAAAAGGTGCGACAGCAACACCACTTGCTACTTCGGTAGGTAGTGAAAAAATAAAATTATATGTTGGCGATGATGTTGTTGCTCCTAATGCTGGTAAAAAAATTATCTATGTAGAGGAAACTTCAGCTGGTGGTGGTAGTTTCTTGCCAAGCACATTTGCAACGTTTAACTCTTCACAATCAATAGGCCAAGCTAATAATATCTCTAACCCTGGTTTTACTGTTAGTGCTCCTGTACAACTTACAGATTTCAAGTTGAAAGCTCAGGGTACTATGCAAAGTTATTATGTGAATGGAACAGCAACTTTATCTGGGGCATTAGAGTTTACTGTTAATCTTTGTAAAACAAAAACATATAACGGAAAAGTTGTCGCAGATAAGACTGCTATAATAAAGAGCTTTACTGGTTCAATGAAAATGGAAAAGGAAATAACTGCAACTGGAAAATATCAATTTACAGATGAAGTTACTTTTGATGCTGGTAATTATCAGTTGGAACCTGGTACATATTTCTTAGTATTTTCAAAAGCTACAGCAACGGGTAGTGCTGACGCAAATAGTTCTTATGTATATGGCGCCTCAAAAGGTATTGTTGGCGTAAAGGATACATATACAGGTGATTATATTGTAGGTATTGGTGCAGCTCAGGATAATAATTTCAAGACAGATCAAGCTGGTGTGTTCTATGACATTAATTTCACAACTCCACAAGGTTTCTGTGATAGATTAGCTGTTGAATTGAAGGAGAACTGTCCTTGTGTCGCTCCAGAAGATTTTACGATAGGTTGTGACGATGCATATTTTTCTGATACAAAGGATTCTGTGGTAGTATGTGCTAACAATGCGAATGCGACATTGACAACAACTCCATGGGCTGCTACAGGTACTGCATTTGAATATATATGGTACAAAGACGACATAATAATAAAGGCGGCTACTGTAGGGAACTCTTCTGCAGACCTTGCCGTTTCAGCAGTTGGCGAATATAAAATTTTAGTTCGTGACAAGTCTGTTCCAGAAGCTGTTGCTTGTCAAAAAACTGCAACAGTTACAGTATATGAAAATGCTGTTCCAACTGTGAAAATTTCAGGTGGTGGAGAAATCTGTGAGGGCGAAACTTTGGCGACTCCTGTGAAAATGACAATGACGGGAAGTCCTGGTTTCACAGTAAAATACAAACTAAATGGTAAGAATGGTCAGAAGAAGACAAAAGGAAAAGTATCTACAGTAGAGTTGGACGTACCAACAACCGTAGGTACATATGAATATACATTGGTGTCGGTTAACGACGACAACGAGTGTTTGAACGATGCAGTAAGCGGTACGGCTTCGATAACGATCAAGCCAATCCCTAGTGCGGAGATAGCAT
>JAKSTZ010000051.1 GCA_024402335.1 Bacteroidales bacterium
TTCATTCCGTCGTTTTTCTTAACGCTCATTCGTGAAGTCGAGAGGTTCAATCTTGGGATTTTATTGTATGCAACAGCCGATACGTTATATTTTTAGGTTTCCATTTATGTAAAAACAACCAAGCCGATCTAGCTGCGCGCGTTAAGAAAATCGCCGTAGGTCGGCGTAAAGAAAAAGACGATTGTTGCGTAGTTTACGTAGCAACTCATAGTCTTTTTTAGCCGTCCGTAGGTGATTTTTAGCGAAGCAGGTGTTCGGCGGGGTTCTTTGGTTCTTTCTTGACCTGTAGCAAGAAAGAACAATAACATTAATCCAAAAGATGACGCATTGATTTTGTAATAAGTAGTATTGTCAACTTGTTTATCATTTTCATAAAAAAGATTACTTTTGTGGTGCGTGAAAATCGTAATTGTCTATGATAGAATTCAATAAAATTCGTTCTACTAAGGAAATCTTTGCGGATTATTTCGTATTTATGAAATCGGAAGGCGTACAATATTGTATGTTGTTGGCTTTGTTTGTCTTGCCTTTCTCTTTTGTAGGTTCGTTTTTCTTGGAAAAAAGCGGCTATATGAATTTATTGCAAGGTGCAACAACATTTTCGTATAGCAATTTGTTTTTAGCTTTGTTGTTCTCTTTTGTTGCGAAGTTTTTGGGCATTGCCGTTTCTTGTGGCTATATACATAATTATATACAAGGACAACCATCAACTTTTGAAACGATAAAGACATATTTGTCGGAGGTTTGGAAAGTTGCCTTGCTCTCGGTTGTTTTTATGGTGATATTGGAATTTGTAGGTTTGTTATTATTTATAATTCCAGCAATTCTGTTGTTGCCTGCACTGTCTATGATTACATACGATGTGCTTTTTGCAAAGCAATTTATAAAAAATAGTTTTTTCCGTTGCTTAAATTTGAGTCAGACTAATACGATACAAAGTTATGGCGTAGTATTCTTGTGTTATATTGGAGTGTATGTTTTTTCTATTTTGTTAGCAATATTGTTGCCGTTTAATAATACAGTTCTTAATGTTGTACAATCGGCTATCGTTACAGTTATTTCCGAAACAACAATGATACCGTTTGTACTTCTTTATTATAGTTTGGCTAATCAAAATCTACAATCATGATAGTTGTAAATATTACTCTTTCATTTGCCGATGCTATACAAGAAATGGCTATAGATTGGCTGAAAAATGAATATATGCCGTTGTTAAAAAGTTGCCCGTGTGTTGCCAATACAGCATTGTTCTCGGTAGAAACACAGCAAGGAGCTGATGATTGTTTCGCATTGCAAATCCAATTCTCCGACTCGAAACAATATGGAATATATAAGGAAAAATACGAACATGATTTTGAAGCGGCATTATTCGCTAAGTTCACAAATCAGTTTGGAATGTTTAAGACTGTTTTAACATCGTTATGATACTTTTAGCTGATAGTGGTTCTACCAAAACCGACTGGTCTTGTGTGGATGGAGAACGTATAGTCCGTTTCCATACGATAGGGCTGAGTCCGTATTTTGTTACGAAAGAAGTTGTCTTGTCTGAATTGACAGCCAATATGCCAACCGAAATAGATCCAGCTACTATAGAGGCTGTATATTTTTATGGAACTGGTTGTGGACGAACGGAGTCAAAAGGTTTGATAGTCGATAGTTTACAAACAATGTTTGTAAATGCGACCGTTGTCGTTGATTCTGATTTGGTTGGTGCTGCCAAGGCGTGCTATGGTTCGCAACCGGGTTTGGTCGCAATTTTAGGTACGGGTATGAATATCGGTTACTGGAATGGTACAACGGTGGAAACGCCTATGGCTTCGTTGGGATTTATATTAGGAGACGAGGGTAGTGGAGCTGATTTAGGTAAACGCTTGTTGTCGGCTTTATTCGAGAAAAAATTGTCACAGAATGTAGAAAAAGCGTTTTTTGAACAATATCCGATTACTTTAGGCGAGGTGTTGGATAGAGTGTATAAACAACCACGTCCGAATGCATATTTAGCAAGTTTTGCTCCTTTTTTATCACGGCATATTGACGACGAAACGATACGTTCTTTAGTAAATTCTGCTTTTTCTGACTTCTGTTCGACGTATTTTGTACCGATGATGCAGCGATATAACACCAAAAAAGTCTCTTTTGTCGGTTCTTTGGCCCTTGCGTTTAAGGATTTAATAGTGTTAAATTTACAAGAAACAGGTGGTGAGATGGGTATAGTGGTAGTAAAACCTATGGAAATGCTTGAAAAACAAGTGTTTGATAGGTTTTAAAAAGCAAAAATTGAGGCTAAAAACATGTTTTTTATTAGTTGAAATAGCTGATTTGTTTCATGAGACAATACTGCAAATTGTAGGTTATACACTTTTTTTTACTGAAAAACTTGCTAAGAGAAAAAAAAAGAGTATCTTTGTCTCGTTAATCATTCAGATTATTGTTTGGTTAATATGTTCATTGAGGTAAACATTACAACGGGTAGCCTGGTCTTCTCTTTTTTTCATGGTGTTGCGGCTTTTTCATGATTGGTTATGTGGTGTTTGAGGTTAATGTAAGGTAGTTTTTAGTTAATTTCTTCTTCTCAGGTTACCCGTTTTTTTCTTTCCTTTTTATTTTTTACTTTCATTTATAATTTTAATTTTGTTCATGCGTTTATTGTAATACTATGGACATTAAAAAACATAAAGTTCTATTTATCAACATTGGTTGTATTATAGCTGTTGTTATAGCTGTATTTGTTGGTTTTTCTTTCTGGGTTGAATCATATACTTCTCATGGCGAGGATGTTATAGTTCCAGATTTCGTTAATATGGATGTGGAGGCTGCTGAAATCATTGCACAGAAAAACGAATTGGTTCTTAAGGTGAGCGATACATTGATTTCGGAAAAAATTGCTCCTGGTGCCATTGTTGACTATTTCCCAAGTGCAGGCTCTAAAGTGAAACGTGGACGTACGATATATCTTTCTGTAAATTCTATGACGCCTATTATGGTGAAAATGCCAAAAGTAACCGAAGGCTCTTTGCGTCAGGCAATTCAATTGCTTGAAAATCGTGGTCTCCGTGTTGGCAATATTGAATATAAACCGGATTTTGCCGATAATTATGTGTTCGAACAACGATATCAGTCTCGTGTTATTGAACCGGGAACTAAAATTTCTAAAGGTTCTGCTATAGATTTGTTGGTAGGTAAGGGTGGAAATGATGTGCAAATTCCTATTCCTTCTTTAATAGGTATGTCGTGGACTTTGGTGTCGGATTCGTTGGTGGCCCGCGGATTGAGTGTTAATGCTATTTTTGCCGATAACGTGAAATCTTTGTCGGATACGTTACGTGCTCGTGTTCAACGTCAATCGCCGGCATATTCCGAAGGACAGACTATGCAGGCAAGTCAGACTATGGATGTTTGGTTTGGCATAGATCCTATCTACGAGGCTATCTCTAACGATTTGAATTAATATGTATATGAAAAGACTTCTTCTGATTTTATCGCTTGCGTGTTCCCAATTTCTGTCGCACGCCCAATCAGAAGTCTTATTGCCGATTTCTTCGTGTAATGGTAACACTTTAAAGTCGGAGGCGGTGGCTGCTTCAAATTTAAAGAGTCTTCCGTTTTTTGATGATTTTGCCTATCCGTATTCTAAACCATTGCCTGCATTGTGGGCCGACGATAATGCGTTTGTAAATACGGGCTTTGCTAAAAATATGCCGACTATCGGCGTTGCTACGCTCGATGCTATGGACGCGAACGGAAAATTGTATGAATCGGTTGGTACAACTGCTTCAGTGGCAGATTACCTTACATCTGTTCCGCTAAATCTTAAATATTACGAAAAGGTCTATCTCAGCGATAAATTGTATAGAAAACAGGGTGGTTCTTTTGCTTTATTGGATGATACTTATTATTTGTATGATGCAGATCAAAAGCAATATGTTTCGGTAAAACAACGAATTGCCTACGTTGCGGGCGATACGGTATATAAAAAGGTAGCAGATTCGTTCTCGCCTGTACAGGATTCATTGTACGACGAAGGCAAAAAATATATTAAGGGCTCGTATTCGTACGAACATCAGCAATATGAATATACAGTGAAAGATTCGCTTGCCTTGAGTTTCTATTATCAGGCGGGTGGTTTGGTAGATGTTCCTGAAGCAAACGATAGCTTGGTGTTGGAATGGTATATTCCGTACGATACTACAGGAATCTTTTTGAACGAAATTGCGTCGTCGGGAGTGGAGATTTATAATGCTACGCCTGAAGCTGTTTCTTTGGATGGCTATATTCTTGTGTTCGATGCTTTGGAAACGGTTATAGCGAATGATTCGTTGTCGTTCTTTACATTGTCGGGCGTACAAATTCCTTCGTTTGGTCATTATGTTGTTACTCCAAGCATGTTCGGACGCAAGGCGTTTAATCGTGCTTATGCATACTTGTACACGCCAGAACAAGTCTTGGTTGATAGTATAGACCTAAAACAATCGTTGGCGGCCGACATTTCGTACGCTCGTCTTCCTGACGGCAATCCACAATGGTCGTTTACGGCTTCGCCTACACTTGGTGACTGTAATCCTTCGTGGAAATGGGCGTGGTCAACAAGTAAGAAGACTGGCAATGACTTTGTGTCGGTATATATTCCGCTCGACGACAAGATGTTTTTGGTGCAAGGACTTCGGTTCCGTTTTAAAAACTACGCAAGTCTTAGTAATGACGAAAGCCATGCTCGTAACGAGGATTTCTGGCATTTGGATATGATTTGGCTCGATGCCAATAGAACAAGTTCACAAAAAACTGTAGCCGATGTTGCTTTCGCGGCAGAATTTCCTTCTTTGTATTCTCGATATAAAGCGTTGCCAATGAAGCATTTTGCTCAAGTGTATAATTCGGATTTCCGTATGACTATACCAGCAACATTTACAAACTTTGATACAGAATACAGAAAATTGAAATTCCACTTGGCAGTCGATAAACGTCATGTGGATGAGTCGGTTACATTCGATACGTACGAAACCGATATGCCTCCGCAAAAAACGGTGACGGAACGCGATATTTTAACTGATTTCGATATAGAATTTTATGATTTTATAGCAGAGGATATAGATGTGTATGAAGCTGGTGTATATGATTTTACGTATTATTATACCGACATCAACAACTCGCTGAATTCGCAATATAGATGGAATGACACTTGTCGTGTATCTCTCACTTTGTCGAACTATTATGCCTACGACGATGGAACTCCGGAAGCGGGTTATGGTCTTCGTGAAGCTCCAATGGGACGAGTAGCTTATCGATTCGATATGTTGCAATCTGATACGATTAAGGCAGTTTCTATGTATTTTAATCCTACGAAATTGGTTATGGCTACAACCTTTAATTTGTGTATATGGGCGAATGAAAATGGCATGCCGGGCGAGTTGTTGTATTATTCGCCAAGCGAAAAGGTTGCCTATGCCGATGGTATGTATCAATTTGTTGACTATGAAATTAAACCGTCGTGCATCGTTTCGGGTGCAGAAAGTTTGGTGTTGCCTAAATCGTATTTCATAGGTTGGGAGCAACCAAATGATGTATTGTTGAACATAGGTATAGACTTGAATACCAGCGTTACTCGCCGTTTGTACTATAATTTAGGATTTGAATGGGAGAGTTCGGTACAAACAGGTGCGTTGTTGCTTCGACCTATAGTTGGTAAGTATGAATCAAAAACGGCTGTAGAAGAAGTATGCACTACGAACTCTATCAAGGTAATTCCAACGATTGCGACTTCGCAGATTGAAATTGTTGCCGATGCGCAAGTGAAACGTGTGGCTGTAGTTAATTTACAAGGAAAAGTAGTGAAAACAACAAATTCCAACACGATATCGGTTTCTGATTTAGAAAATGGAAACTACATAGTTGTGGTTGCTACCGAACAAGGAATTTTTGCTCAGCAAATAGTGGTTGTGAAATAAATTACGATAAATATGACACGTCAAGAGGCTATAGATAAAGTTTTGGCATTGTTTAACGAAGGATATGCTTGTTCACAATCGATATTATTGGCATTTGGGCCAGAATTTAATGTAGACGAACAATCGGCAAAATTGCTTTCGGCTACATTTGGTGGCGGTATGGGCCGCTTACGTGAAAAATGTGGAGCCGTAACCGGTAGCTTTATGGTGCAAGGCTTGGCCTACGCACCACAAGATCCTAAGGATATGGACAATAAACTCTTGGCATACCGCAAAGTACGTGAACTCAATAAGGCGTTGATAGATGTGTATGGTACTACATCTTGTGGGGAATTATTACAGAAATTTGCCACTCGCGAGGCGGTGGAAAAACGTCAACATCATCAACTTATCTGTACAAAAATTTTGGCCGAAACAGCCGGCAAATTGTACGATATGTTGCATGAAGACGGAAAAATATAAACCTGTATTCGATTAACTTTTTGGGAAAATGTCAGCTTTTTGACATTGTAAGGCGTAGTTGTATAAACTGTAAAATTCTTGCTAATTGTTGCTAAATTAGCAAGAATTAGCTATTTCGTTAACAACAAAGCAAATGTTTTTTAGTTATATCATTTCTATTGTTATTTGTTAATAACTGTTCCCTGTTTTTTCTTATTTGGTGTTGTTTCTTTCGTATATTTAACCACTATAAATTTGATATAAATGGCGAAAAAAAGCACTACAGCAAAAAAAACTGAAAAATCCATTGAAGCACAACTATGGGATGCGGCTAATAAACTACGTGGAAATATAGAAGCATCTGAATACAAGCATGTTGTATTGAGTTTGATTTTCTTGAAATACGCAGGTGTTCGTTTCGAAAAACAATACCAAAAACTTGAAGAACAATTTGGTGGAGGCAATATGCTCTGCGAAATGCCTGTTTCCTACGGCAAGGATAATGTATTCTATTTGCAGGAACATTGTCGTTGGAACTATATTATGCAAAACGCTAAGCAGCCAAATATTGCGCAGATTATAGACAAAGCGCTTGCCGATATAGAAAAAGACAATAAACAACTTGCGGGCGCATTGCCTTCGAACTATTATAGCAGTCTGGGTATAGATGCCGCTAAATTGGGCTCGTTGCTCGATGTAGTGAACGATATGGAAAAACACATGGACGAAGATAATGATTTCTTTGGTCGTGTGTATGAATACTGTCTTTCGAACTTCGCTTTGCAGGAAGGTAAGGGTAAGGGAGAATACTATACGCCTAAGGCTATTGTAAATCTCATTGCCGAAATGATAGAACCGTATAAAGGGAAAGTGTACGATCCTGCCTGTGGTTCTGGTGGTATGTTTGTGCAAAGTAGCCGTTTTATTGAAAACCACAACGGAAACAAACGCGATATTTCGGTTTACGGACAAGAGTTCACGCTCACAACCTATAAACTGGCGAAGATGAACCTTGCCATTCGTGGTATTTCGGCCAATTTGGGAGAAAAGGCTGCCAGTACTTTCCAAAACGATCAGCATAAAGGAGAGAAGTTCGACTACATTATGGCAAATCCTCCTTTTAACCAAAAAGATTGGCGCGAATCCAGCGAACTGCTCGACGATCCTCGTTGGAAAGGTTTTGCCGTACCACCTACAAGCAATGCCAACTATGCGTGGATACTCAATATTTTCTCCAAACTCTCTACCGATGGTATTGCCGGCTTTTTGCTTGCCAATGGCGTATTGAGTGGCGATGGTGACGAAAAAGCTATTCGTAAGGCTTTGATTGAAGATCACGATGCAGTGGAAGCAATCGTAATTCTTCCACGAAATATGTTTTATACTACCGATATTTCGGTAACTCTCTGGATTCTTAATCGTAACAAGCATGCTCGTACCACAACCGTAAACGGCGAGCAACGCCAATACCGTGAGCGTGCAAATGAGATATTGTTCATGGACTTGCGTACATGGGGCGAACCATTTGAAAAGAAATATACCACATTCAGTGTGGACGATATTACAAACGCAGCCAAGAAGTTCCACCAATGGCAACGCACCGATTTGGGCGAATACACCGATGTGCCGGAATTCTGCAAATCAGTAAAGACAACCGATTTGAAAGATAGTTCGCTTGTGCCAAGCAAATACATAGAGTTTGTGAACCGCGACGATTACGCCGGCTACGAAGAAACAATGAGCAGACTTCAAACAGAATTACGGGAACTTTTTGCCCAAGAGGAAGAAAGCAAAAAGGCCGTGAAGAAAGTGTTTGAGGAATTGGGGTACAAATTGTAGATTTATTACATTTTCTTGGAAAATATTCTAATTCTTTCTAATTTTGCAAAAATTGGAAAGAATTATAAAACTTACGACATGATTGAAATTGCACCACATTTTTCTAATGTAGAAATGACAGAACAGTTCTTGACTCTTAGTGATAATAAAGAATTGTGGCTGTTTGTGCGGTCTATCAATGAAGAATATTTGTACTGGAATAAGGTAAAATATAAAAAGAGTCCTGATGGTTGTACTCCTGAAAAATTATGGATGAGAGTGAAACTCGACAGATTGCTACAAACCAAAGAAATAACAGAATGGCATAAATACAAATTACATTTTGGGTTGACAAACAAAATGCAAAGCCTTTGTCATGAGTTCGACTTGAATTTTGGAGGAGTTTTAGGAAACGATTCGCTTTTGCAATCTGGAGACAAACACAAATATTTGGTAAGTTCTTTGATGGAAGAAGCGATTGCTTCGAGTCAAATGGAAGGAGCTTCCACTACTAGAAAAGTAGCGAAAGAAATGTTAAGAAAGGGAACGAAGCCAAAGGACAAAGCTCAACAAATGATCTTGAATAATTATAACACGATTCGTTATATATCAGAGCATAAAGATCAGTCTTTGACAGAAGAGGCTTTGCTTCATATTCATTCGCTTATGACAGAAAACACGCTTGATAACCCTGAGGATTGCGGGCAATTCAGAGGCAATGATGATGTGGTGGTAGTAGATGACACTAAAAACGAAGTCGTACATACACCACCGTCGCATACAGAAATTCAATCATTTGTAAAAATCTTTTGCGATTATTTCAATGCCAAAGAAGATGAGTTGTTTGTGCATCCAATCATAAAAGGTATCATTCTGCATTTTATGATTGCTTATATGCATCCTTTTGTAGATGGAAATGGAAGAACTGCAAGAGCAATATTCTACTGGTATATGCTTAAGGAAGGATATTGGTTAATGGAATACATGTCAATTTCCAGGATTATCTACAAAAGGAAAAATGATTATGAAAAGGCATATTTGTATGCGGAAGCAGATGGTAATGACATTGGATATTTCATATTATATCATTTGAAAGTATTGAAGGAATCGTTTGAGGAGCTTCAAGCATATCTCCAAAGAAAGAGTGCAGAAAGAAATGATGTGGACAAGTTTTTGCGAATTGGAGGCATAAATCAAAGACAAGCAGAGATATTGAGGTTATATGTAGAAAATCCAAGTAAGACATATTTTGTGAAGGATTTTCAAATTCATTTCGGTATTACAGCAACAACTGCCAAAACAGATATAGTAGGATTGATGGACAAAGGATTTCTTAGAGAAATCCAGATTAACGAGGTGAAGAAAGGGTATATAAAAAGTGAAGATTTTAATGAAATTCTTTCCAACTTTTTGTAAATTGGAAAGAATTGCAAATGTTTTATAATGACAAACAATAACTCTACATATAAACGTCTGGGGGATTATATCCGTGAAGTGGACGTGAGGAATAGTGATTTGCGATGCACCAATCTTTTGGGATTAAGCAATGCTAAAG
>JAKSTZ010000052.1 GCA_024402335.1 Bacteroidales bacterium
GGTCCGGGTCCGATGCTATCTCCGCACTAGGGATTGGCTTGATCGTTATCGAAGCTGATGAAGTTGGAAGTGTACCTGTACATTTTCTATCCTTTAAAGCAGATATTGTATATGTATATGTACCTAACTCTGTTGGCAATGTTGGTTTAAATTCTTTTGTTTTTGAACGAACATCTTCAAATGTATTTGTACCATCAGTATATGTTATAGTCCAATAATTTTTTGTTGAAACACCATCAAATGTGAAAACAACATCTTGCAAACTTGCTATGTCATCTTCACATACAGATTGATTACCACCAGAAATTTTAACTGTAGGTGTAATGTTCGAAATCACATCAAATTCAGCCGATTGCTGACATGATGTCAAAGTTGGGAAATTGACATCTTTTACTACGACTATATATGTATCTGTTGTACCTTCTGTTGTATATGGAACAGTTAATGGTAATGTACTTGCAGTTTTGGGACCAGCAACAATATTTGCATCAGCGACACTTCCTTTATACCAAGTATAACTAAATGTAGTTGCATCACTTTGCTCTGTAACTTCCAAAGTTCCTGATTCACCTGCACACAATAAATCATCACCAGATATATCCAAAGGTTTTGGAGAAGAACATGTAGGACAATCCATAAGCGCTTCAACAATAGGAGAGATTGAATAATTCTTACAATAATTTGTTGCAGAGAATGTTGATGTTGATGCAAGAGTCGATGCTGTACCGGCAATTACACGGAAATATACCGATTCGCCTGTCTTTAAACCATCAAAAATCTGAGATTCCTTTGGGTTTGGAATCGTATAACTACTTGAAGGTGTTCTTATTATATCAACCCAGCTGTTTTCATCGTTTGGCGTTTTTGAATATTGGAATAAGTATTGCAACGTTGAGCCATAATATGATTTCAACAAATTACTTGCTACCGAACCCAATGTAAATGGATCTGAACAAACATACGTCGCACGATCGAGGTTGTCCACATCGGAGAACAAATCCAATGCAGGCGAAGAACATGCCATAATCTTGATATCATCAATACATAAGTCACATCCCTTATCCCAGAAATTGTAACCACTTCCATCGGAACCACTATAGATTTCAAAAATGATATCAGATTCTGTTAAAATCAAGTCATCGATGACAACTCTACACCAACCTGCACCTTTTCCTGGTAAGAAGTTTTCAACAGAGCCAAGTACAGTTCCATTCTTACTTTTTATTCGAAGAGAAATTATCGGAGAAGTACCATCTGACATGTTTCCAACATAACATTCAAAAGTCAATTTCTTACCAGTACACAATCCGGAAATTTGTTGTTCGAAAATGTTTCCTTCAAAATTATGTTTCACATTCATGAACAAACAAGCACTGTTTTCAATACCATTTATCATACTAGAATGGTCCTTAATAATGGCACCATTACCTGTCATCCAAGTTGCATAATAGTCAGTTTTATAACCCATGCTTGTTGGCACAACCACACCATAGTACCCGTCGTTGATTTGACCCGTTGCATCAAAAGAACCTGCACCAGAAGGCATAGGGAACGGACAGTCAATTCTATGCATAATGTAATTCGATGGGGTCGTTTTCTTTGAACCATCACTTGCTACATATTCGTGGTCATCAGAGAAATATCCAAAGTCTTCATAATAAATCGTTTCACGAGATGAATACACTGTTTTTCCATCAACTTCAGATTCACAACAAGTAATAGTAGTTACTTCCAAAGAAGGCGTTGTAATGCCATTAACTGTCGCACGATAGTACATTTTTGCAGCAGTAACTTCATCATACAAACTAGTTTTAGTTGAAGCAGTTGACCACGACGTACCGTTTGGCGATTTTTCCCATTTTACCACAGCTCTTTCTCCATAATCACGATCAAGAGTAATCAATGTTTGCTCACCACGACACATTTCCTTTCCTTGACCAGAAACGGCAAACGGATTTATTGTACCTAATACTTCGATATTTGAAATACCAAAGACAGCATTTTTGTTAAAGTTATAACCTAAGTGCAACTCTAAATTGACAGAAGTTTCGTTTGCACCTAAAGTTCCTTCATACGTTAATGTTTTTGCAACTCCAACATCCTTTGGAGTTAAAGTTCCAGAATTTGTCGCACCATTCATATTGCCATAACTATCAGGCACACCTAACAAAAATCCTATAGATTGGTCCCAAGAGTTACCAGTAGATGGATATAGCAAATAAACGGTCATATTAACCGTATAAGTAGATCCAGGCTTTAACCCACCAACACTAAATGAAAACAAATTCGCATTCGCTGACTTCCCAACAATTGAAGACACATACATATCTTCCTCTATATCAGGATATAGACTGGTTTCATCCTCGTCATTCGTACCTAATTGAAATGGATTAGGAACGATTGCCCATGCTGCTTCTCCGTCTCGAATGTCGGTACCCGTTGCAATTTGGTTAAATACTGGCGTAAACGATGATGACGATGGCGCACCATATTTATTCACAGTTGAAAAATCCCAACTTCTCCATTCAGAAGAAGCATCGACATATTCTGCTTTTTGACTAAAATCCGTACCTGCCACTATACTCTGTGCTACAACCGACAGATTAATCAACAAACATGAACTTAAAAATATAACCAATCGTTTCATAACTCTATAGTTTAAATTTTAAGACCTTATTTTTAGACATAAGGTTACAATGTGTAAAATTAACAAATCTCTGTTATAATTGATACCGTTTATTCCTAAAATTTTATGTATATCCTATTGTTTATGAGTGTTTTCTATAAAAAATACTTTCATTTTCTAAATGATTTGTATTTTTGTTATAAAGATTTCTAGTTTATGAAACGATATGCTGTAATTGTTGCCGGTGGAAAAGGACTTCGAATGGGAAATGATGTTCCTAAACAATTTTTATTATTACAGGGAAAACCTATTCTTATGCATAGCATAGATACTTTTTACTCTTATGATAATGATATTCAATGTTTTGTAGTATTGCCGGAACAACAAGTAGCATATTGGAAGGAATTGTGTGCTAAGCATAATTTTACAACACCTCACACTATTGTCTTAGGAGGAAAAGAACGTTTTTATTCTGTAAAAAATGGCATATCCTCTATTCCTACAGATGGAGTCGTTGCTGTTCACGACGGTGTTCGTCCACTAATTTCAAAAGATATGTTGGAAACGGGGTTTACACTTGCTGAAGAAAAAGGAGCTGCTGTTCCATATATTGATTCTATCGATTCTCTTAGAATAATTGATGGCGATAAAACTAAGGCTGTTGATCGATCTGTAATAAAAAGAATTCAAACTCCACAAATTTTCAATGTTTCAACATTGAAAAAAGCAATGAGCCAAGAATACAAATCATCATTTACTGATGAAGCTTCTGTTTGGGAGCAATTTGGAGAAAGATTATATTTTTATCAAGGCACTACAAACAACATAAAAATCACAACTCCAGCAGATCTTGAAATGGCTGAATTTCTATTACATAAATAGCATTAAATTTCCGACTTTCATTCAGTAGTAGTAAACGCTGCTTTAGCTCCGAAATTTGCCATTTTATCATATTGAAATCTTCTAAAATTTCTGTTCAAACAGCAAAATAGAACTCCTGAATTAGATTTCGCCCCTAAAAATTACGGGGTGAACAATGAAAAAAATGTTTTTTCACCCCTAAAACGCACAATTTTCCTACATATATTCAACTTTTAGCGACTTTATAAGTACACATTTCCCTTTTTTTATTCTCGGTATCAGTAATCAATAATTTTGTGACCGAAAAGATAACGAGAGCAAGGCATTTTGCCCTACTTTCAAAGTTTAACTAAAATTGGAAATATGAAAAAACAATTTCTATTTGTAGCATTGGCCATAAGTGCTTCTCAAGTTATGGCAGGTGGTGTAATAACAAACACTAACCAAAGTACACAATTTATTCGTACAGTATCACGTAGCGCATCATTAGATGACGATGCTGTTTATTTCAACCCTGCTGCAACTGCACAATTTGCAGATGGTTTCCATTTACAATATGGTCACCAAATTTGTAGCCAAAAACGTATAACAACAGATAACTTCATTACATTAAATAATGGTGAAGATAAAGAATATATAGGTAAGGTATTTGTTCCTGCATATCCAACATTACACGCAACTTGGAAAAAGAATAATCTTGCTGTATTCTTTGGTTTCGGTCCTAACGGCGGTGGCGGTAGCTTGGAATACGAAAAAGGACTTGCTTCTTTTGAAAGACAAATTTCTTTAATTCCTGGCATGGTTTCTCAATTAGGCAGTACTATGGGTCTTTCTGCTGACAAATATAATGTTGACATAAACTTTACTGGTAGTTCAATTTTATATGGCGGTCGTCTTGGCGCTGCATATTCATTCTTGGATGGAACAGTTGCCGTTAGTTTAGGCGTTGCTGCTACATACCAAAGAAATGCATATAAAGGAACTATTTCAAACATTCAACTAAATCCTACTTGTGCATTGATGGGATTAAAAGGCGATATGATTCCTGCTACTACATTTTTTAGCAACGCATCTGCTGCATTAGCTGCTATGGGACAAACTGTTATGTCAGCTACAGTCGCAGCTTATGGCTCTGCAGTTGCCGACAAAGAAGTTGATGCTGTTCAAACAGGTTTCGGCTTAGCTCCAATTATTGGCTTTAGTTTTAAACCAGACGATAAATTGAATATTGGCGTTAAATACGAAGGTAGAACAAAAATGGAACTAACTAACGACACAAAGAAAGATGACACAGGTATGTTTACTGATGATTCAACTTTCCGTAAAGATATTCCTGCAATTATGTCAGTTGGTTTAGGATATGGATTTACAGATAAATTCAGAGGTTCATTATCTTGTACATACTATTTCGACAAGAACTGTGACTGGGGAGGTAAAGAAAATCTAATGGATAAAAACTCTATGGATATCGCAGGTAGCTTAGAATACGATGTTATTCCTATGCTTACATTAAGCGCTGGTTATTCTCGTGCAATGTCTGGTGCAAGTGCCGAGTTCCAAAGCGATATGGATCACAGCTTAAGCTCTAACGCAATTGGCATTGGTGGTCGTCTTAACTGCTCTGAAAAACTAAAGGTTGATTTCGGTTTCATGAATGTTGCATACGACAAAGCAGAAAGAACTTCTACAGATGCAGCTAGTGGTCTTCCACACAAAGAAACATTCGACAGAACGAACAGAGTTTATTCAATTGGTATAAGCTACTTATTCTAATTCCTATATTTTTAACAAAACGGAAGGCAGACTCTTTTTAGGGTCTGCTTTTTTATTTATAACCTTATTGAAATAAAAAACGATGTCCATTTCTGAACATCGTTTTTATGTGTTAAACAAATTAAGAACTATTCTTAACTTGCATTAAAACTTATTTAAAACGTTTTCTGAGCTTTTTCGAACGCTTCTGTCTTATCTTGTACAGAAAGAAGGTAATCGATGTCGTCAAGGGCATTTACAAGGCAATGTTTCTTGTAACCATTGATTTCGAATTTTTCGCTCTTACCTGTTGTTACATTCGTAACTGTTTGGTTTGGCAAATCAACCTTTACTTCTGCTTTTGGATTAGCAAAAACTGTGTCGAAAAGTTCTTGTTGGAATGCTTCGCTAACGATTACCGGCAACACGAAACAGTTCAATAAATTGTTTCTGTGAATATCAGCAAAACTTGAAGATATTACAACACGAACACCGTATCCCGCGATAGCCCAAGCAGCATGTTCACGACTAGAACCAGAACCCCAGTTTTTACCACCAATAATAATTTCGTGTACACCTTTGCTAGGAACTTCAGAATATTCTGGTTTGTTCATAACAAAGTCTGCGATAGGTTCGTTGTTTGCATTGTAACGAAGGTCATGCATAAAAGCATCACCGTAGAATTTCGGATCACGAGTTGTAAATGCAAGATAACGAGCAGGAATAATATTATCAGTATTATTATTGTCAATTGCAATAGGAATACAAGTTGACTGAATTATGTCGAATTTTTCTTTTGCCATAGTATTAAATTTTACGAGGGTCAGTAATTACACCAGTTATTGCACTTGCAGCAACTACAAGAGGAGAAGCCAAAACTGTTCTTGCTCCTGGACCTTGACGGCCTACGAAGTTACGATTTGATGTAGAAATTGAAAGTTTTCCCGCTGGAACTTTATCTGGGTTCATTGCCAAGCAAGCTGAACAAGAAGGTAAACGTAGTTCAAAACCTGCTTCTTCAAGAATCTTATCTATACCTTCATCTATAATTTGTTGACGAACCAACCAAGAACCAGGAACTAACCATGCAACAACATTTGCTGCTTTTTTCTTGCCTTTTACAACAGATGCAAAAGCACGGAAATCTTCTATACGACCATTAGTACAAGCACCCAAGAAGCAATAGTCAACTGGAGTACCTTCCAATTTCTGACCTGGTTCAAATTGCATGTAATCTAATTGTGCCTTTAATTGAGTCTTTTCTGCTTCAGACAAACCATCATAAGTAGGTATAGTTTCATCAATTGCTATACCAGCACCTGGATTTGTACCAAATGTAATACGAGGTTTAATGTCTTCTGCACGATATGTTACTTCTTTATCAAATACAGCGTCATCGTCTGTTTTTAAAGTCTTCCAATATGCAACAGCCTTATCCCAATCTGCACCTTTTGGAGCATATTCACGACCTTTCAAGTAGTTGAAAGTAGTTTCATCTGGTGCAATAATACCAGCACGAGAACCCATTTCAATAGAAAGGTTTGACAAAGTCAAACGACCTTCCATTGAAAGATTGCGAATAGTTGAACCTGCATATTCAACAACATAACCAGTCGCACCAGAAGTTGTCATTTGAGCCATGATATATAAAGCAATATCCTTAGCAGTAACACCTTTTTGAAGTTCACCTTCAATGTTAATTCTCATTGATTTAGGCTTGCCTTGTAAAATACATTGACTAGCTAAAACTTCAGCTACTTCACTTGTACCAATACCCATTGCAAGAGCACCTACAGCACCGTGAGTAGATGTGTGAGAGTCACCACAAACGATAGTCATACCAGGTAGAGACAACGCCTTTTCAGGACCTACAACATGGATGATACCATTGTCTTTCGTTCCCATTGCAAAATGTTTGATGCCAAACTCAGCACAGTTTTTTGCCAACGTTTCTACTTGTTTACATCCGACAGGATCGTTTATAACCTCTTGTTGATCAGAAGGAGTGTTATGGTCAGGCATAGCTACAACATGATCTGGACGGAATACCTTAATTCCTTTATCACGAAGAGTATCAAATGCTTGTGGAGAAGTTACCTCGTGTGCATATAGACGGTCGATATACAATTGAGTAGGACCATCAGGAACAACTTGCACAACATGTGCTTCCCAAATCTTTTCAAATAATGTTTTTCCCATTGTTAAATTCGTTAATTGCTACTGCAAAGGTAATTATAATTGACAATTGACAATTGATAATTGATAATTATGTGAATGAATAATGATAAATGATTATTTACCGAATACGGACATCACAATTTTATGGACATCCATCACCTCCTATTACATTGTCAAAAACAAACAACCTATTGCATACATCCACAATAATTTCATATTTCGAGGACAAAAAAAAACGCCTACCATGTTCATGATAGACGTTTCTAAAAAAAAGAGGCGGCAC
>JAKSTZ010000053.1 GCA_024402335.1 Bacteroidales bacterium
TGAAGGCAAATGTGTTGTTTTTCGATAATAAACCAGCAAGCAAGGAAGTGCAGACTAAGGATATTTGGATTTACGACTACCGCACCAATATTCATCATACGTTAAAGAAATCTCCGTTGACTTTCGAAGATTTGTCAGACTTTATAAAATGCTATAATCCAGAGAATAGACATGTACGTACCGAGACTTGGAGCGAAGAAAATCCAGAAGGCCGTTGGCGTAAGTTTACCTACGATGAGGTAATAGCGCGCGATAAAACTAACCTGGATATATTCTGGTTAAAAGACAAAAGCCTAACAGATTTGGATAATCTTCCTGATCCCGATGAAATAGCTGAAGATATAATAGCAAACATGGAAGACGGTATAAGTAGTTTTAAAAAGGTATTGGAATTGTTGAAGGGAGAATAAAGAACAATTAAAATATATACCACAATTTTTCATTTGATGAAATATCTTATAGAACGATAAGTCGCTGGTTGTAAGAGAAATAGAATAATAGATGTTTGTGTTTTAGATGCAAATTCACAGAAAGTATGGAATAGTGGCTTCGACAGGCTCAGCCACCGAGGAGGTAGACTCTGCCATCGAGAAAGTGAAGACTGAACTTGTTGAAAGCGAAGTAAAGGTCGTTTCGACAGGCTCAACGACCGAAGAAAACGGTGCCTGAGCTTGTCGAAGGCACCGTTACAAAGCTTTTGTTTATAGGTGAGTTTGGGTAATAACAAGTTTGCTAAATATTTATAATCAGAAGATATTGGAAAGTTTTTAAGTTCTATCTTTGTTTATCATTTCAAATTAAACATGCAAAATTCAATTCACATTCCGTTTTTAGATTGTAGTGAAGTGGCGTTACAATCTGTTCCAGATCTTTTTAAGAGACATGGAGTAGAGTATCATGAAGTGAGTGTGATAAATTGGAACGAGTTTCCCTATCTTCCGAAAACGCAGTTTGCGATGGCGCATTCTTTAGATGGAATTTTGCTTCATTTTATGGTTATAGAGGATGAAGTCCGTGGTTTTGTTACTGAAGATTTAGGGCCGGTAAGTTCTGATTCGTGTGTGGAATTTTTCGCTTGTATGGGAGAAGATGATTTGTATTATAATATAGAATGCAATTGCTTAGGCTATGTTTCTATGGGCGTGCGAAAAACAAGAAACGATAAAGAACATGCTTCTTCTGAAATTCTTAAGCAAATAAAGCGCTATACGTCGTTGGGTAATCAGTATATAGGAGAGATAAAAAAACAATATTCTTGGGATTGTGTATTGGAAATACCATATTCAGCTTTCTTTAAACATACAGTTACAAATTTGAGTGGAAAGGATATCCGTGCGAATTTCTATAAATGTGGCGGTTCTGGAGAACTTAAACATTATGTTTCGTGGAATCCAATAGTTAGTAACAAACCAGATTTCCATAGACCGGAGTGTTTTGGCTTGATTCACTTTGACTAAAGTCTTATTTGTCTTTTCTGGAATCAATCCAACACCAAAGTTTATACATAAGAAATCCCCAAAAAAGAAAAAGTAGGATGTGTACCCACATAGGGATTTCTGTTTTGTATGTGTTATTTACGAATTTTTCGAAATTGGGGATATCGGCATAGTAGTATGCGCCTGCACCGAAATCAAGATTTTCTTGTAGCCCTAAACCTTGGCACATAATAAAAATGGAACCTGTGATGACACAGGTTCCAACTATAATTGTAATGATTTTAAATAGTTTCACTATTTGTCCAATACTGGAATTTCAAATATAACACCGGATAATAGCAACCATACGGCGGCAAATGTCAATATAATATTGAATGCCTGGCCGGCAATGTACAACCACAAAACTTTTCCACCTTGCATTTGTTTTATGATTTCGCTGAATTTTGTGTCAAGACCGATGCTGGTAAACGCAAGAACAAAAGCCCAGTTTTTATATTGATCCAATACTTTGTTGATTGCACCAACAGTAGAACTGTCTGTCATTGGAAGAACTATGAAAGAGGCAACCAACGATGCCACGAAAAATCCAATGATGAATTTAGGAAAGCGAGTCCAAATTTCAATAGCTCCAACCTTTCTTCCTTGTTCTTTATCAACGTGTGTAGCGAAAAATAATGCAACAAAGAATGCGATGAATCCAATAAGAATATTTTGTATTGATTTCACTAAAACAGCTGCTACTTGTGCTTCTTCGCCCAAAGCTGTTCCTGCTACAACTACTGCACCAGTTGAATCAACAGTTCCACCTATCAGTGAACCACCCATGATAGGAGAAAGGCCAAGCGCATTGCAAATGATAGGTTCTAAAACCATTAAAACGACGGTGAAAATGATAGAAATAGAAACTACCATTGTTAGGTCGGTTTTCTTACAATTTGAGGCAGCACCTGTTGCTATTGCCGCACTGGTTCCACATACAGAAGTTGCCGCAGCCATAGTAATTACAAGTGGTTTGTTATCTATCTTCAATAATTTTGTTCCAAACCACCACATGAAAATAATTACAACAGGTGTTACTATCCATGCGATTCCTAAACCGTATAAACCAAATTTTGCAATGTTTGAGAATAATACCGAGAATCCCATGATTACCAAACCGGTTTTTATGTAAAATTCCGTTTTTACCGCAGGTTTCAACCATTCAGGAACACCAACAGTGTTCGATACTAGTAAACCAACAATCAATGCCCAGAAAGCCCATTCCAAATATCTGTTGAAAGTGAATTCTGCACTGATTAGTCTAACGATGATAGCTAAAACAAATAAAGCAATAAAAGCAGGAATATATTTCTTTACGCTCTCTCCTTGTAATTTTGCTCCAATTGTGAAAAGTCCGCTTGTTACGATAAATGTTACGAATAGTTTTGTCCAGAATTTTACACTTGCTAATTGTTCTAATAATGGTACAACTTTGTCATTACCATCTTCCCAAAGAGTCCATGTGCTGAATTTTAGTGCCGAAAAATCAAATGTGCCAGTTAATACACTGATTGCCGCTATTGCAATTACGATAAAACCAATCCATACCGCAAGCCAATCTTCGCTTTTGTAAAGTTTTTCTGTCTCTGTCATTTTTTTGTTTTTTTGCAAATATAAATGATTATGGCAAAACCTATTATGTTAATAGGTTGTTTGGCAAAAAATAGGTGTTTATACTTATATTTGCATGAGTCATCAAATATAAATCTATGTTTACTTCACGGTAAGATAAAAATGTCAAATGGCATAAGTCTATCAATTAAATAAACTTCGTTATATTTGTAAAAAAATACAATTATGGGATTATTAATTTCTTTATTTATTGGTGCATTAGCTGGTTATCTTGGTAGTAAGTTGTTTAGTGGGGCAGGTAAGGGCTTACTAGTAAATCTTATTGTCGGTATTATTGGCAGTGCGATAGGAAACTGGTTGTTTGGATTGATAGGTGTTGGTGGAAATACATTGTTGTGGGAATTGATCAGCGCTACAATTGGTGCAATTGTATTCCTTTGGTTAATTCGATTGATTCAAAAATAATCTATGAAAGGTATTGTACTTGCTGGCGGTTCGGGAACACGTTTGTATCCTATAACAAAGGGTATTAGTAAACAGTTGTTGCCGATTTACGATAAGCCTATGATATATTATCCTATCAGTGTGTTGATGTTGGCGGGCATACGTGAGATTTTAATTATTAGTACTCCGTACGATTTGCCAGGATTTAAACGATTGTTGGGTGATGGAAGTGATTATGGTGTTTCGTTCTCGTATGCGGAGCAACCTTCTCCAGATGGTTTGGCGCAAGCATTTACAATAGGTGCCGATTTTATAGGTGATGACTGCGCTTGTTTAGTGTTGGGTGATAACATTTTTTATGGTTCAGGATTCTCTAAAATGTTACATCAGGCGGTAATTGATGCAGAACAAAATAAAAAAGCTACGGTTTTTGGCTATTGGGTAAATGATCCGGAACGTTATGGCGTTGCGGAATTTGACAAAAATGGAAACTGTCTTTCTATAGAAGAAAAACCGGCGAATCCAAAGTCAAATTATGCGGTTGTAGGTTTATATTTCTATTCTAATAAGGTGGTAGATATTGCAAAAACAATTAAACCTTCAGCTCGTGGAGAATACGAGATAACAACGGTCAATCAAGAGTTTTTGCAGCAAGGAGATTTGAAAGTACAGACATTAGGTCGTGGCTTTGCCTGGTTGGATACCGGAACTCATGATTCTTTGTCAGAAGCTTCGACGTTTATTGAAGTGATAGAAAAACGTCAAGGATTAAAAGTTGCTTGTTTGGAAGACATTGCATTTAAAAAAGGATGGATTTCTGCAGACCGTATGCGTGAGTTGGCAAAACCAATGTTGAAAAATCAATACGGCCAATATCTTATGAAGGTTGTAGATTTAGCCGAGACAAATGGTTCTGTTAATATAGATTAGTATGAATATTCTTGTTACCGGAGCGAATGGCCAATTAGGCAATGAAATACGTATTGTTGCAAAAACAACAACCGATACGTATGTCTTTACAGACGTGGTAGAACAAGATGGTTGTGAAACAATAATACTTGATATTACGGAT
Source organism: Bacteroidales bacterium (assembly GCA_024402335.1). GTDB lineage: Bacteria > Bacteroidota > Bacteroidia > Bacteroidales > UBA1715 > UBA1715. The sequence continues at coordinate 4,564 of JAKSTZ010000053.1, forward strand.
TCAGATGCTGTGCGAACTATAGTTCATGAAAAACAAATAGATGTGATTGTGAACTGTGCTGCCTACACCAATGTCGATGCTGCAGAATCAAATGTGGAACTTGCCGAAAAATTAAATGCGGAAGCTCCAAAGATTTTGGCAGAAGCAATGAAAGAGGTTGATGGATTGTTGGTCCATATTTCAACCGATTATGTGTTTGGTAAAGAACCATATAATGTTCCTTGTAGGGAAGATCAAAAAGGTACACCAACCGGTGTGTATGGCTTGACGAAATTGCATGGGGAACAAAATATATTAGCAACAAATTGTCGATCGATAATTATTAGAACAGCCTGGTTGTATTCGGAATTCGGAAAGAATTTCTGTAAAACCATGTTGAATCTTACCGCTACAAAACCAAGCTTGAATGTTGTGTTTGACCAAGTTGGTACACCGACGTATGCGTTGGATTTGGCTGAGGTTATTGTATGTGTATTGAGAAATCCTATTTGTGGAATCTATCATTATAGTAATGAAGGTGTTTGCTCTTGGTTTGATTTTACAAAAATGATAGCAGAATATAGTGGTCAGTTGGAATGTAAAATCTCTCCATGTCATAGCTGTGAGTTCCCGTCTCTGGTACAAAGACCTTCGTACAGTGTTTTGGATAAAACAAAAATCAAGGAAACGTTTGGGCTTTCTATACCATATTGGACTGACAGTTTGAAAAAATGTATCGAAAATTTACAAAATAATTAACGTAAGGACGTATTGAAAACGCCACAAATATGGATGTAATAAAAACCGACATAGAAGGATTGTTAATTATAGAACCTCGTGTGTTTAAAGATGCTCGTGGTTATTTCTTTGAATCGTTTTCCCAACGGGAATTCAATGAGAAGGTTCGACCGATAACATTTGTTCAGGACAATGAGTCGATGAGTTCGTATGGTGTTATGCGAGGTTTACATTTCCAAAAGCCACCTTATACTCAGAGTAAATTGGTCCGCTGTGTGAAAGGAGCGGTTCTTGATGTGGCAGTAGATATTCGTGTTGGCTCGCCAACGTATGGCAAACATGTTGCTGTTGAGTTGACAGAAGACAATCATCGTCAATTCTTTATTTCCAAAGGATTTGCACATGGTTTTGCCGTGCTTTCCGAAACGGCTGTATTTCAGTATAAGTGTGATGAGTTTTATCATCCAGAAGCAGAAGGTGGTATTTCAATTCTTGATGATTCGCTTAAAATTGATTGGAAGATTCCGGTAGAAAAAGCGATACTTTCAGAGAAAGATACCAAACATGCGTTGTTGCGAGATTATGAATCACCATTCAATATGCAGATTGATTTGTACAAGTAGAACTCTGTTTTGAAGAACTTTTGTTGTATCTGGATTTTTTTTCAAAACTTTTTTCTAAAAATTTCTTGAATTATAAATAAAAATAATACTTTTGCACCACCAAATAAGACTTCGTAGCTCAGTTGGTAGAGCAATTGACTCTTAATCAATGGGTCGAGGGTTCGAGCCCCTCCG
>JAKSTZ010000054.1 GCA_024402335.1 Bacteroidales bacterium
TCCTGACGCATCAGTTTCTGAGCTTAAATATACAGGAAGCATATCGTAGAAGTTAGGCATGTTACCTGTCAAGCACAACATGAACAACAATTGAGTTGTGTGAGTGTAATATGCACCATACACATCAGTTGCAGAACCGTTAGACCAACAAGCGTTCATATAGCTTTTATAAGTAGGATCCACCATAGAACCGATACTCAAACCTGCCTTGAAACAAGCATTCTTACTTGAACCCCAAGAAGAAAGAGAGCCCTTAAATGCACCTGTTCCATCACCTGGACGACCATCAAGGAAGTAACCATCTAATATATCACCAGGATTAGGATATGTTTTTTGTGCCCATGAAGTGATTTTTGAAGCAAGTGCTTTTGCACGAGTATCACCATACCATGCATACGCATGAGCAAGACGCCAAGGAATACGAACAGCATCATAACCAAAGATAGATTCAAATTTAGAATCAACAATACCTGTCAAATAAGAACCATTTTCGTAACACCAGTCTGGAATCAAACCTGTAGTTGCATTAGCAGATTTTTCCATAATAGTGTAACAGTTATTTGCAACTGTAGTAAAATCCCAAGAAGCGCCCAAACTTTCAAGAGCATTTACTTGATCAAACAATTTCATTGCATTTGTAATGAAATAGCAAGGGTTCTTGTAGTCATCGAAGTAATCACCAGGTTTTAGGTTCTTTGTAGAGTTAACTTCGTATGTCCAAATACTTTGAATCAATTTCTTGGCATCATTCAAGTATTTCACATCACCCCATTGTTTATAAGCCATCAACAAAGCTTGAGCCGCATCAAGATCGGCATCGGTAGCACCATTGGCATTACCTTGACCGGCAGCGACATTACCTGTAAAGGCATTAACCTTCCAGTTCATTAAACCGTGGTCATTAGAATTTGCTTTATAATATGCCCAAGTCTTATCAAAATCAAGTTGAGTATTGTTTTTAGCATTATCCATATACACGAAGATAAGCATACCATATGCTATACCTTCTGACACGGAGTTCGTACCATCTTCACCAGCCTGAATAAATTTCACACGGCCAAGTGTACCACTTGTCACATAATACTTAGATTTCCAAGCCTCATACAAGCTTTGGATTTTAGTTTGTACTTCACTACCCGTATAAATACTACCATTCGGGTACGCGTAATTGTTAGGGAATGGATAGTTCGGACTTGCCGAGGTAATACCCACAAAACCTAACAGCGCGACACACACAAGCAACAGATGCTTAAGTAAGCCGCCTTTCGTTTTTGTAATCTCTGTTTGTTTCATAATTATATTAATTAAAAATTTACATTACATTAAGCATGCAAAAGTAAACTATTTTTTTCAATACTTTACTAACAAGCACACTTTTTCTTTGTTCCTATTAGACAAACGAAAGAAACAAAACCCTACATCAAATAATTGATAATTGACAATGGGCAATTGAAAATTTATTATTACAACACACGATTGCCTTTACACACAGTAGAATCCATTTTGTTGCTGACTAAAAAACAAAAAGGGCGAGCTTAAAAAGCCCGCCCTTTTCTATACATTATATATGTAAGACTATTTTACATATTTGATTGTGCCTTCTTGAGCAACGATGAAATATACACCTGCATTCAAAGAGTTTACATTCAAAACTTGAGAAGCAGAAGCAACAACTGTACCTGCCACATTGTAAACAACGATTTCACCTGCAGAACGAACTACACCATTTTGAACTGCAAAAGCCGAAGCTGCAACTTCATCTACTGCAGTTGGCTCTGGAGCAGGGCCTGCAACTTTAATATTGATTGCATCAACACCTTCAGCAACAGCATCAGTTGTTACGATAACCAATTTACAAACTGCAGATGCAGAAGAAACTTCTACAACACCTGAGAAATCGATTTCGTCACCTTTTGCGATGTCTGATTTAATTGGAAGATATGCAGAGATTGCATTGTAAGAATCATCCATTAAATATGCTTGAAGGCCAGCGATAGCTTGATCTGCAATACCTTTAACTGAGAATGTTACAAAGTCACCTGCGAATACATCAGAAGCAATATTTTCAACTGTTTGATAGTTCGAACCTGTTTCCCAAACATTAGCAGACAATGTAATGTTAGTATATTCTTTTGTTGCTAACTCAACAGCTTCGTGTTCAACGTCACCATCTTTCAAGAATTTAATTTCTTTCTCTGCATCGTAACCAGCAATAAAAGCAGTCAATTTATATTCTGTACCTGTTGCAGCTTTTGGAACTGTGAATTCAAATTCAGTACCTGCTACTTTTTCACCAGCAGTAGCAACAAATGGACGAGAAGTCCAAGGTAAGATAGTGTTTCCTTCCTTGTCGAACACCATAAAATTGATACCATCTATATCTTGGTTGAATGTACCATCAATTGTCACCTTAATGATATCATCTGCAGCTAAATTATCATCAGTTGTAAATAAAGCATCAGCTTTATAGTTTACTGGATTTGCAGGATCATCAGCACCAAATTTTACTGTTGGCATTGCAACAGGATATGTTGCACCAGCAACGAATGATGGAGTTGGACGCATTTTAACCATTGGTACATCAGCAAGAGGATCCATTCGGATAACAATCTTTTCTGCTGACACTGCATCATCTGTTATTTCAAATTCATAATATTCATCAAACAAGGTTAAAGCAGAAGTTGAACCACCAACTTTTTCAACAGACCATGCTGTAAGATTTTTCCAATAACTAGCAGCTTCAGAATTATCTGCAACAGCAGTAAAATTCACACCTCTAATATCATTATCGAAATAACCTTTAACTGTAACAAGAATCCAGTCACCTGTTTGCAACAATGCACCACCTAATTGATCTGTGATATCAACATTGTTTTCACTACCAATAACAAAGTCAAATTTATCAACTGTTACTTCGTACTCTGTTGCACTTACACCAAGTGACAACAATGCACCACTTAAAAATAATAAAATCTTCTTCATTTACTTTTTTATTTAGTTTAACTTAAATTTTATTGTGGGGTAAAGATAGTATTTTTTCAGTATGAAAATCCTTTTCTATATTATTTTTCTTTTCTAAAAAATTCCCGTAAAGTATTAAAGTCCTTTGTAAACGAGAAACCTAATCCGTTAGTATTTTCTTGTTTTTCGGACAATTCATCATCATTGCTTCGAGAGAATCCTTTCACTTTTAATGTTCCTTTCTTGTTTACCTTCATCTCAACACTCACATTACCCGAAAAATCATTGGCTTGCGAAGTTGCGGAAGTAGCATCTGTAGAATTAGTTCCTCCAAAATCAGTATAACCATTTACATTCACAAGAATCCTATCATTCCAAAACTGTCGGGAAATTCCGAACTCAAATTCATTATTTGTGGCATTATCTGTTCCTAGTCTATAGTTCACATTCACATCAAGATTCGGATCAAGTTGAGATAGCAAATTATTGATTTGATTACTTAAAACCTCAAATGAAACTGACCCACCGACTGTTGAAGAACTTACCGCCATAAATGAACCTTGTAACATAAGTGACAGGAATTGCAATGTTTTTTCGTCCTCACTCAATGTTGACAACACCTCGCTTACCTGAGTTGCAGAACTTGGAACTGCAATATCGTAGGAAATATCTGGAGACATCAAATTATTTTGGAGCATAGCCTTACAAGTAACAGGTATACGTTTTGTTGCCGAAACCGTACTATCAAATAAAGGTTGCGGAGACGCTTTTGTCTCATAATGTGCAGTCAAGTTCACTTGGGCATTTAACGGATCTCCGTTCCATGCAATCGTTCCACCCTTTTGTAGAATCAGTTTTTTATTTATCAAATTCTTTAAGGTAAAAAGATATTCACCTTCTTCTATTTGATATTTTCCATACACTCGTAGTTCACCATCTTTATCCATCTTTACCTGCAAATCTCCGTTACCTCTCGCTTTAATAACATCACCAACTTTCGGATCAAAAACGATTTGCGCCAAAGCATCTGGGGTAACAGCCAACGTCATATTCATAGTTATACCTGATGCAGCAGTCGGTTTTTCCAAAATCTGTGTCGTTGTATCAATCGAAAAAGACAAAAAATCATACGCTCCTGACAACTCCGAATAACTCACCGGAATAGAACAAACTGTATTTTCTAAAGACCTACCATTAGCTGAAATATCCGTTTCATTTAAATCTCCTTCGATTTTTGCTGTACCATTATAATATATAGTACCATAAAAATAATCATTGTCCTTTGCAGTGGTATTCATCACCAGAATCTTTGGAGACGCAATATCAATACGATAATGAGGATTTGTTATATCTTTTATATCCACAAAACCACGAATATCACCAGTATTCCGATGAGCATCCGTAATCGTAAAATCAGAAAACAGGAACCGAGTCTTTTGAGCGCGAAGTTTACCTGAAAACTTATATGGGACATTAGTATAACTTACCGTTAACGAGCCTCCGGTTGCTTCTAACTCGCCACTATAATCCATAGAAGAAAGCGTTCCGCTCACATTTACATCGCCATTAATTATCCCCGCCAAATCATCAACCACACCTTGCAAGACCTCATCAAACACATTCAGATTCAAATTGTTACAAGAAACCAAGCAACGTAGAGAATCACTATATGGACTATATTTTCCTTCCACTGCAACAAGATTCTCTTTTTCCCGCATAATCAAAGCCTTCAACAGCAAAGCTTTTTGTTTATTTTCCCAAAAACTACGGAACTTTAATGAGCCTAACTCATGTTCATTAAAAGAAACCATACCTGAATTTATGTCCGCAAATATTAATGGAGTTGCATACACGTTTTTCACCCGAACACGACCTTGAATTTGACCAGCAAGACGAACAGTTTCACTTCCTATGAGTGCATTCAATTCACTCAAATCATAGTTTTCAACATCCAACACAACATAATCATTACTATTTTCTGAAATAACACCATCCACATGGATTTTCTTTGCATCTTTTGAAAGACAAAATCCCGAGACTGAAACACTTGTGGTATCAACAACAATATGAGATTGTGCAATGTTCCATAAAGAATCAGCGAAATAAAATTGAGAAGGCTGGATTTGCAGAACAAATTTCGGCAACTGACCTACCTTTTTTGTCTGCATAGCCCCAAGAATTGAACATTTACCATAAGTTTGCAACGCATCTGCAAGTTTCCAAGCCGTATGTAATGCCAAACTATCTTTCACAACAGAACATTCTGCATAAAAAGTATTATCTGATTTTGAATCTGAATCTAAATTACATTTTGTATTCACAAGTATACCTGTTTCATCGCAGTCAATAGAAATGTCACCATTATACATGACAACCGAACCATACGAACAACGTGGGAAATGAAGGTCAACAGATGCAGTATTCTTTTCTTTGCTATAAACTGCACTACAAGTTGTACCATTTTTTATTCGCAAATCAGGTAAAAGAAGAGAAAATACAGTATCGATATTCTTTATAGTAGCTGAAAATGTAAATTCTGAGTCTTGCTCTCCCTTTTGGGCAGTATATGGCAAAGCAGATATATTTTCTGCCAACAACGATACCATATTATTATACAAGTCCTCATACGATCCATGGCCATCAATTTCTGCATCGGCAAATGCAGAACGTAGTGCTATATTTCGTTTTTTCTTTTCATTAGAAAAATTCAAAGCAATATTTTTCGTAGCAATAGTTCCCTTTGCATTAGAATATTCCAAATTGCGGATTGAAGCTATACCATTTAAATCATCCAAATCAGCCCCATATAAATCAACTTGTGTAGAAAACGATATTGACGACATAGCATCTGAAAACAAATGTAATTTCTCCAAATTCGCCTGTTCTATAGTCGATGCAAATTTTATCTCCGGTGTTTCCACTGAAAAATCCACTCCTCCTATAAAATCCATCTTTAAATTAGGATCTTCCACAGAAAACTTACCTCCCACTTTTTGAGATGAAAGTTTTGCATCCACATCAATTGAGGAATAAGCATAACCATTACAAAACAATGTATCAATTTGTCCTTTTATTGTCCCGGACAAAAAT
>JAKSTZ010000055.1 GCA_024402335.1 Bacteroidales bacterium
AAGAACACGAACCATTGCTTCTTACTCTTGGTTCAGAGAATGAAGTGTGCAGACCTGGAAAAGACTTGTGCGAATGTTTTGATTTTAAGAAAGATAACGAATAAGAAGGAGATTTAGAAAATGGGCAGACATAAAAGAAGTGAACAGACTATTGAAGAAATGATGAAGAAGGAAAAGGCAGAAGAAAAATTCGTTCCGTATATTGAGTGGCCGAAAAGAACAGAGAAGGAACTTTGCGAGTATATTACACCGGAGCAGGCAGGCAAAACTGTTTCCAAGCAGCCACTATTCAAGAAAGACGAGTATATCAAGTTTGCGAATGAGTGGGTAGATGTAACAAAGGAATTAAGACATTCCGGCAAAGATTTAAGCAAGATTAAAATTACTTGCGTGCAATAAAACAGAAAGGGGAAAAGGTTAAAGGTTATGAGTTGCTATCCAAGAGAGATAGAAGAAAAAGACCGCGTGTGTTGGAACTGTGACAACTTTATCCGCGATTATGATTACTACGGAGAGTGCATTTTGAGAAAGACACGCAAGAAGGTTTCAAACGATAAGGAAGCCTGCAAAAAATATGTCGAAAGGGAAAAAGAGCATGAATATTAAACATAATTGTGTTGAAGGTTTCGGCATCAGACTTACAGAGTTGATTATGGCAAGGAAAACTAATTGCATACAGATTTCAAAGGCAATAGGTTGCGATAGGAAGTCATTGTATAAGTGGAAAAACGGAGAAGCGAATCCGGACATTTTAATGCTTTGCAGATTATGCACTTTTCTTGGAACAACACCAAACTATTTACTTTACGGGAAAGAGTAGAAAATGGGTTTAGAAGTATTTAACTATTCCGTAGAAGGACAGATCAATATGTTCGACTACATGAGTAGAGAAATACCACTTATAAAAGTGAAGAACCATGTTAGGTTGATAGAAATGTTTGGCGGTGTTGGAAGCCAAAATATGGCCCTGCGAGATTTGGGGGTTGATTACGAAAGTTGGAAGTTAATCGAATATGACAAATATCCGGTTGCAAGTTTCAATGCGATTTTTGGAACTGATTACAAGCCTATGGATATTAGAGAAGTACACGCAGAAGATTTGGAGATAGTAGACAGACAGAACAATACATATATCTGTACCTACTCTTTCCCATGCCAGGATATTTCCGTTGCGGGTTTGGGAAAATCTTTGGAGAAAGGTAGCGGAACAAGAAGCGGTTTGCTTTGGGAAGTCGAACGCATACTGAATGAGTGCGGAGAAGAATTACCACAGATATTGCTTATGGAGAATGTCAAAAATCTTCTGTCGAAAAAGCACAAGGAACACTTTGACAAGTGGTGCGAGTTTCTTGAAAGCAAAGGGTATAAGAATTTTTACAAAGTTATGTGCGCTTCTGATTACGGAGTTGCGCAGCACAGAGAAAGAGTGTTCATGGTTTCATTGCTTGGAGATTACAAATACGAATTTCCAAAAGAGATACCGCTTGAAAGAAGAATGAAAGACTACCTGGAAGAAAAGGTAGACAAGAGATATTACATTACTTCTGAAAGAGCAAAAACACTTATTGACAAACTTATTTTGGAAGGCAAAATCTTAACGAACGAACGAACGAACGAACGAACGCAGGACTATTGACCTTACAACAAACTGTCCGGAAGAAATCGAAATCGCAAATTGCGTGTCAGCAAGAACCGATAGGGGAGTTAGCGCAATGCGAAAAGAAGGATCCGGAGTTGTTGAATATACCAAGTTATCTTAATTACAATATGTGCGATAAAACTTACGCAGATGTGGCAAGAACATTAGATACAAGGTGTTGCACAATGGGAACAAGTTTTCAAACACAGAATGGAGTTATAGAGTGTCAGAAAGTAAATTGATGATACTTGGAAATGTCGGGGGGGGCAGACGCAGAGCAGAACTGTTTACTCTTGCAAAACTACTTCCCCGACTATATGCAGCGCATTGGATAAAGGAAACACAATGCCGTACATTATCCAGGTAGTAAAGCTGAAAGAAGAAAATGGAATATGGAAAGTGGAAAAGACAGAAACTATTTAGGAAACATATATGGTTTGCATGACGGATATGACGGATCAGTTTTCTTACCAAACGGCACAAGCAAAGCACTTACGGCAAGTGTGGGGGGGGTACAACTGATAATGCAGATATATAAGTTTGATAAGGAAAAACAAGTATGGAAAAAGATAAAAAATGTTTAGAGTGCATCAGACTTGGAAATGTCTACGATGATGAAAAATTCAATGGTGGAAATTTCGGTGGAAATGTGTGGAGTGGGGGGGGTACTGCACCAACAATGAAAACCGGAGCAAGCGCAAGTCAACAATGCACGATAGACATAATTCATTTAGGGAGCAAGAAAGAATGGGAAAAACTATTCAACAAGTAATAGGTGGACTTGGAGAAAAGAAGTCGAACAACGGCACACAGTATTTTCAACAAGACCGAGTTTACAACCTTGCAGACATAAGTTGCTGCATACCTTCCCAATTACCAGGGGGGGGTACTAACCTACTTGAAATAGTCTATTTAGGTAAAGCAAATGGAAAACAAAAAGATACTTAAAGTTGGAAATGTTGTTGGCAAAGGTTTGGCACAAGGGGGGGTACTTTCCTAATAGAAGGAATTTCCCCGACTTTGCTAAACGGAATGTCGCATGGAAATGTGATGCCATTCATTATTGACATACAACATTTAGGAAAGGCAGAAGAAATCAAAAATGGAAACGATTATCGGTGGAGAACAGAAACACCAAGCAATTAAGACAGACGGAATCTTCCCTTGTTTGACAAGCTCTATGGGAACTGGGGGGGGGTATGTTCCTATGGTTACTGAAACATACATTGTGGCAATGCGTGGAAGAGGAACAGACAACGAGCAACAACTTGAAGTGCAGAAGAATGATTACACAAACACAATAACAAGTGTGGGAAAGGACAATTTAGTTTTGGAAAAGAAAAAAATAAAAATCAGACAAGCAACAAAAGAAGGTTTCATTGAGTGCGAAATACCTGGAATAGCAGACCTTAACTATGCTTCTTCAACAACAAGACGCGCAAGGGTTGTTAGGGGGGGGCAGATAAGTCCTGCGCTGACAACGGAGAATATCCCTAATGTAATTGATTTTGCAGATGATCCGGAATTTTATAATTTCTTGTATGAGATAGACGGAGAAATATATCTGATACGGATAAGAAAACTGATACCTTTGGAGTGTTGGCGGTTAATGGGTTTCTCTGACGAAGATTTCCAAAAAGCAGAGCAAACGAACAGCAATAGTCAGCTGTACAAGCAGGCAGGAAACAGTATAGTAAAAAATTGCCTTATAGCTATATTCGGTCAGATGTTTGAAGGCAAAGAAAATATGTATAAGGAGTTAGCAAAGATACAAAATGAATGACAAAGACAAGATTTTATCTGCGCGCGATCTATATAAGGTCAGCGCAGACTTCAAGGACTATGTTGACAGTTACGCGAGAAAACACAACGAAGGAAATTCAATTCCGGTTGATGAAGCATTGGAACATTTAGTTGTTCGCGCGTATGCAGAGATTATGCAGAAAGGTGGAATGAAGTAATGTTATTTATGGTTGAGCAGGCAGACCACTACAATAGTTTTGCCGACTATGGTTTGCCGGATATGGCGGTTACATACAATGACGAGATTTTGACGGACATTGATGAAATCGAAGAAAGTGAAAAAGGTGGAGAAGTTTATTGCCGGTTTTCTGAAATCGAGATAAACACATTAGAAGAACTTATGGAGTTTATTGAAAGAGTTGGTTGTGGAATTGTTATTTATGAAACTGTAAGGAATGATGTTTCTTTGAAAAACAAATATAAGACAACAATAGTTTTGTATAACGATTATTTGGAGTAAAAAGGAGAGAAACAATAAGCGCATACGATTACACAAAAGACACCGTCAGAAATGCGAAGAAGTGCAAGAAATGTAAATATTATTCAGAAAACAACAAATTCTGCACTTGTGATTATATCTTAATGACCGGACATTCACGCGGTTGTGCGCCTGGGGATAGCTGCGCACAGTTTGAAAAGACGCAACGCAAGAAGGGGCAGAGAGTAAAAAGGGTAGATGTTTCAATATCGAACAAGGAGTATTACTAATGGGAATTGAAAAAGAATGGATAGGTAATACAAAAAGTGTGTTTGTTTGTAATGGTGCAAGCAACCACACAGAAGAAGAACGCGAGCAGAATGATTTTTACGCGACAGAACCAAAAGCACTTGAACTATTGCTTGAAATGGAAAAGTTTTCACACAATGTTTGGGAGTGCGCTTGCGGTAAAGGGCATTTATCAGAAGTTTTACGCGGGGGGGGGGTACGAAGTTACTTCAACTGATCTGATAAATCGTGGTTATGGTGTTTCCGGAATTGATTTCTTGAAAACTGAAAAGAATAATAAAGATATTATCACGAACCCGCCATACAAGTATGCAGCAGAGTTTGTAGAACACGCGCTTGATATTTCAGAAAACGGAACAAAAGTTGCTATGTTTCTGAAATTGACATTCCTGGAAGGAAAAGCACGCAAGAAACTGTTTGAAAAATATCCGCCAAAAGTTGTGTATGTATCTTCATCAAGATTACAATGCGCAAAGAATGGAGATTTTGAAAAATACGGAAAAGGTGTTGGAACGGCCGTTGCGTATGCGTGGTATGTTTGGGAAAAAGGATATACCGGTGATACAATAATCAAATGGTTTAATTAGTTGACTATATCAGACAAATGATATACAACATACATAAGGGGATAATGTTTGCGTATTATATAAACAAGGGGAATATAAATATATAATATGGCTAAACAAGTAAAATGGAATAAATACATA
>JAKSTZ010000056.1 GCA_024402335.1 Bacteroidales bacterium
GAAAAACAAATTCTTTCTGACTTTAACAATCAAGTATTAAGGGAAAATACAGAATACAAGACGAATTGCCATTTTTATACCCCAACGAATCGTGTCATAACTTCTATGTGTAGTCCAGAGCGTTTGCTTTATTTGCTTAAATATGGAATAGCATACGTACACGAGGAAAAAGAAGAAAATGGACAAGTAGAGATTCGTGATGAAAAACACATAATGCGTTACCAACAATTATTTGCTACGTATGCAGTACAACGAAAATTAAGCGAAGGCATTAGGTCGGGTATTATTTGGCACACACAAGGAAGTGGAAAGACGGCATTGTCATATCATTTGGTTCATATTCTTACGGATATGTACGCAAAACAGAACACCGTTGCTCAATTTTATTTTATTGTTGACCGTTTGGATTTGCTTGAACAGGCATCACAGGAGTTCTCGGCTCGTGGACTAAAGGTAACAACAGCAAACACCAAAGCAGAATTGATGGCGTTGTTCCGTAGTGTTTCTTCTTTGCAAACCAATGTGGGTGATAAAGAAATTACCGTAGTAAACATTCAACGATTTGAAGAAGATAAAGAAAAGGTTGATTTACCTGCATATTCCACTAAATTACAACGAATCTTCATTTTGGACGAGGCTCATCGTGGATATAAACCCGATGGTTCGTTCCTTTCTAATCTTTTCAATGCTGATAAAAATTCAATAAAAATTGCCCTCACGGGTACGCCGCTGATTGGCGAAGAACGCTCAAGTTGTGAGGTTTTCGGTAATTACTTGCATACTTACTATTACGACCAATCAATAAAAGATGGATACACGCTTAAATTGATACGTGAAGAAATAGAAACTCGCTATCGTATGAAGATTAAAGAAGCATACGAAAAACTTGATTCGTTAGTGGCAAAAGGTGAACTAAAAAAAGACGATATTATCAGCCATAAAACCTATTTGAAGGCTTTGCTCTTGTACATTATTCGTGATTTGCGAGATTTTAGACTTTTATACGGCGACGATTCGCTTGGCGGTATGATAATATGCGAATCAAGTAGCCAAGCAAAAATGATGAACCAAATCTTTCAAGAGGTTCAAGATGAAATCAATGCTGAAGATACCAACAAATGTAATTTCAAACAGGCATTGATACTTCACGATAGCGACGACAAAGAAACTCGCAAACAATTAGTTTACGATTACAAAAAGAAAAACACAATTGATATTTTGATTGTGTATAATATGTTGCTTACAGGTTTTGACGCACCACGTTTGAAACGCCTGTATTTTGGTCGAAAAGTCAAAGACCATAATTTGTTGCAAGCAATTACACGTGTCAATCGTCCATATAAAGAAATGAAACGTGGATATGTGATTGATTTTGCCGATATAAAAGCAAATTTTGAGCAAACCAACGAGGCATATATGCGAGAGTTGAATAAATACAATATAAAACTCTCGACGGAGAATGACGAAGAAGTAAATCCTAACGAAGACTTGCCTAATATGTACGAGCAAGTTATGGAAAACAAGGAAGAACTTGTTTCCCAAATAAAGGAAACCGTTCAGATTCTGTTTGATTACGATACATCTGATGTAGAACATTTTGCCACAGAAATTTCCACCAAAAACGACAAAGAAGTATTAAAACCTTTACGTGATGCCCTGCTTAAAACTCGTGACGCATATAACTTGGTTCGGACATTTGGCGATGAAACATTGAAATCAGAGGTGGAACAAATCAAAATTGAAAAACTGCCTTTGTTGATTCGTGAAGTACAACGGCGTATTGACCTTATAAATCAGAAAGAAGCCTTTGAACGAAGCGAAGAAACTACTATGGCTATCAACAAAGCAATGCTTGATATTCAGTTTGATTTCAATAAAATCGGCGAAGCCGAAATGAAAATCATTGACGGCGGTAGTGAATTGCAGGAAAATTATCAGAAAGCCATTCGGGAATTGATGTCGAATTATGACCAAGAAGACCCCGAATTTATTTCGCTCAAAGAAGCATTTGAAGAATTGTTCAAGAAACACGGCTTCCAACCAAGTACCGTACAACAATACGAAGAGCAAAGCAAGGAATTGAAAGAGATTTTAGCAAAATTGAACGAACTACGTAAAGCAAATGAAGCCCTCTTGAATCGTTACAATGGAGATGTGAAATTTGCCTATGTACATAAGCGTATTCGTGAAGAGAATCAGAAACGAATGAAGAATAATCAACAACCGATTATATCAAAATTCGACCAAGACATTGTAAACTCGCTTTGTGTGATTAAAAATGCTATCGACCAAAAAGTTTACGACAGAAACGATATTTTGAAACAAGACGTATATTTTGAAAAAACCGTCTTAAACCAAATCGCTCATTGTCTTACACAAATGAAAGATATACAGGCTGACACCGATGATTATATTTTCGTTGAAAAACGTGTGGCAAAGCAATATGTAAATCAATACAACGCTTATTATAACGCTTAATTATTCCATTATGACTGATATAAAAAACATTAAACAGAAAACCATAGAACTAATCGACGACCTAAAGGCAGTATGCCAACAAAAGGGGTTGGGAAACGATGGAAACGAATACAAAATCATTACTCAAGTTTTTTTGTACAAATTTTTGGTTGATAAATTCGGGTATGAACTTAAAAAACTCGACATTCCCGAAGTAAAGAAAATAAAAGAAGCAGGTGAAAAATGGGAAGATGAATATGCTAAACTTACCGACAAACAACTTGATACTATATCAGTTTTTATGCCTGCCGAAGTTCCAATGCTTAAACCAAACCAATTGATAGCAAGTCTTTGGAATCAACAGACGAAGGGTGAAATAGATGTGATTTTTGATGAAACAATGGTTGAAATTGCCAATGAGAATTTGGAGATTTTCCATACACTTTCTGCTGACGCACAAGGTAACAAAAAGAAACTACCTATTTTTGAGAAAATTACAGGGTTTGTTTCAAATGAATCAGATAGACCACAATTCGCTCGTGCGTTACTCGACAAATTGAACAAATTTTCGTTTGAGGAAACCTTTACGGAACACTACGATTTCTTTTCCGATATTTTTGAGTATTTGATAAAGGACTACAACACGGCTGGCGGTGGTAAATATGCAGAATACTATACGCCAAAAGCAATCGCAAAAGTAATGGCACGTTTGCTTGTTGGCGACAATTCTAATCTAACAAATCAAGAATGTTACGACCCATCGGCAGGAACAGGTACATTGTTGATGGCTCTATCTCATCAAATCGGCGAAGATAAGTGTACCATTTTCTCGCAAGATATTAGCCAACGAAGTAGTAAAATGCTTCGTCTAAACCTAATGCTTAATGGGTTAGTGTCTTCGCTCGACCACGCTATTCAAGGCGATACGTTACTCGCTCCGTATCACAAAAGCGATGATGGGAAAACGCTTCGCCAATTCGATTTTGTTGTATCCAATCCTCCTTTCAAAATGGATTTCTCCGACACGGTTGATGAAATAAAAAACAAATGGGCTTCACGTTTTTGGGCAGGGCTTCCAAACAAAACGGAAAAAATGCCTATTTATACGTGTTTTATTCAACACGTTGTGAATTCAATTAAAGAGAATGGTAAAGGTGCAATTGTTGTCCCAACAGGATTTATAACCGCAAAATCGAGTATTGAGAAAAAGATTTTACAAAAAATAGTTGATGAACATATTGTTTGGGGTGTAATAAGTATGCCAAGTAACGTGTTTGCAAACACAGGTACAAATGTATCGGTTCTTTTCTTTGACAAAACAACAGGTAAAACTGACAACGACAAGGTAATCTTGATTGACGCTTCAAAATTGGGTACGGAAGGGAAAGACGCAAATGGCTTAAAGAAGACTTTCCTTTCTGCCGATGATATTGAATTGATGGTTTCAACATTCCGTAATAAAAATGTAGTTGATGATTTTTCTGTGGCTGTTTCTTTCAAAGAAATAAAAGAAAAGAATTATTCACTCAGTGCAGGTCAGTATTTCGACATTAAAATTGAATACGAGGACATTACTGCAGAACAATTTGAAGCAGAAATGAACGAGTTTAAGACAACCTTGAAATCACAATTCGTGGAAAGTCATAAACTTGAAAAAGAGATTGAAAATCAGTTGAGTCTTTTGAATTTTGGAGGGCAATAGAATATGGAAGATGTTGAACTTTCTCCACGTTATCATTTTGAGTTATCACGTAAAGTTGAGGAAAAGTTATGGAATCTTTCTGAAACTTCTAAATACGATACCGTAAAAGATT
>JAKSTZ010000057.1 GCA_024402335.1 Bacteroidales bacterium
TGATACATACGAAGTGCGTTCTGTGCCATAGGATTGCTTTGCACCTTTGGACTATTCATTGCCTTGTTCATCAACATATCAACTATGCTCATTATTCATCACTCACTTTCTTACTTCTTGCAGGAACTTTTGTCGTATTTTCCGATAGAAGTTTTTCTAATGCATCAAACCTATCATTAAATGCCTGTATAACATCGTTATATGCCACAAATTTCGATTTTTCTTCTGTTTGTGGTACATTGTCTACCCCTTCACTCAAAAATGGCTTAAAACTCAAATTATCAATCAAACCATTTGCGTTCCACTTTCGCATCTGTACTTCTGATAAATCATTTTTTACAAATAAGCTGAACGGACTTGTCATCGGTACATCACTTGCTGTTATTTCCGAAAAATCATTTACAATTTTAATATTCGGTGTAGGTGTAATCGTTGGCATAGTCTGTTGAAAATTCTGTTGTAGCCGATCCAGATACGGATTGTTCATCATTGGTTGGTAATTCATCTGTGGATTGTACGGATAATTCATACTCTGATACCTCCAATGCGTAATCAAATGCTTCTAACATTCTACTCTGCATAGAAAATGATAATGTTTGCACGTTTCCATTTCGTAAAAATAAATTTTTTAAGTTTTCTGGTAACAAACTACCACCTCCCACACTTTCATACATAAAAAATAGCATAAAAAAAGTCAGTACAACTGACAACAAACTGACAATTTACTGACAAAATGGCAAAAAAATAACCATGCAATGCATGGTGTTTCATAGTGTGTTACGTTATTAAATTTGACAGCGCACTCACTTTCCCCTTATTCTTTATTTTTCCTTGAAATACGTGGGTTTTACTTATTTTTGCGCAGCAAAAAAATAGCGGGAGGGGGATTTGAATTGCAAAGACACCCTCATTTTTCCACGTATTTTCGTGGTTTTACACATTTTTCAAGTGTTTCGTTTGTTTCAATGAAACACCTTTGCAAAAAATAGAGTAAAAATTTAGAAACATTGCAGATTTTCTCTCCTAAACCCTTAATGCTTCGTTCAAATAATTACGTATTTCTTCTTGTTTTTTGTTATTGTAGAAGTAGTAGTTTTTCGTGGTTGAAATATCGGTATGCCCCATCTGTGAAATGATTACATTTTCAGGAACATTATTCACTAACAGCCTTGTCGCATACGTTTTACGTGCCTTGTGCATCGACCTTCTTGCTATATTCAAGTGATCGCAGATACGATACAGCCTGGTTGAAAACAGTTTAGAACGTATTCTTGAACCGTTCTTCATAAACACGTATTCGTTGTTTGGATATTTGCTGTGTAGTTCTGCAAGAAACTCCTGTGCTTCATCGGTTAAAACCAACTTGCGAAAACCTGCATCTGTCTTTGGGTTATTCTGAATAACAAATTCATAATGTCCATCGTCATTTCTGTAACGGACTTCTGTCTTGCATACATCGATATAACCATCCTTTACATCTTCCCAAGCAAGTGCAGATATTTCACCTGCTCTCATACCTGTAAGAAATGCAAGTCTTATCGCACAATCCAAAATGTTATCGTTGTCAAGTTCATAAGATATACGCCTTACTTCTTCATCGGTAAATACCGATTCTTCGTCTGTCCTATGAATCTTACGGAACGATTTCCTAGACAAGTCCAAGTCACCCATAAATTGCGTAATACTGATATTGGTAAAACCAAACTTTTTTCCATACCTGAACATACCATTAAGCAGAAGTCTTAAATTCGCCCATCCTTTTGCAGATAACTTCTTTTCCAGGATTGTATCTCGGATAAATTCTTCAAGTTCTTCTTGTGTGATGTAGCGAAAACGCCTGTCTATCATTGATGTTCCTTCAAAAAATCGGTAAAAATCAGTTTTATACCTGTCATAAGTCTGTTTTTGGATTTCCTCATAACGAAGTTTTCTGTCGATCCATAGATTGAATACATCTTCAAAGTTAGGATCAAGTTCTTGTTCTTTGTAAAACTCTACAAGTGCATCCTCTAGCGCACTTTTTGTTGTTCTACGAATGATACGTTTACCACGATTGG
Organism: Bacteroidales bacterium; assembly: GCA_024402335.1. GTDB lineage: Bacteria > Bacteroidota > Bacteroidia > Bacteroidales > UBA1715 > UBA1715. The sequence continues at coordinate 2,058 of JAKSTZ010000057.1, forward strand.
CTTTTTCATCTGGCAAATAGGTTTTCCATTCTTTGCCATCATCGGTCTGCCAGACCTTATTTTTGTGTTGCTCCAAAAATCTTCGTCTTTCGTTCATATTGATTTCTGCGAGTACGCTGTCAGTATCGATAATACCATTTTCAACCGCATACTGCAACACATTTAGGTTGTCCACGTGTCACATCCTTTCCATCTTTTGATTGATTCTTCTTTTGATTCGGTAAACTGTACGGTCTGACATTGCTAGTTTATCGGCAATATATATCGCACTTTTACCCTTTGTAAGCAGCATAAAAACTTCCGTTTCTTCGTCACTTAAATTCAGCTTTGCAAGAATATCCTCAACCTCTTTCGTTACAAGGTTTGATAATCTCATAAAACCTCCATAATTGACACTTCATATACTGTGTGTGGCTGCTCATTCTTTATATATTCCCTGCTTTGCACTCTACCCTTAATCTTAATTAAAGTACCTACTTTAACATCTTTGAGTTGTCTTGCAATTTTTCCCCATGCAACGCAAGGTATATAATCGTTTCTTCCAGATTGTCTGTTTACCGCAAGGTATACATCACAAATGGTTCTGCCAAGTGGCGTTTCTCTGTATACAGATGGTTTACATACGAAACCCTGTAATATAATGTCATTCTTATTTAAGAAAAATTCATCACTTAATAATGTAATATCTTTTACATATACATATAAGACAAGATGCTCCTGTACATCCTTTGAGTAAAAATGCCCTTTGATTTCTACTTTATCGCCTTTATGTAATGTACCGATCTTATTTTTAGGAACAAGAATGTTTACTTTATCTACTGTTCCTGAATATCTTTTCGTTAAAACTGTATTCTTAAAGAACGATTCTGTTTTGCTTTCGTGATCCAATTCAAAATCATTCGACAAAATTCCAACTAATTCGACAATATTGTTATCCATAAGCTACCTCCTAATGTATCTTTTACTAATAATTTATATATATCGTAGCAAAAAGTAATCTATATTTTGATAAAATACGTACTTATAATTATTTATATAATTTACCTGTTGGGGAGGTACAAAATATTGAATAATCGTTTAATCACATCTGAAAACCTTTGCTTAATGTTGTCTGCTTCTCGTTGTTCAGTTCACAAGTCACAGAAGCATATGGCGAAGGCACTTCAAAAATCACTTGGAACTATTCAAAATTGGGAAAATGGATATTCCGTACCTAACATCATTGATTTAATAGAATGGTTCGATGTTTTAGGTGTAAATCCATTACGTTTCATTCTGGACTTTTTACACCCAGACTATTTTAAGAACCTCGATGGTTATGTTGATGACAATATCGTTGATTCTGCCTTACAATACTATATCAGCAATATTGCACCTGCTTCGGATAAGCGCAAACTTTCATTCTGTATTTTTGGCAATACAGGTTCTTCTTGGACAGCACAACTTGATATGCTGACAGCTCATAATCATACAACTATGCGTTCACGTGTTAATGTTGCACAAACCATCTTCGATAACTACCAGATGGAGAAAGCACGTGGCGAACTGATGTATACAGATAACACTATGCCTAACGAAGAAAATCTATGTCAGGCAATAGCGCAATCTAAAAAATCTGTATACGAAGGTAAACAAGGTTACATTTCATAACCAACTGTGACACCATGCTTTTCCCAAATGGTTTCGTTATGCTTACCAATTTGATAAATCGTGCCACTCGTTTCTTTTTCTACAACTACTGTTAATACACCATGTCTACGTTTGGTATAAAATTGTGATGACAGATCGTTTAATGTTAAATAAAAAACGGTCTGTTTTTCTTTTGCTTCTGCTTTATCATTGTTTAATTTCCAACTGAATGTATTTTCGTCAATTCTTCTTCCATCTACAAACATATATGTATGCTCTTTATACATTCCTGGATAAATCTTCACACATCCAAAACCAGACTTTATAGAATTTATTGAATCCGAAACACTCTGCATAATTTATAACCTTTCTATAACTCTATATTTGCCCCCACCAACTGTAGTGAAGCAACCGTTATCTATATTTACAGCGTTTACCTTGCCATTGTCTGACAAACCACAAAATCTATACTTCACAGTACCATTTTTCGACTTGAAAATATCCCCATCATGTAGTTCTTCTGCTTTTACAACTTCCTCTGTGTATGCTTCTA
>JAKSTZ010000058.1 GCA_024402335.1 Bacteroidales bacterium
ATGTGAATTTTCATCTGATTTATCAGATTTAAAGGCTTTAAAAGCGAAAAATGCAAGTAATGAAATTTTTGCAGCAATGACAGCCGCACAAAAGAAAAATCAAAAAGAAGGAATTTATTATTTTAACGCCAAAGGTGAAGAGGTGAAAATTCATCCTACTGTTTTTTCTGGCTCACAAAATGCTGGCGGATTGGTTACTGCAAAAATTCAACAAACAATTTCGGGGGAAACTTCTTCTAATCAAATTAGTAAAACAAAACCAAAGTTTAAAGTTTATTTTAATGTTGTAGAAGCAACAACAAATCAAATGAGTGCGTTTGACTGGATCTTTAAAACTGCTTCGAATCCAAATGAATTTGTTATGTTGAGAATGGAGAGAAGTCGTAAAGAACGTGCTGTAACAACTGCTTCTGTAAATGTTGTAGGAGGTGTAAAAAGTGGTGTCGTTACAAAAGATGCAATCCCATTTAAGATAACTCAAATATCAAAATTTGTTTTTGAAATAGAACCAATGGAACCAATGAAAGACGGAGAATATTGTTTCTTCTATAAAGGTGCAGTTCCTTCAGGAAGACAAAATCAAAGTGTATTTGATTTTACTATTAAAACAAAATAATCTGGTTGCTGTATAACTTTAGCCCAAATAAATACATTTTATTTGGGCTTTTTTATGTAAATTTCTATGTCATATTTTTGATTAAGGAGTGCTAGGTATGTAATAGTTGTTCCTTTATGTAAGAATAGTAAAACCAATTCAGCTACGCGCATTAAGAAAATCGCAGTAGGTAGGCGTAAAGAAAAAGACGATATATTTATGGATCAACTCATAGTCTTTTTTTTAGTCGTTCGTAGGGGATTTTTAGCGAAGCATGTGTTTGGCAGGGTTCTTTGGCTCTTTTCTTGACCAGGAATATATCTAAAATAAAATACGGATTATTGTGAATACAAATTATATTGTCTATAGGTATAGTTTTTAATCAAGATTTTGTTGTATCTCGTCAATGACTATATTCGGGATAACATTGTTTCTACTGTTATTATATAACAATACATGGCGACATTTTTTTGTAAAAGGCTTTCATAAATGCATTTTAACTTTATGTACAACCCTTTTTTTCGTTGATAGAGTTTTATGTTGGATTTAAAGAAAACAATATACTTTTTGAATTGGTATATTAACATGTGAATTTTTATGGGCTTTTTTTATATTTGTTAAATATTACAAAGTTATGGAGAAAACTACGGTACAAAGAGATATAGAAAGCAATGATGTGGATTTTTCATTTGATTCCACAGTGTATTCTATTGGTAATATGTTTATGATGGCAGCCAATATTGATTCAAGCACAAAAGGATTTGGAGTGGAATCACTATTAAACCATGGCTTGACTTGGGTAACATTACGTACATATATTAAAGTGAACACATTTCCTCATGATCGTGAAACTGTTACGGTTGAAACATGGGTGGAAGATTGTACCAGAATAACTACGCAACGTAATTGCACATTCAAAGATGCGGCTGGAAATCATTTAGTTGACATCACGACCATATTTGCTTTGGTTGATTATGAAACTCGTCGTCCGGTAAATATTTTGGAGAAAATGCCGGAATTCCCAGAAAAGTTTATCATTGATGAAAAGTCGACATTGCGTGCTCCTGGAAAACTAAAAGCTATTGTCAATCCGCAATTGGTACATACGCATACAGTTGTGTTTAGTGATTTGGATTGTAATATGCATACTACTAGTTTCCGTTATGTATTGTGGGTATTGGATGCAATTTCGCTAGATGAACATAAGAAAAAACAAATATCGGAATTGGAAGTCAATTTTGTGAAGGAATGTCGCTATGGTGAAACAGTTTCTGTATATCGTGAGGATATATCTGAAAATCAAGCTGTTTTCGAAATAAAGAATGAAGAGGGTGAGTTGTTGAACCGCCAATGTGTTACATTTATTGATAGAAAATAATGGGTTCGCCTGTACGAGCAAAGAAAAATCTTGGCCAACATTTTTTACGAAGTAGTGCTACGGCAAAAAATATTGCCGATACATTGCCTTTACTTTGTAAGAATTGTATAGAAATTGGTCCAGGTATGGGTATTTTAACTCAGCATTTGTTAGAGAAACCTATACTTACCAAGGTCATTGAAATTGACGAAGAATCTATAGATTATTTGTTGGCGAATCAGATTATACCGGCTGCGCAATGTATTCAAGGTGATTTTTTGAAATTGCCTGTGGAACAGTTCTTTGGTGGCGAACCGTTCATGGTGATGGGAAATTATCCATACAACATTTCGAGCCAAATTGTTTTCAAGGTGATAGAACATCGTGATTTGGTGCCTGCCATGGCTGGCATGTTTCAACGTGAGGTTGCTCGCAGGATTTGTTCTCCTGCTGGTTCTAAGGAATATGGCATTTTGTCGGTGTTGGTTCAGGCATTTTATGAAACGAAATATCATTTTACTGTAGATGAAAACGAATTCAATCCGCCGCCAAAGGTGAAGTCGGGGGTTATATCTATGGTTCGTAAAGAAGATTATTCTTTGCCTTGCGATGAAAAATTGTTCTTTGAAGTTGTGAAAACGAGTTTTAATCAAAGACGCAAAACATTAAATAATTCTTTGAAAAACTTGTTGCAAGGACGGAAATTAGAGGAAAAGATAGGACTTATGCGTCCGGAACAATTATCTGTTGATGATTTTATAAAACTAACGAATTTTATTGCTTCAGCTCAATAATTCATGATTTTCGTTAAATTTGCGTTATGAAACGCTTATTACCTATATTGTTGGTCGTTGTTGCTGTATTTTGCTCTTGTTCAAGGGCAAAATATCTACAGAAACATGCAACAAAAGCTCATATTGAATTTAATACTGGTGTGCATGATTTTGGTAAAGTAATTTTTGGTGAACCTGCTAAGTTTGATTTTGTATTTAAAAACACCGGCCTCGATACTTTGCTAATAACAGAGGTTCAAAGTACGTGTGGATGCACTATTCCTAAATGGTCGAATAAACCTGTCGCTCCGGGTGAAAAAGGCTTGATAGAAGTATCGTACGATACTCGGCGAAGTGGCGAATTTGAAAAAGGAATAACGGTATTCTCAAATGCAGATAATAGTGCTATGTTGCTTGTTATCAAAGGATTTGTAACACCAAATCCACATAAGGAAATATTAGGAAGGAATAAAACGAATACTAACGATACAATTTCGGTCAATCAATCTGAAAAAGTGATTGAGAAATAGTGTAAATTTTTGAATAAATGCCAAGTATATCTGAAAGAGGTTTATTAATGCCAGCTTCACCAATTCGTAGATTGGTGCCGTATGCAGACGAAGCAAAACGTCGTGGAGTAGAAGTGCTTCACCTAAATATTGGACAACCGGATTTGCTTACACCTGATTTGGCGGAACAAGCTATGCATAATTATAAAGGAAAATATATTCCATATTCGCATTCTGCAGGAAATCTATCGTTACGACAGAAACTTGCAGATTATTACAAAAAAATTGGAATAGATATTTCTTGTGACGATATTCTTATAACAACAGGTGGGTCGGAAGCGATATGTTTTGCGTATTATAGCATTTTGAATTATGCGGATGAAGTTATCGTTCCTGAACCGTATTATGCTAATTATTACGGTTTTACAACAGAAACAGGTGCGAGAATGATACCTGTTCGTTCTTCTATAGAAAATAATTTTGCTTTGCCTTCGATAGAGGATTTTGAAGATGCGTTAACGCCTCAAACTAAGGCGATTATGCTTTGTAATCCGAATAACCCTACAGGTCACGTGTATTCACAAAAAGAGCTTTCGCATATTCGAAATCTTGTTCGTAAATATGATTTGTTCCTTGTGTGTGATGAAGTGTATCGTGATTTCTGTTACGATAGCGAACACTATTCTGTAATGAATTTGAAGGGTATAGAAGAAAATACAATCTTAATTGATTCATTTTCAAAAAGATATAATGTATGCGGTATTCGTATAGGTGCATTGATTACTCGTAACAAAGATGTAATTGCAACTTCTATGAAATTTGCCCAAGCTCGTTTGAGCCCGCCTTCTATGGGTCAGTTGATTGCAGAATCGTTGTTGGATAC
>JAKSTZ010000059.1 GCA_024402335.1 Bacteroidales bacterium
AATCGACTTTGATCAAATTCTCGAAGAAAACAAAGATGTATTGAAACGATTAAAGCAAGCCGAAGATGACAAATAGCGAAATCCAATATATCTCATACGAAGAAGTGCTAGATGTGTATGCACGTACCATTGAAAAAAGCGGAGGAGGATTTTCGGGTGTACGTGATGAAGGAGGCATTAAGGCGGTTATTGATTTTGTACAAAACGACATGTATTATCCTGATTTCGTTTCGAAACTTTCATATCTTGTATTTCGTTTCTGTTCGGGTCATTTCTTCAACGATGGGAACAAAAGGATTGCCTTAACGTTGGGCACATACTTTCTTCACAAAAACGGACACAATTGGGCAGCCGTAATGTTTATGAAACGGATGGAGGCAATTGTATATCACATTGCAGCAGGAAATATTTCAGATGAATTATTGTTGCCAATCATGCAATGCATTGTTGATTGTACCGACTTTAGTGAATCATTGAAACTTGATATTGCCAATGCAATGAGCAAGGGAAAATAGGAATAAACGAGTTCGTTATTGACAGACCCAATGACTAATATTTTGTCCTTTAACATTTAGCCTTATGTTTCCGATCGGTTTTCTTTAAATCCCCTTCGTGAAGTCTTGGCTTCAGCGGATTGCAATCGTTTACGTTGGCAAATTCCATCACTTCAGGCCGATGAAATCGCTCAGAGGACGGATTTTGGCGCGGTAGGTGTTGAGGCGTTGGCGCAAATCGATGTCTTTTGCAAAAGGAATCACCTTGCTGTTGTCGAAGTGGAGGACGATGTAGTAGGGCGCGTGTTCGGGCGAGAAGCCGTGCTGTTCGAGGGTCTCGCGTGTCCAGATTTGGAAACAGCCTCGGGGCTAAATATCACGACTTCTTATTCCAACCACTTCTTCAAAATCTCACTTTTCTTGCCTGCCGATTCGTTTATTGTGTTTTGCAATGCTGCGATTTCGGTTTCTATCTTTTCGATTTTGGAAACAATGGCTTGCTGTTCGGTGAGAGAAGGTGCTGTGATTTGTGTGTTTCGAAGATTATCGTTGTATAATCTCTTAATAATGCCACCATTAGTCTCATATTTACTCCAATCTACAAATTGCAAACATCTATATAAATAGTTATTCAATACTATTTCTTCATTATTATCAATCCATACAATGTTGGAATCTTGGAAATAAGCTGGTTCTCCATCAAAGAGAATTGATTTTCCGATTGTTCCAGCTGCCGAGATCAATACTTGACCTTTCTTAGGATAAGGATATAGTGTTTTGTATTCATCAAATTTTTCTTTTGTAATGAAAGAATCTGCAACATTGCCAAAAGTCCCAATTTTATAAAAGGGAATATCGCCCGAAGAAGATGTCTCATATTTCATAATTCGTTTGCACATTTTAATCTGACCGATTTTAGCTATTGATACAATCTCCCCTTTTACGCTACTCATTGTTGATTCAATTTCTTTTTTCAAATCCACAATCTTTTTCACCGCGTCTTCTCTTGCGGTATCAATTGCGGAACATTCGGTAACTATTTGCTGTTGAATATCAAGCGGTGGAAGGGGTATTTGAATTTGTTTAAAATCTGGCTTTTGTAAATGCTTTAATCCCGTCCCTTTGAAATAATCATTATTTATCTCTTGAACTCTTTCTTGTAGTAATAGATACAAGTAATAAGTCGATAATTTGCCTTCATCACTACTTCTTATTACCCAAGTATCTGTTGAGTAAGATGATTTACCATTATAATATTGAATTGTTGCATTTCCTCCTGTTGCCATATAAATATTTTCACCATCAACAAGAAAATCATCATGCCTATAAACAGTTAATCCGCTAGTAAAAAAAGGATATAATCCATTCTTATTTTCTTTAGCCTGATTAACTTGAATTTCACTTTTCCTATTTTCAAATAAATACGCTCCAATCTTCACCAAATCATATTTACTTTTAATCTCTTCTTTCTTTTGTGCTTTTGTTTTTATTGATTTGTCAAATGTTGTTCTGCTAAAGTCGAGCATATCAGCCAATGAATAATAAGCAGTGTATTGTGCCAAATCATCGGCTATTGTTGTTGTGGCATCTGCAAAGGTATTGCGAACTGCGCAAGCCAATGTACCTCGTGCAAATCGGTCGGAATCATTGTAGAGTTTGCCGCCTTTTTGATTTATCACGATTCCTTCAGCACCTTTTCGGTTGCTCCAATCATAACCTAAGAATGCTTTTTGCTGTGCATTATCGGCAGGAGCTGTAATTACCAATGTGTTTTGCTTATGCACCAAGGCAAAGAATTTAACCTTTTGGAATTCAATATTTTTTACAAAAGCATAAAAACGTCGTAATTCTTCTGATTGCCGTTCTTCGTCAGTTAGTTTTTTTGGATATTTTTGTGCATTTGGGTTAAATGCCTCAACATATTCTCTAAAGTAGTTCAACGTTTTTATTTCGTTGAGCGAATATTCTTCTTTGGCAAATTTCAGATAAACATCTTTTTCAACTTCTATTTTCCGAACATACGTATCAAGCACATTAGCGTCTTCCCATTCGTCGTTTACATCGCCTTTCAATATTGCATCGGCTACATCGTCTGCCAATTTCATTTGTACAGGTGGCTCGTCATATTTTTCAAGATACAACACCACGGTATTTGTACCTGTTGCTCCAAATGTTTTGCTGCCAAAACAAACTATTGAACGTAACAGAAAATGGGACAATATTTTTTCACGTGCTGCTTCGTAACTTCCACTGTTATTGCTCAAAATGCTTGAAGGCAATACTACTGCGGCAATGCCTTTGGGCTTTAAAAGCTGTGCAATGCGTTCAACAAATAATGTTTCTATCTCGCTTCCATCGTTGCTTATTTTATTGAGAATATCAAACGAATTGTTTTTGAGTTTTAAATGGCTTTTGAATGCTGATACACTGTAAGGTGGATTTGCAACAAGAATGTCAAAAGTCCCGTTTTCAATGCTCTTTTCCGTGTAATTCTCCAATCCGTCGCCAAATATGATTTGAGAGCCACCTGCACCATTCATAAACATGGAAATTTTGCTTACACGTGCGAGTCGATAGTCTTTTTCAATGCCATAAATATGTTTTTCAACCCACGAATTTTCAGCATCTTTTCTCACTGCATTTATTGCTTCAACGGCTTCGGTCAAAAAATGACCTGCACCGCAGGCATAGTCTATTACGCGAGGCAAACCACATTCCGAAATGTAGTTTTGCAATGGCAGACAATCCCAAATAAATCGTGTAATAGGTGTCGGGGTGAAAAATTGGCCTTCGTTCTGCTTGAAACCTTTGTTCAAAAGTTGCTCAAACAAGTCGCCCAAAAACTGGTGTTTACTTGGGTAAACAATGCGATATGATTGAAAAAGAGTAACCATTTCTACCAGAATCTTTCCGTTTTGATAGAAAAGTTCTTCGTTGTGAACGTCTTTAAAAGCGAAATCGTTATTGGAATAGAATTTCAAAATACGAATTGTGTTGTTCAGATCTTCAATGGCGGCTTTTCGCTGTCTGCCTGTATATTGTTGAAACAAATCTTTT
>JAKSTZ010000006.1 GCA_024402335.1 Bacteroidales bacterium
GTCGAATTTGTGCAGTATTGCTTTTGAGACCGAACCGAGACGAGCAACAGCTTTATGATTTAGGATAGTGCATTCCAAACCAGAAAGCATATCATCTTTGTATAATTCAAATTGAATATTCATCATACCAAGTTTTGACAATATCTTCATTACTGCTGATTTTAGTACGAAAATATTGGTGTCTTCTTGTTTTGCAGACCAGTGTAAAGGTGATTGTTTACCGGTAATACATAGTGAAATTTGTTGTTGTTCACCATATTTTTTTGTAATTTAACCTTCGCTTGCTTTTGTGAAATAAATACTTCCAAATTCAAACAACGATAAATCGTTTTGTTGGCGGTTTATGTTATGGTTTACAACTTCCAATGCACTAAATAACATAGTGTTACGCATGCAGTCAAGTTCTGCACTAAGTGGATTCATTATTTTTACAAGGTGGCTTTTGATATCACTTTGTAAATCAGTATAATATGCAGAGTTTGTTAATGAATTATTCATTATTTCATACCAACCGCTATCAACTAACATGTCGGCAATAGTATTGCGAAGTTTTGTTGGGTTTACAGCATCGGCATGAGTAATAGCAGCATGAAGATTGTTTGTGAATTCAACATTGTTGTATCCGTAAATACGAAGTATGTCTTCAATAACATCTTCTGCACGTTGAACATCTACACGATATGGTGGAACTAATAATGAAAGTTCTCTATCTTTTTCAGAAACAATTTGTATTTCAAGACCTTGAAGTATTTTCTTTATTGTGTCGTCACCGATGTTTTTTCCCATTAAAGAATATGCTTTGTCCATGTTTAATGTAACAGGAAAAGCAGGGAATGTCTCTGGATGTGAATCGAAAATTGGACCACAAATTTGCCCTCCGGCAACTTCTTGAATTAATAAAGCTGCACGTTTCAATGCATAAATAGCGTTGTTAGGATCGATACCACGTTCGTAGCGGAAAGATGCATCAGTGTTTAGTCCATGACGGCGTGCTGTTTTTCTGATTGAAACAGGATTGAAATATGCACTTTCAATGAAAACAGATGTAGTAGATTCTGAAACACCAGATTCTAATCCTCCGAATACGCCGGCAATACACATAGGTTTGTTTGTGTTGCAGATAACTAAGTCGTCTGCTGAAAGTTCACGTTCTACACCGTCTAATGTTGTCATTTTTGTTTTATCGGCAACGGTTTTTACATGTATTTCAGAACCTTCAATTTTTGCTACATCAAAAGCGTGTAATGGTTGAGCCATTTCCATTAAAATGAAATTGGTAACGTCAACTACGTTGTTTATAGGACGAAGACCTACAGCTTTCAATTTGTTTTGTAACCATTCTGGTGAATCTTTTACTGTAACGCCAGAAACTACAACACCGGTATATCGTGGACAAAGATCTTCTCTTTCAACAACAACAGAAATAGGGGATTTTTGTTCAGATAATTTGAACGCATCTACCGAAGGTAGAGTAAGTTTTGCTGAACCATTTACGTTCAAATATGCTGCAACGTCTCTTGCAACGCCAATGTGTGAAGCAGCATCGATACGGTTTGGTGTTAAACCTATAGCGATAGTATAATCGTCTTTTATGTTGAAATATTCCGCAGCTGGCATACCGGCTTGTAAAGAATCAGGTAGAACCATGATACCATCATGACTTTTTCCTACGCCTATTTCGTCTTCGGCGCAAATCATACCACATGAAACTTCACCACGGATTTTAGATTTCTTGATAACGAATTCTTGGTCTCCGTCATATAGTTTAGTTCCTTCTGTCGCAACAACAACAGTTTGTCCGGCTGCAACATTTGGAGCACCACAAACGATAGGAAGTATTTCTGGACCACCAACATCAACAGTCGTAATATGTAAATGGTCGGAATTTGGGTGATCAACGCAAGTAAGTACTTTTCCTATAACCACGCCTTCCAAACCACCTTTTATAGTTTGAAATTTATCTACACCTTCGACTTCCAAGCCGATGTCAGTCAATATTTTAGCTGTAGTTTCTACATCAATGTCTAAATTGATGTATTCTTGTAGCCAATTCCACGAAATGTTCATTTTCTATCTTAAAAATTAGTCAAACAAAAATACTTTTTTTTCTGCAAAAGACAAAGGAATAGTTTTGTGTTTTATAACAAAAAACGGTGGCCTTTGGGACCACCGTTTCTTATTGATTATGGAATTCCTTATTAGTATTCCAATTTGCTCATTCTTACATATGAAGCATAACGTTTTTTAGCCATGTCTTCTGCTGCATCGAACAATTCTTGAGCTTCTGTTGGGTATTGTTTCATTACAGATGCGTAACGAACTTCACCTTTCAAGAAATCTTGGAATGTATCCCAAGCTGGTTCTTTGCTATCAAGAGTGAATGGGTTTTTACCTTCAGCTTCCAATTCTGGGTTGAATCTCCATAGGTGCCAGTAACCGCAAGCAACTGCTGCAGCTTCTTCAGCTTGAGATTTACCCATACCTTTCTTCAAACCGTGGTTGATACATGGAGCGTAAGCGATGATGATAGATGGTCCGTGGTAAGCTTCAGCTTCGCGGATTGCTTTCAAACATTGAGCTTGGTCTGCACCCATTGCGATTTGAGCAACATATACATAACCGTAAGTAGTTGCGATCATACCGATATCTTTCTTACGAACTCTCTTACCTGAAGCTGCGAATTTAGCGATTGCACCAAGAGGAGTTGCTTTAGAAGCTTGACCACCTGTGTTAGAGTAAACTTCAGTATCGATAACCAAGATGTTTACATCTTCGCCAGAAGCGATTACATGATCCAAACCTCCGTAACCGATATCGTAAGAAGCACCGTCACCACCAATAATCCATTGTGAACGTTTTACTAAGTAGTGGCTTAATTCTTTCAATTGAGCACATGTTCCGCAACCTTTAGCAGCATTAGCTTCGATCATTGGAACCAATTTAGCAGCAGCAGCTTTACTTGCAGCAGCGTCATCCATTCCGTTAATCCATTCTTGTGCAGCTTCTTTGAATTCTGCTGAAGTCTTATCTGATTCTAATGTGTGTTCGAATAATGATTTAACACGAGCACGCATTTTCTTGTTAGCAATGTGCATACCAAGACCGAATTCGCAGAAGTCTTCGAACAATGAGTTTGCCCAAGCTGGACCTTGACCCTTAGCATTTGTTGTGTAAGGAGTTGAAGGAACCGAACCAGAGTAGATTGAAGAACAACCTGTTGCGTTAGCTACGATTTCACGATCACCGAACAATTGAGAAATCAATTTAACGTATGGCGTTTCACCACAACCAGCACAAGCACCAGAGAACTCGAATAATGGTTGAGCAAATTGTGAATTCTTAACGTTAGCTGTGATGTCAACTAGATCTTGTTTAGAAGTAACGTTTTCTACACAGTAGTTCCAGTTAGCAGCTTCTTTAATTGCAGCTTCTGAGTTGTCATCGTATGGAACCATTGTAAGAGCAGAACCACCAAGTTTTGGATTGCCTGGACAAACGTCAGCACAGTTACCGCAAGCAAGACAGTCTTTAACACCAACTTGCATTGTGAAGTACATACCCTTCATTGCAGCTGGAGCCTTCATTTCGATTGTTTGACCCTTGAATCCTGCTTTTTCTTCTTCTGTCATTACGAATGGACGGATACAAGCGTGAGGACAAACGTAAGCACACTTGTTACATTGGATACATTTTTCAGAATCCCATACTGGAACGAATGCGCCAACACCACGTTTTTCATATTTAGCTGTTCCAGCAGCCCAAGTACCATCTTCGATACCTTTGAAAGAAGAAACTGGTAATAAATCACCATCTTGAGCATTGATTGAACGAACAACTTTGTTGATGAAGTCATCACCGTCAGAGTAAACTTTTGGTTGAGCTTCAAGAGATGCCCATGCAGGATCGATAGTAAGTTGTTTGTATTCACCACCACGATCGATAGCAGCGTAGTTCTTGTCAACAACATCTTGACCTTTCTTACCATAAGATTTAAGAGCAAAATGTTTCATTTCTTCAACAGCTTTGTCAACTGGAATTACGGCTGTAATACGGAAGAATGCTGATTGAAGGATAGTGTTTGTTCTGTTGCCAAGACCGATTTCTTGAGCAATCTTAGTTGCGTTGATGTAGTAAACTTTAATGTCATTCTTAGCGAAGTAAGCTTTTACTTTGTTAGGAATGTTGTTTGCAAGTTCTTCGCCATCCCAAATTGTATTCAAAAGGAATGTTCCGCCTTTTTGCAAACCACGAGTTACATCATACATATTTAAGTATGCTTGTTGGTGACATGCTACAAAGTTTGGAGTTGTTACCAAATATGTAGAACGGATAGGAGCGTCACCGAAACGAAGGTGAGAACATGTGAAACCACCAGATTTCTTAGAGTCGTATGCGAAGTAAGCTTGGCAGTATTTGTCAGTTGTTTCACCGATGATTTTTACAGAGTTTTTGTTAGCACCAACAGTACCATCTGCACCAAGACCGAAGAATTTAGCTTGGAACATTCCTTCTGGAGCAACAGAAACTTCTTCACCTGTTGGAAGAGAAGTAAATGTTACATCATCAACGATACCAACTGTGAAGTGGTTCTTTGGAGTGTTAAGAGCTAAGTTGTCATAGATAGCGATGATGTTAGCTGGAGTAGTATCGTTAGAACCAAGACCGTAACGACCGCCAACTACAGTGATGTTCTTAAGCATGTCAAGTTCAGCCAATGCATCAACAACGTCCAAGTAAAGTGGTTCAGAGTTAGCACCTGGTTCTTTAGTTCTGTCAAGAACAGCAATTTTCTTAGCAGAAGCAGGAATAGCTTCTTTTAAGTATTTAAGTGAGAATGGACGGTAAAGGTGAACTGAGATAAGACCAACTTTTTCACCATTCTTCATTTTGTAGTCAACAACTTCTTTGATACATTCAGTTGCAGAACCCATTGCGATAATGATGTTTTCAGCATCTGCTGCACCATAGTAGTCGAATGGACGATATTTTCTACCTGTAATAGCAGAAATCTTGTCCATATAGTCAGCTACGATATCAGCAACTTTTTCGTAATATGGGTTACAAGCTTCTCTGTGAGCGAAGAAAACGTCATTGTTTTCTGCCATACCACGCATTTCTGGGTGTTCTGGAGTAAGAGCTCTTTCACGGAAAGCTTTTAATGCATCTTGATCAACAAGAGGAACGATGTCTTCTTGGTCGATAACTTCGATTTTTTGATATTCGTGAGATGTACGGAAACCGTCGAAGAAGTTCAAGAATGGAACACGGCTCTTGATTGTTGCCAAGTGAGCAACACCAGATAAATCCATAACTTCTTGTACAGAACCTTCAGCAAGCATAGCAAAACCTATTTGACGGCAAGCCAAAACGTCTTGGTGGTCACCGAAGATACATAGTGCATGAGATGCAAGTGAACGAGCTGAAACATGGAAAACGCAAGGAAGTAATTCACCTGCAATTTTATACATGTTAGGAATCATCAAAAGTAAACCTTGAGAAGCTGTGAATGTAGTTGTCAAAGCACCTGCTTGCAATGAACCGTGAACAGTACCTGCTGCACCACCTTCAGATTGCATTTCTTGTACAAGAACAGTTTCACCAAACATGTTCTTACGACCTTGTGCTGACCATTCATCAACATTTTCCGCCATAGGAGACGACGGAGTGATAGGGTAGATTGCTGCTACTTCAGTGAACATATATGCTATGTGCGCTGCTGCTGCATTACCATCACATGTCAAAAATTTTTTATCTGCCATGATTTTGTATAATTGTTAAATATTACTAACTATAATTTGTCGCAAAAGTAGAAAAAAAATAAAACTATTAGCCTATAATTTTGTAAAATGTTGGTAGCTTTTGGTAGTTTTAATATAAAAAAAGGAAGCCTTTCGACTTCCTTATTTTTCAAATCTATAGATATTGTTATTTCCCCATTGATAATAGGAATTCGTCGTTGTCTTTTGTTAGTGGCATTTGCTTGCTTAGAAAATCCATAGCTTCTACCGATGTCATATCCGATAGGTAGTTACGTAATATCCAACATTTGTTAAGACGAAGTTTGTCAACAAGCAAGTCGTCACGACGAGTGCTCGAAAGGGTAACATCAACAGCTGGATAAACACGTTTGTTAGCAATCTTTCTGTCAAGTTGTAATTCCATGTTACCAGTACCTTTGAATTCTTCAAAGATAACATCGTCCATTTTTGAACCTGTTTCTGTCAAAGCAGTTGCAATAATGGTAAGTGAACCACCATTTTCTATGTTACGGGCAGCACCGAAGAAACGTTTTGGTTTGTGAAGTGCGTTGGCGTCAACACCACCGGAAAGGATTTTCCCAGATGCAGGCTGTGCCATGTTATATGCACGTGCCAAACGTGTGATAGAGTCAAGCAATATACAAACATCATGACCGCATTCTACAAGTCGTTTCGCTTTTTCCAATACGATGTTTGCGATTTTTACGTGTCTGTCGGATGGTTCGTCGAATGTTGATGAAATAACTTCGGCACGAACACTGCGTTTCATGTCTGTTACTTCTTCTGGACGTTCGTCAATCAAAAGGATAAGCAAATATACTTCTGGGTGATTGTCGGCAATTGCATTTGCGATGCTTTTCAATAATGTTGTTTTACCAGTTTTTGGTTGTGCAACGATTAATCCACGTTGTCCTTTCCCGATAGGAGTGAATAGGTCTACAATTCGTGTTGATAAATCGTTGTGTCCATTACCTGTAAGATTGAATTTTTCTTCTGGAAATAATGGTGTCAAATGGTCGAAATGTACACGGTCGCGAACTTCTTCTGGTGTACGTCCGTTTATTTTTTCAACTTTCACCAAAGGGAAGTATTTTTCGCCTTCTTTTGGAGGACGGATAGGACCTTCTACTGTATCACCAGTTTTTAAGCCAAATAGTTTTATTTGTGATTGGCTTACATAAATGTCGTCAGGTGAGTTTAAATAGTTATAGTCGCTTGATTTTAGGTAGCCATGACCGTCTTGCATGATTTCAAGAACACCACAACCATTTATGATACCATCGAATTCGTGATATTTAGATTGGTCTTTTTGTTCTTGTTGACGATTTTGATTCTTTTGTTGATCGTTGTTTTTTCTTTCTTGTTTAGGCTGTTCAGTTTCTGCTTCGACTTCTTCTGTAGAAGTTTCAGGAACTTCAGCTTTCTCTTCGACGGCAGTTTCGCTTATTGTAGTTTCTTCAACTTTTTTTGTTTCTTCTGCTTGCTCAGGTGCAGCCTTAGAAACAATTTTACGAGGGCGTTTTGCCTTTTTTTCTTTTACAACAGGCTGTGCTGTTTCAGCAGATACTTGTTCGGTTTCGTTTAGGTTTTCCGAGTCCATAAATTGTTTAGATATATTTTTTGATTAAAGGCAAAATGTCATATTGACTTTCTGCATAAAATATTTTGTAGGATTATTGTCTAATAATTAGACGTCTTTTCTTGAAAACGGTGCAATATTACGGGTTTTTGCGGAATGACAAGCACTTTTTTATATATTTTGACTATAAAAATACTCAATTGCTCTATTTCTTGGTTATAACGAGTTGAGTGCGTCTATTTTTTGCTCTATTTTCCGGTGTATCGTTTGGCGCACACGGTTTTGTACTACCATAACCTTTCCATGTTAGTCGTTCTGGTTGTATACCGTAAACTTTTATTAATTCATTAGCGATATAATTTGCTCGGTTTTCTGATAATTTTTGGTTGTAAGTTGCATTTCCCACGTTATCGGTATGTCCGCCTATTTCTATATGTACGGTAGGATTTTGTTTCATGAAGCGGCCGATTGCTTCTAATTCAGGTTCTGATTCTTTCTTGTATGAAATCTGATCAGTGTCGAAGAATATGTTTTTCAAGACAACGTAGTTTCCGACGATGATTTTTTGTAGTGGTATCTCAACTTTTGCAGCACCTTGAAATGTCTCAAGTGATACTGTTTCAGAATAGAATAAATATCCTGCTCTTTCTACCGATAATGCATATTCGTGTCCTTCTGTAAATGGAACGATGCATTCTCCTGTAAGTTGGTCAGAATTGCTGATGAATACTTTCTCGTTTGTTTTTACATCTGAAAGTATAATGTTTGCTCCAAGTTTTGTTTTTGTTTCTGCATCAAAAACAATACAGTTTACGTATGTTACAGGATTAGGTTTTACTTTGAATGTTTCGTCTATTGTAAATTCGTATATGTCAAATCCGCCAACACCGCCAAGACGATTTGACGCAAAATATCCTTTTGTGCCTTCTGCATTGATGATGAGATGTGACTCATCTTCGCATGTATTAATAGGGTAGCCTAAATTTTCTGGTGTTGCCCAGTTCTTTTGTTGTGAATTATTCTCGTTCAGTAGTTTCGTGCCAAATATATCTTTCTTACCCATGCCGGTAAGACCGTCGGTTGCGTAGAATAAAGTGGTTCCGTCTGCATGAATGTATGGCGATTCTTCGTCATATTTAGTGTTGATTTCAGCTCCTAAGTTGACAGGCTTAGTCCATTGGCCATTTTGTAGGTACGAGACGTAAATGTCCTTTTTCCCCATTCCGCCAGGACGGTTAGATGCAAAATATAGTGTTCTTCCGTCCGCAGAACATGAAGGTTGTGATTCCCAATATTTGCTGTTGATAGGTTCTCCTAAATTGACTGGTTTTATCCATTGACCACCGATTTTTTTAGACATATAAATGTCACAAGAACCATGTCCGTTTGGCGCCCCGCAGATTGTGAAAAACATTGTTTTTCCGTCGGCTGTAATAGATTGTGCTCCTTCGTTTGTGTTTGTGTTTATCGAAGATAGAGGAACGCTTTTTGACCAGGTCTCTCCGTTTTTTGTAGAAGAAAAAAGATCTTCTTGTTTTACGCGTGGATTACTTGTAGGAAGGTTAGTTGTATAAATAATAGTGTTGTCATCAACGGTAATAGAAGGATGATAGTCGTCATATTGCGTGTTGATGTTTGTTCCAAGATTTTTAGGGGTGAAATTCACAGGATTACTTTGTAATGCAATAGCAGCATTCGTTTTTGATAGTAAGTCATTGAATTTCATCTCGTCAACTTTCGAAAGCGTTGCCGAAGAATGCATTTCATTTGCTCTTTGGAATTGTTGTAGGTTGTAAAGAGCTTCTTTGTACATACCTATATTATATTGTTCAAATGCAAGTTTATATCGTGACCATAATTGCGTGCCGCCGCATTTATCAACGCATAACTGTAATGTCGCCAGCATGTTTGTCGTGTCTTTTCTTTGTTCATATACACCAGCTAATAAATAATATGCTTCGGCAAAGTATTCGTCTTGTTTCAGTGCAGTTTTTAGGTTCAATTCAGCTTTGTCATAGTATAATAACTGGAAATTTTGTAATCCCAATTCGTATGCAGCAATAGCTTTCTTGTTTTTCGAAGAATATTCTTGTGAAAAACTACAAATTGATACAAATAGTATAGATATGAAGAGGATGATTTTTTTCATAATATGTTGAATTGTAAACAATAGCGAAAGCAAATTGCTTGCCAATATTTTGCTTATTACAGAAGCAAAAAGCCAATCCATTTTCTGTAAAAAAGGATTGGCTTGTAATTTTTAGATAAAGTTGAAATGCTCGAAATCTGTTGTTTTTTCGCAATATTCACATTTCAAGCTAATGTGTGGCGTTTTGCTGACAACAGAGAATTTTGTCATAATGTTTTGATGATTTGTCACACATTTCGGATTGAAGCAACGTGTAATACCTTGAATCTTTTCAGGACAAGTTATGATTTTCTTTTCAATTACTTGGTAGTCCTTGATAATGCTTAGTTTCGCTTCTGGTACAAGGATGGCAATTTTATTAATCTCGTCTTGTTCAAAATATTTGTCCGCAATTTTTATAATAGCTTTGCTTCCTAATTTCTTACTTTCCAAATTAAGACCAAAAGTGATTTGTGTGTTGATTTCTTCTAATTTTAGAATAGAAATAACTTTAAAAAGACTTTTGCTTGGTATATGATCGATTACGGTACCATTTTTTATGGCGCTAACCACCATTTGTTTACCTTGAATATTTCCCATGGTTCTAAGCGTTAAGGTTTAACAAATAACTAATGATTGCCTGGCGAGTAAAAACTCCGTTGCGTGCTTGCTCGAAATAATATGCTTTTGGATTCGCATCTACGTCAGGTTGGATTTCGTTGACACGAGGTAGTGGATGCAAAATTTTCATATTTGGTTTTGTTTTTTCAAGCATGTCGTTTCTAAGAATATACAAATTCTTAGTTTTTTCGTATTCCATCAAATCTGAAAAACGTTCTTTTTGAACACGTGTCATGTACACGATATCAACTTCATTTAGAACAGATTGCATGTCTGAATGTTCGTAGAACGGAATGTTGTTTGCCATAAGTATTTGCTTGTATTCGTTTGGTAAAGCAAGTTCTGGCGGAGCAACAAGGTGGAATGTAGGCTTGAAATATTTCATTGCCATAATCAATGAGTGAACAGTTCTTCCGTATTTCAAGTCTCCAATCAATGCTATAGAAAGGTTTTCCAGTGTGCCTTGTGTTTTTGTGATGGAATACATATCCAACAATGTTTGTGTTGGATGTTGGTTTGCACCGTCACCGGCATTTATTACAGGCACATTGGCAACCTCGCTTGAAAATTTAGCGGCACCTTCCAAAGGATGACGCATTACAATAAGGTCGCAATAGTTGGAGATAATCTTTATTGTGTCGTGTAGAGTTTCACCTTTCGTTGTACTAGTTGTTTCTATGTCGGAGAAACCAATAACGCGTCCGCCAAGACGGTTGATTGCACTTTCGAAACTAAGGCGTGTTCTTGTAGAAGGTTCAAAAAACAATGATGCGATAACTCTTCCGTTTAGAAGGTTACGGTAACTGTTTGCTTCGAACTTTGCTGCAAGTTCCATGATTTTGAGGTATTCTTCTACATCAAAATCGCTGATTGATACTAAACTTCTTGCTGTACTCATAGATATAGTAAAAAAAGAGCCGGTCGTAAAAACCAGCTCTTAGATTAAAATGAAAAATCAGAATTTTCAGACTCTTTACGAGACTCACTTCTTGGAACGAAATTAGGATTTTCTTCGGTAACGAAATCAACAGCATTTTTCATTCCTTCAAGGAATTTTTCGAAATCTTCCTGATACAAAAATATTTTATGCTTTTCGTATGAAACTTTTTCTTCAGATTCGAAAATTCGTTTGCTTTCAGTTATTGTAAGAAAATAATCGTTAGTCTTAGTTTTTTTAACGTCAAAGAAGTAGGTACGTTTACCTGCTTTTACAGATTTTGAGAATACTTCTTCTCTTTCTTGATTTGAGTTTTCCATATCTTTCTACATTAAATCTTTCTCTACCCAAAAATATATTTTTTTACGTTGCTAAACTTTACAGGCAAACAATAGTTATTAACATATTAGCAACTATATCAATTGTAAGTCGTGTAGTCGTTTGTACGCGCCGTTAAGTGCAATTAATTCATCGTGTTTGCCTGATTCAACAATTCGTCCTTCGTTCAAAACGATTATATTATCTGAATTTTTAATTGTTGACAATCTATGGGCAATAACCAATGATGTTCTGTCTTTCATTAAGTTTGAAAGAGCTTCTTGTACAAGTCTTTCTGATTCTGTGTCAAGAGCAGAAGTCGCCTCGTCGAGGATGAGTATTTTCGGGTTTTTCATGATAGCTCTTGCTATGCAAAGTCTTTGTCGTTGTCCGCCCGATAATTTCCCTCCTTGGTCACCGATATTTGTCTCGTAACCGTTCTCTAATTCCATAATAAACTCATGGGCATTCGCAAGTTTTGCTGCTTCGATAACCTTTTCTTTGTCGGGGTTGTCTATACCAAAGGCAATGTTGTTAAATACAGTGTCGTTAAACAATAAAGATTCTTGTGTGACTATTCCGATGAGGTTGCGTAAGTCTGCTAATTTTAAATCTTTGATAGGGGTATTGTCTATGCAAATTTCTCCTATTGTAGGCTCGTAGAAGCGCGGAATTAGGTTCGCTATGGTTGTCTTTCCCGATCCTGACTGTCCTACAAGTGCAACAGATGTTCCTTTCGGAATTTTTATGGAGATATTTTTGAGTATAGTTCTTTCTGAATTATAGCCAAATGTAACGTCCTTGAATTCAATAGAGTCGCTGAAATTTTCTATATTTTTAGCATCTTCTTTTTCTTCTATTTTTGCGTCAGATTGTATGATTTTCTCGATCCTGTCGATACCAGCAGCTCCTTGTTTTATGTTGTAGAATGCCGATGTGAATGATTTTGCAGGACTTGCGATTTGTGTGAATGCAAGTATGAATGCAATGAATGCTTCTGGTGACATTCCTCCATCTTGGGCAAGAACTAAATTTCCACCCATGAATATGGCAACAGAGAGAATTAATACGATTAAAAAGTCGGTAAGTGGATGTGCTAAACTGTTTTTTCTATTTGCACGGTTCATTTCCTTGTAATATGCATTGCTTCGTTCCTCGAACTTTTCACGCATTTGTCGTGTGCCGTTAAATATTTTCACCACTTTTAATCCCGAAAGAGTTTCGTCAAGATAGACTAAAATGTCGCCTTGCAGTTCTTGTGTTCTATTTGTCGCTTTCTTTAGACTTTTCCCAATTTTTCCGGTAATTATTCCCATAAACGGAAGTAAAAGGAATACAATAAGTGTCATTTTAAAGCTGATGATGATGATACCGGTAAAGTACACAAGTATGTAAAGAGGGTTTTTTATTAAGTCTATGAAAGAGTTCATGCTTGTGCGTACAATGGTAATGTCGGAAGACATTCGTGACATGATATCACCTTTACGCTCGTTAGTAAAAAAGAAAACAGGTAGTTGTAGAATTTTTGAATATGCAATGTTGTAAATGTCCCGTGGGACGCCGTTCACAATAGGAATGTTGAAATATTTTCCAAGATATTCAAAACCGTCTTTTAACAATGTTACAAAAATGAGTGCTAAACAAATGAAAATGAGTGCTATGGACTCGTTCCAACGTTCGATTACAAGTGTAAGGTAATAGTTGCAATAGAGTAGTAGGGTGTCTTTGGAAAGAACGAATGTCTCAGGCAACTCGTGTACTTGTTGAGTGTGGTCGAAAAGCACATTGAAAAATGGAATTATGAGTGCTATCATACCAAACGAAAAAATCGCACCTAAAAGGTTGAAAATGAAAACAAGGACAAGATGCTGTTTATAATTGGATAGATATTTCCAAAGTTTTTTGAAGTCGCTCATTTAAATAGTTTTTGCAAAAGTATGACTTTCGTAATAAATGACAAATAGTGTTTGTAATTCGTTCATATTTTAATTTGTTGGAAATCTATTTAAGGAATAAATTCGCCAATTGAAAAAGTGAATTTATGCGTAGATTAATTACTGTGTTTATGGCTGTGCTTGCATTGAATGTTGCGATGGCACAGAATTTTATATTGCCTTTGGATTTACGTCCGACGTATTTGGCAGCAAATTTTGGAGAATTGCGTCCGAATCATTTCCATTCCGGACTTGATATGAAAACAGACAAAGTAGAAGGTAAAGTCGTTCGTTCTGTTGATACCGGTTATGTTTCTCGTGTTCAAATTTCTCCGACAGGTTATGGACATGTGTTGTACGTGAATCATCCAAGTGGGTATACGACGGTTTATGCTCATTTAAAATCATTTGAGCCACGTATTGATTCTGTTGTTCGTGCTTACCAATATGAACACAAAAAGCATCAAATTGATATTAGTTTTACTCCGGAACAATTGCCTGTAAGCCGTGGACAACAGATCGCTTTGTCGGGAAATACAGGAAGTTCAGGAGGTCCGCATCTTCATTTCGAAATACGAAAAACAGAAAATCAACATGCTTTAAACCCAATGCTGTTTTACAATTTGAAGGATAATGTTGCTCCTAAAATTTATAGAATCGGAGTGTATCCGATGGATAATGAAAGTTTCGTGAATGGGAAATCAGAAAAGCAACTGTTTGAAGTCGTTTCGAAAGGTAACGGTGTGTATGCCTTGAATGTACCGGTAAAAGTGTGGGGAAAAATAGGCTTTTCAGTACAAGGTTTTGATTATATGCCGGAGATGTCGAATATCTATGGTTTTTATACAACGACTTTGTCGTGCAACAATAAAACGATATATTCTCGAAAAATAGATGAAATAGATTTTGCTACAACTGCTGATATAAATAGTTTGATTGACTATGAAGAACGATTGGTTTCGAAACGAAATTATGAGCGTATGTTCGTGAAACCAAATAACGAGTTGGAGATTTATACAAAGCTGGAAAATCAAGGAATTTATGAAGTCACTGATGCCCAAACGGCTCAATGTGAGGTCAGAGTAACGGATTTTGCGGGTAATGCTGCGTCATTACAAATAAATTTGATTCAAACGAATGAAGGACTAGAAAATCAAGCTGTGAAAAGTTCTACGGCAAGACTGTTTAGTTGTGCGGATACGTTCTCGTACACGTATGAAAAATTCCAATTTAAGGCAAAAGCTAAAACGTTTTTTGAGGATTTCACTTTTGATGTCGTAGTTTCCAATGCTAATGCTAAGAAAAGATATTATTCTTCAGTGTATAAACTTGTAACAGATCAAGTTATGTTTAAGAAATCTGCTGAAATTATTATTCCATACTCGTTACCTGATAGTTTACAAGGAAAAGCAATTATTGAAAATTGCGGAAAAAGAATTCCAGTGATGACGAAATTCGATGATAATGGTTGTGCGCATGCGTTTATAAAAACTCCAGGAAGTTATGCTGTGGTTGTTGATACTGTTGCACCGAGCATAAAGATTAGCCAGGAAAAATTGGCCGATATGACCAATCAACAATACATTTTGTTTAAGATGTCGGACAATTATTCTGGTGTTGCAAAATACAATGCGTATATTGATGGTGAATGGCAAATACTTGATTATGATGCCAAAAGTAGTGCCGTGTTTTTATGGTTTGACAAAGATAAAATGGAATTCGGGAAAAAACATACCTTACGTATAGTGTTGGAAGATCTTTGTCACAATGTGTTTGACGAGGAGTATGAGTTCTATAAATAAAAAAGAGGCGAAAACCTCTTTTTTATTCTTCGTCAAGTAAATCGGGACGTAGTAATTTAGTACGTTCTAAAGATTGTTCTAATTGCCATTTGTCAATTTCCTTTGTGTTGCCGGAAAGTAAGATTTCAGGAACTTTCCAACCGTTGTAATTCTCTGGTCTGGTGTAAATAGGCGCAGCCAATAGATTGTCTTGAAAAGAATCGTCAAGGGCCGAAGCCATGTCTCCCATAGCTCCCGGTAAAATTCTTACAACACTGTCTGTGACAACGGCAGCGGCAAGTTCACCACCAGTTATTACAAAATCGCCGATGGAAATTTCCTTTGTTATAAGGTGTTCGCGAACACGATGGTCTATGCCTTTGTAGTGTCCGCAGAGAATAATTATGTTTTCCATTAAAGAAAGGTGGTTCGCCGTTTTTTGTGTAAATTGTTCACCATCTGGGCTCATGTATATGATTTCATCATATTTCCTTTCGGACTGCAATTTTTGTATGCACTTGTGTATAGGCTCTATTTGTAATACCATGCCGGCTCCGCCACCAAATTGATAATCATCAACATGGTGATGTTTTGCATCCGAGGAGTAGTCGTGTAAATCGTGTACGACAATTTCAACTATACCTTTTTCTTTCGCACGTTTTAGTATGGATGTTTCTAACGGACTTTCAATTACCTGAGGAACTGCAGAGATGATATCTATACGCATGGAAAATATTTTCTGAAAATGAGTTGTTTTTGTTTTTTTACATGGGCAAAATTATGTATTTTTGCAATATGTTGTATGTGTTGTGAAAACCTATGACATGGTCTATGATTTAACTTGTTGAATTCCGAAACGAAGCAATGGAAGACGTTAATATGCAAAATGAAGGATTAGAACTTCAGAGTCAGGTAGAAGAACCTACTCAAGGTGTAGATTTTTATGCTTGTAGTTTACAAGAATTGATTTCTGCTATGGAATCATTTTGTACTAAAGAATTGGTTGAGGTACATAGAAAGGATATAGAGAAGATTCGTTCTTTGTATTATAGTAAGTTGAAGTCAGAAACTGATGCAGCACGAAAATTGTATGTTGCAGAGCATGGAACAGTTGATGGTTTTGTGTTTGAGTCGCATGAAGCTGAATTTAAGGAAGTATATGGTCGTGTAAAAGATTTGCGTGCGGAAATCGTTGTTGCGAAACAGAAAGAGCAAGCGGCAAACTTGAAAAAACGCTATGATATCATACAAAAAATAGAATTGCTTACCCAATCACCAGAGTCTATGAATAAGACTTTTGCAGATTTTCGCTCTTTGCAGGAAGAATGGAAAAATGTTGGAAGTGTTGCTGCAGCAGAAGATAAGGCTGTTTGGGAAAAATATCATTTGGAAGTTGCAAAGTTCTATGATTATGTGAAGATAGATCGTGAATTGCGCGACTTGGATTTGAAGAAAAATTACGAGGCGAAAGTTGCCTTATGTGAAAAGGCGGAAGCATTGGCAGGTGCAAATCAGGTTGTGAAAGCATTTGCAGATTTGCAACTTTTGCATGAGGAATGGAAAAAAATCGGTCCTGTAAAAGAAGAACTAAAAGATGCTTTATGGGAACGATTTAAAACAGCAACAACGGTAGTTAATAAAGCTCATCAAGATTATTTTGAAAATTTGAAAAAACAAGAGTCTGAGAATTTGGAGAAAAAGACGACTTTGTGTGAGAAAATAGAAAATCTTGTTTCTTCTTTGGATGCTAAGACTGTAAAACAGTGGACGGCAGCTACTGATGAGGTTTTGGAATTGCAGAAACAATGGAAATCGTTGGGTTATGCTCCACAAAAACAAAATACAGCGATATATGAACGTTTCTCGAAATCTTGTAATGAATTCTTTGCATTAAAAAAATCGTTCTTTAGCGAAGTGAGAGATATAGAGAATGAAAACAAAGCACATAAGATTGCATTATGTGAGAAAGCTGAATCTATGCAGACTCGTACTGATTGGAAAGAAGCTGCTTTGGAATATGTGCAATTGCAAAAAGAATGGAAAACGGTAGGTGCTGTTGCGTTTAAAGATTCGCAAAAATTGTGGAACAGATTCCAACAAGCTTGTAATTCGTTCTATGAGGCAAAGAAAGCTTTTGAAACTCAAAAGGAACAGACTTTGAATGGTAATATTGCGGTAAAAGAAGAACTTTTAGTAAAAATATCTGAAATTCCTGCTGAACCAAAAGCTGATGCTTTGAAAGCTTTGTCGGCGTTACAAGAAGAATGGGCGAAGGTTCAAGTTCCTGCACAAGCAAAAGCAGATTTACAAAAACGTTTTGCGGAAACTACTCGTGCGTTGTTGCAAAAATTGCAAATAGAGAACGCTTCAGCAGATGATTTGTCATATAAAATAAAAATCAATTCCTTGTTGTTGGAAAAAGACGGCAAGTCGAAAGTGGAAAACGAAGTGAAATATTTAAGAAAACGTTTGACTTCGGCACAGTCTGAATTAAAAGCGTTAGAAAATAATATTGGTTTCTTTGGAAAATCTTCAAATGCGTCAGCGTTGATTGCATCTGTGGAAAAAAACATAGAAAAGAGCAAATCAGAAATTTCTCAAATTGAGAATAAACTTGCTATCATAAAATCAGTCGTTGAAAAATAGATGAAAGTAATTCGTACCATATTATTATATGTAGTAAGCATTTTTGTTTTTGCCTCTTGTGTATCAAGTGGCAATAATGATATTGCGGACGATGCCTATAGTGATGTAGTGCTTGGGGAAGACTTGGTGCGTATAGGAATGCCAGAAAAGTTGGATTATTTAATTAGTAATTTGGTTATTTCTGATGAAATGATAGGGTTGTTAGCTCAATCCGACAAAAGTTTGTTTGATCAGTCTTTGTTGAATTCTCCAGAAAATGTGAAATACTATAATACAAGCAAGAATAAGGCTGTAAACATGGGCGTTTATGGAGCAGAATTGAACTATTTGATTCATTTTGAACAAACTGGTTCTTCAATGAAATATATGGCTGCTTCAAAACAATTGGCTGACCAAATTGGGGTTGCAATGGCGTTTGATCAGCATGCGGTGGAGGAATATCAGAATAATGTGGAAAATAAAGATTCTTTGATAAACATTATTTTTGTTGTATATGACAATGCACGTAGAATGCTGAAAAACGAAGAACAATTTATGCTGTCGTCTTTAGTAATAGTCGGTAGTTGGATTGAAAATATGTATATTACGACAGAATTGTTTCAACGTACAAAATCAACAACGTTGAAATCAAAATTGGTTACATCAATTATTGAACAAAAGGACTATTTAGATAAGATTTTAGATGCAGTTGTTCTTTTGGATGAAGGTGATAATATTTTTGTGACAGATATAATCGATAATTTGAAATCTGTTGATTCTCAGTATCAAGGATTTGGAGATAAGCTACTTTCAGAGGAAGATGTAGATTTGTTACATCAAAGTATTACAAAAGTTAGAATGAAAATAATTCAAGTGAAATAAGAAATTAAAATTTTTATATCGTGAACCAAACTAGATATATTTTTGTAACAGGTGGAGTTGTTTCTGGACTCGGAAAAGGTATTATTTCTGCTTCGGTAGGAAAATTATTACAAGCAAGAGGCTATAAGGTTACAATCCAAAAATTGGATCCATATTTGAATATAGATCCAGGGACGTTGAATCCGTATGAACATGGTGAATGTTATGTGACAATTGATGGTGCGGAAACAGATTTGGACTTAGGTCATTACGAACGTTTCTTAAATCATGAGACAACTCAAGCTAACAATATTACTACGGGTAGAATATATCGTAATGTAATTGAAAAAGAACGCCGTGGAGATTTCTTAGGCAAAACAGTTCAAATCATTCCTCATATTACAGATGAGATTAAGAGAAACATTAAATTAGTCGGTAATAAAGGTTATGATTTCGTTATAACTGAAATTGGTGGTACAGTAGGTGATATAGAATCTTTACCATTTATTGAGGCAATTCGTCAATTAAAGTGGGAATTGGAAGGCTCTTGTTTGTTTATTCACCTTACATTGGTCCCATATTTGGCAGCAAGTCAGGAATTAAAAACGAAACCAACACAACACTCGGTAAAACAATTGCAAGAAGCTGGTGTGCAACCAGATATTTTGGTTTTGCGTACGGAACATAATCTGTCTCCAGAATTGCGTAAGAAAGTTGGACAATTCTGTAATGTTGGCTTAGATTCTGTGGTACAATCGATAGACCAACCAACGATTTATCAAGTTCCTCTTGCTATGGCAGAACAGAACTTGGATGAAACAATTTTGAAGAAATTCGGAATAGAACCAGGAATAAAACCTGAAATGAAGCCATGGCGCTCGTTCTTGGATAAATTATATAATCCAAAACATCAGGTGGAAATTGCTTTGGTGGGTAAATATGTGGAATTGCCAGATGCGTACAAGTCAATTATAGAGGCATTTATTCATGCTGGTGCAACTCATGAATGTAAGGTTAAATTGAATTTGGTTCATTCAGAGGAACTTACGTCTGCAAATGCTGCTGATATGTTGGCAAATTGTTCAGGTATTTTAGTTGCTCCTGGATTTGGTCAACGTGGTATTGAAGGTAAATTCGTTGCAATTCAATATGCACGCGAAAAGAATATTCCATTCCTTGGAATTTGTTTAGGTATGCAATGTGCTGTGATAGAATTTGCAAGAAATGTATTAGGTTTCAAAAATGCAAATTCAACAGAAATGAACGAAACGACTCCATACCCAGTTATTGATATTATGGCAGATCAAAAGAATATTTCTGAAATGGGTGGAACAATGCGTTTGGGTGGTTATCCTTGTAGTGTTAAAAAGGGAACTTTGGCGCATGCTATCTATGGCGCAGAAAATATTGTAGAACGCCATCGTCATCGTTATGAATTCAATAATAAGTATATGGCAGATTTTGAACAAGCTGGTATGGTAGCATCTGGTTTCAATCCTGATACCGGTTTGGTTGAAATTGTAGAAATTCCTTCTCATAGATGGTTTGTTGGTGTACAGTTCCATCCTGAATACAGAAGTACTGTAGTTCAACCACATCCTCTATTTGAGGCGTTTGTGAAAGCATCTTTAGATTATAAAGAAGAAAATAAGTAAATATGAATTGGTGGAATCCCCACCTATATGAACTAAAAAATGGATAAAAACTCAGTTATCGGTACAGTCCTAATATGTTTGTTAATGGTAGGTTACTATTATTTTACTAAACCTACTGAAGAAGATTTAAAAAGAAGAGCTGAATATTTGGATTCTCTACGAAATGTAGAATTACAACAACAGTTGCGTCAGAAGGAAGACTCACTTTTAGCATTGGAGTTGCTGAAAGATACGACGAAGAAGGATTCTGTAATAAACGAGGTTGCTTTGGCTCGTGAATATGGCCGTTTTTATAAATCTGCTCAAGGAGAACAACAAATTGTTACGTTGGAAAACAATTTGATCTCTGTCTCTATGACAAACAAAGGTGGTAAGCCATCACGTGTTTTGATGAAAGAATATAAAACCTATGATGGACGACCATTGAATTTGTTGGCTGGCGATAGTACACATTTTGGCTTATTGTTAAGTGAAATCGGACATTCTACCGATGAAATGTATTTTGTACCATCGGAGGTGACTGTAACTGCGGATTCTGTTCAAAAAATTAGTTATCGTTTGGCTATTGATGAGTATTCATATATTGAATACCAATATTCTTTAAAACCAAATTCGTATACAGTTGATTTGACTATTCTTTCGAAAGGAATGGATAAAATCGTTCGTGAATCTCGTTACAATTTACTCTGGAACACAACAATGAATGTTTTGGAGAAATCGAAAAACGCAGAATCACAAAACACTGCTATAGTGTGGAAGTATAAAGATGATGATACTGAAACTTTAAATCCTCGTGCTAAAGATGATGAATCTGAAAAATTATCTGGTCAAGTAAAATGGGTAGGTTTCAAGCAACATTTCTTCTCTGCTGTTTTAATTGCTGATGATAAATTTGAAAGAGGCGGTGATGTGAAGTCTCATGTGTTGACAAATTGTGACACGACAATGAAGGAATTCACTGCTAATTTGTTCTTGGAAAAAGGTAATGCTATCAACTTACAATTCTTCTTTGGACCTAACCATCTTCCTGTTTTAAAAGAACAAGGTATAGATTTGGAAAGTTTGTTGGATTTAGGTTGGTTCGGATTTATAACTAAATATGCTATAGTTCCTATATTTAATTGGTTACGTGGATTTATCGATAATATGGGCTTGGTAATCTTGTTGATGACAATTATTTTGAAATTGATATTGTTCCCATTAACATGCAAATCATATTTGTCAACGGCAAGAATGCGTGTAGTGAAACCGTATGTGGAAGAGATCAACGCTAAATATCCGAAGCCAGAAGATGCAATGAAAAAACAACAAGCAACAATGGACTTGTATAGAAAAGTCGGCATTAATCCTATGGGTGGATGTTTACCTCTTTTGATTCAATTCCCAATCTTGGTTGCTATGTTCCGTTTCTTCCCTGCATCAATAGAATTACGTCAGGAAAGTTTCTTGTGGGCAGAAGATTTATCTACGTATGATTCTATATTTGAATGGACTACACATATTCCTATCATTTCGTCTATCTATGGAAATCATATTAGTTTGTTTACATTGTTGATGGCTGCGTCTATGATTATTGTAAACAAAATTAATACGGCAAATACAGCACAAGTACAAACTCCAGGTATGCCGAATATGAATGTTATGATGTGGATAATGTCTATCATGATGATATTCTGGTTTAATGATTATTCTGCAGGTTTAAGTTATTATTACTTGTTGGCTAACGTAATCACTATGTTGCAAACTATGTTGATACGTGGTCTTGTAAATGATGAAAAGATTTTGAAAAAGATGGAAGCTAATAAACAAAAAGCTTCAAAGCAAAAGAAATCTCGTTTGCAAGAACGCCTTGACCAATGGGCAAAAGAGCAACAAAAACAAATGCGTAGATAAGCAATTTCTGTATTAAATTATGAGGCGTACAATTCAATTTTTGTTATTGTTTTCTATAACAGTTTTGTTTTGTACGGCTTGTTCTTTTATGAGCAAGCACGAAGGCTATAAGTATAATTCAAAACGTAATTATTACTTTAAACTTCTTGCATTTTCTGATACGTATGTTACAGCACATCCTAGTGATGTTGTTGTTGCGACAGTCCAGTTTGCTCCTTTAACTTCTGATAGTCTGGCTATTAGTACCGAAAACGAAGTTGCGGTGTATGATACAGATAGTCTTAGTCTGTCACAGTTGCTAATGGATGCTCACTCTGGTGATAGCCTTGCTTTTATTGTTCCTACAAAAGATTTTTCATTTGGCTTCTCTGGAAACGAAGCAGATTGGTTGAAAGGATTTGAGGAAATACAGTTGTTGGTAAAAGTAAATGCTGTTTTAGATAGTGCTACATTCTATGAAAAAAAGAAAGAATTAGCGTTGTGGAAACAAACAAAACTTGATTATGAAACATTTATGATTCAACAGTATATAAAGAAAAGTAAGGAAAAATACTTTTTACAAAAAACTGGTATTTATAAGCGAATCATAAAACAAGGTAACGGCGAATTTCCTAAAAAAAATGATGTAGTTACAATAACGTATCAAGGGAGTTTGTTGAATGGAGAAATAATTAATCATTTTACGACTTTAGATTTTACTATGGGGGCAGAAATGCAGGTTGTGGATGGTATTTCTATTGCTCTACAGACAATGCAACAAGGTGAACGAGCTAAAATTATTGTTCCAAGTCCAATGGCTTGGGGTGAAGAGGGTACTTCCGATGGCTCTATAGAGCCTTTTACACCGATAGTTTTTGATTTAGAGTTGAAACATATTGAGCGCGAATAATATGAATCATATAGATATATGCTCGGAAAGCATAGAAAAAATAAAGAATATAATTGCCGAAAATCAAACATTTGTCATTACTGCACATCATAATTCCGATGGCGATGCTGTAGGTTCTTCTACAGCAGTTGCAGAAGTTCTTAGACAAATGGGAAAGACTGTTAAGGTTATTTTGCCTAATGATTTTCCTTCTTTTTTCCGTTGGATGATAGGGGCAAACGAAATTGTAACTTTTGATCGTCATACTAAAGATGCACAGGCTTTTTTAGAAAAAACAGATGTTCTTATTTGTTTGGATTTTAATCAAATTAGTCGTGTTGATAAGTTAGAACCTGTTTTGGCTGATTGGAACAAAAAATGTATAGTTATAGATCACCATTTGGGGTTACAAATACAAGCAGATGCTATCGTTTCTGTTCCGGAAGCAAGTTCTACATGTGAATTGGTTTATAGGGTTTTGACATTATGTGGCTATGAATCATTTATTACGAAAGATGTTGCTGAGTCTATTTATACTGGTATAATGACTGATACCGGACGATTAGATTATTCGTCTTCATATGCTGGTGTGTATGAGGTTGTTGGCAAATTAATAGAAAAAGGGGTTGATAAAGTCTCTGTACACGATAAGATATACAATGTGTATACGTATAATCGTTTATGCTTACAGGCAACAATTCTAAAAGAGAATATGGTGTATATTCCTGAATATCATGCTGTATACATGACTATTTCTTTAAAGAATCAAAAAGATTATTCGTTTCAATTAGGTGATTCAGAAGGATTTGTTAATATCCCATTATCTATGAAAGATGTGAAGTTTTGTGCCATGTTTACGGAATATGAAAATGGTATCGTAAAAGTTTCACTTCGTTCAAAACGCGATTTCCCTGCTAGTGATTTTGCTGCACAATATTATTCCGGGGGCGGCCATTTTAATGCAGCTGGTGGTAAATTCCAAGGTTCACTGCAAGATGCAGTGAAAGTTTTTAAAGAAGGCTTGGAAGTGTATAAGGAAAAACTACAGAAATAATTGGAATTTGTAAATTCCTTGTCTTAAAAATTAAAATCGCATAATTCCTTACGGAGTTATGCGATTTTTTGTGGGAGTGAAGTTAATGATTTAGAATATATTAACCACTAATCGTTAATCATCAATCATTAATCATTAAACACTTGCTTATTCTTCTTCGTTGTCTATTATTGAGTCAGAAGCAAACAGAATATTGTGGAATTCAGTTAGTAAAGCAAGTACTCTTGTTCCCCAATATAATTTATAGTTAAGTATAAATTCTCCTGCAGCCGCTTGCAAGCCTTCGTCTGAAGTGTCTTTACATAATTCCACAAAATTTCGAGCATCTTGATATATATCGGCAAAACATTCCGAAAGATATGTCTCGATGCTGTCGCGGTTCGTGTAACTGTCTGGTTCTATCATTTCGATTCTATTGTCCAAACTGCCTAAGCGTTCCTCTGCTTTTTGACGGATGGTTTCCCAATCTTTTTCTGTTACATAATGTTCACAGAAATCGTCAACGTCGGCGTCTGGGGAAAGTACGGCTGCCTTCATGTAAAGTAGTGAAAGCAATTTATGTGTACGTTCTACAAAGTCTTTTCTGGACATTTCCGTAGCAGATTCTAGGGTTGAACAAAATTCTACTGCTACAGCTACTAATTCTATTATGCTTTTCTTTTCTGCCATGTTATTCTGTAATTTTTTTATTGAAGATAAATAATCCGAGACAAGTGATTAAGCCGTTAAGTATCATTATCTCAAATCCGAATTTGTATCCGAAAAACAATTCTTCTGAATAAATATTTAATATATAACTGATTATAGGTGATAGTATTGCGATGAATGGCACTGCTTTGTCGTTAGGCTTTCTGTTTTTCGCGAATAATCCAAAACAGAATAATCCAAGTAGTGGACCATACGTATAACCGGCAATATTAAATAATGTTCCAATTAGCGAGTCGGTATGGAATGGCTTGAATATGATTATTATACCAAAATATACTGCGGCAAATGATATATGTACAATCTTTCTGATTTTCGTTTTTTGCTCGTTGGTGTATTTGTCTTCTTTTGAAAAGTCAAGAATGTCGAAACAAAAAGTTGTTGTTAACGACGTTAATGTTCCGTCTGCGCTTGAATAGCCTGCTGCAACAAGACCTATAACGAAAACTAAGCAGGTTATTTCATTTAAATGGAAAGCAACGGCAGGGAAAATACTGTCAGATTTTTCTGGTAGCACAAAGCCTGTTTGATTTGCGTAAAATAATAATGCAACACCTAATGCAAGGAATAAGAAGTTTACAAATAAAAGTGAAACGCTAAAACTTAGCATGTTTTTTTGTGCACTTCGAAGGGATTTACACGTAAGGTTTTTCTGCATCATGTCTTGGTCAAGACCGGTCATTGCAATGGTTATGAACATTCCACTCAAAACTTGTTTCCAGAAGAAGTTGCTGGCATGCCAATCTTCTTCATACAGTTTTGTTAAACCTTGCTCACTTGCTTCGTGCAGCATGTCAAATAATGAAATATTCATTTCTTTTAATAGGCATACAACAGTTATGATTGTTGATAGCAACATGAATGTTGTTTGTAGTGTGTCCGTCCAAATGACGGTTTTTATACCTCCTTTAAAGGTATAAATAAGTATTAACACAATAAAACATAATGCCAATGCCCAAAAAGGAATTCCGATAGATTTAAATACAAATTCATGAAGAATAAATACAACTAAATACATACGTAGGGCAGAACCAACAAGTCTCGATAAAATAAAGAATGAGGCTCCTGTCTTTTGAGAATTAGTTCCGAATCTGTCTGCTAAATAAGTGTAGATAGAGGTTAAATTCCATTTGTAATAAAGTGGTAACAAAATGAATGCAATAGCAATGTATCCAAACAGATATCCTATGACAACTCCAAAATACGTAAATTGTGTTGCTTGCACATAACCTGGAACAGACATGAATGTAACTCCGGAAAGAGATGCACCTATCATTCCATAGGCAACAATAAACCAAGGTGATTTTCTGTTGCCGGTGAAAAACGTTTCGTTTGTTGCTTTTCGCGATGTAAGATGAGATATTAGAATTAGTAAGGCAAAATATGCGATAACAATTCCTGCTATAAGATATGGATTCATAGATATTATTTTACGTGGCAAATGTAGGATAAACATTCCATTTTTAAAAGAAGCAAGAATAATGATTAATGATTAGTGATTAATGGTTAATGATTAATGTAGGGGTGTACCGCGTTTGCCCTTAATGATAATGAAAAAATGCATTATTGGTATTGTATAGTGTTGTGTACACCATTTACGATTATCATATTGTTGTTTGCAAAACATTTGCAATTTGTTGAAAACTTGTTTATATTGCACCGCAATTTTTATGCATTGTAGATGAATAGGTTTATTCGAGTATTATTTATAGTGCTATTTGTCCAGGCAATATCTATCGTATCGTTTGCTCAATTCGATACGGCTTCGGTTGCTCGGA
Organism: Bacteroidales bacterium; assembly: GCA_024402335.1. GTDB lineage: Bacteria > Bacteroidota > Bacteroidia > Bacteroidales > UBA1715 > UBA1715. The sequence goes on from JAKSTZ010000006.1 coordinate 26,497, forward strand.
GAGCTCGTCATGTGAATATAGGTGAAGCTAAAAATGTAGAAAAATTGTCTGCTGTATTATCAAAAGGATGTAAGTCCGATGATGAAATAGTGTATGCTTTTGCGTATTGGATTTGTAAGAATATTCGTTTGGATTATTCTGCCTATGAAAAAAGACCGGCAGAAAATAAATCTCTAAAAAAGATTTTGCGTTCAAAAAAAGCATTATGTGATGGCTATACAAAACTCTTTGTTGAGTTGTGTCATTCGAAAAGAATTCCTGCTGTATATGTGCCGGCTTATGTAAAAGATTATGATTTTATTTCGGGAGATACTTTGTTCCGTGCGGAGTATGCGTATGCTTTAGTCGCAGTTTCCGGTGAATGGCAAATTATGGATTTGACTGCAGCCTCAAGTAAGGTCGTGTCTGTTGCAAATCCTATGTCGCGTGTGTTATGGAAAATGTTTCGTATTCCATATTCAACGCATTTAAAGGCGGTAAAGGAGTTTAATCCACAGTATTTGTATATCGATCCGTTTGTAAACTTAAAACGTATAGTTCCTGTTGTTGACATGTTTCAAATGTTGGAATATCCTATGCCTTTAACATATTTTATGTTAGGTGATTCTATGGTGAATTCTTACGTTGATAGATACCATATAAAGAAATCTCATACTGAAGATATCGAACACTTCTGGCAGATGTCTCTTAATGATAAGAATGTTTATTTGGGCGATGAAAGCGAACGTCTAAATATGTACAATCAATATACTAAGGCATTGTATTACTATTTTACGGTAAAGAATTTTTATAATACATATTATATAAAAGAAAAAGGAAAAATATTTGCTCCGCTTGAAGAATCCCAAAAAGCATTGAAACTACTGAAACAGGCAGATTCTTTGTTTGTGTTGTCCGCAAAAAATAACGAACATGAGTTTTTGTCAAAACAACGCAGAAGTGATTCGTGGCGTGTAAATTTGTTGGAGTCGAATAAAGTTTTGTCTTCACGATTGTCTTTGCAATCAAAAGTGAATTCGCAACAGTTGCGTACAATAAATAAAGTGAATTCTCAGACTAAAAAAACGCAGGCGTTTATTGCAAAATATAAGAATAAATATGTGTTGCGTGATATATCAGAATTAGGTCGTCCGCAAATGCAGAATCGCGACTATTTAGTCGATGGACAAGCCAAATTAGATGCATCAAAGGAAGCTATGAAACGATGTGAAAATCTATTGCATGATTTTGATTCGCTAATGGCGGATATGAATAAGAAAGAAACAGAAAATGTCTATACGCAACAGAAGAATGCTTCGAAGTTGTGTAATGACGAATTGGCCAGTCTTTCACGTTATTTGGATAGAAAGGAAAGCAATCTGTCGTTGGTTTATTATTCCGATAAATATGTGCTGAAAAAAGGCTATTTACTTATTTTTGAGAAGGTTGGAAATATAAACGAAGGTTATACAGATCCTATGTTGGAGCTTATGTTGGAACGTAGTCCGCAGATAAATACGGTGATAAAAAACTATGTTGATGAGACAGTGACGGCTCTTAAACTTTTGAAAGAGGCAAAGGTCTTACTTGCTAACGATTACGGTGAAGACGATACGTATGAAAAGATTGCCCTTGCTTTTAACAAACAATTGGATGCTTTTGTAAAACGTCTAAATGAAATGTCGGCATTTACAGATAAGATTTCCACTTGTTTGAAGGATGATGTTACTATGTATAACGATATTGTTAGCTTGTTGCAACATGATAATTCCATGGAAAATCGTCGTCATAAGGAATACATGGAATATCGTAAAAGTATAAAACAAGCCGAGAACGATAAGATACGCTATTATCAAGAGACCATGAAAGGTTATCAAAAGGTGATAACTCGTGCGGTAAATGGCAAATAACCATAATTTTTTGAGCTAAAGTTGCTTGTTGCATTGATAAATTCTTTATTTTAGCAATTAAATAATGCACATGAGGAAATTTATCACTGTTATATTATTTGTATTTAGTTCGATATTTGTTTCTGCTCAATCTTCCCGTTTCGTGTTTTTTTCTGCAGGATGGAGTTTGTTGACGGATATGACCATTTCGGAATTTAATTGGGATCCCGATGTTGTGGTTGATGGTAATACCGCAGAACCGGGAGAGTCATTTCAAACGGTGCAATGGAATTTAATGAGTGGAATGGTGTCGGCTCGCTTTTTGTTGATTCCTCTTTGCGAAAAGGCTACAATAGGAATTTCTGCAACGCCGACAATAAGTTTGGGCGCAATTTATTCTACTCGCAGTTTGGGCTCTCGTTATGGTGCTAATTTTTCTGTACCGCTGTTGTTGGAGTTGAACTGTGGAGCAGCATGCCGATATTCTGCAATGAATGACCGTGGATTTGTAATAGGTGCGGGTATTGAATATTTATATACGCCTATTGCTTCGTATGAATTATCAAAGACATCTTTCTCCAATAAAGACTTCCAAAACTCGTGGTTTATGCCTATGGTGAAGGTCGGATATCGATATTGGTCAAAAAGAAATAAAGTAAAAGAAATAAATTTAAAGGTCGGAATGTGTGAAAAACAAGAAGATTTTTATAACTTTGGCAAAATAATAAAAGCATACAGACCGATACATGTTGGTTTGTCTTTTATGAAAATATTAAATTATTGATTTTTAGAAGTATTACAAAATTGTTATGTATATGAAACGATTGATCCAATTAGTAATTTGTTTGAGTATTCTTACAACTAGTGCATTCGCAAAAGGTGGAATAGGGGAAAAATTCTTCTTCCAATTGGGTGGAACTGTAGGTGCCGATGTTATGAATATGAGTGGTGTATTCTGTAAGGATGCTGAAGCAAAAGGTATAGAACCAATAGAATTTTCAAGTTTGAATGTGAACTTTGCAACTATTTCATTTGTAGGTCGTGCAAATTTCCTTGAAATATCAAATAACTCATCATTGTCGTTGGCATTCCGTCCTGCAATCAGTATTGGTCGTGCTATGAATGATTTGGGAAGCAACTCTTCTATGATTCGTCTTCCTTTAACAATTGGTTTTAACTCAGGTGCTTCTGCAACAGTTGCAACAAGAGCAAAAACAGGTTTCTCATTTGACTTAGGAGCGGAATTTATTCAATATCCACTTGGAAATGCTGTAGATGTTTGTAGAAACGAAGGTGGTCAAGTATTGAATGTTAAAATGAATTGGATTCAACCAGTTGCAGTTGTAGGTGTTAAATTCTTCGGAAAGAAATATCTATGTAAAGAATTAAACTTTAAAGCTTGCTTCATGTCAATGGGTTCAATTGACAATAAAACTGCAATTGACTCTAACTTGTATGGAACAATCTATGACTGGCAATCAGTTGGCTTGATGGTTTCATTCTTGCAATATTTGAATTATTAATAGGATTATTTTTAATACTGTAATGCCGGGTGTTTCCCGGCATTTTTTGTTTGTATATGGCACAATTTAATTTGTCGGAGTTTGGTTCGAAATCATTGGTTTTGTCACCAATTAACCAAATGACCGCTTCTTTTTCTAAGGATTTTCGTCAAGGAATAGATATTAACCTTGGTGTGGGGTATGTGAATGATGAAACTATTCCTCATAAAGAATTAACAGAATGTTTTCAGTATGTGTTGGCTCATACCGATCAGTATAAAAATGCATTGAATTATGGATCTGCAGATGGTTCTGAAAATTTGCGTACTGCTATTCGTAATTATTATATAAAGCATAATATAGGTTGTTTGGGAGCAGACCGTATGGCTAAGAAATCTATCTGTGTAGGTGCAAATGGTGCGACAAGCCTACTTGATTCGTTTGCGTCGATTATGCCTAAGGGTATAGTGATTACGGCTGATCCTAATTACTATATTTATATTGAAACATTGGAACGTAATGGCTTTACGGTACTAACTGTTCCTGAAGATACAGAAGGTATGCGCGTGGATTTGTTGGAAGACTTGATACAAAATATAGATGTAAATCAATTAAGCTTCTTATACATTGTAACTGTAAACAATCCTTCTTCAATTATTATGAGTAATGCAAGACGACAAGCAATTGTTCGTTTGATTACTAAAGTTGGACGTGCTGCAGGAAAGAAGATCCCGATGATATTTGATAAGGCTTACGAAGACATCATTTTTGATACAACAATAGAACCGGTTGAATCGGGTATGTTGTATGATGAAGATGGATTAGTGGTTGAGTTGGGTACGCTTTCTAAAATAATTGCTCCTGCTTTGCGTATAGGTTATGCCATTTCCGATGATACGGATATCATGCGTGCGTTGATACAAAAAACAGGAGATATAGGCTTCTCTGCACCTCTAATTAATCAAGAAATGTCTGCTCGTTTCATCGACACTTATATTTCGAATCATGCGTTAGCTGTACGTGATGGTTATAGACGTAAGGCAGACTTCTTAAAAAAATGTATAGAAGAGAATTTAGGTCCTTATTTGGAACGATATTCCGGCGGACAGGCTGGTTTTTATTTTTATCTAACCTTTAAGGAAATTGAAACGCATTCGCAATCGTCGTTCTTTAAGTTTCTCTCAAGAACAACTGGAGATAGTACAATAGACGGCAATCCTAAAAATCCACGTTTGGTATATGTTCCGGGAAATATTTGTGTCTCGCAAACGAGTAAAACAAAAGAAGTTGGGAATAGGCAATTACGAATTTCCTATGGCTTTGAGGATATTCCAGTGTTGGAGCGTGCAATCTTATTAATGAAAGAAGCCGCTCTATATGCTAATAAGCAATAAGTAGATTATTTTTTGTTGTAGTCGTCTTTACGCTTAGGATTCATAGGAAACCATCCTTTGAGTACTCTTTCTCTTTGCTCGAACAATTCTAATATACTCCAAAGGCAAGAACAGCCAATTACGCCAAGTATTGGGCTCGTGACTTGATTTTCTATGAACAAAGATGCTGTAAGGAATATTATTCCGGCTACAAGAAATATCCACCAACAGTTTACGCCAAAATAGTATTCCATCTTAATAACAATAGGGTGGAAAAAGCCGATGACAATAAAAGTTGCGATTGCAATAACGATACCGATAAAATTCATAGGTGGATATTATTTAACAAATTTTGATAATAAACGAAGATATTGAACTTGGTAGCCGCCGCTAACTTCACTTACCGACCAAGAGTTTATAGGCCAACCGTTGTTCATATCCAAATATGACTTTTGTGCAGGTTGTCCAATTAATGGTTTTACGTCTATTTCGTAACAACGTGCATTGTTGTATTCGTTTCCGCAGTTGTTTGGACAACATTGATCCCATGCATATTCTATGTTTGGTCCGCCACAAAGGAATCCTGGTGCTGGTCCGTATGTAGAGACACCAGCTTCGTCCCATTTCTTGTTACCTTCTGTAAACCAACCGTGATAGATTTGGCGAACGCTGTTTTCTGCTCCATATTGTCCCATGTTTGTAAGGTAACATTTGTTAAGAGGATTTACGCCGTGTAGATAATGTACATATCGTAGTGCATATTCAAAGGCATCATTATGGATTTCTGGCATAATGTTGTATTGGACAAGATTGTAATATATACAGCCTTGTTTTGCTTTAGTTCCGTTGCTTCCCCAAACGTAGTCTTTTTGGAATGCTAAATATGGATCGTCATCAGCTTTGATTGCAAATAAATTGAAAATTGTATCAGTAGCACGTTCATATACGGCTTTGATATGGCTTGTTATTTCTGGTTTCGCATTTTTTAGAGAAGTGTAGTATAAAAGCATGTCTTGGTTTACTTCACCGAATGGAAATACCAAAATCCAATCAACCATGCGGGCGATTTTGTAGTTTGTTTCGAAAAATACTTTGTATTTGTTGTGATCGGTTGCATCATATAATCGAAGAGCTGCAAGCAATTTCTTTTCTGCACGAGTTAAATCGTCGCATTCTTGTTGTCCTGCAGCTAAGCCTGCAGTACCATGTTCGTTACTATTATTGTAGAAAAGCACGTCTGGATTTTTTTCTGCCCAATCCCATGCTTTTATAGCGGCGGTTTGTAGTTTTTGGGCAAAATCCTTATCGTATTGCTTGAATATTTTTGCTCCGTAAGCGTATGCGGCAGCTGCCGATAGAGCAGAAGAAGTACTTGGACCGCCCCAATAACTTGGCTCGTTACAAGCCGATGGAGGAGTCGCTTCGTGTGAACCTACAACAGCAACAACACTACCGTCTTCGAATTGTAAGCGAAGAAGGTGCTCTAAACCAAATCGAACTTCATCAATTATATCTGGAATTCCATTACCCGATTCCGGAATATTGAAATCGTCAGTCCATGCAGCAGGATTTTCTTCGTAAGAAAGAAGAAGGTATTGAATGTAATCGCACGTCCAGTTAGTGTAGCGGTTGAAATCACCGGCATCGTACCAGCCGCCATGTACATCCATTTCTGTGGAAGCATCATCTTTTTTCATGAAGTTTCTCGCATTTTTGTCTTGCATAGGACCAAGGTGGCTTGCTTTGTCTGCCCAACCTTCACCTGCAAATTGCATAGTTTTTTCGTATCCGGCACGTTGATAGTAGAAATAACGGAAAGCGTGTTTTAACGCTTCTTTATATACATTTTTGGAAATATCGAAAGTGTATGAAATTTCTTTCGTTTTAAGGTCTTTTATGTAATAAGAACCTTCTTGTTGGATTTGCGAAAAATCAAAACGCCAAACTTTGTCACCGCAAGTTGAGTCGATTTTTCCTTCTTTCCAAATGTTGGCAGAACCTTTAAAAACAGTTTTGTTTGTTTGTGCATCAATAACCGCAAATTTCTTTCCAGGAGTATAGTTTTCGTTGGCATCGTAGCCGATTTGCGGACTACGGATAATTGCAATTTTTTGTGCTTCAGGAAGATAACCGAATTGGTCGACGACTATATATTTTTGAGCAAAACTTGTTGATATACAAGCGAAAATAGTGAGGATGGAACAGAATAAGTGTTTCATTGTATATTTAAAATTTGGGCAAATATACAAATAAAGATGTATATAAAAAACGACGGCAAATGTGCATAGTATAAAATGTTGTTTATTATTTCTATTTGTTAATTGCGTTTCACAACTTGTTAATTAAAGCCATCTGTACTATGTGCAAAGTCGCTGTCTAATTCGTATTTTTGACATATTTTAAAGGGTAAGGAAGTGGCAAAGACAGAAACTCCAATGATGAAGCAATATAATCAGATGAAGGAAAAACATCCTGATGCTATATTGCTTTTCCGATGTGGCGATTTTTATGAAACGTATGCAAGTGATGCAGTGCGTGCATCAAAAATATTGGGTATCACATTAACCCGTAGGTCGGCTGGTACGCCTAACGAGACAGAAATGGCAGGTTTCCCGTACCATGCATTGGATACTTATTTGCCGAAATTGGTTCGTGCCGGTCAGCGTGTTGCTATTTGCGAACAATTGGAGGATCCTTCTAAAACAAAGACATTGGTGAAACGTGGTATAACTGAATTGGTTACGCCGGGTGTTTCGTTGAGCGAAAGTGTTTTGGAAAATCGGGAAAATAATTTCCTTGCCGCTGTTCATTGTGACCAATCAACTGTTGGTGTAGCGTTTTTGGATATTTCCACTGGAGAGTTTTTAGTTGGTCAGGGCAGTGTGGAATATGTGGATAAACTTCTGAATAGTTTCCAACCTAAAGAATTACTTTACGATAGAATGCAAGAGCAATGGTTTAAGGATAATTACTATCGTGAAGGTGTTTGCATTAATAAACTCGATGATTGGATTTTTACCTCGGAGGCGGCAAATGATAAATTGCTTGCACAATTCGAGACAACTTCTTTAAAAGGATTTGGAATACACGAGATGCATCAGGCGGTTATTGCGGCAGGTGCGATTTTATATTACCTCGATATTACCGAGCATAAGCTAACAAGTCATATTCGTAACATCGCAAGAATAGACCAAGATACGTATGTGTGGTTGGATAAATTCACAATTCGCAATTTGGAATTGTTGGGTTCCGATAATGTTGGGGCTAAGAATTTATTTTCGGTGCTCGACAATACGCGTACGCCTATGGGAGCACGTTTGCTTCGTCGTTGGATATCGTTGCCGTTACGAAAAATTGCGGATATAAATGCCCGTCTTGAAGCTGTGCAATCGTTGGTGGAACAACCGGATGTGTTGGATGAACTTTCACAATTGCTGAAATCTATGTGCGACTTGGAGCGTGTAATTGCACGAGTTGCGACAAATAGAATCACACCTCGCGAGTTGTTGCAATTGCAACGAACGCTCGACGGAATAAATCCTATGAAGCATTTGTGTGAGCAGACCGGTAATGAATCGTTGTTGGCGTTTGCTCGACAATTAAATGCGTGTGAGGCGTTGTGCGAACGCATTGTAAAAGAAATTCAACCTGAAGCTCCGAATGCGGTAAACAAAGGAAATGTTATTAATTCCGGCGTAAATGCAGAATTGGATTCTCTTCGTGAAATAGCCTACAATGGAAAAGATTATCTGTTGAAGATGCAGGAACGCGAGGAGGAACGTACGGGTATTCCTAAGGTAAAGATTGCGTTCAATAACGTGTTTGGCTATTATATAGAGGTTCGCAATACCCACAAAGATAAAGTTCCTGAAGATTGGATTCGTAAGCAGACATTGGTTGGCGCCGAACGATATATCACACAGGAGTTAAAGGAATATGAGGAAAAAATACTTGGTGCAGAATCTCGAATAATGGAATTGGAACAAAGCATTTATTCTGCTTTGATTCAGAATGTTGCGAGTTATATAGCAACAATCCAGTTAGATGCAACCATTCTTGCGCAAATAGATTGTTTGTCGTCGTTCGCAATTATTTCAGTGAACAATAATTATGTACGCCCTATCGTTAACGATTCGATGGAGTTGGATATAAAAAATGGACGACATCCGGTGATAGAAACAGAGATGGCGCCGGGAGAGAAGTATGTTGGTAATGATGTGTATTTAGATAATGAAAAGCAGCAAATTATCATTATCACAGGTCCTAATATGGCAGGTAAGTCAGCATTGTTACGCCAAACTGCTCTTATTGTTTTGATGGCTCAAATGGGATGTTTTGTTCCTGCCGATGCCGTAACAATGGGTATTGTAGATAAAGTGTTCACGCGTGTTGGTGCGTCCGATAATATTTCGCAAGGCGAGTCAACCTTTATGGTTGAAATGAATGAGGCTGCCAATATTCTAAATAATATGACAGATCGCAGTCTTGTCTTATTTGATGAACTTGGTCGTGGTACTAGTACATACGATGGTATTTCAATAGCGTGGGCAATTGTGGAATATTTGCATGAATGTCCGAATGCAAAGCCAAAGACTTTGTTTGCGACCCATTATCATGAGTTAAATGAATTAGAGAAATCATTTAATCGAGTGAAAAATTTCAATGTTTCTGTTCGTGAACAAAACCATAAAGTAATATTTCTTAGAAAATTGGTTCCTGGTGGTAGTGAACATAGTTTTGGTATTCATGTCGCAAAAATGGCTGGTATGCCAAAAACAGTGGTCAGTCGTGCCAATGAAATATTGAAGGATTTGGAAGATGCCAGCAAGAATATGCAGACGCAGTCAAAGGTAATTCCTACTGCGCCTTCAAAAAAAGAAGGCTATCAATTAAGTCTATTCCAATTGGATGATCCTTTGTTGGAAAAACTTCGTGATGAATTATTAGGATTGGAAATCAATAGTTTAACTCCTATCGAAGCTTTAAATAAGTTGAACGAAATCAAAAAAATGTTAGAAGAGTAATTATGAAGTTCGAGTGGAAAAATTGCATGCGGGCGATTTGGAAAGGTTTTACTTCCATTTTTCGTTGGTTTTTTGCTGTAGGTAAGCCTATATATGTAAAGGCGTATCGTTGGCTTTTGTTTGTACTATTTTTGTTTTTCCTATATGTATTGGCTGTAGAGGTAAATTTTTGTAATCTATTTGGTTATTCACCTTCTATTCGAGATTTAAAAAGTCCAAAACAATGTGTTGCTTCGGAAGTTTATGCACGAGATGGCCGATTATTGGGTAAGTTTTTCTATGAAAATAGAACTCCGGTAAAATATGAGGATTTGTCTCCGTTATTGATAAAGACGTTGATTGCGACGGAAGACACTCGTTTCTATCAACATCATGGCATAGATTTTCGTGCTCTACTTCCTGTTTTAAAGGATATGATAAACGGAAATCCTCGCGGTGGAAGTACAATTACGCAGCAGTTGGTTAAAAATCTATTTAAGACTCGTAAGCAGGATCATGGATTATTGGGTAAAATTCCTGGGGTAAAAATGTTCGTGATAAAATCTAAAGAATGGATTTCGGCTGTTCGAATAGAAATGCATTTTTCAAAAGAAGAATTACTTACACTTTATTTTAATACAGTTGATTTTGGTAGTAATTCTTATGGAATTATGGCAGCGTCGAAGACGTACTTTAATAAGTTGCCTAAGGATTTAACGGCAAACGAATGTGCAGTGTTGGTCGGTATGCTTAAGGCGCCAACGGCTTATAGTCCGGTGTTGAATCCAAAACGTTCATTGGGTAGACGTAATGTTGTTCTATCAATTATGAAACGAGAAAATGTAATATCTGCTTCAGAATATGATTCTTTGGTAGAAAAACCAATAGAGTTGCAATATAAAGTTGAATCGCCAAGTGAAGGTATTGCAAACTATTTCCGACAGGCGGTATATGCTTATTTAAAGCCATGGTTAAAGGAAAATGATATAGATATCTTTTCCGATGGATTGAAGATTTATACCACGTTGGATTACAATATGCAATTGTATGCGGAAGATGCTATGTCTCAGAATATGAAGCGCGTACAAAAACAATTTGATGCTCATTGGAAAGGGCAAAATCCATGGATAGATGGCAATAAGAATGAGATACCGAATTTCATAGATAAAGTTGTACGTCAGTCGTGGTATTATAGTCGTTTATCGGCAAAATATAATGGTAATAAAGATTCTATCAATTATTACATTAATCTAAAGCGTCCGCAGAAATTATTCTCATGGAATGGTGATATAGATACGGTTTGTAGTTTTGTTGAAGCTACAAATTATTTGAAACGCTTGTTGCATAGCGGTATGGTTGCTATTGAACCAGAAACAGGTGCAATTCGAGCGTACGTGGGTGGTTTGGATTTCGATAATTTTAAATATGACAATGTTCGTTCTATGCGTCAACCGGGATCGTCGTTTAAGACATTGGTTTATACTGCAGCTATGGCAAATGGATGGTCGCCTTGCGATAGCTTGGTAGATGCTCCGATGACGATTCGGTATGTGGAAAAAGGCGAGAAGAAAACATGGGTGCCTCGTAATGCTGATAGAACCTATGTCGGTGGCAATGTAGGATTGAAATATGCATTCGCCCATTCGTTAAATACCATAAGTGTTCAGTTGACTCAGAAAATTGGTGTAGAGAAGGTTATTGATATGGCTCATAAAATGGGGATAAAGTCTCCGTTAGATACTGTTCCTTCTATTTGTTTAGGTTCAAGTGATGTGTCGTTGTTGGAATTAACGGATTCGTATTGCCCAATATTAAATAATGGCTATCGTGTTGAACCAATGTTTGTTACGAAAATAGAAGACCATGACGGAAATCTAATCAAGTCTTTTGAACCAGAGCGTGAAAAAGTTTTGGATTCTGTTACGGTTTTCTTGATGCAACAAATGTTTATTGCATCACTTCGTGAACCGTATGGAACAACACAAAATTTGTTCAGTTACAAGTTATTTAACTATGATACTGATTTTGGTGGCAAAACGGGTACTTCATCTAATTATTCCGATGGTTGGTTTGTAGGCGTTTCTCCTCATTTAGTTGTTGGTACTTGGGTTGGAGCAGAGGAACGTTGTGTACATTTCCGTACATCGGCTTTGGGCGAAGGTGGAAAAACTGCTTTGCCAATGTTTGGATTGTTTATGGAGAAAGTAATAGCAGATACTAATTATAGTTGTTATAGGGATAGATTTCCACGTTACATGCGTGGTTTATCTAATCGTCCATATTCTTGTCAAACACCGTATGTACCAAAAACGGAGAATGCTGAAGCTGATTCTTTAGGACATGTCGATGGCGTTGACGATTAGGTATCTGTTCTAATTTGATGTAATATGAAGAGACTACTTGTTTTTCTAATAGTTTTTTGTTCGATGACCTCTTGTATGTTTGCACAAGAGGCATTGTATTCTTTGTGTAAAGCTGGGGATTGGGTAAAATTGGAGAAGAAATTGTTGCCGGCATTAGAAAAACAACCGAAGGATGTCGTATATAATCATGTCGCAGGAATGATGTACGCCAATAAATCATATCCTGGATATGATAATGATAAAGCATATAATTGCTTTGTGACAGCAAAAATAGAATATGGAAAATTTTCTGCAGCAGATCGGGAAAAGTATTCAAAATATGTTACTCCTAAAAAAATTCAAAAAGAGCTTGATACTGTTTGTGTGCGATTATATGATATGACCATGCATTCAAATTCTGTTGCAATTTGTAATGCTTTTTTGAAAAATTATAAACGTGCTTCCAATGACCAAATTAGCGGTGTAAAGGCTTATCGTGATATGTTAGCTTTTTCCGATGCTTGTCAGCAAAATACTATAGATTCTTATCAATCTTTTATTGTAAAATATGCCGATGCTTCGGAAGTTCCTGCTGCAATTAAACGTCGTGATAAGTTAGCTTACGATCAAACCATAGCTAAAAATACTTGTGATGCTTTTTTGTCTTTTATGAAGAACTATCCAAATAGTGAATATTCTTCGGATATTCAGAAACGCTATGTGGATAGGGTGTTCTCTGCAAAAACAGAAGGTGGTACATATCGTGATTTTGAGATATTCGTGAAAGCGAATCCACAAAATCCTATGGCACCGATAGCTATTCGGAAAATGATGGAGATTGCAAAATCTAACTATGATTTGCCGTTGATGCAAAAGACGGTGGAATATAGTCGTGATATAGATTTTGAATATGCATTATATGAATTCTATAAAGAATTTACCAATGATGGTGAAGCATATACGTTATACACTTTTGCGGATATGTACCCTCGTACGTTTTTAGATACGTTGTTGGCAAAGGATTTTAAAATTGCAGGTAAAGGCGATGCTTTGGAATTGGTGGAACCCTATGATTCTGCAAAATCATATCGGTTGTTTACAGAATATATAAAGATGGCTGCTCCTAAGGAAAAAGCTTTTGTCGTGTTGCAAAAGTTAATTTCTGCAGATGTCGCTGCAAAAGATTGGAAAAAAGCCATAAAGACGGTAAAAACGTATCAACCATATTTTGGTCAAAACGATAAACGAATATTGGACTTGTTACGAATTTTGTCTGCTCCAGACGATAAAAGTATTTCTGTTACAGAATTTCCTCCTATAATAAATACAAAGGACGGAGGTGAATATTCTCCTATAATTACTGCAGACGGTTCAAAATTGTTTTTTTGTGGAAAAGGACGACCGAATTCTTTGGGTGGTGAAGATATATTTGTCTCTGAGTTTAAGAATGGTGAGTGGACAGCGCCTAATTTAGTGAGAGAGTTGTCTTCTTCTACAACAAATGAAGCAGTAATTAGTATCAGCACTGATGGGCAACAAATGTTGTATTTTAAAGAAGGTGTAATTTATGTATCTGAAAAAGGATTGCGTGGTTGGAATGAAGGAGTAAATGTTTCTCCTTCTATAAATAATGCACAATGGTCTGCTGATGCTATGATTACCAGTGATGGAAATGCTATTATTTTTGCTTCTGTTCGTGACGAGGGATACAATTTGTTTACTCGTCAAAATGCGAGTCTCGGTGTTTATCATGGAGCTATACACCATCAATCAGATATTTATGTTTCATTAAAAACAGATAAAGGATGGAGCAAACCTATTAATTTGGGACCAACAATTAATACAAAATATGTCGATCGTAGCCCGTATCTTCATCACGATATGAAAACATTGTATTTCAGTTCTGATGGACATGGTGGTCTTGGAAATTTGGATGTGTTTGTTTCTACACGTTTGGCGGATACATGTTGGGATTGTTGGAGTGAACCGGTAAATTTAGGTAAGGAGATAAATAATTCTGAAGAAAACTGGGGCTACAGAATTGCACCTAATGGTAAGGATTTTTATTATGCAGCCCGAGAAACTGGCGCAAAACAAAATGATTTGTATCAGATTACGATACCAGAAAAGTTCCGTCCAGAGGCGGTGGTAAACGTGATGGGAAAAATTGTCGATAAACAGGGTAAACCAGTAGAGACACAAATTGTTTGGGAAGATTTGCAGTCGGGTGAGATTGTGGAAAAATCAAAGTCTAATCCTGTTGATGGTAATTATTTTGCTGTTTTGCCTAATGGTAGAATGTATGGCTATTATGTGGACGATTCTCGTTATTATCCGCAATCGGAGAGTGTGGATTTGTCAAAAGGAAAAGATGCACAAACGATTTCTCAAGATATAGTTGTGACTTCATTTCAAGAAATGAAAGAGGAAAAGGCTTCAGTTCGATTGAATAATTTATTTTTTGATACCGACAAAAGTGATTTGTTGCCATATTCAATTCCGGAATTGCAACGTGTTGCAAAAATTATTTCTGCTAATCAACTTCGTATAGAAATCGCTGGTCATACCGATAACGTTGGTAATGACGACTACAATTTGGCCTTGTCGAAACGAAGAGCAGAGGCGGTAAAAAAATTCCTTGTACAAGAAGGTTGTTCAGAATCTCTTTTAGAGGTGGTTGGTTATGGAGAACAAAAACCTATTTCTACTAATGATACCGAAAAAGGTCGTGCAAATAATAGACGCGTAGAGATGAGGTTTTTATAGTAGTTTCTTTAAAAACTCACCTGTATAACTTCCTTTTGTTTTTGCTATTTGTTCTGGTGTTCCTTGTGCCAATACCGTTCCTCCATGTTCACCACCGTCTGGTCCCATGTCAATAAGGTAGTCAGCTACTTTTATAACATCAAGATTGTGCTCAATAACTACAACTGTATTGCCTTTGTCAACTAGTTTTTGTAGAACACCGAGCAAAATATTTATATCTTGAAAATGTAAACCAGTTGTTGGTTCATCAAGTATATACATAGTATTGCCCGTGTCTTTTTTTGACAATTCCGATGCTAATTTAACACGCTGTGCTTCACCGCCAGATAATGTGTTAGAAGGTTGCCCTAGTTTTAAATATCCTAAACCGACATCTTGCAAAGTCTTGAGCTTGTCGTATATGGATTTTATGTTTTCAAAGAATTCTACGCCTTGATTTATAGTCATATCAAGGATGTCGCTAATTGATTTTCCCTTGAATCGGATTTCTTGTGTTTCTCTATTGTAACGCTTGCCGTTACATTCATCACAAGTTACATATACATCAGGTAGGAAGTTCATTTCAATTACTTTTACGCCGGCACCTTTACAAGCTTCACAACGACCACCTTTTACATTAAAAGAGAATCTTCCCGTTTTGTAACCACGCATTTTTGCTTCCGGCAATGTTTCGAATAGTTTTCGTATGTCCGAAAATATATTCGTGTAAGTCACAGGATTTGAACGTGGCGTTCGTCCTAATGGCGATTGGTCAATTTCAATGACTTTATTAATATTTTCTAATCCTTGTATTTCTTTATAAGGAAGCGGTTCTGCTTTCGCTCTAAAGAAATGTTTATTTAGAATAGGATGTAGAGTTTGGTTTATCAATGTTGATTTTCCACTACCTGAAACTCCGGTAATACATGTAAATGTTCCTAGTGGAATTGTAACAGATACATTCTTTAAGTTGTTGCCTGTAGCTCCGATTAACGATAATGTCTTTCCATTACCTTTTCGTCTTTTGGTTGGTATTTCAATTTTTTTCTTGCCTGTTAAGTAGTCAACTGTTAAGCTGGATTGAGTTAGCAGTTCTTCTTGCGTGCCTTGAGCTACAATTTCTCCACCTTTTCTTCCTGCTCCAGGACCGAAGTCTATCACGTAATCGGCAGCACGAATCATATCTTCATCGTGTTCAACTACAATTACGGAGTTTCCGGCATCACGAAGTTGTTGTAATGATTTGATTAGTTTTACATTATCTCTTTGATGCAGACCAATACTTGGCTCGTCAAGTATATATAATACGTTTACTAACTTTGAACCGATTTGTGTCGCAAGTCTGATTCGTTGACTTTCGCCTCCGGAAAGAGTTTGGGAACTTCTGTTTAAAGTCAGGTAAGTTAGTCCTACTGATAGTAAAAATTCAGTTCTCGTTTTTATTTCTTTTATAATTTCTTGTCCTACAAGAAATTGCTGACGACTAAGATTTTTTGGAAGAGCACAAATCCATTCATAAAATTGTTCTATGTTGAGGTTCGATACTTCTGCTATATTTTTATCGGTGATTCTAAAATAGAGCGATTCCTTTTTTAGTCTTTGTCCGTTACAAACAGGGCAGACAACTTTGGAGATAAATAAATCGTTCTTTTTATCGTCGTCTTGGAATTCCATTTGTTTTTCCAACAATGAAATTATTCCTTCAAATCCCATGAAAAAGTTTGCGTTGACACCTTGTGGGGTTGTTACAAAAGAGAACATTTCCTGCGAACCGTTAAGAATAGCTCGCTTACATTCTTCCGATAGTTCATTGAATGCGGTGTCTATTGTATAACCGCATTTTGCAAGTATTGCTTCTAATTTGCAGAAAATCAATGTGCTTTTATATGCACCCAAAGGCTTGATAGCACCTTTTTTTATTGATATTTTTTGATCAGGAACAATTTTGTCTAAATCAATTTCATCAACAATACCGAGACCATCACAGTGAGGGCAAGCTCCTTGTGGCGAATTGAATGAAAATGAGTGAGGTGCAGGTTCATTATATGACAATCCTGTGGTTGGACACATCAATTTTTTGCTGAAGTAGCCAATCTTTTCGGTTTCCATCTCGCAAATCATAATGATTCCCTTACCGATTTTCATAGCAGTTTCCATAGATTGACGTATGCGTTGTTCTTCTTTGTCACTGATTTTGAACTTGTCAACAACTAATTCTATGGTATGATTCTTATAACGATCAAGTTTTAACCCCAAAGAAAGTTCCGTTATTACACCGTCAACACGTGCATATAGAAAACCTTTGCGGCGATATTGTTCGAATAGTTCCTGATAATGACCTTTTCTTCCTTTAATGAGTGGAGCAAGTAAATATATTTTTGCACCATTGTATTTCTCATATATAAGCTCTATGATTTTTTCGCTGGTGTATTTTACCATTTTTTCTCCAGTCTCGTAAGAGTATGCTTCACCAATTTTTGCATATAAAAGACGAAGAAAATCATAAATCTCAGTGATAGTTCCGACAGTTGAACGTGGGTTTTTATTGGTTGTTTTTTGTTCTATGGAAACAACAGGACTTAATCCGGTAATTTTATCAACGTCAGGGCGTTCCATAGCTCCAAGAAATTGACGTGCGTATGCAGAAAATGTTTCGATATATCTTCGTTGTCCTTCTGCATATATAGTGTCGAATGCAAGAGATGATTTACCGCTTCCGCTTAGACCGGTGATTACGGTTAGCGAATTGCGTGGAATAGTTACGCTTACGTTTTTTAGGTTATGTTCGCGGGCGCCTTCAACTACTAAACTATCTGATTGTTTTTTTTTCTGATCTTGCATTATCGTATCTTCCTTTCTTTGTCTTCTATAAGGATAATCTTATATGGAACGCTATCTTTATTTGGTAAGTATTTCTCTCGTAACCAAGGATTTAATGATTTCAACATTTTGTAATTAGAACCTTGACTGCGGGCAAATTCCGATAAGTCTGAAATTGTACTATCAACAACTACAACTTTTTGTTTAATAGTTGGATATGGTTCTATGCCGACATATCCGTATTTTTCAGGATTTTCTAATATTAATTTAAAAGCAAGGATGCGAAAGACATAACGACCTGTTTCGGAGTTCGTATAAAGGTCGTAAAATGATGTAATCTTTTGATATCCTGCTTGTTTTGCTAATCCTCCCATGCCTAAATTATAGGAAGCGGCAGCCATGGTCCAGTTTCCAAATTTGTTGTATGCACTTTTAAAATATTTGCATGCAACTTCGGTTGCTTTTTCTAAATCGTATCGTTGATCTATTTCATTCGTAACGGTTAAACCATATTGTTTTGCGGTCGTTTCTATAATTTGCCAAAATCCGGCAGCGCCTTTAGGGGAGATGTTTACTCGTAAACCACTTTCTGCAACTGCTAAATATTTAAAATCAGCAGGAATTCCGTTTGCTGCTAAAATACTGTCGATGGTTGGAAAATAACGATGCATATATTTTAAAATCATCGTTGTTTGTGATTGATAAAACGTGTTTACCAATAGTTCTCGTTCCAAACTTTCTGCTACTTCAAAATATTCTAATGGCACTCTTTCTCCAAATAGTGTAGCTTCTGTTGGCATATAGATTTGTTTGGAAACTACAAAGGTGCTATCGTTCTTAGTCTCTTGACTATCTCCGCAAGAAACGGCCGCTGTTGTTAATGCAACAACGGTACAAAGTCCAATTGCAATAAGTATGTTCTGCAATGTTTTATTCATCTCTCTTTTTGTATAATAGGTTGTTCTCTTTTCGTATATGTAGATTTAAGAAATAAAGTACCGAGAACACAATGATAAAATATAATACGAGTATAATCGCTTCTGTAATAGTGAGAATGCCATTTCTTTGTGTTATAAAATACCACGATGACAATGTGCCGATGATAGTTGCAATATCTAATGTGATTACAGCCATAGGAATTGAAAATCCTTTATATACAAGGCAATGGGTAGTGTGATATCTATCACCAACAAATGGGGAACGACCGGCTAAAAATCTATTTATTGCTACTGTTGTTGTGTCTGTTATTGGTATGATAAACATCAGGGCTACAAATAGTATTTGTTCGTAATTTATACCTATTATGCTTTCATGTGAGTTCCATACGTATTTTATACTAAAATATGCAAGGAGAACTCCTAATAACTGACTACCATTGTCGCCCATGTACATTTTTGCAGGATGCCAGTTCCATAAAAGGAACATTAAAAGACATGTTGCTATGGATAATAAAATAATACTGTCGCAGCCACTGGCTATTCCTGCCAATCCAAGGAACATTATTAGTGAATTTGATGCTGTTATGCCATCCATATTGTCTAACATGTTGATACTATTCATTATACCAACAACCCAAAAGAATGTCAAGCCTGCATTCAAAAAGATATTGTCCGATGTGGATATATGTGTACCTGTTGCAATGAAAATAATTGCGCATAAAATTTGAAATGTCAATTTAAATAGGGGAGAAAAATTTTTTACATCATCTATGTAACCCATTCCAAATGCAAGTATGCAGCAAACTAGTAGTGGAATAAGATTATTATCTTCCACACTATAATATGAATGAAAATGACAGTAGACAAATGCTCCAATTATTGTCACCATAAACATTGTTCCGCCAATGATCGGTTTGCTTTGTGAGGCAAATCGTTCTCCTGTCTCGTTTTTTTTCTTTAGAAATCCTCTGCTTTGCAAGAGTAGGAAATAGCCTATAATGTTAAGTATGCAAAGTGCGACTATAAAATAGACGTCACTGATAAAAAAATGACTATTTCCGATTGTGCTCATGTTTATGTTCCTTATGTTTAAATATGTCTAATAAAGACTTTTTCTTTGGAGTCTTTTGGTCGTATGAATAATAGCCGTATCCAAATCCATAACCATAGCCGTATCCGCTGTATCCATAGCCATGTCCGCTATATCCGTATCCGTAACGTGAAGATACAATTGAAACACCGTTTAGTATGACGGAAAGATTGTGAATGCTATTTTGTTCATACAAATAATTTATATTATTAATGAAAACTCTTTTTGAGTAGTTCGCACGTGAAACATAAATTGGTAAATCAGCTCGTTGAAAACTAAAGATTGCATCGCTTACGATTCCAATAGGTGGCGTGTCTATAATAATCACATCGTAAACAGTTTTTAGCTTTTCAAGTAGTTCGTCAAATGCTTTTGAATTCGCTAATTCTGCAGGGTTTGGTGGTGTCGGTCCTGATGGAATTATGTCGAATGTCTCAAAATCTGTTTTAATTATGCAGTCCTCATATTTGTCCTTGCCAATCAAAATCGTACTCATTCCGGCATGGTTGTGTGCATTGAATGATAAGTGTACTTTTGGTTTGCGCAAGTCTAAGTCTAATAATATTACTTTTTTACCACTTAAGGCAAAAACACCTCCTAAGTTGATGGCTATGAATGTTTTACCTTCTCCCGATATGGTTGAAGTTACAGCGATAATTTTGCTGTTGTCTTTATTTTGATGCAAAAATGCCAGATTCGAACGAAGGGTTCTGAATGATTCCGTTATGACAGAATCTGCTTTGTTTTCTACAACAAAACGATGGATTTTGTTCGATTGATTAGAAATTGGTATTACACCCGAAATCGGTGCACTTGTGTATTTTGTAATATCATTGATCGAAGTTATTTGATTGTACATCACATAACTTATTAGTGTTATTAATGCAATTAAAATAAGACAACTGATGATTGTTACAATAATAACATACGATGCTATAGGTGAGATTGGTTGGGTAGGAGTGACTGATTTTTGCAGTATCAAATTGTTGGTTACATATCCAGCTTTTGAAATCAAATATTCTGCTCGTTTCTCTACTAACTGATTGTAGAAATTCTGATGAACATCGTGAATACGTTTTAATTTCGATAATTCTGTTTCGTTAAATTCGTTTTCTTTTGTTTGGTTGAACTTCTCCAATAAAAGAATGTCATTCTTTAATTTCTTATTGGTGACGTCTATAATGTCTGCAAGATGCTTTTTTTGTTCTTCTATTTGTTGGTCAATTACTTTTATTTTATGATTGTCGGGTGTTACCGTCATTAGTAATTGCTCTCTTTGTTTTTGCAATTGTTGTATGCCGTTCAAGAAATTCAAAATCATTGATTCCGATGATGTCCCTGATAATGTGGAAATAGCACTGACTATGTCGAAATTTTCACCATTCTCAATTTGGTTACCAACACGGTTTAATGTGTTGATTTGTTTTCTGTATTTCTCTATTTCTTGATTCGGATTTTTGTTTGAATTCTCTGTTAGAACATTTCCGGTGATTTTGTTTTCTTTCTTGAAATTTTCTAGTTGCTGCTCCGACTCTGTTAATTCAGCATAGACTATTTCTAACTGCTCGTTTATGAATGTCAATATTTTGTCTGCACGTTCTTGTTTCTTTTCGATGTTGTATGCTAAGAAATTCTCACAAATAGTATTTACAATTTCTGAAGCTTTCTGCGCATTACAACTGGTGTATTTTACTTGAATAGTGTTTGCTGCAGAACTTAAAATACTTACATCCAATTTTTCAAATTGTGTGCTGACAGCAGTCTTTTCGTCGTATGTGATAAAGTAGAACTCGGTGTTGTTGTCTGTAAACGAATCAGGGGAAATAATGTTTACGTATATTTTACAACCATTGATTTCCGTCCATTCGTTTTTGTTTATTTCTACTGAATAAATGTCTTTTTCGCTTCTGTTGTATTTGATAGTAACCTTTTGGGTTTCATTTGAATATGAAACGTAGATTTTCTTGTTTTGTATGGGTTCTTGTACATTTTCAAGTTCAACAAAAAAAGGAGAACGTTTGTATAATTCTGATGTCACAAAACGACCTTCTGCGAAATAACTTGTATAGAGGTTTAATTGTTGAACTGTTCGTTTTAAAAACTCTGAAGAGCGAATCAATTCTATTAGATTTGTCATAGAAGCAGAACCGTATGTCTCGCTTGGGTCTAATATTTTAGGTCTTTCTGTTTCTTCATTGTTGATTTGTATGATAGAATATGTCTCATAGGTTGGGATAGTATAGCGGATGTACAGCTTTGCACATACGATAGCTGTTATTATGATTAGTAAATATACAAACCAATTTCTTTTGGTTACTATCCAAAACTTGCCAAAGTCAAAGGTGTCGTTATATACAGGTATTTTTTTTGTCTTTGCCATAGTTTTTATTTGTTTCCGAATATACTATATACCATTGTGAAACAGGTGATTAGTGTTAGATATGGAGAAATTTCCTTTATGATTTTTGTCGCATATCGTGGACGTGAATCAACATACACTATATCGTTTGCTTCTAATATGAAATTTGCTTTCTTGAAATCTTCTAAGTTACGGATATTGTAGTTGTAAACTTCAGGGTTTCTGTTGTTCCCGCGTATTAGTTTGATTTTGTATGACTTACTAGATTCTGTCAATCCACCAGCTTCGGCAATTGCTTCTAAGAGTGATAAACCGCCTTCAGGAATTGCTATCTTTTGTCCAGATGTTCCCTCGTCAAAAAAGAGGATGATGTTTCTGTTTGTTATCGAAATTTTCACAAATGGTGCTTGGTAATATTTTGCTAACTCCTGCTCTAATATCGCTTCTGCAGAGTCTTTTGTCATACCGCCAAGTTTGATTTCTCCAACAGTTGGAATTTTTACTATGCTGTCGGGACGTATCATGTATTGAACGCTGTTCTGTTGTCTGTTGGTCATGTAACTACGTCCTTCTGTTGATTCTGTTTCTAGAAGAAGATAACCATTGTTTGTCGACATGATAATATCAAGTTGGTCGAATGGTTGTAGCACTGTCACTCGTGGACTTTCAGCAAATTCCGTGTATTGAAACGATTTACCTGTCTTAAACATTACTGTAGGACGGATAACTTTACAAGATGAAAGCGCAATACACGCTATACAGGCAATGAGAAGTATATGCTGTTTCATTTACAATGCTTTTGTTTACAAAAATACCTTTTTTTGCTAAAAACACAAGTGTATGGGGAGGCTTTTTTCGTGTGCCGGCAATACTTAACAAATGCCTTTTAACATGGGAACAAATGCGCATACTCCATGACGGCTTTGTTCAAATTCTGTGTCGCTGATTTTTGTGATTTTTATCATCTCTTGTTGCTCGCCATTTTCTATGGGGGCAACAAGTATGCCGCCGACTTTCATTTGTTCTAATAAGGTGCGGGGAATATATGGAGCAGCGGCTGTAAGTATGACTTTGTCAAATGGGGCTAATTGTGGTAAACCTTTGTAGCCGTCTCCGTAATATGTCATTATAGGATAGTGGAACGATGCAAGCAACCGCTTCGTTCTAATGTATAATTCTTGTTGTCGTTCAATTGTGAAAACACGCGCTCCTAATGCTCCTAAAATAGCCGCTTGATAGCCGGAACCTGTTCCTATCTCTAAAATTTTATCGTTTTTTTCAACTGATAATAGATTGGTTTGCAGTGCAACTGTGTAAGGTTGCGATATTGTTTGTCCGGATTCTATGGGGAACGCTTTGTCAACGTATGCGAATTTCTCTAATGATCTGTCGAAAAAGAATAAATGACGGGGAATTTTTCGCATGGCATTCAGGATTTTTTCGTCCGTTATGCCTTTTGCACGTAGCTCTTCTATAAGCTGTTCTCTCTGTCCTTTATGTGCTAAAGTGTCGTCCATAGATTACATTAATGAATGAATGACTCCTTCTTTTAGAGAGTAGGATGATTGTACAAGACGAGGAATGTTGAATTTGGTTATGACAAAATTTGCGATACGAGCCGATATCGGTAGTAATGGCGCACGTGGAATGGACATTCCTTGCATTGATTCGATTTCGTCTATGCTATGGTTGGAAAGGAATTCTACCATGTTTTTGAAATCATTCATAGGAATCTCTTCGGCTTGCGTGTTTGGATTTTGCATCCCTTTTTGTGCAAAATATATGGAACGAAATACGTCGAAAGCGCCAGCTGATCCGATAAGTAAATCTATAGGTTGCTTTTCTATTTGTTCTGCTAATAATGCGAATTTTTCGTTCAAATAGTTGTCTATGTTCAGAATTCGCTCTTGCGTAAGCGGGTGGCTTAATCCGTATTGTGATACGATTCTCTGCATACCGCATTCAAAGCTATGTTTCCAGATGATTTTGTCGTGGTTGCAAATGATGCATTCGTTGCTTCCGCCGCCAATGTCTAGTATGAGTGCGGTTTTGTTTCCCCAGTCGAACGCTAAGTTGTTGCCTAAAAATATGTATTCGGCTTCTTGTTCTCCTTGAATTATGGAAATATGAAATCCAAATAAACTTTCTGCTCGTTGGCAGAAATCTGCTGCGTTTTTTGCGTTTCTCAGTGCGGAAGTGCCAATCAGTTTGACTTCTTCGCAATGATATGGCTCAATTCTTTCTTTTATTACACGAAGTGATTCTATTCCGCGTTCCATGGCTTCGTCCGATATGATGCCATACGCAACGCCGTTAGCTCCAAGCTGTGGATATTCGTGGAATTCTAAAAGTGTTTTGAAAGTGTTGTTCTGTAATTCAACAACACAGCAATTAAACGTATTTGTTCCTAAATCAACAACTGCTATATTCATTGATTTATTTGAAGGATTCAAATGCAGGATTTTTTAGACGGTTGCCTTTTTCATCCCATAGTTTTTGGTCGATGTTCTTGTCGTTTCTATAGGTTATTTCTTTGGCAACTTGACCATTTTGATGCCAGTAATATGTAGTACCTTCTTTTTTGTTGTCTTTATAGATTGATTCGCGCTTTTTCTCTCCGGTAGAATACCAATATGTCCACGTACCTTCTTTTTTGCCGTTCACATATTCTCCCAACAAACCGATTTTACCGTTTGGATGTTTTGCATAAACTTTACCGTTGTATGGCTTACCTTCGTAGTATGCTATTTCTACATCTTCTCTGCCTTGAGTTACCCATTTGGTCGTGATTTTTGACAACTCTACATTTTGAGAAAATGCTATGACTGAAAGCATTATAAAAATTGATATGGCTGAAAATCTTTTCATTTTCTATACAGGTTTGTCTGTTTGCAAATATAAAAAAGAACGATAAGAATAGTACTTTTTTATTTGATTTTTTACTGTTTTATAAATCTGTTTTACTCAATTGTCATGCCAAATTTCTAAAATAACGGTAAAAATTATTGTTTGTTGTCGATTAAATAAAAATGCTATTTGCAATTTATGAGAAAACAAATCGTATTTTTGTAAAAAAATACACAATATGACTGTCTCTGTTTTATTTTATGTTATTATCGCAATCATAGTGGTTGACTATGCATTGGAGCGTTTTCTTGAATATTTGAATGGTACTATGCGTGGTGTCGCTATGCCAGCGGAAGTATCTGATATATATGATGAGAAGTTGTACGAAAAGCAACAGAAATATGAACTTGCAAAATCTCGGGTTTCTTTTTGGTCAAGTACGGTTTCTTTTTTGTTCTTGATTTCGATGTTTGTTTTTGGTGGCTATGGGTTACTTGATTCTTGGTTGGGAACGTTTGGATTTGGACCTATAATTTCTGGCTTGTTGTTTTTTGCTGTATTGACTGTGATTTCTGAAATATTAGAAATGCCATTTTCGTGGTATAATACATTTGTTATAGAAGAACAATTTGGCTTTAATAAAATGACAAAGAAATTGTTTGTGATAGATGAAATAAAATCTTTCGTTGTTTCTATTGTTGTAGGTGGTTTGTTGTTGTCTGGATTGTTTTTCTTGGTGTCTTGGTTTGGTGAACAATTTTGGGTGCTTGCTTGGATTGCAATTTCTGTTTTCCTTGTTTTCATAAATATGTTTTATTCAACATTGTTTGTCCCTATTTTTAATAAACAAACGCCTCTTGAAGAAGGAGAGTTGAAAGAGGCAATATTTGCTTTTAGTCAAAAGGCGGGATTCATGCTTGACAATATTTATGTAATAGATGGTTCCAAACGTTCGACAAAAGCAAATGCGTATTTCAGTGGATTTGGTCCTAAAAAACGTGTGGTTTTATACGATACCTTAATTCAGTCTTTGTCTGTTGATGAAATTGTAGCTGTATTGGCACATGAAATTGGTCATTATAAAAAGAAACATACGTTGATGATGCTTGCTGCTTCGGTTTTACAAATGGGGTTGCTTTTATTTTTGTTTGGTTTGTTTTTAAAAGAACCATCATTTTCTGAAGTTCTTGGAATTTCATTTGATCCTGAAAAAACGTATGTCTCGTTGTTTGTCTTTTCTATATTATTTACGCCTATATCTTTCTTTATTGGTATGGTAATCAATGTGTTCGTGCGTAGAAATGAATATCAGGCAGATGAATTTGCCGGTCGAAATTATGCTCCGGAACATTTAGAAAATGCATTAAAAAAATTGTCGAAAAATAGCTTGTCGAATTTAACTCCTCATCCTTGGTATGTTTTTTGCTACTACTCTCATCCAACTCTATATCAGAGAATAGTTGCATTACGAACATTAAAAAAATAGGATTATGGAAGAATTTTCAAAAAAGACAAGAACGATTTCTTCGACCATGTCAAGATTGGAAAACTACCATTCTTCACAAAAGCAAGAAAATGGTATTCACATCAATCCGAGTGTATTTACTCGTATGTTGGAATTCTCTATCAAACAAAAGTGGAAGGAAGTCGTAGGACCAGTGTTTGCGAATGCTGCAACTTCGGTGGTCGTTAATGGTAACATGTTGTATGTAACGGTTCTTTCTCCGGCAATTCGAAATGAGTTGATTTTACATCGCTCAACAATAGTGAAAAGAATAAATGAAGAACTAAAACGAAAGGTATTGTCGGGTATGATCGTGAAATAATGTTATAAACATGTTAATATATTTGTTGATTTGATGTTCAACGAGAAAAAAAAATAACTAAATTTGGCACAACTTAATAAGGAAAGAAAATGAAAAAATTGCTTAGCGTTTTATTTGTAGTCTTTTTAGGACTAATATGTACTCAAACATATGCGCAAAATAACTGTTTGAACTATCACAAACAAAAATGTCAATCATTGTCAGCTAACGGATATTCGATGTCTTCGGATTCTCGTAGTGCAATGATGAGAAAAGGTCAAACTTCAGAGTTTAGAATTATCATTTATCAAGGTAAGGATTATAGAATTTCATTTTGTTCAGATGAAACAAATCTAGGTAATATCGTTCATTTCCGTTTGATCGATTATGATACAGATGAAGTTTTGTACGATAATAAAGATTTTAACTATGTGAAAGATTTTGAATTTACAGTTGTTCAAACTCGTACAATAAAAATTCAAATTGAAATTCCTGAAGATTCTGCTCAAAAATCAGCTGCAAACACAACAGGTTTGATTTCTAAATCAATTAACCAAGGTTGTGTAGGTGTTTTGATTGAAGAAATGATTACTCCAAAAACTGGTTTTTAATCGAAAGAACATAAAAAAATGTAAGGCATTGTTTTATGAAACAATGCCTTTTTTATTTTTGTACAAAAAATATTGGAAATGGAGAAACGTGACATATTATCGCTGTCGTTCGATGAATTGGTGGTTGCAATGGAAGAGTGTGGTGAAAAGAAATTCCGTGCTACACAGGTATATCAATGGGTATGGCAAAAACGAGTTCGCTCTTTTGAGGCAATGTCAAACTTGTCTCAAAAATTACGTGAGCAACTTTCCGATATTTTTTATTTCCAAACAATAAAGGTCTCTACCGCAAAGAAAAGTTCAGATGGCTCTTGTAAGTTTGCTTTTTCTTTGTTTGACGGTAATGTAGTGGAAGGTGTGTTGATTCCTGCAAAGGATAGAATGACGGCATGTATCTCGTCACAGGTTGGCTGTGGATTGCAATGTGCATTTTGTGCGACAGGTTCACTTGGATTTACGCGTAATTTATCTGTGGGAGAAATTACAGACCAATTCTTTATTATGGATGCTGCAGCTAAGGAAGATGGTGGTTTTGGCATCTCTAATATTGTGTATATGGGAATGGGTGAACCGTTGATGAATTATAAAAATGTAATGGCGTCTATTGATCGTTTGACAGAGGAAAAAGGTGCAGGTTTGGCTCCTTCTCGTATTACATTGTCAACATCGGGTATAGTAAGGAATATAAAGCAACTTGCAGATGAAGGTTTTCCGTGTAATTTAGCCGTGTCGTTACATGCTCCAAAAGATATGCTACGCTCGCAGATTATGCCTATAAATAAAACAAATCCATTGGCAAAATTAAGTGATGCGTTGGCGTATTATCATGAAAAAACAGGCGATAGAATAACAATAGAATATGTTTTGTTACAGGGAGTAAATGATTCGGTACAACATGCACGTGAATTGGCGGAATTTACCAAACGATTCCCTGTAAAAATAAATGTAATAGAGTATAATCCGCACGATAAAGCCCCATATAAAAAGTCGGATAGACAAACATTGGATGCTTTTGTTTCATTTTTGAAAGGATTGAACTTGATAGTAAATGTTCGTTTTTCTAAAGGAAAGGATATTGCCGCAGCTTGTGGCCAATTGGCAGCAAAACAAAGAAAGAAATGTTAACAGAACATCAATATTCAACAAAATCTGTTAGAGCGATAAAGTTGCTCTATTTCTTGTTATATGTTGGTATGGCGGCATGGTCAACGCAGTTTTATGCGTTTTTGGAACGTGATCGTGCGTTAACTGGGGTTCAAATTGGCTTTATTGCAGCTGTTCAGCAAGTTAACAATTTAATTGTGTTGCCAATATGGGGGATGATATGTGATAGGTATGGTAAACGTCGGATTTTTCTTGTACTACTTGCAATTGCGGCATTATTGATAGAAGGATTTTTATATACAGGAAGTTTTTGGTTTTATCTCGGCTTTATAATATTGTTTACTTCTTTGTATAATCCTCTGGCTGCTTTGGTTGATACATTTGCTTTGGAAAAAAATAATCAAAGTGTTGTGCATTCTTCATACGGAGCTATGCGTTTGTGGGCTTCGTTTGGTTGGGCTGTATCGTCTTTTGGAACGGGGTTTCTTATAAAGCAGTTAGGATTATCGTTTGGGGTGATATTTCCTGTTACTACAATTTTCTTTGTATTGTCGTGGATAGTGGCCTTTTTTTCAATTAGTAAGAAACATGAAGTAAAAACTAGTAAATCTCCTTCGTTTCGTACTTTATTTGAATTATTACTAAATAATAAAAAACTATTATTGTTTTTCTTGTTCTGTTTTGTCTATTACATTTTCAATGCACCAATTTTGAATATGATAAATATTTATTATTCAGAAATTTGTGCTAAATATTATCCAGAACTATCTGAAGTGGATTTGAATGCACGGATAGGTTTTATTGTTGGTTTGGCGTTTGCTTTACAATCTTTTTGTGAGTTGCCATTTATGTTGTATGCGAATAAAATTGTAGAACGATTTGGAACAAAAAAAGTCATTTTTTTCACTTTGTTCGTTGCAGCGTTACGTATGTTCTTGTATGGCATGTCTTCAAATCCATGGTTCTCTGTTGTTGTCGGATCTTTGCATGGTGTAACATTAGGTTTGTTTTGGGCGGCGGCAATAGGTTATGTTCATAGCTTGGTTCCTGTAGATCAATGTTCAACCGGGCAGATGTTGTTCAATACGTTCTTGGCATTGGGAACGTGTTTAGGTAACTTGGTTACTGGAACAATGAAAGATACAATTTCATTACAATCGGGAATGCAGATGAATGCTTTGTTGATTGTTTTATTAATTTTGGGCGGAATATTGGTGAATCGTTATTTAAAGTTTAATGGTAAAATGTAAGTTATTATGTCGCATAATAATCAGAAAAAAATAGCGCTAATAAATGATTTTTGCGGGTTTGGTCGTTGTTCCATAGCAGTGGCATTACCTATAATTTCAAAAATGAAAGTGCAATGTTGTCCATTGCCAACATCAATATTTTCAAATCATACGGGCTTTCAAAGTTTTTACTATGAGGATTTTACACCTCATATGACTAATTATATAGATGAATGGAAAAAGTTGAATCTTTCTTTTTCTGGGATTTGCACAGGCTTTTTAGGGTCGGTTAATCAAATAAAAATCGTTAAAAATTTTATCAGTGAATTTAAGAATAGTGGCACAGTTGTCATTATTGATCCTGTTATGGGCGACTATGGAAAACCTTATCCGACATATACCGAAGAAATGTGCCAAGGAATGAAGGAATTGGTTCATTTTGCCGATATTATAACTCCCAATGTTACCGAAGCTTGTATTTTAACTGATACTCCTTATCAGAGAAATTTTAGTAAATCCGATATTATTTTTTTGGCTCAAAAAATTGCAAGTAAAGGACCGAAAAAGGTTGTGATTACTGGAGTGCCCCAAAAAAGTTATATAGGTAATTTAGTGTATGAAGAAGGGGTGGAACCTCGTATGATTCGAAATCATAAGATAGGAACGGAACGTTCTGGTACGGGAGATATATTTTCAGCTATAGTTGCCGCTGATGCGGTAAATGGTGTCTCTTTTGGTGAGTCGATAGAAAAAGCATCACATTTTGTGAAAAAATGTATTGCTCGTTCAATAGAATTGGACATTCCTTTGACTGATGGTGTTTGTTTTGAAGAAGTTCTTGATACTTTAAAATAAGAATGGTATGGAAAGAAATATGACAATTTTGTATAAGGTCCACAATAATTTGTATGTGAATCTAACGAATAGATGTTCGGCTTCGTGTGTGTTTTGTTTACGTCAAACAAGACCGGCAATGGGAGAGGCAGATACATTATGGCTTCAGCATGAGCCAACTTTTGAAGAATTAAAAAATGAATTCTCAAAATTCAACGTTGATGAGTATGACGAGGTTGTTTTTTGTGGATATGGTGAGCCGACCGAAGCATTTGATGTTTTGTTGCAGGTTGCAACTTATGTGAAAACTCAGTTTCATAAACCTATACGAATCAATACGAATGGACATGGCGATCTAATAAATGGCAGATCAATAGCAAAAGAAATGGAAGGATTGATAGATACTTTATCTATCAGCTTGAATACACCAGATGCAGAAAAATATCATCAATTAGTACGTAGTCGTTTTGGTTTTCAAGCTTATGATGCAATGCTAAATTTTGCACGCGAAGCAAAAAAATATGTTCCTCATGTAGTATTCACAACAGTTGATACTACGCTTACAAAAGAAGAAGAACAACAGTGCCAAAAAATTTGTGACGATTTAGGTGTTACGTATCGAATCCGTCCTTGGGAAGATTAATTTTTTGCTTTTTGGGGTGATAGAGATAAATCCTATCTTTGCAAAGAAAATTTGTTGATATATGGAAATAAAAGAAGCCTCGTTTGTAAAAAGTGTGACAAATCATACGCAATGTCCAGCTCCTGACAAAAGGGAAATTGCGTTTATTGGTCGTTCTAATGTCGGTAAGTCGTCTCTTATCAATATGTTATGTGATAATAGAAAACTGGCAAAGACATCTTCTACACCAGGAAAGACGCAAACGATTAATCATTTCATTATCAATAAATCATGGTATTTAGTTGATTTGCCAGGATATGGATATGCAAAAGTAAATAAAGGTACACGTCAAAAGTTTGAGGATTTTATTAGTGCATACTTAATCAATCGTCAGAATCTTGATTGTGTTTTTGTCTTGGTTGATTCCCGTCATGAACCGCACAAAATTGATTTAGAATTTATTCGTTGGTGCGGCGAGAAAGAAATTCCTTTAGCAATTGTTATGACTAAAGCAGATAAACTAAAACCTGCAGAGTTGGAAAAAAATATTGCTGTTTATCAAGAAACATTATTTCAAGATTGGGCAGAACTTCCACCTATGTTTATAACGTCGGCGGAAAATCGAATGGGAAAATTAGAATTGTTGGAATATATAGGTTCTATTGTAGAAGAATAAATGCAAATAGAATTAATACTTCTTTTATTATCTATTTTATTCTTTGCCAGTATAATAGCTGACAAAGCTGGCTATCGATTGGGTGTTCCTTCGTTGTTGTTATTTCTTGTAGTAGGAATGCTATTCGGTAGTGATGGATTGGGCATAGAGTTCGATAATGTATCTATGGCTCAAACAGTTGGTACTATTGCATTGTGTGTTATATTATTCTCTGGTGGAATGGATACCAATATTAATGAGATTCGTCCTGTTCTATATAAAGGTCTAGTTCTTTCTACTCTTGGAGTACTCTTAACAACGTTTTTTACTGGGTTTTCTATATGGTGGCTTTTGCAGTATTTTGGTGTGGAAAATAAATTAAGCTTAACCACTGCATTATTGCTGGGGGCAACTATGTCGTCAACTGATTCGGCTTCTGTCTTTTCTATTTTGCGTGCCAAAGGATTACGATTGAAAAATAGTTTAAAACCGACTTTGGAATTGGAAAGTGGTAGTAATGACCCGATGGCTTATGTTTTGACTATCACGTTGCTGGAAATTATTCAGCATGATGCTGAACCAAACTATATTGCAGCTATTTTTATGGTTGTAATACAGCTCGTTATAGGTGCTTTGATGGGCTATGGACTTGGAAAGCTAATAGTTTTGTTGGTAAATAAAGTTGACATAAAAAATGATTCTTTATATCCGATTTTGGTACTGTCAAGTTGTATATTTATCTTTTCCTCAACGTATTTTCTTCAAGGAAACTGTTACTTGGCGGTATATATTGGTGGGTTGGTAATTGGAAATAGTAAATTTGTTCACAAAAATTCTACTATAAAGTTTTTCGATGGTCTTACTTGGTTGTTTCAATTGAGTATGTTCTTGATATTGGGATTACTTGTAGAACCGCATAAGTTAATACCTGTAATAGTTCCAGGATTGATTATTAGTGCGATAATGATATTAATTAGTCGCCCTTTGAGTGTGTTTATCTGTTTGCTGCCATTTCGAAATATGAATTATCGAGACAAACTTTTTGTTTCATGGGTTGGTTTGCGGGGCGCTGTACCTATAATTTTTGCGATTATGAGTTTGGAAGCAGATATTCCACAAGCTGGTTTAATCTTTAATATTGTTTTTTTCTGTACGTTAGTTTCACTTGTTGTTCAAGGAACATCATTGCCGAAAGTTGCAAAAATGCTTCATCTGACAAATACTCCTACAGGCTTACGTAAGCCAAAGAATTTCGATATTGACTTGCCGGAAGAAATAAAATCTACCACAACTGAAATAACAATTACTGCAAGTATGCTACAACAAGGCAATCGTCTTATGAATATTGGTTTGCCAGAAAAAACTCTTGCGATTATGGTTCGAAGGGGAACGGGTTATTTTGTTCCGACAGGAAAATCGGTTCTAAAAGAAAACGATACATTGTTGGTTATAACCGATAATGCAGAACATTTAGCTGAGTTATATCCAATTGTTGATGAGTCTTTAAAAGAATAAAGACGATACTTATTAAGCATCGTCTTTACTTTAATTTAAAAGAAATTCCTTTCTTATTTTTTAGGGTTGCCGACAGGATTATTCATTATCGGCAATTGTTGATTTGTCAAACCAAGTATTTTTCGAATGCCATCGCTATCGTGAGTCGCACGGGGAACGGTAACAAGGCCTACTGCTTGGCAATAAAGATTAATGTTTTCGCTTACGATTCCGGCGTCAACACAGCCCATTTGTATAGCTTTCTCGTCGTTTGAACCAAATTTATTGAAATCTATAACCATAAGAAGGGATACAGGAGCTTGTAGAACAAAATCTTGTCTGAAACTTGTATTGCCTCCGTTGCCGGCAAGAAGTTCTCGTTGATCACCGTTTACTTTTTTAACAAGTGTATTGTTTTTCGCCATATATTCAAATATACCATCTTTAGTAAAAACAAATAGACGAATTTCTTGCTTGTTTCGTGCTGTAGGTGCAGTACGGTGATTGTCGTCACGGCTAATACCACAGGCAGCCCAACAAAGATTGCTCAATTCTTGTTGTGAAAGTGGAGTAGAAGCAAATTCTCGTGTAGAATGACGAGTGTTCAATGCTTCTATTACCGGCATTGAGTTTGCTTTTTTATTTGGTTGTGGCAAATTTATTGTTTGTTGTGCAAACGAACTAATACTCATGGTGAGTATAGATAGACATAGGATATGTTTAAGTTTCATATTGTTATAATTCAATAATGTTAAGCATTTTATGTGTTGCCTTGATGGCTGCCGATGTTTGGTCAAGGTCGAGGCCACGCGTTTTGAAAGTTCGTGTTCCGTCATTCCAGGTAATTACAGTTTCCACCAATGCATCTGTTTTTCCTCCAGGAGGAATAGTGACAACATAATCTTCAAGTTTTGGTATAATAACATTACGTTGTGCATAGATTTTATGTAATGCTTTCATAATGGCATCATATTGACCATCGCCAGAAGATGTTTGTTCGTATCGAATACCGTCAATTTTTAAGCTGATAGTTGCTACAGGTTTTAGTCCCATAACATTACAAACATAGTAGTTTTCTATCTCTACTTTTTCTTCGATTTTTTTATTGTCTAGAAATTCTCGAGCTATGTAATATAAATCTTCGGTTGTAATTGTCTCTTTTTTATCGCCCAATTCAACAACATGTGCAGTGATATGAGCTTTGGTTTCTGCGTCAAGTTCGAGGCCTAATTCCTGTAGGTTTTTCTCTATGTTTGCCTTGCCGGATGTTTTTCCTAATGCATACTTTCGTACTCGACCGAAACGTTCTGGCATTAATTCGTTACAGTATAAATTGCCTTTTTTGTCACCATCGGCGTGGACGCCTGCAGTTTGTGTAAAGACGTTTTCTCCGATTATAGGCATATTTGAAGCAACGCGGATACCGGAAATTGTTTCAACTATCTTACTGATTTTGTTTAGATAGATTTCTTGTACGGTAGTTTCTAAATTTAGATGGTCTAAAATACAAGGAACAATAGTAGAAAGAGCTGTATTTCCTGCTCGTTCTCCTAAACCATTTACCGATGTGTGTACGCCATTGAATCCGGCTGTTAATGCTGCAGTTGAATTTGCAACAGCCAATCCGTAGTCGTTATGTCCGTGAAAATCAAAATGAAGGTTCGGATAGCGTTCACGAATTTCTTTACAGTATTTATAGGTCTCTTTAGGGTATAAAATACCTAATGTATCTGGTAGCATGAATCGTTTGATAGATGTCTTTGATAATTCATCTATCATGTAGAATACGAAATCTTTCGAATGACGCATTCCGTTTGACCAGTCTTCCAAATAGACATTCACGCTAATTCCTAATGTTTCTGCATATGCTATGTTTTCTTTAATGTCGGCTATATGCTCTTCTGGACTTTTTCGTAATTGTCCTTCTAATTGACGTAAAGAACCTTTACAAAGCAGGTTTAAACATTTTCCGCCAGCTTGATTTATCCAATCAATGGATACGTGTTTGTCAATAAATCCGAGAATCTCGATTTTGTCGATAAAACCGGCTGCTTTTGCCCATTGTATAATTTTTGATGCACAATCAAATTCTCCTTTTGAAACTCTGGCTGATGCAATTTCTACTCGATTTACTTTAACTTCGGTAAGCAAATTTTTGGTGATGGATAACTTTTCCTTGTCGGTAAAAGCCACACCGTTTGTTTGTTCGCCATCACGTAAAGTTGTATCTATTATTTCGACAAACATAATGATTCTATTTTGATGCGAAAATACACTTTTTGCTTGACAATCAAAAAGTAACAAATTGCAATTGTTGCAAAATGTTAAAAATCTAGTTCTAATGTTTGTGTTGAATCAGCGGAAATGCCGCCGTTTTTGTAGAAAGAATACAAATTAACAAAGAAAGGTACTGCCTTTTGTGCTAATGCATTAGGGGAATTGAGCAACATAGCCATTGCTATTTGTTTGCTTGGCCAAACCATGACTTCAGCTCTGTATCCTTGTACGTATCCACCATGGTATAGAATTTTTTCTCCATTATAGGTAAAAACACGCCATCCTAAACCATAGTCCTTTGATTCAAGTTTGGGACCCCAATATTTTGCTTTAGTTGGTTGTACGTTAATGTATGGTGTGCCAATGTTTTCTATAACATTATGGGAAACTATGTCTGGAGAATATCCTTGAATAGCAATGAGCCATTTGCTTAAGTCGGTAATACTAGCATTTACACCTGCGGCAGGTGCCGTTTGGTAATATCTGGTATTTAAGCTGCATACTTTATAGGTAAGTGTTTTTGCCGAAATCATTTTGTGCGGATATGCATAGTTTTTCGATGCCACAAATCCACTAAATCCAATTGAAGCGTCTTTCATTCCTAATGGGTTGAAAATAAATTCTGACATTAGGTTGGCATAAGTCATTTTAGTTCGTAGTTGTAATACGGTATCTAATAAGCTAAAAATAACATTTTGATAAGCATATCGTTCTCCTGGTTTTGCATCAATTTTTGCAACATATAGTTTCTGATAGATTTGGTTATATGATAAACCACTTTCTACATACGGGTCAAATGAATATCCAAGTAATCCGGATGTGTGGCTGAGAACATTTCGTAATGTTACATGCTCTTGGTTGTATGTTTTAGATAGTTTTAGACTAGGAAGATAAGTTATGATAGGAGTATCAAGATCTATAATTTCACGTTCCGCCATTTTTGCTCCTAATACACCAGCAAATCCTTTTGAAACTGAGGCTAAACGGAAACGAGTGTGTACGTCAACAGAGTCGTGTGTACCAACTTTTTTTACACCGTATGGTTTGCAAAATACAGTCTGACCTTTGTATACAATAGTTAATGCTCCACCAACAGAATGAAGTGAATCAAATTGTGATTGAAAGAAATCAGCATACGTATTTACAAAATCAATAACCTCTGCGCTATGATCTACTGTGTCTATCTTTTGAGGAATTGGTTTAAAATCAGTGATATAGGCACCTCTTTGTGTCTGTAAAGTGTAGCCGATATAACCAGCCAACAAAATAACGCTTAGTGTGATTATGTGCCTAAATCTCATTGTATTAAATTCCTATTGCAAAGGTCTAAAAAAAATATCACTATCAAATATATAGATGATTAATGTTTGGTAAGTTTTCAACTACATATAAACACAAAAAAAGCATCAATATTGTGTATTGATGCTTTAAAATTGAAACAATCTATATTGTTATTTTTCGTAGGCAGGTAGGCGGTAAATTGTATATTTTATAGCATATTTACCATTGCTGTCTGTTTTTTCTGAAACAATAACAGGTTCTTCGATAGCTGCAGACTTTGTAATGTTTCTAGAATTGTTAGTATCTTCTTCTGTGCGTCTTACTATTTCATGAGTGAAGTCTATTTCACCGTCAGGGAAGAGCATTACATCAAAAAATACATCTTTGTCAGCATCTCTACCGTCTCTACCATGAGTACGACCATATTCGCCTTCGATTTCAAAGATTTCTATATCAACTGAATAAGGAACAACTACTGTGCTATGCGAATGTTCGTATTCGTATTCGAAGTTGATAGTGTAAATTCCAGGTCTTGTCTTATAATAAGTGTCCCATTTGAAGCTTGTTGGAACAGCGCCGCCTGCGTCAACATAGGATGGTTCTTCGTTAGACCAATTCAATCGTAGGAAAGCATCACCTGGTAGGCCGTCTTCGCCGATGTTGCATGCTGTAAAGAATGCAATAGATGCGCATAATAAAATAACTAGTTTCTTCATAACAAATGTTTTTTATTGGAAACTATTCAAAACTCATGCCAAGTTTTACTTTTAGTTGTTGATTCTTTACAACTTGTGCGTCCCAATCTTCGTAGTCGTAGTGTAGGTTACCGAATAACCATTCACATCCGACAGAAAATTTATAAACTCTAATGTTAAAGCCAAATGCATAGTTTACACCCCAACCAATAGCTGTTTGTTCTTCAGTTTTTGTTGGTAATAAATCATTACCGACAAGTTGATAGCCTCCCCATTCGTCGCCTGTATTTCTGCGTTCAAATATTGGCGCGTTTGAAACTACAGATGTTTGATATGCAGGAATTTTAAAGTAGTTTACTGCAAATGTAGGACATGCTTTTGCTGTAAGGTCAATGTATAACCCTTTTGTAGGGCTAATAGTTGCTATTGCACCAACATTCAAAGAATAAGTGACAGTCAAATCGTTGAATGATTCTTCATCATCTAAAACTATACCACCAGCTTTTTGTTGGTGTGCTTTGAAATTGTAATAGTTTGCTCCCAAGTCGATGAAATCTACACAAAGACCAGCTTTAAAACCGTCAATTAACCATGAGATAGGGTGGATGTAGAAGTTGGCGCCAACGTTCAATGCACCAGAATAATGTCTTAAATCTGAACCAAATCTGTCTTTGTAGTATTGGTTTAAGTTATTAGGGGTTTCTTGACCGTCGATAGTTCCGTAGTCCATAATAGGACGAATCCAAGTTAAGTTAAAGTACGAGTTGTTTTTTATGTTACCTTGACCAAAAGCTATGGAAGAGGCAAATAAAAGTGTTGAGATTGCAAGTAAAATTTTCTTCATATTATTTCTTTTTATATCTACAAATGTATAAAACTTTGATTTATTTTAAAAAATTGATTAGTAATTGTTCTGCGTCATTGCACGCTGTTTCTAATTTGTCGTTTATTACGATAGCATCGTATTTCGAGGCAAATTGCATTTCGTATGTTGCCTTATCTATTCGTTTTTGAATTTCTTCGGCAGAATCTGTTTTTCTTCCTTCAAGTCTTTGACGAA
Organism: Bacteroidales bacterium; assembly: GCA_024402335.1. GTDB lineage: Bacteria > Bacteroidota > Bacteroidia > Bacteroidales > UBA1715 > UBA1715. The sequence continues at coordinate 65,051 of JAKSTZ010000006.1, forward strand.
GAACTTCTACTGATGGAGCTTGTATGAATAACGATAATGCTTTGTCTCCGAACAATTTCTTTAATCGCATTCCGCCGGCAACATCCACGTCGAAAACAATTACTTTGTTCTTTGCCCAAATTCGTTCGCATTCAGACTTGAGTGTTCCGTAAAATCTATTTTCGTACACTTCTTCATATTCTACAAATTCGTTGTTTGCAATTTTGTTTTTGAATTCTTCAACTGTGTAGAAATAGTATTCTTTTCCGTGTTGTTCGTTTCCTCTTGGCGATCTTGTTGTGGCAGAAATCGAGAATTCCAAAGGAAGACCTTTGTTTAGCAAATATTGAATTATTGTGGATTTTCCTGAGCCTGATGGGGCAGAAAGAATCAGCATTTTGTTTTCGCTCATATTACAGAATTACAGTACGTTTAATACTTGTTCTTTTATCTTTTCTAGATTGTCTTTCATTTGAACTACAATACGTTGCATGTCGGCATCGTTGGATTTTGAACCAGTTGTATTGATTTCTCGTCCCATTTCTTGTGCGATAAAATTTAATTTTTTGCCTGCGTATTGTTCATTTTCCATTGTATCTAAGAAATATTTGCAGTGTTGAGCAAGACGAACCTTTTCTTCGTTGATATCCAACTTTTCAACGTAAAAAATCATTTCTTGTTCTAAACGATTCTTGTCTATTTTTTCAGATTCAATGAATTCGTTTAGTGCCGTTTCGATTTTCTCGCGAATTTTTCCAATTCGTGATTTTTCATACGGTTCTATGCTTGCAAGTAAATCTTGTATTGTGGCAATGTTGCTGCGTAGGTCTTTATCTAATGCGATACCTTCGTGTTGGCGATATGCAACAATGTTTTCCGTAGCTTTCTTTACGGCTTCCATAACTATAGCCCATTCATTGTCGCTGGCAAAAGGAGTGCTTTCTGTCGCCCATATATCAGGCAAGCGTAGTACTGCATCCATAGTTGAAAAATTCTCGGCGCCCAATTCTTTTGCTAAAGAATCTATTTCGGCATAATATGCTTGAGCTAATTTTTTTTGAATTTTTCTTTCTCCTGCACCTTCTTTTGTTTCTATGGAAATTGTAATGTCAACTTTTCCACGAATAAGAAAAGAAGAAACATAGTTTCGTATTTCAAGATCTTTATCTCTATAGATAGAAGGGATTTTTGAATTTAAATCTAATTGTTTGCTATTGAGAGATTTGACTTCTACAATAACATTTTTTTGAGGAAGTTCAGCAACGGCTCTTCCGTAGCCTGTCATTGATTGAATCATCGTATCTAAATTTTTGCAATAATAAGAATTTTATTGAATGTATCCTTGAAAAAAAGTAAGTGTCTTCTTTTCTTATTTTGCCGAAAATAGACCAATTAAAGGCTTTTTATGTTTGTTGTATAAAAAAAAGTGTATCTTTGCCGTGAAGAATTAACTTACTTTACACACCTCTCGGAGGGACGGCACCCCAAGTCGTCCCTCCATTTTTTTTAACTAATATCTCTCCACGAGACTGTCGTTGAATTCCTTTTTTGTATTTCGGCCTTTAGTACAGCATTTTCTGGTAGTGAAAGTGAAGGGTCTTTTTCTACAATAGAAAAAGCTTCGTTTCTTGCCAAATTTAGTATTTGTCCGTCGCGGGCGAGGTTTGCAAGTTTAAATGTTATAGGTAGTCCGCTTTGTTGTGTACCTTCTATATCGCCTGGGCCACGTAATTTCATGTCCAATTCTGCCAGTTGGAATCCGTCGGTTGTTTGTACCATAGCTTCCAAACGTGATTGCCCGTCTTTGCTTAGTTTGTTGCCTGCCATGAGAACACAATATGACATGTCAGCTCCTCGGCCAACACGGCCTCGAAGTTGGTGGAGTTGTGAAAGTCCGAAACGCTCGGCGCTTTCTATGACCATTACTGTTGCGTTTGGTACATTTACACCGACTTCAATGACTGTAGTCGCCACCATAATTTGTGCTTCGCCAGATGCAAATTTTTGCATGGCTTCGTCTTTCTCGGCAGGTTTCATTTTGCCGTGCACCATTATAGTATTGTATCTTGGTGCAGGAAATATCTGTGTTATTATTTCGTATCCAGCTTCAAGGTCTTTAAAGTCCATACGTTCCGATTCTTGGATAAGTGGATAGACAATATAGACTTGTCGTCCTAATGCTATTTGATCTCGCATTAGTTCGTACATTTTTTGTCTGTTTGTGTCCCGAAGCATGGTGGTTTTTATCGGTTTTCGTCCGGGTGGCAGTTCATCTATGACGGATACGTCTAAGTCTCCGTATAATGTCATCGCCAATGTTCGTGGAATAGGAGTGGCTGTCATTACTAATACATGCGGTTGTATTTCATTTTTACTCCACAGCTTAGCTCGTTGGGCTACCCCAAAACGATGTTGTTCATCGATGACGCATAAACCAATGTTTTTGAATTGTACCGTATCTTCCAGTAAAGCGTGAGTTCCAACAATCAAATGTATAGTTCCATCTAAAAGTCCTTGGAAAATTTCCGTTCTTGCTTTCTTTGGCGTGGATCCCGTAAGTATGGCAACGTTGATAGGTAGATCTTTTAGTAGTTCTTGTATTGATTTTGCATGTTGTTGGGCCAATATTTCGGTTGGAGCCATCATACATGCTTGATATCCATTGTCTATAGCCATTAGCATAGCCAATACAGCAACTAAAGTTTTTCCGCTTCCGACATCTCCTTGTACCAATCGATTCATGTGTTTTTCCGATTCTACATCTTTTCTGATTTCACTCATTACACGGATTTGTGCTCTTGTTAGAGGAAAAGGCAGATGTTCTTTGTAAAATGTAGGTAACAGTTTATCGTTGGCTCTTATAAATTGATGTCCTTTTATCGTTTCAGTGTTTTTTTGCTTACGCATAGCCATAACGAGTTGAACCCAAAATAGTTCCTCGAATTTTATGCGTAATTGTGCTTTCGAAATCTGATTAAGATTTGAAGGCATGTGTAGAGATCGAAGGGTGTTGTTTAAGTCTGGAAGTTGATATTTCTCTAACAGATATTTCGGCAGTGTTTCTTTTATGTCGTTCGGAGCAAGGTTTGCAAATGCGTTTTCCATTATAGTACGCATTACTTTTCCGGTGATGTTTGCTTTTTTTGTTTTCTCGGTAGCGGGATAAACACCTTGAAATTCAGCCTGTGAATGATTGATGAATTTCGTCAACTCTTCAATGTCGGGATGAGTCATACTTAATGTTCCGTGGAAATCTGCCACTTTCCCGAAAACCACATAATCTATGCCTGCTTTTATGCTTGGGTCTACCCATTTAATTCCTTTGAACCAGGTTAGTTCTATTCGTCCTGTGCCGTCTGTAAAAATAGCTTTAAGATATGCTTTTGCTCCAACGCCGATAATCTGCTTGGAAATAAATCTTCCTTTGATTTGTACAGCGGCTTGTGAAGGAGCGAGTTCAGCTATTGTATAGAATTTACTTCTATCAACATAACGGAAAGGGAGAAAAGTAATTAGGTCATAAATTGTAAATATGCCTAATTCTGTTTTTAACAGATTTGCACGGTTGGGCCCTACTCCTGTAAGATATTGTATGTCGTCGCTTAGGTGTATCATTTATCTATTTTCCCGTTTAGTCTTACTCGTAGGTAGATTTGTTGAGAATTGTCCCAGATACCATCAAGATAGTGCATACACCAGCGGAAGCTTGCCTGTACGTTGTTTCTGTTTAGAACGTATAAGATTGCATCGATTCTACTATAATTTCCACATCGGAATAATGGATCTCCTAAAGGAAGATGTGTGCCGTCTCCTTTATAATAGATAGCATCTATTCCTATGAATTTTTTCTGTATGTAAGCAGTTCCGTAAAAAGCAAGGGAACGGAGTGGGCTAATAATGGTTGTATCTTTGCGATTGCTATACCATGTGTTTACGAATCCTCCGGAAATAGAAAGAGAATCAAACCATGTATTTTTAACGTCGTAACCGAGATTTAATCCGAATATGCCATTGTCGGCAACTGATTTTTTCCCACGTTCACCTTCTGCATGATGGCGATAATAGAACATGTCGGTAACGAAAAAGTTCCAAAATTTTGTTATGCCGCTAAAACCAGTGACGAATTTTTCGCAATATCCGGCATTAACTTGAGTGTACCAATCGAAAAGCACCGTTTGGCTTCCATATTTGTGTGAAAAAATTCCTCGTGCCCCCTGATAATTAGGACGATAGTATAAAAGTGAATCAGTGTATGCAATCTTTGGAAAATCAGCATTTTCGATAGGAAACGAGCCTATTTGAAAATTAAGAAAGTTGTTTGTGTATTGATAAAAACAGGTAAGAACCGGTTCGTGTGCAAACATTTTTTCGCCGTGTTCTATTAAGTAACTTCCTCCTGCATGAATAGCTTGGTTGCTGTCGATTTCCAATCCTCCGGTAAGAGAAAGTCGTGTTCCAAGTATCGTTTCCGGATAACCGTATTTTGTCGTGAATTCTCTGTTGTCGCCAATAAAATCGTGTCCGACATTCCAAAGAACTGTTTGGGAAAACACGTTGGTTATGAATAGAATGTGAAATATAAAAAGTAGTAGTGTAAATGACTTTTTCATTGTCAATTGATGATAAAAATCGCTAAATATATTGGCAAAAGTAGTGATTTTCTCTAATTTTGTAAACAATGAGTGATATGAATTTATGAAGCCAATCAAAATGCTTGACCTACAAGGTCAGAGGGAAAGAATCCAAGATGAATTACGCCTCGAAATGCAAGAGGTTTTGGATTCTGCGGCTTTTGTAAAAGGAAAAAAAGTTGTTGAATTTCAGGAAAATTTACAACGATATTTACAAGTAAAACATGTCATTCCTGTTGGTAATGGTACCGATGCTTTACTTATTTCGCTTCTTGCCTTAGGCTTGGAAAAAGGAGATGAGGTTATTACGACTCCATTTACGTTTGTTTCTACTGTTGAAGTTATTGTGCGTTTAGGGCTTATTCCTGTTTTTGTGGATGTTTGCCCTGATACATATTGCATAGATGTGAATAAAATAGAATCTGCTATCACGTCTAAAACCAAAGCTATTGTTCCTGTTCATTTATTTGGACAAAATGCAGATATGAGCGCAATACTTTCGTTGGCGAAAAAATATAATTTGTATGTGCTGGAGGACGCATGTCAGTCAATTGGAGCAGAATATCGTTTTGAGAATGGAAACAAGCAATTTTCCGGATGCATTGGTGATGTTGGTTGTTTGTCGTTTTTCCCTTCGAAAAATTTAGGCGCTTTTGGTGATGGTGGCGCAATTCTTACAAATAATGATGCGTTGTCGGAAAAAGCCCGCTGCTTGGCCAATCATGGAATGACGGAACGATATGTGTACGAAATGGTGGGCATGAATTCGCGTTTGGATAGTTTGCAGGCTGCGGTTTTGAATGTGAAACTTCGTTATTTACAAGGTTATACCACGAAAAGACAATGGACTGCATCTTTGTATGATAAAGCATTTTCTTCGTCTGAATATATTACGATTCCAAAGAAACAGGCATGCTCAGAACACGTATATAATCAATATACAATACAACTTCATCCTTCTAAAAATCGTGATGTGTTCCGAAAACAATTAGAAGAAAAAGGGATACCGACAATGATTTACTATCCAATACCATTACATTTGCAGTCGGCATATTCTAATGGACGATATAAGGAAGGCTCTTTTCCTGTTTCCGAACGATTAGCAAGGCAAGTGCTTTCTTTGCCTATTCATACGGAAATGGATGAAGAACAAATTGACTATATAACGACAACAATACTATCATTACTATGATATGGAAACGAACTATTTTGTACATTCGACTGCGGTGATAGATGAACCTTGTTCTATAGGAGAAGGAACGAAAATCTGGCATTTTACTCATGTCATGTCTGATTGTGAGATAGGTAAGAATTGCAATATCGGACAAAACGTGATGATAGCACCTAAGGTTGTGTTAGGAAATAATGTGAAAGTTCAAAATAACGTGTCAGTTTATTCCGGCGTTATGTGCGAAGATGATGTGTTTTTAGGACCGTCAATGGTTTTTACCAATGTATTAAATCCTCGTAGTTTTGTCAATAGAAAATCGGAATTCAAACAAACTATTGTAAGAAAAGGTGCTACGATAGGTGCAAATGCAACGATAGTTTGTGGAATAGAAATTGGCGAATATGCGTTGATAGGTGCAGGGACGGTTGTTACTAAAAATGTAAAACCGTATGCTTTGGTTGTTGGCAATCCGGCAAAGCAGATTGGTTGGGTAAGTGAAAACGGGCAGAAGCTTGTCTTTGACGCAACTAATTGTGCTGTTTGTCCGGAAACTAAGCAGATTTATGAATTACAAGGTGGTCAAGTTGTAAAAAAACAATAGATGGTTCGTTTTGTTGTTGTTGGTTGTGGATTTATAGGAGGGCGATATGTGAATCTGATTTCGCAGAATACAGAGGCGCAATTGGTGGCATTATGTGATGCAGATCCTATTGCGTCACAACGTTTTAACTTGAAAAATTGTCCTGTTTTTCCAACTATTGAAGATTTATTGTCGTCAGACGTGCAATTTGATGTGGCGGTGATTTGTACTCCGAATGGCTTACATGCAGAGCATGCGTTGGCATTCTTAGAGTCGAATCATCATGTTGTTGTGGAAAAGCCATTTACATTGACGACAGAAGACGCATTGCGTGTTATACAAAAATCACAGGAAGTAAATCGACACGTTTTTTGCGTTATGCAAAATCGCTTTTCTCCAGTTTCTCAATGGTTGCATGATATTGTTTCCAACAATTTGTTAGGAAATATATATATGGTAGATGTTAATTGTTACTGGAATCGTGATGAACGATATTATACGAAACAAAGTTGGCATGGAACAAAGAATTTAGATGGCGGAACGTTGTTTACCCAGTTCTCACATTATATAGATTTGATATGTTGGTTATTTGGTGATGTTGCCAACGTTCAATCTCGGCTCTTAAATTTTTCTCATCAAAATATGATAGAGTTTGAGGATAGTGGTGTTGTGAATTTTGATTTGAAAAATGGAGGAGTTGGTACATTTTCATATAGTACGTCGGTGTGGAATTCTACACTGGAAAGTTCAATGTTGCTATTAGGAGAGTTTGGTTCTGTGAAAATTTCGGGGCAATATATGGATGAAATAGCGTATTGTTCGATAAAAGATTACAATGTTCCAGAAAATATGCGTCAATATTGGGTTGGAAACGAAAAACAGCAGGAAAATAAATTCTGTAATCATAAGTGTTTGATACAAAATGTTATAGATGTTATCATGCGTAAATCCGCTGTTGCAATAAAACCTTCGGAAGCAGTACAAGTTGTTGATGTAATAGAAAAAATATATAAAAATAGAGTGTTGTAATTTATTGAATAGTAATTATTTATAATTTAATACAGATAAAAATGAAAAAAAACTAAAGAAAATATTTGTGTGAATGAAAAAAAGTGTACATTTGCACATCGAAAATCTGGTGCGGTAGTTCAGCTGGTTAGAATATCGGCCTGTCACGCCGAGGGTCGCGGGTTCGAGTCCCGTCCGCACCGCAGAAAGCCTAACGAAAGTTAGGCTTTTTTTGTTTGAAATTTTTGTCGTATGAATGATAAATGGTTGGTTGTAGCAAAGGGCTTGTTTATTGTACTTGCAATAATGTCTTTCTTTGTTTCTCCGGCAATTGCATTGTTTTCTGGTATATTGTTGGCTATAACAATAGGAAATCCATTCCCGATTTTTTCTAAAAAGGTTTCAAAAATTTTATTACAGGTTGCAGTTGTTGGTTTAGGATTCAATATGAATTTGTTTGAATCGCTTGCTGCTGGTAAGGATGGTATGATCTTTACTGTTGTATCTGTTATAGGAGTAATGTTTTTGGGAGTTGGTTTGGGTAAACTTATGAATGTGCGACAAAAGAATGCATATTTAATTTCTGCCGGTACGGCAATATGTGGAGGCAGCGCAATAGCTGCTGTAGCTCCGGTAATCGATGCAGATGAACATGATACTTCTATAGCCTTAGCTACTATATTTGCACTTAATGCTATAGCATTATTTATTTTTCCGGAGATTGGTCATTTATTGGATATGAATCAAGTTCAGTTTGGAACTTGGGCAGCCATTGCAATTCACGACACAAGTTCGGTGGTTGGTGCGGGTGCAGCTTATGGAGACGAAGCATTGAAAGTTGCGACGACAATAAAGTTAACGAGAGCTTTGTGGATTATTCCTTTAGCGCTTGTGTCGACGGTAATATTTCATGCGAAAGGTAAGAAAGTAAGTATTCCTTGGTTTATACTATTGTTTGTGCTTGCAATGGTGGTAAATACTTATTTACCTTTGCCGGAATCAATAACTTCGACTATTGTTGTTGTATCGAAAAAAATACTAGGACTTACGTTGTTCTTAATAGGTGGAGGTTTGTCTATTGCAACTATTAAGACTATGGGGGCAAAACCATTGGTGTTGGGCGTTGTTTTGTGGTTTGTAATATCGGTGAGTACACTTGGTGTTATTTATTTTGCTTTGTAAGTTGCAGTGTATTAATAATATAGATTTTGGCACGAGGTTTGCATAATTGTTAGAAAACGAAGTTAATGAATTAAAATTTTAGGAGGATAGAGTTATGAAACGAGTATTTTCAGTATTAGCAATTATTTTCTGCACAGTGCAGTTGTTTGCTTCCGAATTAGTTATTAGAGGTGAAGTTGATGTTCCATTCTCAGTTTATATTAATGGTGAAAAATATTACTCATACTACAGCCAAGTAACAGTTTCTAATTTGATTCGTGGTACATATCGTGTTGAAATCTACACAGAGAGTGCTCGTCAGGAATTGTTATACGATTGCCGTATCGATGTTCCAAGAAATTCTCGAGTTGTGGCAACATTCACTGGTGACAATCACATTTATGTTTCTTCTAACAAATACACGAAACCGGTAACGATTGTAACAGTTGCATATCCACATAGAGTAGAAAATCATACTCATATAGTACATTCAGAACCTGTACGTGTGGCTCCAAAAGGACATACAAAGCCAGCTCCTGTAAAGCCTGCTACATCGTCTAATAATAAAAGTGGTGTTCATGGAGAAGTAAGAAATACTAACTCAACAAGATCATCAAAACCGGCTAGTACTTCTACATCTACTCCAAAAACAAGTACAGAAAAGAGTGCAAGCACAAGAACTTCTTCATCATCTTCTTCAAGCCAAGTAAAGAGTTCTACTAGCAGTTCTTCTTCTAATAGTACAACAAGAACAAGTTCAACACGTTCAAGTAGTTCTTCTTCTGATAATAATACAGGTTCAAGAACTACTCAAAGCACAAGATAGTAAGCAAGTTCTTATTTACATAAAAAAAAGGTTATCAGAAATGGTAACCTTTTTTGTTTTGTCTTATAGTGAATTATTATAAATCTTTTTCTGGAATTCCGAATGTTGTAGTGTTCATGTCACCAGTTTTGATTCCAAGATTTAACCACTTCATACGTTGTTTGGATGTTCCATGTGTGAAACTTTCAGGTTGGCTGTAGCCTCTCGCTTTTTCTTGTAGATAATTGTCTCCGATTTTTTGTGCGCAGTCTATGGCTTCTTCTACGTCGCCTCTTTCAAGCGATTGGTATTTTTGGTTGTCGTAGTGTGCCCATACGCCGGCGTAGTAGTCTGCAAGTAATTCAAGGCGAACGCTGATTTTGTTCGCTTCTGTTTTGTTTACTTGGTTCATTTGGCTATGAGCTTTGCCAAGTGTGCCAAGAAGATTTTCAACGTGGTGGCCAACTTCGTGGGCAATTACGTATGCATAAGCAAAATCACCATCGGCACCAAGTTGCTTTTTCATTTGTGTAAAGAATGAAAGGTCAATGTATAGTTTTTGGTCGCCAGAGCAATAGAATGGTCCAACAGAAGAATTTGCGTTTCCACATGCACTCGAAACTTGGCCGGTAAATAAAACTAATGTAGGAGGAGTGTATGTTCTTCCCATTTTTCGGAAAACTTCTGACCAAACATCTTCTGTACCGGCAAGAATTTGTCTCGAAAATTTAGCAAGTTCTTCCTCTTCTTTGGTAAAATTTGTAGTGTTTCCTTGGCTGGCTCCTTGTAGTGCTTCAACACCGCCATTTTGTACAACATTGGTTACTACGTCACCTAAATCTCCTCCCGAAAGGAATGTCATTAGAGCGACAATTATAATACCACCTATACCTAATCCTGCTTTTGCGCCGCCGCCCATGCCACGACGATCTTCTACGTTAGTGCTTTCGCGTCTGCCTGTTAATCTCATAATTCAAAATTTTATACAAAAATATAATTTTAGCTAATATGGTGTTTACTTTTTCGGTTGGTATGTTTTCTTGTATAATTATGGTATTTTTGCGTCGCACGAAACAGGATCTAATATGACATTTGAAGAACTACAGATAGATGAGAAGTTGTTGGAGGCGATTTCTTATATGCGTTTTGAAAAAGCGTCTCCTATACAAGAACAGGCAATTCCGCTTGCATTAGAAGGCCATGATTTGCTTGCATGTGCCCAAACGGGAACCGGAAAAACTGCAACTTTTTTAATACCAATATTGCAGGATTTGGTTAAAAATGGTTCTCAAGGATTTACATCTTTAATAATTGTTCCTACACGTGAGTTGGCTATTCAAATCGATCAGGAATTACAAGGCTTTTCGTATTTCACCGATACTACAAGTAAGGCCGTTTATGGTGGTGATAAAGGAACCGATTGGGATTCTCAAAAATTAGCATTTACTGAAGGCACGAATGTGATTATTGCTACTCCAGGACGTTTAATGGCTCATTTACGATTAGGGTATGTATCTATGAAAAACTTGCGACATCTTGTGCTTGATGAGGCGGATAGAATGCTGGATATGGGATTTATAGATGATATTCGACAAATATTGTCGTATGTTCCTCCAAAGCGTCAAACTATGTTATTTAGTGCGACTATGGCGCCGGAAATACAGAAATTGGCAACGACGATTTTACATGAGCCGAAAATAGTGTCTATTGCCATTGCAAAACCAGCTGAAGGTGTAAAACAGTCGGCTTATATGGCATATCCTCATCAAAAGGTTGATTTGATAACTCATATTTTGGAGCAAAATCCTGATTATGATAGTATTATCATTTTTACATCAACTAAGAAAAACATTCATTCTATAGTTTCTGCAATAAAAAAGAAGATACGCAATGTAACAATAGACGGGATTTCTTCGGATTTTGAACAGGCAGAACGTGAAGAAGTGTTGCTGCGTTTCCGTGCCAAGCAAACGCGTGTATTGGTTGCGACTGATGTTCTGAGTCGTGGTATAGATATTAAAGGAATTAATTTGGTAATAAACTTTGATGTGCCACGTGATGCTGCCGACTATGTACATCGTGTCGGCAGAACAGCCAGAGCCGATGCTAAAGGTGAAGCTATAACATTTATAAGTGATTTGGATATACCGAAATTCCATAAAATTGAACACTTGATAGAGCGTTCGGTTGATAAAGTTCCTTTGCCGCAGGAATTAGGTGAGGCTCCAGAATGGAAAGAATATCAGCCTAAACCGAAAATACATCATGGTTCCAATCAGAAAAATGGTGGTAAACGGAAATTCTTCTACAGAAAAAAGAAAAACGGATCCAAAGAAAATAAGGGAAAGGTCGAGTAAAATCCCTGTTTAAGGCTGATTGTAAAGGATGTTGGTCTAAAAAAATGCAAGTCAAGTAGAAAAAGCCTATGTGAAAATAATATTTTTATAATTTTGTTAAAAATAGTGTAACAATGAAAAATGTATTTACCAAATGTTTCGATGCAGTATTGAAGGGATTGATATACTGTTTGGTACATTTATTTTTTCGCCCGAAATTAGAGTTTGTAGATCCTTCGCAGAAGGAAAAAATATTATCGGAACCATCGATTTTAGTCAGCAATCATATTTGGCATTTGGATGGAATGGTGATTGGATCGAAGTTTTTTTCGAAAAAAATATGTCACATGGCGGCAAAAGATAGGTTTGCAGATAAGAAACAGGCGTTTTTCTTCCGTCACATGAATTGCATTCCTATCGATAGACAACAATTGGATACAAGTTGGTTGTATCAGGCATTGGATAAGTTAAAAAAACAACAAGAACATATTGCCATTTATCCAGAAGGACGTCACGGACATGATGGCGAAATCTTGCCATTTCATTCGGGAATTACAACCATTGCCGCTTTGGCTCAAGTTCCTTTGGTGATGATTTATATTGATGGACCATATAATTGGCTGATAGGAAGAAGAATACGTTTGTTGGTAAGTTCTCCATTTTATTTAGATGCACCAACTAAGGGTATGAATGCTGATTATATTGGTGAACAAACAGAAAAATTACATACCAAAATGCTTGAATTACAAGCAAAAATGTGGGAGAAATATCCAGAAAGACGAAAAAGTAAAAACAAATAATTAAAATAGAGGTGTTTCGCATACGCCTCATAAAACAGATATAATTAAAATTAAATAACATGGGAAATTATTTTTATGATTTGATTCCTGCTGAAGAATTAGCACAATTAAAGTACATTCCAACAATTCCGGAATTTGTAACATGGATGGAAGAAAAGTGGGCTGACAGACCTGCAGTTTCTGATACAGTTGTTACATATACATATTCACAAATGTGTGAACGAATAGCTCGCCGTCGTGCTTTCTTAAATAATTTAGGATTGCAAAAAGGTGACAAAGTCGCTATTTTGGAAAAAACTTCAATCGACGCAGTTGAAATGTTTTTGGCTATAACATCTGCTGGTTATGTTGCTATTAATTTGCCTGCACAATTACCACAACAAGCTATAGTAGGCTGTTGTATGAAATTCGGCGTGAAGGTTTTAGCTGTTCGCGACGAAATGAAGGCTTTGGCAGAAGGAGCAACTTGTCAAGTGATTTCATCGACAAGCATGGCTGATGAAAAAGCTCCAGTTGCTGTGGTAGATAAGAACGATGTTGCTGCAATATTCTTTACTGGTGGAACAACAGGTGCTCCTAAAGGTGCTTTGTTGCCTCATAGAGCAATTATGCGTGGTAGTTTCAATGCATGTTTCGCATCAGGAAGTCAATTGTGTGGCCACAGACAAATTTGTTTCTTGCCATTAAGCCACGTGTTTGGCTTGATTTATAGTACTATGGGTGCTTTCTATACAGGTGCGCTTTGGTTCTCTGCCGAAGATATGAAAGCAACTATCGGCAAATTGGCTGTAATTAAACCAACAAAATTAGTGTTGGTTCCAGGTCTTTGCGAAATCTTGTTAGGTTTGGTAAGAATGTATGGACCACAATTCCTTGGCGGAAACTTGAAACTTGTGATTTCTGGTGCGGCAAATGTGCCACCAAAGTTGGTTAAAGAATTTGACGAAATAGGTATCACTTTGTTGTTCGGTTATGGTATGACAGAAGGTGCAAACCTAACATCTGGTAATGCTAACGTACATGAAAACCCAACATCTGTTGGTAAAGTTTATCCAGAACAAGAAGTTAAAATTGTAGATGGCGAACTTTGGTACAGAGGTGACAACGTATTCCTTGGATATTATGGCAATCCAGAAGAAACAGCTAAAACACTTACAGAAGATGGCTGGTTGAAAACAGGTGACTTGGCTAAAATCGATGAGGAAGGATTCATTTACATTGTGGGACGTATTAAAAACATTATAGTTTTAGCGAACGGTGAAAATGTAAGTCCTGAAAGTATAGAGGAACCATTTAATTTAGCTCCAGAAGTACGCGATTGTCTTGTGAAAGAAGATAACAAAGATGGTAATCAAGTGATTGCTATCGAGATTTTGCCACGTATGGAAGCTTTCGAAGGAAAGAAAATGGATGAAATAGAGGCATTCTTCAAGAATATGGTAAACGAAGTAAATGCAACACTTCCAACTACTCACAGAATTTCAAAAGTGACAGTTCGTACCGAAGACTTTAAACGTACAGGTGCATTAAAAGTTGATAGAAAAAATTCATAAATAATCAAGACGGTACACCAATTGTAGTGTCGCAATTAAAAAAACTATGTTAGATAAATTAAAAAAAATTTTTGCTGAAGTAATGCCAAATGTCGATGCATCAAGCATTACAGAAGAAACGCAGTTGCAACAAGATTTAGGAATAAACTCATTGTCGATGTTGTTGTTGGCTTTATCAATCGAAAAAGAATTCGATTTCCGTTTCGATACGGTACAACCATTTAAAACAGTGGGTGAAGTAATGGCTTATATTCAAGAAAAAACGAAATAGTCATACGCGTTCCCAAATAGACGCATAAATAAGTGCCAGTAATGTACAGTGTATGTTACTGGCACTTTGTTTTTGTGACAGATAGTTTCTTATTCCACGGTAATTTTTGTACTTTTGCGCAAATTTTATTGACATGACTATAGATAATCGTATAGAACAAGCTTTGATACAAGCAGTATCGGACTTATATGGTGTTGCGGTAGAGGCAAAAAATATCCAAATTCAAGAAACTAAAAAGGATATTGCTGGTGATAAAACAGTAGTGATATTCCCATTACTTCGTTTTTCTAAAAAATCGCCGGAAGCAACTGCCGAAGATTTAGGTCAATATTTAGTAGCTCATGTCGATGCATTGGAAAGCTATGAAGTTATAAAAGGTTTTTTGAATTTGACTATTTCAAAGAACTATTGGGTTTCGTTGTTGCAAGATGCGTTGAAACAAGGTGAGAACTATGGTAAAAAGCCTGTTGATGTAAATTCTCCAACTGTTATGGTTGAATTTTCGTCACCTAATACAAACAAACCATTGCATTTGGGTCATGTTCGTAATAATTTACTCGGATATTCAATTTCTCAGATATTAGCAGCAAATGGAAATAAGGTTGTGAAAGCCAATTTGGTAAACGACCGTGGTATTCATATCTGTAAATCTATGATTGCATGGAAATTGTTTGGCAATGGCGAAACTCCACAATCATCAGGTATGAAAGGTGACCATTTGGTGGGAAAATATTATGTGGAATTTGATAAAGCATACAAGAAAGAAATTGCAGACCTTATTGCTCAAGGAAAAACAGAAGATGAAGCAAAAGCCGAAGCTCCAATTTTGTTACAAGCTCGCGACATGCTTGTAAAGTGGGAGCAAGGAGATGAAGAAGTGATTGCTTTATGGAAGAAGATGAATGGTTGGGTGTACGAGGGTTTTGATGCTACATATAAACGTATGGGCGTTTCGTTCGACCATGTTTACTACGAATCTCAAACATATTTGTTAGGAAAGAAAGTGGTACAAGATGGCTTGGAACGTGGCGTGTTATTCCAAAAAGAAGACAATTCTGTATGGGCAGACTTGACAGGTGATGGCCTTGATCAAAAGTTGTTACTTCGTCCAGATGGAACATCTGTTTATATGACACAAGATATTGGAACAGCAATTGAACGCTTCCGTGAATACGGCGATATGGGCGAATTGATTTATGTGGTTGGTAATGAGCAAAATTACCATTTCCAAGTTCTTCGCTTAATATTACAAAAGTTAGGCTATGATTGGGCAGAGAAGATTTACCACATGTCATACGGAATGGTGGAATTACCAGACGGAAAAATGAAATCCCGTGAAGGTACAGTTGTCGATGCTGATGATTTGATGGAAGACATGTTGCAAGAATCTGCATCTATTTCAGAAAAACTTGGTCAATTACAAGGATTGACGGACGAAGAAGCTGCCGAAGTACATGAAATTATAGCACAAGGAGCTTTAAAATATTTCATCTTGAAGGTTGAACCACGCAAAACTATGTTGTTCAATCCAAAAGAATCGATAGACTTTAATGGTAATACAGGTCCATTTATTCAATATACTCACGCAAGAATTTGTTCTGTACTTCGTAAGGCAAAAGAACAAGGACTTACAGTTGATGCGTCATTCAATGCGGTAGAATGCAATGAAAAGGAAAAAGAATTGATAAAAATGATAGCTCGTTACGAGTCTATTATTGAATTGGCAGCAAAAGATCATGCACCTTCTTGCATTGCAAATTATGTATATGATTTGGTAAAAGTGTACAATCAATTCTATCATGACTATACAATTTTGAACGAAGAAAATACCGATGTGAAATTGTTCCGTCTTGCTCTGTCAAAAGAAATAGCAACAATAATTGCTTCGGGTATGGGATTGTTGGGAATTAAAGTTCCTGAACGAATGTAAGATAAAAAATAGCGGCTATGTCATTTTATTCTTCTGTTGCTCGTAAAGTATTATTCCGTTTTGATCCGGAGGATATACATAATTTCACTATAGGTTGGTTGTCTTTCCTAAATAAGGTGCCAGGATTTAAGGCGTATATGCGTTGGAATTTTGGCGTAAAAGAAGACGCGTCTTTACAACGTGAATTATTTGGTCTAAAGTTTCCTCATCCTGTTGGTTTGGCAGCAGGTTTGGATAAAAATGCACGTGCGTTTGATACGCTTGGTGCGATGGGATTTGCATTTGTTGAGGTTGGAACGGTAACGCCACGTCCTCAACCGGGAAATGCAAAACCACGTTTGTTTCGATTAGTGAACGATAAAGCAATCATAAATAGAATGGGGTTCAACAATAATGGTGTTGAAGCTATGGTTGCCAATCTTAAGAAACGAAAAACAAATGTGATAGTAGGAGGAAATATCGGTAAAAATGAAATTACTCCTAATAGTGAAGCTATTCAAGACTATGTTGCCGCTTTCAAAACATTGTTTGATTATGTAGATTATTTCGTGGTTAACGTGAGTTGTCCGAATCAAGAGAATTTGCGTGAATTACAGAAAAAAGGTCCACTGATGGCAATAGTGAGTGCGTTGGTTGCCGAAAATCAGGCAAAACCTAAGCAAAAGCCAATATTGTTAAAGATTTCTCCAGATTTAACAAACGAACAATTGGATGACATTATCGCAATAGTTCAAGAAACTGGTATTGCAGGAGTTGTAGCTACTAATACAACGACAACCAGAAATAACGTGACATATAGTAAAGAATATATCGATTCTATTGGTCGAGGCGGTATGAGTGGGGCGACGATAACAAAACGTTCTACAGAAGTGATTCGATACGTACATGAGAAATCAAACGGAGCTTTCCCAATTATCGGTGTCGGAGGTATTATGACTCCAGAAGATGCTTACGAAAAGTTACAAGCGGGTGCAAGTTTGGTACAATTGTATTCAGGCTTTATATATGAAGGACCTTCTTTAATAAAGAAGATTTGTAAATATATTGTCGAAAAAGACAAGAAATAAAGACTTGTAAAGGGGCTTCGAAGAACGGCTTTACGGAAAAAGTAATAATTTTTGAAAAAAATTGTACTAAGTCTTTGTTGAAAAGAAAAAAAGCGTACATTTGCAACGCAATCGCGAGAATAGCTCAGTTGGTAGAGCACGACCTTGCCAAGGTCGGGGTCGCGGGTTCGAGTCCCGTTTCTCGCTCAAATGGATTCGCCTGGATGGTGGAATTGGTAGACACGCAGGACTTAAAATCCTGTGGACATTGCGTCCGTGCGGGTTCAATTCCCGCTCTAGGTACTAATCTTCAAAGGACTCTTTTATGAGTCCTTTTTTTTTGTCCATAACCGAGCTTGTTAATAAGTTTTTGTTATTTGTCTGTCAATAGACTTTGTATATTGTAAATCATACACTTTGTTTTTGTATTTTTGTCATATTGATAATGAAAAATAATCGTATGAGAAAAATAGCATTCTTGTTTATTGTAACAGCCATACTTGGTCTGTTTAGTTGTTCTGGTCCTGATGTTCAACAGTTGCAGAATGGTGCGCAATTTGAAACAGATTCTTGTCTTGTAAAAGTTGTGTTTTACAAGGACAATGTAGTGCGTGTGCAAAAATGTCCGTTGGGTGGAACAATGGATAAACAAAGTTTAATGGTTGTTGTTGATTCATTGGAAACAGTTCCGTTTAAAGTCTCTTCTTCAAGAAAAACCGTGACTTTGGAATCGACAGAACTATGTGTGGAAATTTGTACGAAAACAGGTGCGATTACCTATAAGCAAAACGGTCAAGTGGTTGTTTCCGAAAAAGGTTTTTCTGATTTTAAGAAATACAATAACGATAAAAATGGCGAACATTCGTATAGTGTTGGTCAAACATTTGTTTTGGCCGATGAGGAAGCAATTTACGGATTGGGTCAGAATCAAAATGGAATAATGAACTATAGAGGTCATTCCGAAAAATTAGTTCAGACAAATACTAATGCGGTGATTCCGTTTATTTGGTCAACTGCAGGTTTCGGTGTTCTATGGGATAATTATTCGAAAACGACATTTAATGATGATGCTTCAGGATGTACGTTGTGGTCGGAAGTTGCCGATAATCTTGACTACTATGTCGTAGTTGACCAAAATCCTGATAAAATCATTTCCGGTTATCGCTATTTGACAGGTAAAGCTCCTATGTTTGGTAAGTGGGCTTATGGATATTGGCAATCAAAGGAACATTATCATACTCAAGATGAATATGTCGCAATTGCCCGAAAATATCGTGAACTTGGCTATCCGATAGATGTTTTGATTCAAGATTGGAATTGGTGGGGTGAATTGCATGATTGGGGCGGAATGTATTTTGACAAAAAACGTTATCCAAATCCACAGGCTATGATAAACGAAGTAAAATCTATGAATTTTCATACTATGATTTCGTGTTGGCCTTGTGTTGGACCAAATGCGCCAATGTATAAGGATTTTGCTTCAAAAGGATATTTGTTTAACAAAAAGGGGTGGGGCGATTTTAAATATTATGACCCATTTAATCCGGAAGCAACAAAATTGTATTATGAATATTTGAAGAATGGAGTTGCTTGTTTTGGTTGGGATGGATATTGGTTTGATTCTACAGAGCCGGATATAACCAATGCGCTTACAAAAGAATCGACAGAATATGATTTAAAGACAACAGGTCGCTGCTATTTAGGCTCATGGGATAGATATTTGAATGCGTTTTCTCTTGTGGAAATGACACAATTACATGACTTAATGAAAGCAGATGCTTTGAAATCGGAACACCCACAACGTCAATATATTTTAACACGTTCAACGTATGCTGGTCAGCAACGTGCGGGTGCGGTTACGTGGAGTGGTGATATTGGTGCTGCGTGGGATATTTATCAAGATCAGATTACAGCAGGCTTGAACCATTGTGCCGCAGGTGTTCCATATTGGACATTCGATGTAGGTGCTTTTGTGTTAAGTTCTTACGAAGGAGTTTTTAGTAATGAAAAGACTGATCCTGCATATCGTGAACTATATACCCGTATGTTCCAATTCTGTACGTTCTGCCCGATTTTCCGTTCTCACGGTTCGGAAACTCCACGTGAAATCTGGGCTTTTGGCGAATTTACGCCGACATTGGTGAAATTCGACCAACTACGTTATAGATTGTTGCCTTATATTTATTCGAATGCGTGGAAGGTTTACAATGAAGATTATACAATGATGCGTCCGCTTGCTATGGATTTTAAAGACAAGAAAACATATAACATAAAAGATGAATATATGTTTGGCAAATCGTTGTTGGTTGCGCCGGTAACAGCTTATCAGAAATATAAAGCGCCACAACGTAGTGTGGAAGTTCCAGCTTCGGCATTTACCACAAAAGAAGGAAAGCCGGGTTTACGTGCTACATTCTATAGAGATAATGAGTATAAGCATCAAACACTTGATACAACGGTGGAAAAAATGGATATATTCTGGTACTGCGAACGTCCAAGTTATGTTACCGATACTATGTTTGCCATTCGTTTTGAAGGAAAAATCACTGTCCCTGAAACTGGAACATATCGTTTCCATATTAAGAACTTCGATAAAAAGCGAATGTTGATTGACGGTAAAGAAATTGCAATGATCGAAGGTGGTACGGAAAAATATTTTGAGGCAATTACATTGGAGGCTGGAAAAGCATACGATTTCTTGTTTGAAACAGAAAATTCGTCGTCGGGAGCCGCTCGTACAATTTTGTGCTGGAAGACTCCGTCAATGTTGGCTGAAGATGCAACTCCTATACGTGAAGGCGAAGTGAAGACTACTCGTACAGTGTATTTGCCTGGTGATTGTGATTGGATAGATTTCTGGACAGGAAAGAAATATAATGGTGGTCAAACAATAGAAGCAAATGCGGAAATAAATACTATGCCGTTATTTGTGCGTGCAGGTTCAATTTTACCAATGGCGAAAGTAAAACAATATGCTACGGAAACTCCGGATGATGTTTTGACTGTACGAGTTTATGCCGGTGCAGACGGTACATTTCAATTGTATGAAGATGAGAATGACGGATATAATTATGAAAAAGGCGTGTATGCAACTATAGATTTTGAATGGAATGATGCAGAAAATATATTGACAATACACGACCGAAAAGGCTCATTTCCAGGAATGTTGCAAAAACGTGTTTTCAATGTAGCGTTAGTGTCGGAAAATGCAGGAGATAAAAATGCTTCTAAAGTTGTTACCTACGATGGTAAGAAACAACAGGTGAAGTTTTAGAATAAGGGAGATAGTTAATCTATGGAGCCGTTCGTTACAGAACGGCTCTTTTTTTTCTGTAGTGTTATATTCCAAACATATCGTGCAACAATTGCAGACCGGTATTCGTTTTGAAAATAGTGTTTTTTACCGTTGTGATAGTTTCTTTAGAGAGATTGTCTTCGAAAATATTTACAAGGAAATCAGCTTCGACAAGAATTTGATAGTCAAAGCCATCTATATTCGTATAGGTGTGATGATGTCCGATTAAATAACAAATTCTTGAAATTTGCTCTGTCGTGTATTCACCTAATTTTTGTAATAAAGAATCTGCTTCTTTGGGACCAAGTTCTTCTTGGTGTTTACCGTTACTGTTGCCATATTTAGCTTCGGCGGGATGAATTCCAATATCGTGAAGAATAGCAGCTGATTCAAGAATAAACAAAGTCTCTTCGCTAAGTCCTTCGTTTTTGCCTATGGTAGCGGCAATGTCGTGTACTTTAATAAAATGTTGGATACGTTTTGCGTCAGGAGAGTCGTATTCAACCATGGCGAGTAGTAGTTGTGTGATTTTTGAATTGTACATTGTAAAATATTCTAAAACAAGAAAGGGTTGTCTTTCGACAACCCTTCTGCGGAAAGTGGGGGATTCGAACCCCCGGAACGGTAACCCGTTCGACAGTTTAGCAAACTGTTGGTTTCAGCCACTCACCCAACTTTCCTTGACCGAGCTTCTGAAAAAGCATTGCAAAAATATAAACTTTTTTGTGAAAACAATACGGAAAAGAAAAAATCAATGAAAATAATTTGAAAAAAAAGGGTGTGACGTTAGGTAAAACAAAGAAAATGATTACTTTTGCCAGCGAAAAATTATTTATAAACAATTAAACAAAATTAGCTGTTATGGTAAATCAGTATGAAACCGTTTTCATTTTAACTCCCGTTTTGTCTGACGCACAGGCAGAGGAATCGGTTAAGAAGTTCGAACAGCTTATAAAGGGAATGGGCGCTGAAATCGTTCACTCTGAAAACTGGGGCTTCAAGCATCTTGCTTACCCAATTCAGAAAAAGACTTCAGGTTTTTACTACCTTTATGAGTTCAAAGCAGATAGCGAATCTGTAGAAAAGTTATCAGTTGCTTTCAAACGTGACGAAAGAGTGTTACGTAGTCTTATCGTAAAGATGAACAAACACGCAATCGCTTACGCTGAAAAGAAAAGAAACAAAGTTCAAGAATCTTCTAAAAACGAATAGTTATGGCACAAGCACAATCAGAAATCAGATACTTGACTCCTCCATCAGTAGAAGTTAAAAAGAAAAAATATTGTCGATTCAGAAAACTTGGTATCAAATATATTGATTACAAAGATCCTGAATTCTTGAAAAAATTCTTGAACGAACAAGGAAAAATCCTTCCTCGTCGTATTACTGGAACTTCAATTAAATACCAAAAGAAAGTTGCAGTAGCAATTAAGCGTGCTCGTCACCTTGCCTTATTACCTTATGTAACAGACTTGTTAAAATAGTAGCGAACATGGAAATTATTTTGATAAAAGATGTCCCAAATCTAGGACTTAAAAACGAAGTAGTAACAGTTAAGAACGGTTACGGAGAAAATTATCTTATTCCTCAAGGTTTTGCTATTATCGCAACTGCATCTGCAAAAAAACAGCACGAAGAAACAATGAAACAACGTGCTCATAAGGAAGAAAAAATCAAGAATGAAGCTATTGAAATGGCTGCAAAACTTGAAAATGTTACTCTTTCTATTGCAACAAAAGCAAGTGCAACAGGTAAAATCTTCGGTTCTGTTAACTCAATCCAAATCGCTGAAGCTTTTGCTAAGGCTGGATTCGAAATCGACCGTCATAAGATTACATTGAAAGAAACTTCAATTAAAGAATTAGGTTCTTACTCTTGCAAAGTTACACTTTACAAAGGCGTTGTAGTAAACGTTCCTTTCGAAGTTGTAGCAGAATAAGACAACAATGATTAAAGACCTCGTTTTCAACGGGGTCTTTTTTCTTTGCCTCATTGTGTAATGGTAGCACAGCAGACTCTGGATCTGTTAGTTGGAGTTCGAATCTCTATGGGGCAACTTGATTAAGCTTGTAAGTGTTTTGATTATCAAAAATTTACAAGCTTTTTTTCTGCACCTCCGGAAACTTTACGAAATTTTTGTGGTTTTGCGGGCGTTGTATATATTTTTTTGCATAATTACCGCTGTACTTTAAACGCGGCCGTTAATTGACTAAGATTCTTGTATTCCGTATGGGTTTTAATATATCTGTATAATCCTGAAACGTCGGTAAAACCAAATTTTTCGGCAATTGCTTTGTTATTGTGTTGGGGATTTAATGCATCGCCTATTATTTGAGAAATGGTTTCATCTGCGATAAGTTTCGATGGTGTTTTGTCCATTAAAGAACACGTTGCCTTTGATAATTTTGAAACAGAAATCCCCAATTTTTGAGCATAGAAATCCACCTTGCGTTCGGTTTTGCAGTTTTTTTGTACGAGGATAACAAAATCACTAACATAATCTGCCTCTATGGAACTAGTGTTCCCTTCGATATTGAAACCATTTTCCAAAACAATGTTTAATCCTACACTGTGAATACACATTGATTGGTAATATTTTTCTAGTTTTATTTTGTTACCATCGTTTGTGTGTTTTAGGCGTTCATTAGATTTCCTGATTTCTCCTGCCAAATGAGTTATTACACGATGACATTCCTCTGTAAGATGGTAGCAGTTGTTTTTAAAAGCTTTCAGATTGTTAAGAATATCTATAATAGGTGCAAGTAACTGTTTGTGATATTCGTCGTTAATATTTTTATATATGATTTCTACTCTGCAATCTGGCGAACTCGAAATTATCTTATACGAAGCTTGTGGCAGCAGTATAATTCCCATATTGGGTGTGATAGTCACAAATTTTTGATTCTGATACACAGAAAATGTACCGCACTCGCATAGTATAAAAATGAAATGACTGTTGTTTGTTAAATCTAATTTATAGAGGTCGTCTATTGTGTATCCCATAGCTTAGAATTTTTATCAAAAGTAAAAATAAAGGTCGATTTTTATCAACTGTAATGATTTGTAGAATAATTAAAATGCACAATGTTTTAGTGAAATTCGCCAATAAAAAATTAGTTTTTTTGTAATATATTTGTTTTTCGAAAATTTAAAATAATACTTTATGAGAAAAATTTTATTATGTATTGCCACAAGTGTAATAGCAATGGGTGCTGTGGCACAACAATGGAGTGGAAGTTCAACAACTTCGGGAACAATCAACAGAACAGGAACAGTGCAAATTTTGCCAACCCAAAATGCTAAACCGTATATTAAAATTGATTCAACAATTCAGATTACGGAGAAATATAATTCTCAGTATCCAGAAGGAAGACTTTCTTTATCGCACTCGTCAATTTATCTAAGTTATCTTGTCCCAAGTGGTACAACTGATGCAAGTATTATAAGGCGAGGGGAATTCACGTTCAATCATTATATAGGAAGTAATAATAAGTTTTTTACATTAACAAAGAATGGAATACTATCTACTAATTGCAAGATTAATAGTACCGACTCTATATTAGCATCGAATATAAAGGTTTCAAACTTAATTCAAGCGAATAAGATAACCACCCCAGCACTAACAATAAACGGCACATCAAATCCCACAAATTTCAAATTTGGAGTAGTTGGGAAATCGTATTTTTCTGATTTCGTTGGTATCGGGACATCAAACTTAACTTTTACTTCTGGTTTTAAACTAGCAGTTAAAGGTGGCATTTTATGCGAAGAAGTTAAGGTTATTGCAAATGTGCCGTCAGCGGATTATGTGTTTGAAAAGGATTACAAACTTCATAGTATAGAAGAAGTTGCAGAATATGTAAAAGAGAACAAACACCTTCCTGATGTGCCATCGGCAAAAGATTTCAAAGAAAATGGCTATAAGATAGGTGATATGGACAATTTGCTTTTACAAAAAATAGAAGAGTTGACTCTATACATAATAGAGCAACAAAAGCAAATCAAAGAATTACAATCACGCTTGTCTGAATAAAAACAAGAACAACTATGAAGAAAATATTTCTTAGTTTGCTGTTCTCGGTCTTGGGGTTCGTCTGTTTTTCTCAAGAGGTTGATGAAAAAGTTTCTCGGATAATAGCTGAGAATTTTTTCCTTGAAAATTACGGATTTAAAAAGAATGTAACAGAAACATTGGTAAAGGAATATAAAGGTCATCCGAGCCTTTATATAAACAATATGCAGGATGGCGGTTGGGTAATAGTTCCTGCCAATAGGAATTTAAATCCTGTGGTAGCACATTCCGACGAAGGAGCTATTGCTTTAAATGAAGGTCCCGATGTTTTTTGGGATTGGATGGAGCAATATGAGTTCATTGTTGATATAGCCGTAGAAGAGAATTGGCATAAGGAGGACCGACACAAAAAATGGGACAAACTGCTTTCTGAAGACTCCAAAATGCAATTAAAGACATATGTTGAAGAAACTTATTTGGTTTCCTCAAGATGGGGACAAAGCATGACTAATGATGGTCAATGCCCTGGATATAATAGTTTATCACCAAATTCTTTGTATTGTGGGTATGATAATTGTGACAAGTGTACAGCGGGATGTGCATCTGTTGCAATGGGACAATTAATAAATTATTGGGGGTTCTCTTATGGTGATTATGTAGATTTTGATTGGTGGAATATGGCAGATTCTTTACATACAAGTAGACCAAATTTTTCTATAGAACAAATATCTATATCATATATGTTGAGAATGGTTGGTAATAAAAATAACACCAATTACTGTTCTGGAGGTTGTGATTCTGGTACTTCAAGAACTGATATTGTAAATGGGTTATTACTAATTGGTTATAAAGATATGATTACTTATCAGAAAAAGTGGTTTACTTTATATAATACATGGGTGAATTACTTGAAAAATGAGATTGAGGCTGAACGTCCTGTAATATATGTGTATATTAGTCCACATGAAAAGGGACATGCTTTTATTTGCGATGGTTATAATTCGAGGAATGATAATTTTCATTTTAATTTGGGTTGGAATAATTGTTTGTTATGGTGTGATTTTGAGGACTTGTTTGAACCTAATAATGCTGGCTCTTACGATTTTCAAAATGGTGGAACGCACTATTGTATTGTAAATATTAGACCCGATGTTATGAATGATCTATCCTTAGCAAATGTAACTATTTCTTATATAGAAGGGATGAGTCAAAATAAAACTTATCAATCAAAAGGTTCTATTTCTGTAGCAGGGAATAATACAACATTTGTTGTTCAAGATAATTCAAGTTGTCGTTTTATCGCAAAAGACAGTGTTGTCTTAAAACCGGGATTTCATGCCAATGCAGGAACATCATTGTTATGTAAAATATTTAAAAGACCAACTTTAAAATCGTATATAGAAGATAACTATCAAAACCCATTTGTATCTATAGACGAAGAATATCCGATAGTTGTAGATAAAATTTTGATATACCCTAACCCTGTAAAGGATAATGTTACAATTCAATTCTGTGAATCAGATATATGTGATTATCAAATAACGATTTTTAATGTAATGGGAAAGGAAATAGAAAAATTTGCAACAGAAAAAAATAAGATAGTTATAAATACTATCAAATATCCTTCAGGAATATATTTTGTAGATATAAAAACTAACGGAAAAATTTATTCTAAATCATTTATAAAACAGTAAAATTTATGAAAACAAAAGTTATTTTGATGCTATATGTATCTTTGTTGTTGTCAATTGTG
>JAKSTZ010000060.1 GCA_024402335.1 Bacteroidales bacterium
TCTCAAAAGCGGGTGCAAAGGTACAGCTTTTTTTTGAACTGACAAAATTTTTTCTACAAAAAATGCAAAAAAGTTAAATGTTGCTTTTTTTGCGTATAGTACTTGGCTGTATAAATCCTATTGGAACAAAGGTTCAGACTGCCTGCTAGCCTTCTGTTTGTTTACTTGACTTCATTTAAGTTTGGCAACTGGTATAGACAATACAATGCTCAAAATTTTAGTTTTGTTCAAATAAACACCAAATTATATTGTAAAAATTACAGATGGTACGTAATTTATTTTGTCCTGTTTGCGTCTAACTACATAGAATAGCCATCATAGGAATTGATGGTTGTAGGAATTTATTAACTATCTATAAACAAAAAACATTATGGCACATCGTACATCTATGCTTACGCCAATCATGATTGCATTGGTTCTAACAATTAATTTTTTTTACATCATGTTCTCCTGATGATACTTTTAATGCGGTTTCTATGAAGTATTGCCGCGCGCCGCAGGCATTATCTGAACTGCAAACTGATTCTGTGCGAAAAATTGATTGGTCAAAAGTAGCAAAGGCTGATGCCGAAAATGCAGTTTTAGGGTATGAGTTGGCAAAATATAGTAGAAATCCATATGTGATGCTTGCATATGCTTTGGCATTGGGCGTCTCTGGTTCTGTTGATGAATATGATAGACAAATGTCTGAAATCGATTGTCGACAAATAAGTTATGAAACTGACTTGTTGAAGATAAATCCATATCATCCAATTTTCCCATCAACATATTCTCGTGCTCACTTCCAAGGAATTGCAGATTCGTTAGGCTTATGGCATAATGCAATAATTAGTCAACATATTATGATAGAAGATAATATAAATCGAATTGATTTTGAAAGTACATATAACGAATGGTATCCTATATGTATTAGTTTTCTGCATAATTCACTTGTCGCAAATGAACATCCGGAAATGTTAAATATTGATTATGGAGTTGTATACTCGAACTTTATACAAATGAGCGAGGATGAGCAGCGAGAAATTATAGATTCTGTAGATTCAATCATTTCCCAACCATTTTTGGAGGGATTTTGCTATGTTAATGAACATATAGATGAACTTGACTTATATACGATAGCGCACACAATCAATTATTACAGTCAATGTCTGTGGCATACGATTGCACCTAATCCATATGTTGTTGACGAATGTTTGATCTACAATTTTGATTTACATGAATTGGTATATGTAGATGGAAGAAGCGATATTGATGATATTGGGACCATTATGGGAGTTGATGATATAACTATGTATCCATCATATGGAACTACTGAGGCTGTTACCCTGTATATTTACAACACTGAAGAGCATCCATTTGATATAAATGTTCATTCATCTATTGTGTTTGAGCAAGATTGTCAATATATTTCGAATACATTTGACGGTGTTAGTATAAATATTCATGAGGGAGAATATGTGGTTCATACAACGGATTATGAAGACGTGTTCTATATTGAATTGTAAAATTTTGTTTTCTCAAATTTGTGTGATTGAAAATTTATGGATAACTTTGCAAAAAAATGTGTATCATGAAAAATATTAAAACAAAATGGTGCAAATTGTTAGCACAATTGCAATTGTGGACAATGGTAGTACTTCTACTTGTTGCACGAAATAATCTTTTTAGTACTGTTACAGTTGCTATTGTGGTTGGAGCATACGCTATTCAGGTTGCTGCAACTATCGTTTTTCGAGATAAGTTATCCTTTAATCGGACACGGATTGTTGCAGCTTTATTGTTGGGATTGTCTGTGACAATATTATTTATCCTTTCTACCTTGCAGAAAGTTGGTCTGGAGGCGTGGAATTGGCTGGGGATGGGAACGCTAATTGTTTATTATTTTTCCATATCCCAAAGAGAGGAAACAATAGTATCAAAGGACTTATTGGAAATGGTGCTTTTTTATAGTATGATGGAATTGTTTATTGTATCACTATAGTTATGGAAGACGTCGAATTGCAATTTAATAATCTTGTCCAATTGCATAAAAGTACTATATATACCGTGTGCTACATGTTTACGGATAATCAGAATGAAATGGAAGACCTTTTCCAAGAAGTGTTAATTAATATGTGGAAGGGTTATCATTCTTTTCGTGGGGATGCAACTGTAAGTACCTGGGTATATCGTGTTGCAATGAATACATGCATTTCAATGGATAGAAAAAAACGTCGTAATCATTCTGATATATTTCCAACATCAGTAGTTCCATTTGACTCAACTAATGACGTAAAATCCGCACAAGTAAGGCATCTGCATGAGCGTATTTGCCGATTAGATGTGGTTGATCGTGCAATAGTTTTGTTATGGTTAGAAAACTTGAGTTATGCGGAGATTGGGCAGATTATTGGCATTACACCTCAAAATGTAGGGGTGAAACTTCTTAGAATAAAAGAACAATTAAAAAAAATGTGATTATGGAAGACTTAAACGAAATACGTGAACAATATTCTTTTTTGAAGCAAGAATATGGTGCGCAAATGAAAATAACAGATGAGCAATTACGTGAAATAACTATGAAGAAAGTTGACGTTATGAATGACAATGCGACGGAGACGATTTTGGGATATGTTTTTGTTATGATAACTATTTCCTATGTGTTGGTTCGGTTAATGTTTTCTTATTGGTTTGTTATTGCCACATTATTGTTAATCATTGCAAGTTACGTATCTATTTATTTTGTGTATAAAAGAATTAATGTAGATAAAATTGTGGATGAAAATTTACTGTTAGTTACTCAGCAGATGCGAGAATTAAAACAATTTTACAAACGATTCATTATTGTTGGATTCCCGATTATGTCCATATGGATTGGATGGTTCTTTTGTGAGTTGATGAATAGGTATGACGCAAGGCTGATTTTGTTTTGCGTATGCATTAGTGTTATGGTCGCAGGTGCTTTGAGTATTTCTTATGGTATCATGTATTATCAGAAACTTATCCGTAAATTGAATGATATTATCAGCAGTATCGAAAAATGTGATTAAGTAATGCTTCAAAATGACGAGTGTTTTTGGTTGTTGAAAGCAAATTAGTAAAAACTGCCCGACTATGTAGATGT
Organism: Bacteroidales bacterium; assembly: GCA_024402335.1. Classification (GTDB taxonomy): domain Bacteria; phylum Bacteroidota; class Bacteroidia; order Bacteroidales; family UBA1715; genus UBA1715. The sequence continues at coordinate 3,104 of JAKSTZ010000060.1, forward strand.
AGTTGGGCTTTTTTGTCGGAAATTTGAATGTTGCTTACGTGTGAACTCTAAACGAAAAATGGAACAAATTGTGGAAAAAATATACAAATTGTGGGAATGTTACAAATATGTATTTGTGTATATCAAAAATAAACTGTACCTTTGCACTTGTTTTTGAAAAAAATACATACAAATGAAAGACTATTCTCATTATGGTCCTGCTTATA
>JAKSTZ010000061.1 GCA_024402335.1 Bacteroidales bacterium
CCAGAAAAAGGACTGAGAAATCAGTCCTTTGACTTTTTATAGACTATTCTAACTGTTCCATCTTCATTTTTCATCCAAACCTCAGATACAATACATCATATATAAGTATCATTATTATATATAGTAAAACCCTATCCACAAAAATACCACGATTTCGAAACCATAAAGGTAAAGCGAAATAAAACCAACGTATACCAATTGACTACGCAAATCATACATTATTATATATTAAAAGCATAAAAATTAAATACAGAATCACAAAATGACACTTAATATAAAATTTTTCTTACTGATTTTCAGTTATTTACAATATTACTCTAAAAATAACCTATTAACTTAGTAGGTTAATAGGAAATTATATATATATTTGCATTGTCAAATTAAAACAACAACGAACAATATAAACAAGGAGGTCTATCATGGCACAGAAACAATACAAATTCGAAACATTACAATTACACGTAGGACAAGAATCAGCAGATCCAACAACAGATTCACGCGCAGTGCCAATTTATCAAACGGCTTCGTACGTATTCCATAATGCAAAACATGCTGCAGACCGTTTTGGTCTTGCAGATGCAGGAAACATCTATGGCCGTTTAACAAACTCTACACAAGATGTATTAGAAAAACGTATCGCTGCATTGGAAGGCGGTGTTGCAGCATTAGCACTTGCATCTGGAGCTGCAGCAATTACTTATACAATTCAAGCATTGGCACAAAACGGCGACCACATTGTTGCTCAAAAAACAATCTACGGTGGAAGCTACAACCTACTCGCACATACCTTAAGTCAATTTGGAATAAAAACGACTTTTGTCGATGCACACAATTTGAGTGAAGTAGAGAAAGCAATTCTGCCAAACACAAAAGCGATATATTTGGAAACTTTAGGTAACCCTAACAGTGATATTCCAGACATTGATGCAATTGCAGAAATCGCACACAAAAACGGTCTACCATTAGTAATAGACAACACATTCGGAACACCATATTTAATTAGACCGATAGAACACGGAGCCGACATAGTTGTACATTCAGCTACAAAATTCATCGGCGGTCACGGAACAACTCTTGGTGGTATCATAGTTGACAGCGGAAAATTTGATTGGAAAAAATCTGGCAAATACGCACCTATCGCTGCACCAAACCCAAGCTATCACGGAGTATCATTTGCTGATGCAGTTGGTCCTGCAGCATTTGTAACATACATTCGAGCAATTTTACTACGTGACCAAGGAGCAACTATCAGTCCATTCAACGCATTCATCTTATTACAGGGAGTTGAAACATTGTCGCTACGTTTGGATAGACATGTTGAAAACACGAAGAAAGTAGTTGAATTTTTGAAAAGCCACCCACAAGTAGCAAAAGTAAACCACCCTTCTATCGAAAATCATCCAGATCACGCATTGTATCAAAAATATTTCCCTAATGGTGGTGCAAGTATCTTTACATTCGAAATCAAAGGTGGTCAAGAAGCAGCATGGAAATTCATAGACAGTTTATCAATATTCAGTTTGTTGGCAAACGTTGCAGATGTTAAGTCTTTGGTAATTCACCCTGCAACAACAACCCACTCACAATTGACAGAAGAAGAACTTGCAGATCAAGGAATCACGCCAAGTACAATTCGTTTATCTATCGGTACAGAACATATTGATGATATTATTGACGATTTACGTTCAGCATTTGAAGCAATTAAATAAATTTGAAAAAAAATATAGGAGATTATAGCTATGGCAAAAATATTTAAATCAGCAGACGAGTTAATTGGACACACACCACTTTTGGAACTAACTCATATTGAAGCAATTTACAACACAAAAGCAAGAATACTTGCAAAATTGGAATACTTTAACCCTGCAGGTAGCGTAAAAGACCGTGTTGCAAAAGCAATGATCGACGATGCCGAAAAATCAGGTAAATTAAAACCAAACTCGGTAATTATAGAACCAACAAGCGGAAACACCGGTATAGGTTTGGCAAGTGTTGCTGCTGCCCGTGGATATAAAATCATAATTGTAATGCCAGAAACCATGAGCGTTGAGCGTCGTCAATTAATGAAGGCATACGGAGCAGAGTTAGTTCTTTCTGACGGAGCCAAAGGAATGAAAGGTGCAATTGCAAAAGCACAAGAAATTGCCGATGCAACTCCAAACAGTTTCATTGCAGGTCAATTTGTAAACCCAGCAAACCCTAAAGCTCACTTAGAGACAACCGGTCCTGAAATTTATGAAGACACAGACGGAAAAGTTGACATATTTGTAGCTGGTGTTGGAACAGGCGGAACAATAACCGGTGTTGGAACATATTTGAAGTCAAAAAATCCTAGCACAAAAGTAGTAGCAGTAGAACCAGCAACTTCTGCAGTACTTTCGACAGGTGTTGCCGGTCCACATAAGATCCAAGGTATTGGAGCCGGATTCGTGCCAGACGTACTTGACACAAAAGTCTACGATGAAATTATTACCGTAGCCAATGAAGATGCTTTCGCTACAGGAAAAGAAATTGGAAAGAAAGAAGGTGTTTTGGTTGGAATTTCTTCCGGAGCCGCACTATGGGCTGCTATCCAATTAGCACAAAAAGAAGAAAATGCAGGCAAAACAATTGTAGTTCTTCTTCCTGATACAGGAGACAGATATTTAAGCACTCCTCTATTTGCAGAATAAATCTCAAACATTCATATTTTTTTGAAGCCATAACAAAAAGTTATGGCTTTTTTTTTTGAAACTTTTACCTATTAACATGGTAGGGAATAGGATAATTAGCTATATTTGTAAAAAAAACAAATGAACACAAGACAAATACAAGACGAAATACTACGTATTAAAAAAGAAAAGAACGTATGTATACTTGCCCATGCGTATCAAAGTCATGATATTTGGGATATTGCCGACTATGTTGGTGATTCATTTGGACTTAGTCAAAAGGCGGCACAATCAGATGCAGATACAATATTAATGTGCGGTGTACGATTTATGGCAGAGACGGTTAAAATTCTTGCCCCACAGAAAAAAGTATTTTTAGCAAACCCAAATGCTGGATGCCCTATGGCAGAACAAATCTCGCCTGCATTTATCACAAAATTAAAAGAACAATATCCAGAGCACACCGTTGTTGCCTACATAAATACAACAGCCGAACTCAAAACATTTTGCGACGTATGCGTGACATCGTCATCGGCAGTTAAAGTTGTAAAAGCTATACAGAACAACAAAATTCTATTTATACCGGACTGCAACATAGGAGCTTGGGCTCAACAA
>JAKSTZ010000062.1 GCA_024402335.1 Bacteroidales bacterium
TTAATTAAAATATTAATAATCAAATTGTTGAACTAAAAAGTTCCGAAGTATTGAATATGGAAACGGCTGTAGAAATGTCAAGAGAAACATATCCGGAACTTGATGGTCGAGGAACTGAACGTGATGCTTATAGACATGCAATGTGGCAAGCTTTAAATGTTCTGAGTGTAGGAGAAGAAGCGACTCGCGAAATGGCAAATGCTCACGAATACCGGGATGGTCAACCTATGAATGATATGATAATGGATATACATAACAACGAGATAGGAATAGAAATTGGACGAGAGAATCCCAATGCATCACCTGAAGAGTTGAGTCAGATCATTCTGAACCGTATATCTGCCGGCGACATGATTATTCTGGTCAATAATAATACAAAAATGACAAAATCAAATGGAGAAGCCATAAAGGCTAACGATATACGAGGATTAAATACGGTAATGTGGATTGTTCTAGAGAAAAAAGGAGGAAACAATGAAAAGAAACAAAATTATTGAAATCATATTCTCGTTAACACTCATCATATTGTTCAACTCGTGTGGTGATAGAGATCTATCAAAAAAATATGTAATAAGAAACATTACTCAACCATGTGAGACAATACTTGTTGCGTCAGATACATCAAAAGAGCCGACAACAATATTTGTCCATATAATGGGTACAATAAAAGGGGAATGTACATTTGCATTAAAAGGGAAAAAACAAAAATATTTGAGTGTGGATTTAAAAGATACTATTGATTATATCTATAGATCTGAATGGTATGATACCCAAATCACTCTTGAGTATCAACCCTATTCTGGAGTAGTTGGAGACAGTTTAATTGTTAATTACCGAATATGGTAGATAATTCAAGCAAAAGACTTTGCTTTTATAAAAAGGATTGAGAACGAATTCGTATCTCAATGGAAAACAAATAAATAATTGAACTATCCGGCACATAAAACTAAAGGGGTAAACCGCACAAAAACCATGCGGTATTACCCCATCGTTTTCACCGGCAAGGAACGGGATGAAGAAACGGGGTACGGCTATTTTGGCGCCAGATACATGGACCACGAACTGATGACGGCCAACTTGAAATTGAATTTTAATTGTTAAATGTTTTCAAGAGACACTAGTGGTTTTTTTTGTTAAGGAACAATTGCAATTCCCCACCTAGCTTGTACAATAATGCATCAATTACATTTACTTGCAAGTTGCAAAAGGGCGTCCAATTGTCACGCCTTGTTTCGGTATGGGCGTAGTTCTACATAGGACGAGATTGTTTCTTGACGTGTCTATTTTCTATTGCAATAGCTACTCTTGCAATTCATTTATTACAAGTTTGTTGTGCGAGAGAAACGCATATAACCTTGGAAATTCGTCTTCAACAGTCTTATTAGAATAATATACATTGGATGTAGTGTAGCATAGACCCACTTCTACATAACTGAGAATTCGGTGTCGTTGTGTTTCATTTGTTGTTCCGATAGAATTAATATAGGACTCTTCTCCGATTATCCGTATCAGGTCCACTAAAACTGCGCCATGATCATATCCGCAACCGTCATAGAACTCCAAGAGTGAAATCTGCAATATGGATTTTGTATCACCATTCAATGCTTTTTCTAATAGTTTGCAATAATCAATGTTTTGCTCTTTGGCCACCTTATTTAGTAACGGGGACACATCAATACCGTGTACTTTTACCGATTTATTATTACAGCTGCTATACACAAGCATTAGAGATAATGACAATAATGTTATTAAAACCTTTTTCATAATGACCTGTTGGATGAATTAATTTGTTAATAATTTCTTTCAAAAAAAGTTGTGTATGTTAATAATTTTTCGTATTTTTGTAGTGAAAATCAAATTATTACAAAAAAACCGTCATCATGCACAACTTTTATGCAAAGTACGCAAAATTTCTTGTCATATGCAAGCGTTTCTCGAAAAATCTCGTCAACTAAACTAATTCCGCCAACGGGTACTAATAATTTTTGGATAATGTTGACTTCTCTCAAAAGGTTCACAGAACCTTTCTCGTCTTTCAGTCCCCCTTGCTGAAGCCTGCCTCAGCAAGGGTGTAGGTGAAAGATTGATTCTTCCAACATGCACTGTGTTTTTGCGATTTCCAGCGGAAAATGGGAAATGGGCAAAATGAAACAAGGATGAATATCAATCATTTGCAATGAAAAGTTTTATGTTAATTGACATATATTGCTGATATGCAGACATGAAAGATTTATGAGTTCGCAGCATTTTTTGCTTCTTTTTCGGGCGGAAAATTTCGAAATGCGACGCTTTTCTCGCACAAGGCACCATAGCAAGGTAGGCAATTTGTTAAAATCGTCATATAATAATGAGATTCAACCTATTATCCATTGATTTAGGATTTGTTTTGTTAAAATGCC
>JAKSTZ010000063.1 GCA_024402335.1 Bacteroidales bacterium
CTTTGCAGTTCTCTTAATTCAGTTTGTTCCATAATATATGTTGTTTAACGTTTGAGGGTGCAAAGATACACTATCAAACGGACAACATTAGGCCGGAGCAAGAAAAAAATGCACTTTTGCGAACAAAAATGCATTTTAGATGTGTTTCCTCTCTGTTTTACATCTTGTGAGCGATGGGAGAGAGTCTAACCTATTATTCGATGATTAGCGAATGGGTTATAGAGCGGAAGCAAGTTTCTGCGTGATTTTTAAATAACGTGCTACTTGTGCTGCCGTCATTTCGTCTTGTGCTTCCTCTAATTGTTCTGCTAACTTTTGGTATTTCTCCATGAGAGAAGCCATCTCAGCGTAAGCACTCATATCTCCGGCTTGCACTTTTTTGTAAACGGCGATGTATTTGTTAACATACTGCTCATAGGAGTCCAGAACCTTATCCCAATCGGTGGAGGATGCTGGAGCTGCTACGGGTTCGGGCATCGGCATCGCCTTTGCCTCAACATTGGTGAACACTAAGCCTGCACATAAAAGGCAAGCACATAATAAAAAGCTCTTTTTCATTGTTGTAGAAATTAGTAATTGATAAAATATATATTTTTAGGTTATAGAAGATGTTTTATTCAGGATCTTCTACTTTTTCTCCTTGTGTGTTGATATAGAATTCTTTATCGTTTTTTTCAACTTGAGCAATTCCGTTTTCAAAATCTTCTGCGTCATCATATTTGCAAGGTATAACGACTTCTCCTTGTTTGTTTATATAACCATAGTAATCTTTGTCGCTCCAACTTTCTCCGTATTTCTTTACTAAGGCTAACCCATCGTGAAAAGTTCCTCTAATAGACATTCTTTTTGGCAAAACGAAAATAACTTCACCTTTTGTATCTATGGCACATTCTTTATTGTTTTTTTCAACAAAGGCAATGCCCTCTGAGAATTCGCTTGCGCCGTCATAATTAGCGGGAATAGCAAACTCACCTTTTTTGTCTAAATAACCATATTTCTTGTTTGTTTTAACAGGAGCAAGTCCGTCATGAAAATCTTGAGCATGATCATACACTATAGGTATAGCGACCTCACCTTTTTTGTTTACATATCCATAAACTTTATCCCAACTATATTCTGCATCTTTTGTCGGCATTGTTACAACGGCAAGTCCTTCGCTAAAATCTTCAACATTTTTGTATGTGGCGGGAACAATCACATCTCCTTTACGATTGATGAAACCATATTTATCACCTTCTTTAAACCAAATCATTTCATCATGACATTGGCCGGCAAGTTCAAGCGTACAAGGAATAACAAGTTTGCCTTTCGAATTAACAAAACCAAATTTTCCTTCAGAATAAGAACCTAAACGAACCTTACATAACCCTTCCGAGAAATTGAAATAATCGTCATATGTTATACAAAGTTTAGAATAATCTTTCTTTGACATAACATCTTCGGGAGCACCTGTAGCAGAGTTGTCTGCACCACAAGAAGAAACACATAGCATAACCGAAACTAATGCTGTAAAAAATAATACTTTTTTCATAATAATTTAAATCTTAAATGGTTAATTAAATATGTTTTGATAAAAACCATTGAGTATAAGAAGCCCCCATATTGCTAACCATATTTTGCTTATATATTGAGTTTTATGAGAGATAATAGCGAAAACGGAGTATATGGAGATCGCTATCAATGGAAATAAAAGCGGAAACATTATAATGGATTCCCGGATATTTCCTTGAAGTAGAAGCAAAACGGAACGTTGAAACCCACACATGGGACAACTGATACCGAAAACTTGTTTCCAAAAACAAGGAAATAAATAGTCTTCCATAATGATTTACAATAGGTCACCAAACAAATCCCACCAAGCTAAACTTGCTGTACCAAGGATAGCGACGGCAATGATACTGTAAATGGCATAGATACCACCAAAAATAATACCGATAATAGAAGTGATTTTTCCTGCACCAAGCATACCTGCTCCGGAGTACTCCGAAGGATTAGCTTGAACGGCTCGTTGTCCTTTAGAAGCAAGGACTGCACCGACAATGCCTAAAACAAGACCGACAAAGAAACATCCAAAAACGATGGATGAGATACCAAGCACCAAGGACGCTATCGCATAAGGTGCTGTTTGTTGTTGATTGTTTAACATAATAAATAATGATTTTAAATTAACGCCTACTCTTTGATCGGATTTTCGGCTTCTTCCGTGATAATTTTCATTTCACGGTGCAAAGGTACAACTTTTTTTTGATATAGCCATAGTCCTTTTTAGTCCTTTTACAAACACGAAAAAAATCGAAATACGCAAATGTATTTTCGATTTTTTATTAAATATCATTC
>JAKSTZ010000064.1 GCA_024402335.1 Bacteroidales bacterium
TATATACAAGTTGGCACAATGTAGAAACGAAAAAATGGAGTGTTTTAAAGCACTCCATTTTTTATTGTGGCAGATTTTGTTCCGCTTCGTCTAATTTATCAATTAGTTCATTCCATATATTAACAAACCTATTGTCAATTTCAAGTGTATAACGATGTTTGTCGGGGTGGTTATAAACCACTTTTTTTGTATCTAAAAATACTATTAGGTTTCCGTTCAACTTTGTATTGTTAAAAGTAACATCACCTTTAAGAATTGCTTGTCTTTTTTCTAATTTCTTTATGTCCGCAAGTTTAAAACTTATAATTGCAGTATTACGCAAACTATCATAAGCATAAAACATAAAAGTTGTATCAACAAATTCTCTTATTAAATGTTGTCTTACTTTTGGTTCTAAAAGTATTGCTTTTGCAATATAGTCATCGTTTGTTATTGATTTTGTATTGTTGATTGTATGTATGTAATTGCCATTTTGATTATCTAATTTTGCGTTGTTTGAAACATTAGCAACTCTTGCGTATGTTTTGCCATCCATTTCATTCATAACACCCAAAACTGCATTATGTATTATTTCCTTGAATTGTTGTTCAGTTAAATTTACAATACGATTTCCCATATCTATCTTTGTTTATAAATAGTCGTTCAACAAACATACACCTAAATTTTTGAATAAAAAAGCGAACAACCAATTTAATTGTTCGCTTTAAATATACTGATTAGCAAGTAAATTCAATAAAATTTAAATCTTCGCCAAATCTTTCACTTACGAAATCCGAACATACTTGCGACAATTTCCAAATAGCGTCATCCCAAGTTCCGTTTACTTCACAATTTATATCAATATCGCAACCATCCATATTTGGTATAATTTCAATATTATCTATAATGATTGAACCGCCACGATTAAGCGAATAACTTTCTCTTGCAAGTTTATTCTTTAAAGCATTTGCTTCTTGATTGGACAAAGGAACATCAGTAAATGATATGGTGTCAATTCCTTCATTTTCTTTTATAACTCGTTTTACGCATTTTGCAACAAGTCTATTGAATTGACTTTCGTTTAATCTTATCTTTTTCATTTTATTATCGTTTTTATAATAAATACACAAAGTTTTCAATTTGCTCTTCTCAAATCAACCATTTCGGTACAAACACCTACCGCTTTGCTGAATAGCAACGCAAACTTGTCGCACACTTGTAAGTCAAGTGTGTTGTGTCTAAACACCGCTTCGTCCAAATAGTGTTGCAAGTGCTGACTGCTGACATTGTGGTACACTCCCCACACCATTCGCTTTAATTGACCCCACAAGCCTTCTATTGCGTTGGTGTTCACTCCGTTGTTCAGCACGAACTTGTTTGTCTTATGTTGCACAAATTCGTGTCTATAACCGTACTTTGGAAGTTGCTTGTAAACACCTAACTCGTCAGTCCACACCTTGCAGTTTGGGTAGACATACTTGCAGATTATCGGCATAAGGGTATTCGCCTTTGTGTCTTGCACTTTCAACGCAACCGCATTGCCGAACATATCAAGCATACCGAATACTGGTGTCTTGGTCTTGTAAGACCTTCCTTGCGTTCCTTTGGTTTTCTTTGTTTGGTGCTTGTTCTTTTCCCTACCGCCCATATAAACCTCGTCACATTGTGTATGGTACAATGTGATATTCTCATCTTGTTTCATAAGTGAACGGACTTTGTGCAGAACAAACCACGCAGTCTTTTGGGTGATGTCAAGGTCGATGGCAAGTTGGGTACTCGCTATACCTTTTTTGTGTGTTGCAATAAGGTAGATTGCCATAAACCATTTTTGTAGTGGTAGTTTAGTGTTTTGGAATATAGTTCCTACCAAAACCGAAAATTTGTGGTTGCATTGACTGCATTTGTATCGGTGGTTTTCGCTTGATTTGTAGGTATGCACACAACCGCAGTAAGGACAAACAATGGTAGTTCCCCACCTTTGCTTTTCAAGGTAGTTATAACATAAATCTTCGTTGCTGAAATAGGTTGCAACTTGAATAAGAGAACTGAGCTTCCCAAACTTTTCAATGTTAAAGTTAAACTCCATTGCGGTAGATTTAATTAGTTATCTACAACAATGATATACCGATTTTTCCTAAAAGAAAAAAAGTTGGCACTTTATTTTGTGCCAACTTGTATATAGTTCCCTAAA
>JAKSTZ010000065.1 GCA_024402335.1 Bacteroidales bacterium
ACCGCCATCAGATACTGAGGTGCCAATACGCCTCCTATAAGCCCTTCAAAACTTCCAAGTCCATTGCTGAACTCGCATCCGCCACCTCCACCAACAAATCCAAAGCCGAATTGGAAACTCCAGTCTTTCTTGTTATAAGCCAAAAACAACGATGGCTGTATTGGTACATTAACATCTCCATCAAATGCACGGTACCCTTTTTCATCCAATGCAGGGAGGGTAGGATTATTAATGTTATATTTGAATAATTCGCCATATTTGCTTTTTGTATCACGGTTTTGATGCACCATCATCCAATTAAACTCCAAGTGCCATCCATCCTTGAGAAACACAACACCTGCCGGATTACTATAAACACCATCAATACCGATTGTTGCGTCACGCGATGGATTTCGTAGAAAGCTTATGCTCTGATTCGTGTTTTCCAACAATCCACCTGCAAATGCTGTCGGTGACGACAGCAATAACGCTAATAATAAGTAATTAATTCTTTTGTTCATTTCTTCTTTTTTATTGTTCTGTTTTGCGGGTGCAAAGGTATGAAAAACATTACAAACAAAACAATTTAATAGAAAAACAAAACAATTTTATTGAAAAATTAAATAATTTTATAGAAAGCTTGAACGACTTTGCACAATCGCTTTCCAATCGTGCAAAAAAAAATGCACACCCTAATCAAGAGTGTGCATAGTATGCGGTTTTTAGTTTATTTTTGCCTTACAAAAGTTCGGCAATTGTTGCAGGCAAATCTTTAATCTGACTATCACGGAATCTCAATGTGTTAGTACGGTCAATTAGATAATATGCCGGAATACTTTGAATATTGTAAAGAGGAATATACTGTGATGCTTCACAATTGGCATCACGTACACAAATCCATGGCAACTTGGCGGTAGTTGTCTTCCAGAAATGTTCATTTTCATCAAACGATACCTGATAAATCTCCAATCCTTTGCTATGATACTGATTATACAAATCACGCAATTGCATGATTATTGCAGGACTATTTTCCGTATTGAATACATTGAAATGCAGCAAGACAACTTTTCCTTTCAATTCCGTGAGTCTGCGCGTGGCTCCCTGCTTGTCAGGAAGTGCAATGTCAATTATCCCAGCCTCTTCAACCTTTGCAGGGTCAATCGACAGAGTGTCACGTTTAGGAACCCGTGTGTTGTTCATACCTTCAATTGCAATATTATGCAAATTCACACCACGTGTTGCATTAGGATGGAATGTGTCCCAACTTGTTGCAACTGCAGCAAAAACCCTCACATCACTCTTATCTGAACTTGGATTGAATATCAGCATACTGCCTATAGTCTGAAACAATGCAAAATAAGAAGACGCACAACTTGGATCCTTGAAAATATAATCCTTGCAGACTGCAGCCTTGTAATTGCTTATTATTCCCATTATACTGTCGTCTTCAGCAGCCGAACTCAATGTTTCATCGGCTATCACCTTTTCTATGCGTTTGCGCAAATCCATCTGCCGCAATGTCAATTCCTTGATTCGCGTACAATTGTCACTCCCCTCAACAGTATAGTTGGTTGCCATTTCCGGATAAGTGCCTTTAATAGAAACAACCTCGTTGGAATCAATACTCAAACTGATAATCTGGTCGGCTATCCTGAGACGATAAAATTCAGGAGCATCAACCGTCGGCTCTGAAAATGAAAAGTTGCCGTCTGCATCGAGGACAACAGAATCCAAACAGGTGATTTCTTCCAATCCGATGTTTTCAAAATATAACACAGAATCTTTCGCATTCTTAATTTCACCATCAACAATGAAGCGATGTTCATTACAACTTGTCGCAAGGCATACTAATGCCCATATAAAAAAACTGATCTTTTTCATGATTTATGAATTTTGGCGCAAAGATAATAAAAAATACCCAATATTAATACAAAATAGACATTTTATAACGGATTTTAGACATAAAATAATTGATTATTGTCAAAAAAACAAATAAAACAGGAAAAGAAAGTGAAAAATATTTGGAGCTAAATTACAAAAAACACTACCTTTGCATCGAATTAAAAATCTAAGTTGAAATAGACAATAGATTGTTTTCATAGTATAAGTTTTAGTTTTAGGTTATTTTAGTTAGGAAAGTTGCTGATGTGAATCAGCAACTTTTTT
>JAKSTZ010000066.1 GCA_024402335.1 Bacteroidales bacterium
CATTGAATACGAAGATACCGGCATTCCATAGGTAGTTGCCGGCAGCAAGATACTGCTGGGCAGTCTCAAGATTTGGTTTCTCTTTGAATTGTCCAACATTCTTGATTTCACTATCAGCGTCAGCGTCAACGTCAACGTTATCGTCATCGTCAACGTCAACGTCAACGTTAACGTCATCGTCATCGTCAGCGTCAACGTTAACGTCAACGTCAGCGTTATCGTCAACGTCAACGTCAACGTTATACTGAACATAACCGTAACCAACCTCCGGACGATTAGGTTTGATACCAATAGTCACAATCGCATTCCTGCTCGACGTGAAGTTTAGAGCATTCTTGATTACACGTTGGAACTCCATTGGATTCATGACAACCGCGTCGGAAGGAGTAACTACAATATTAGCATCTGGATCCTCCTGACGGATACACCAGCTAGCCCAAGCCACACAAGGAGCTGTGTTGCGAGCGGCAGGCTCAGCAAGAATATGGTTCGACGGGATTGCAGGGATCTGCTCCTTCACAATATCCACATACTTCTGATTAGTCACTACCCAGAAATTAGTGTCAGCACAAACGCCTTTGAAGCGATCCACAGTAAGCTGGATAAGTGTGCGGCCACAACCTAAAATATCAATAAACTGTTTTGGAAAATCAGGAGTGGAAAGAGGCCAGAAACGTGAGCCTATACCACCCGCCATAATAACTACGTGATTCATATTGCTTAGTTTAAAACGATAACGAAGACGAAAACGAAAACTACTACGTTGACGACTGCGTTATAGAATACAAAAATACGAATTTTTAATAAAAATTTCGTAACGAACACGAATAACTCAAATAGAACGCTGCACGGGCAGGTTTGAAACCTGCCCCTACGTTCTCTTCGTGTCCTCCGTGTTTTATTGAATCTCTTCGTTTTCGTTTTCGTCTTCGTTTTCGTTTAATAATCAATTCAATAAGCAAATATTTTCAAATTAATTCACATTTTCAGCAATCAATTCAAAAATAAAATCTACTTTTGCAGTCGATTTAGATGTTTAGTCAAATCGAATTAATTATAAGTTTAACAGTCAAAAAAAACAATCCATGAACAAAGTTTTTTTGGTAGGTAACGTAGGAAGAGATCCAGAGGTAAAGTATTTGGATCAGAGTAAAGTTGTGGCAACTTTTCCAGTAGCGACAACAGAGAGAGGATTTACAGCACCCGATGGTACAGTGGTGCAGCCACAGACAGAGTGGCACAGAATTGTGGCGTGGGGTCACAGTGCAAAATTTGTGGAGCAGTACATCAAGTGTGGCAACAAAGTGTTCATTGAAGGCAAGTTGTCAACAAGAAGCTGGGTAGATTCAGCAGGAGTCACTCGCTACACAACAGAAGTCGTAGTGCTCAACATCGAAAGTATGATGGCAAAGCCAAAGGAGGAAGAGGCTCCAGCACCGACAAATCCGCCGTTTTAAACGATGACGTTGACGAAAACGAAAACAATGGGGTTGGTAACAATAATTAATTATTATGGCAAGTGTAGCAAGGAATTTTAGAAATTATAAAGTTTGGCAGGATTCTGTTTCTTATGCTTCAAAAATCTATAAAGTCACAAGTGAAATGCCATGGTTTGAAAAGAAAGGATTATGTGATCAACTCCAAAGAGCAGTGGTTTCAATATCATCAAATATTGCAGAAGGTTCAGCAAAACCTTCAGATGCTGAATTTGCGAAGTTTTTAGTCATCTCGTTAGGTTCTGCCTACGAAGTTGAAACACAACTTTTAATAGCAAAAAATGTTGGTTATATTAACAATGAGTTATATGACAATCTTGTTGAAGAACTCAAAATAATAGAAATGCAGATTGCTGCATTTATTAAACATATTAGAAACACTCAATAACGGTTTTCGTTATCGTAAAATTCGTTATCGTAAAATTAGACGGGGCACACCCCCGTCTTTTTGTTTTTGTTTTTGTTTTTGTTTTCGTTTTTGTTTTCGTTTTTGTTTTCGTTTTTGTTTTCGTTTTCGTTATAAATATTTCGTATCTTTGCATTTTGAAAATTCTATGTTGAACTAAAATTTTTATTTTGGA
>JAKSTZ010000067.1 GCA_024402335.1 Bacteroidales bacterium
CAACCAAGATAATCGCTATAATCAGTCCTTTTTTCATTCTTACGCGAATTATGTTAGTGATTTATATTCGACTGCAAAGGTACAACTTTTTTTTGATATGTGCAAATATTGTTGCGTTTTTTCTGTATTTTAACTATCTTTTTGAGTCGACACTCGGTCGAGGGTCGGTCGACACTCACTCGACAGTCTCGCTCCCCCTTTTTTCAACTCTCAATTTTGTGGTCCCTAAAGAAGCCCCTCTATTATTTTGATTACGAACTTTTCGGGCAAACATAACATTAAAAGAATGATTTGTCAAGGATTTTAGGACAAGGCATTGGCAGAATTTGTCACAAAAATGTAAAGTGATTTACCACAAAATTTATCAATAAAATGCCACAAAATTTATCAATAATTTGCATATATCATTTATTTTTAGTAATTTCGTATGCACGCAATATCTCTACTTTAGCAAAAGCAACCACTATTATGGCTGACATTACAGCTTCCGGTAAAATTGATTGCTCACGAAATACGTATGAAACATATATAGCGGCTCTTGAAAAGTTGTTCGTAATTTCCGATTTGGATGCATGGTGTCCTGCTATACGCAGTAAGACTGCTATACAAAGCAGCCCTAAGCGTTCTTTTTGTGACCCGTCTATTGCTGCAACACTATTGGGTGTGACACCAGAATCGTTAAAAATGGACTTTCTAACCTTTGGTTTTCTCTTTGAACAACTGTGCATTCGAGATTTGCGTGCATATTCACAGCAATTAGGAGGGGAAGTCGAATACTACCATGACCGATATGGATTGGAAGCTGATATCGTGTTGCACTTGCGTGATGGACGTTCAGCTCTAATTGAATGTAAACTAGGCGGCAATGGTATTGAAGATGGTGCAAAACACTTGCTCAAGATTAAACAACTGATTCATGAGAAAAACCAAACTGAAAAACAAATGCCAATCCGTGAGCCGGATCTACTCATAGTCTTAACAGGTGGAGAATATGGCTTTACGATGAAAGATGGGGTAAAGGTGATTCCGTTAGCTTGCTTGAGACCATAAGTAGCAACTGTCCGCATACTTGCATGGTGGTTTGCTCTGCGTTCGATGCGTCCTGTGCGTTCGATAGTTCTGTATATACACCTGTGCGCGGGTGGGGTTATTAAAGTGTATCGTACGCATCGGACGCACCCCAAGCACGACCATTGCAACCACGAGTGTGTAAACAAAAATCGGACGATGGCAACGAATTTGGGAAAGTGTCAACGAAGTTAGGAAAATGCACACTTGAGAGAAATAAAAAAGGGCGAGACTTGCGTCCCACCCTGAATGTTTACACAACGGAATAATCCTTATTGTGTATATCCTTCAAAATGTACTGCAAAAGTACTGCTTTTTTTTGAATTATGCAAATTTTACGGCAAAAAATTTGTTTATTTACTAATTTTTTAGTAATTTTGCACCCGAAATCCGATCTTTGACGTATTTGTACTCAAATGATAAGTCCTAAGACACCAAAGTGTTGTTCATACTTGTCGCCTTGCTGTTGTGTATATCCTTCAAATTTGTAAATGATAAGTCCTAAGACACCAAGTAGTCGTAATAGTCCGCGTAACGTTGCGTTGTGTATATCCTTCAAATTTGTAAATGATAAGTCCTAAGACACCACACCGCAAGTTATAGCCCGAGCAAAGACAGTTGTGTATATCCTTCAAATTTGTAAATGATAAGTCCTAAGACACCTGTACTGCCGAAAGGGCGCTCCAGATGCCAGTTGTGTATATCCTTCAAATTTGTAAATGATAAGTCCTAAGACACCACGATTCGTGTAATAGGCTTACTATCAACAACTTATGATATGTTTTAGGATTGAAAAATGCAGGCGGTTTCGTCTGCATT
>JAKSTZ010000068.1 GCA_024402335.1 Bacteroidales bacterium
ATCTCATCAAAAAATGGCTGATATGTTTCCTCTGAGCCATGAGTAAATGCAGAAGCTTGCCAAGTGTGGATAACGATTCGCTTTCTATCGTATGAGTAATGCATATTCAACCATGCTTTTTTCCCATTTCCTAAAACAACCTCTCTTGTGTATCCCTCCCATTTAACGTTAAACATTTCTTCAATGTTTATTTTATAATGGTCAAAGTAATCGCCACATGAAAGTATAACAATGGGGAATGAACGATAAAATGGCGAAGATAGTAATGGCGTTCGCTCCGCAATAGAAGTTGCTGTTGCTACAATATCAGTTTCATTATTGTGGCTATTATTTCCTCTATTTATGGCACTAAATTCTGTAATAAAACTATATTTAAAGAAATCCAACTTATTTAATACCATACGATGGGGAATAATGGCATTTACCATTTTCTGATACACGAACCAAGTAGCGGATGTTCCTCCTGTTGTTGGTGCGATACGAAATTCTTGTCCTCGTTGTGCATAACAATGACGTGGACTGTATCCTAATTCGCTAAAGTCTTCTCCGCTAATAATTCTTATCCATTGATTATAGTTTTCTTCAATTTCAAGATGTCTTTGCTCGATGGAATCAAATCCATGTTCTCTACCGATTATCAGAATCTTTGCGTTAGGATTCCCTTGTCCGATGTATGCATTTTGCCAGCGAGGATTTTTAAGCAAATCAATAAATTCAGGACGATATAAATTTTCAGAAGAAAGATGCTGAAAATGTTTCTTTATTGGTGGCACGTTTGTTTCCGTATAAACCTCTGTTACTGGAGCAGGATGTGTTGGTGAAGGAAACGAATTTTGTGTCCTTAACACCTCGATTCTCTTTTTTCTTCTAATTCTATGAGATAATTTAGCAATAAGGGTATATAGAACGAGAAACAAAAGATAGAGAATAACTAACGCTAAATTTATAAGCAGTATGGTAACTAAAGCTTCACCCTCTCCAAGATCGTCAGCTATGAACATAAAACCAAATAAATCTACGATTGCCAATATCGTCCAAAACCAAATTTTCCAAGAAGCGGATGCTCTCCATTTTCTGCGTTTCGCCTTGTAATATGTGCGAATAAATTCGTTAAGATTAGGATTGTTCGGATCAATATATTCAAGTTGTCTAATACCATATTTTAATTTAGTTAGTACAGCATTTGTGTATTTTGCACGAATGGTTTCTTCTTTGGATTCGTGATCAAAACTGTTGGTTTCAAGTTGAATACATAGACCGGTGATTGTCTTAACTAATTCAGCGGGCGTATTCCCAAGTTCGCTATTAATTACTGTATCAACGTTTTTAATAACAGCGGCATCAATAGCGTTGAGTTCTCTTTGCTCAATAGCATCCGCGCGAGCATAATTTACGGAAGCTTGAGATTCTGCTCTTGTTTTTGCGGCTTCGCCTCTTTCCTTTCCTCCATTATGCCTAGTATAATGACTACTTTGGTCTAGGCCTGTAATGTTACCGACCACATTACCAACCATATTTCCAAACAATTTTCCCAATTGTCTTTCAAAACCTTTTTGAATGTCTCCCATAGTAAAATATTTATTTTGGCTACAAAGATACAACTTTTTTTCAATATACGCAAATTTTGACAACAAAAATTACGAATATGCTTGTATTTGTTTCTTAGATGGTGCCCATCTGAGTGTATATTTGGGTCTTGCAAATTGTTTCGTGATTTGAAAGTCCTTATCAAATTTTGTAACTTGAGTACGTGATACATAAACATGCTCGGTTTCTATTCCTGTTTCGGGAT
>JAKSTZ010000069.1 GCA_024402335.1 Bacteroidales bacterium
GTATTAGTTGGCATTAGCCTTAATATCCTGGTTAATGTATTAAATCATTTAACAACAGATTGGAAGTAATATGAGAATAGGACATGCAAGTATAAGTGAAAATAATAACAACGGACGCGACGGACGCGCAAAGGCTGGCGATCAGACTGGAAAAGAAGTATGTATTCGTACATATTATAAAAAAGGCTGGCAGTATTTGTTGCGTTGTAAAGATTCCGCAAAGGCTGAAAAAATGGCGCAAGTATGCGAAGCGTTAGCAAATAACCCTTGTGTTGGTTACGACCAGTCCCAGCGCTTAACATTGCATAAAGAGTTAGCAAAACTTAATTATGACTATACAAAGTTGAATACAGCTTGCGAATGCGATTGTTCTTCTTTTATGACTGCATGCGCTGAATGTGCTGGCATATTTCCAGCCTACACGAACGGAAATGCACCAGTAACAGCAAACATGGTAAACATATTTAAGAAAACTGGTATGTTTGATGTATTGACAGAAGGAATAAACGAAGAATACAATTTAAGACGTGGTGACATACTTGTAGGCGCACCGAATACACATACAGTAATGGTTCTTGATAATGGAACCGTAACAAATGTTGTTGTTAATAGAAGGACGTTAAAACGTGGCATGAGCGGATCAGACGTAATGCTTATGCAACAGATTCTATTAAAAGAAGGTTATAACGTGGGACTGGCTGACGGTATATTTGGGAAAAAGACTGCCGCAGCTTTGCTAGCATTCCAGAAAGAACATTTTACAGAACCGAAAGAGTGGGACAGCATTTGCGGAAAGAAAACCTGGTTGATGTTAGAACAGTACACGTAATATTGCGGGGGTTATAATATGAAGGAAGTGGACTGGAACGCACCAATTTATGAAGAATTTTTGCGTCTAACGTATTTAACAGACTTTCAACGCAAAGTAATGGATAAACACGTTATAGAACGTAAAACGAATTATCAAATTGCAATGGAATTGACAGCAAGTGAAAGTTCGGTACAACGTGCAATTAAAGAATGCAAAAAAATGTATGATTCGGTTAAACCTTATTCGGACATACTACCAGAACGAAAGTGCTTGCGAAGTCCAGTAATTGAAAATGAAGGTGAATGAAAGTGAAGGGCGGTTTTATACCGCCTTTTATTTTTTTGCTTAAATGACAGTTATTTGACAGTTTATTGACAGTTTGCAAGCGCTTTTTTATGTCATAATGAGTTTATGAAAGGTGGTGATACAGTGCGCTACATAGACGAAATGTTTGATATGATCGCTGATGAAATAGCAGCAGCATATAAATACGCTGAAAAGTATATTCTATTAAAAAAGGATAATAAAGACGACTGGGCAGATGTTTTTGCGGAAATGGCGAAAAGTTGTGTTGAACATGCAGATAGTATCTATACATATATAAATATAGAAATAAAAGCATTAAAAGAAGGCTACACCATACCACCAACAATTCAAAAACAATGGAATTTTAGAAGCAGTCAAAACAAAGATAAGTTAGCCTGGTTAGAACAGTTATTTTTTGAATAAAAAGGTCATACTTTAGGTCATACTTTTGTATTTTTTATAAGAAAATTGTCTATTT
>JAKSTZ010000007.1 GCA_024402335.1 Bacteroidales bacterium
CAGTTGGTAGAGCAATTGACTCTTAATCAATGGGTCGAGGGTTCGAGCCCCTCCGAGGTCACTACTGAAAATCAAGCACTTACGGTAATGTAAGTGCTTTTTTTATGCTATTAAATCAAAATATCGCATTTTTTGCTCTACCTTTGCTAGCAAAGGGTTGGAGACATTTTGACAACAAATCAACTACAAATTGAAACAAAAAATGTTCGTACTATGTTCGAACAAAAAATACGGTTATGGCATCAATTTCTATTAAATTAAACAGAAATCGAAGGAATAAAATCGGGGAGGCATCCATATTCTTTCAAATTGTGAATAACAGAAAGAATAGCAGCATCGTTACAGGTTTGCACGTTAAGGATGAATATTTCTTGGGGGAACCTCAGAAAGTTCTGCGTTCAAATGCTCCAAATGCTGAAGCTTTGAACAAAGAATTATGGAATTTGTATTTAAAGTTCCAAGAAAAGTTATTGTCTCTCAATACAACAGGAAGAAGTAAGAAAATGACAGTTGTAGAAGTAAAGAAATATTTGCTTAGTGATGAGGATGTTTTTTCTTTAAATAATTCAGTGGTAACCTTTACCGATTATGCTCAGAAACATTTGCAACGATATACGGGACAATCTTACAATACAAATAAGCGTATGATTGCAATGGTTACGGATTTCTTTAAAGGTAAAACTATCTTTTTTGAGGATATTACTGTTGGTGCTCTTCGTAATATGGATGACCTTTGGGGTAAGACAATGGCAATAAATTCACGGGCTATATATTTTCGTAACTTGCGTGCCTTGTTCAACAGAGCTATTGATGATGGAGTATGTAAGGAATATCCGTTTCGTTCGTTTAAGATAAAATCAGTTAATAAGGAAAAGGATTTTTTGCCTGTGGAATATATGAGAAAGTTAAGGAATTTGAATTTCTTGGAAACTGAAAATTTACGTGAATTGACAAGGGATGCTTTTTTGCTTTCGTTTTATCTATGTGGTGTTATTCTTGATGATATATATATATGGAAACCAGAAAATCTTGTTGACGGAAAAATAATCTTTGTTCGTGATAAAATTGCTAGACATGAACCGAATAAGATAAAAATAACAGTTCCTCCTGAAGCAATGGAGATAATTAAAAAATACAAAGGAAAGAATTATTTGTTAAACTTTGCGGAGGTCTATCCGAATTACGAAAATTTTATTGGTTATATAACGCACCGAATAAAGGATATCGCAAAACGCATCGGGTACCCAAGTTTGACCTTCTATTATGCACGATATTCATGGGCAACTTATGCAGATAAACTTGGCATAGATGAAAAGGTTATCTCTAAGTCATTAGGACATACAGATAAGAGTGTTGCAGGTCGTCACTATATTTCCTACGATTGGAAAAGAACGGATGAAGCGAATCGTAAGGTGATAGACTATTTGTGTGCTTCATATTGAGAGATATTAGGATGAAAAAAAGCACTTACGATAAGTAAGTGCTTTTGGCTCCCATAGCAGGACTTTTACAGGTGATTCTTTAGTTAATTTTCCTGAAAATTACTTCACCACAACTATCGGTTTGGTAAACGTGCCTTTGTCTGTTTCTATTTGTACAAAGTAGTTACCAGCCAACAGGTTGGAAACATCTATTTGAGTTACGTTTTGTTTCTGCATAACAACACCGCCGACTACATCATATACGATTACTCGTTGAATAGTTGCATTTGTCGATATTGTCAAAATATGCTTTACAGGTAGAGGATATACATTCAAATATGTTTCCGCTATGTCAAGTGATGTTCCGTCATTTTCGTTTTGTTCCTCATCGCTCAACGTCAAGGATTTTAGAGAATATTCCTGCGGAGGACAATCACCATTGACATTCACATAATAGTATATACCACCATAACTCAAACATCCTTCTCCATTTTGAGCGTGTACCACAATGTTACCCGATGTTCCGTTGAAATTGACAGCAATTCGGTTCGTTCCTTGACCCGAAACGATTTCTGCATTTGCAGGAACTTCCCAATGGTATTCCGAAGCGTTGCCCGAAACGGTATATATCACGTTCTCGGCAGTATTGCACACATTGTTGTCTCCCAAGTTTTGATAGTACAAATCATTTGGTCGTATGCGTTGCTCTATGGCTATCGTGGTTTCTGCATTTTGCTCTCCATTTACGTATTCCTGAACGGTTAAAGAAACGGTTTGTAATCCAGGCAAGAAATGAATTTGTACAGAATTAGCGTTTTGCTGTGATATCTGTGCATTACCAGCAATTGTCCATCTGTATAGGGCATTTGCTATAGGATTTACGACTTCATAGTTTAGGTAATGATAGTCCTCTCTGGCATTTGATTTACATACGAACCGTTTTCCATCTATTTCTATAGTTCTTACAATCTTTTGGTTAATATGAACTTTGCTTTGTGCAGATTCCACTTCGTGTATATTGCCTATAAAATCAACAACTTCGGCTTGAACAATGGCGTTTCCTTCCGCTTTTGCAACAAACGGAAGCGAAATCGGCAACATATCTGACGAAGAAACCAACAATCGGATTCCACCGTCACAAGACTTGATAGTTAAACCACTTTGGGAGTACGAATATGACGTATCTCCGTTAAACTGCAATTTCTCATTGTCATATTGTATTGTTGCTATTAAACTTGATACACAACCACAATTGGCAGGGTTATTCAAGCCAAATTCAAATTGTACGGTATCGCCAACGAATGCGTCATATTCTTGTTGCAGAACCTCCCAACGGCAATTTGACTTGACCTCGATTTGTACCGAATCCTCTGCTGCACAATAGTCGTCATACGCTGAAACCACATATTTCAATGTATGGGTTCCAATTCCTGCCAAAGATGGGTTGAAATAGTTTCCGTCCGTTATTCCGTCGCCCACCCATTGACCATTTGCAGGAATAGCCGTAAGTGCTATTGCCGTGTCTTGTTCGTAGAATGTCTGTGGCACATCTATTTGTACAACAGGAGATTGTCCTATGGTAATTGTTCCTGTTGCCGTATAATTCCGTAGGTTTCCGTCTTTAAGAATGTCGTTTACGAACAATGTCATATTTGATTCGCCTTGTCCGACAACCTCAAATTGCAATGCCAAAAATTCTGTTGTGACAGGGGCGTTATTTGACACAATGGCACTCAATACGTTCCCATTTTCCCTTACATAAACCGTCTTGTTGTTGCTTTCAATATCAACATAACGTACAACGGCCGTGTCGTATGTCAAACAAAAATGTACATCCGATATACAGGCACAAATATCCGACACTCGGACAGGTATGGTAACTAATCCCGCTGGCTCACAAAGTACCGTGTCGGGGAGTATAAATCTGAAATTGCAGTCGTTTGTGACGGTAATTTCAATGCTGTCACGACCACCACACGTTTCTCCGTTGGGTGCTACAACGTATGTTAGCGTATGTTTACCTACGCCAACAGTAGCCGAGTTGAACGTGGAACCCGAAATGCCGTCGCCTTGCCACGTTCCGCCTGTCGGTGTGGCTTGCAAGGATACAGTTTCACCTTTTGCAATCTCCGATACGGTTGGTGAAATTTGAACCTCTGTGCTTGGTGCAACCGTTACAACACCATTGACGAGCGTAACGGTTGGTTCTTCACCATCGCCTGAACCCGTATATTCAAAACTTACGGGAGCAATATCCGACGTCCCCGATTCCAATGCCTTGAAACGTAACGTACCAATATTGCCACCTCTGAATCCTGTTCCATTTCCCACGCTGATTATTGCACTTACCATTCCATTGCCACAATCTTTGAAACGAACAAAGTTTGATTGGGAATTTACTCCTTCAAGTTGGAGAACAGCCGAATTATAGCGTACCGAGAAAAACATACTGTTTACACAATAGCATTCCACATCGGACATTGAAAGTGCGACATCAAAAACATCGTTTTGACATACCGACTTGTTTTCAGCCGAAATAACCATTTCACATTGTTGTGGTTGCTGACATTCGCCAATAGGAGCAATATATGGATGTAGCGCCTCATACGAAACGCATCCTTCTCCATTTTGTGCAAATACTGTTATATTACCCGCAACACCATGAAAGTCAACCACTGCGGTGTTGCCACTCTGTGAAACCAACGTGTTACCTTCGGGAACAGTCCAGGTGAAAGACTGAGCATTGTTTGCAGAAGCAGTGTAAACCACGCCTTTTTGTTCAGAACAGACAGCTCCCCAACCTGTTGGACCATCAACAGAAACCATAGTAGGGCGAATGTTCTTTGCTATTTCTTTTATGCCTGTTCGCAAAACAGAGTTTCCGTCACGTTCTGTAACACGCAATATAACCGTTCCTGTACCTTCTGTAAAACGAACTGTTACAGAATTCCCTATTGCTGTTTTCGAAGGATTAAAATCTGCGCCGCCTTCTATTGACCATTCATATACAACGTTTGAAGAAGATGCTAAAACTTCATACTGCAGGTAATCAATAGAAGAGATTGATTCCTTACAATCTGTTGGTAAACCTATTATCTCGAGGTTCTGGGCATACGAACAGACCACCGCCAAAAGTAGTGCGACGATTGTAATTCCTATTTTATTTCTATACCTCATTGTTTTTCTTCTTTTATCTCACCACAACTTTTTCTATTTGTGTTCCGCATTGCACAGAATATGTTCCTGTTGGCAACGATATGTTGTTTTGCATTTTTTGCCCAGTTACATTGTAAATAACATAATTCTCGCAATTGCATCGTATTATTCTGTTTTCTACACGAATTTCCATGTTATCAGAAGACATAGCTTCTATGGCACTACTGCCACCATGTACTATAAACTCTTGGCTTTGTACCGTTTCATAAACCTCTTCATCCTCTGGAATAACCTTTATCACATAGTTTGCGGTTATATTTTGTGGTAACGTAATTACAAATGCTTCTCCCGATTTTATTTCTATGTTTTCATTTATTACAATAGAAGTGCCATTTACCTGTTCTAAAACGACCTTTGCACTATAGGTTTGATTTTCTGCATTGCTTATGGAACATTGTATTGTACCATTTTCTTGATTTTCAAAAGAAAAATCTGAAGTGTGTATTTTGTGGATGCCTTTATAGATTGTTAGATTATATCCTATTTTACATGCATATACAACATTTGCATCATTGCTTTTACTTATACGTAGCAAGTTCGGCATTTCAAAAGGAACAACTTCCCAATTATATCCACCGTCACTACTGTACATTGCTGACGTAATAGGATACAAATTATTCTCTGAAATAATTGGCAACAGTATTTTCCCATTATTATAATCAAGAATTGTTTGACTATATTTATTTGCTCCATTATTATAGTCTTGAGGTGGTAGCGAAGCTAATTTGAAATTTAATGTCATCGTATCACAAACATAAATATAACCTTGCTTCCTGTCCTCTATAATCCAATTACCAAAATCTTTGTAAAAATCGATTATTAACTGTGGATATTTCCCTTGAATTTTATTATCTGTTAATACAGAATACGTCATGGTATTTTTTTCGGTATCTACTTTACCAATAAAGAATGTTTTGAAATCTTCACTTCGAAATAATCCGAGACGTTCATTTGCAAAGCAACCATTTAAAGTACCTCCATAATCATAGAAATCATCATTAGTAATCCAAACACGATTCCATGTGTCACCACCGTCAGTTGTTTGATAGAGGTGGTATTCGTCATAAATATAGCCAAGCTGATCCGTGAAAAATTGGATACTCGTTTCTCCAAATATATTAGAGAGATTCAGTTTTTTCCCCTTCCATTCTTTCCCACCATCTTTGGAAACGTATAAACTATCCGCACTTGCTATATAGATCACATTGTCAGAAATAATTTGCATTGTATATAAAGTGGTGTTGAAATCCTTATAAGACCATGTTTTCCCTCCGTCAATTGTATGAAACAATCGTCCATTAGACTGTTTCCCCATTA
Source organism: Bacteroidales bacterium (assembly GCA_024402335.1). Taxonomy (GTDB): domain Bacteria; phylum Bacteroidota; class Bacteroidia; order Bacteroidales; family UBA1715; genus UBA1715. Next base: position 5,955 of record JAKSTZ010000007.1, read on the forward strand.
TGAAACACTCATCTTTTGATTTTACAAACAGCCCTTTTGTCTCTATATTTCCCCCATAAATATACTTTGATAATCCTTCATTTAACACATCTTTTTCTTTTGGACAAAAATCATTCGTTTTTTGCCACGTTTTCAAACTATCAGAAGAAGAAATATATCGAGAACCATTATATCCTCCTGAAACGGAAGCCCAAACATAACCATTGCCAAGGTCACACACACGATTAGGAACCTCATAATACTTAAATGATCCATCTGTTTGGTCAAACATATTTATTATTCTACACCCAGACAAGGTCTTGTTAATAGAATTTGTTACCGTTAGTATAATATAGCCATTATTGAATTGGTATAAGTACGCAGGGGTAATGTTTAATTCAGTTCGTTCCCATGACACTCCTCCATTGTTTGTTACATAATACCCTCCAGATGTAAATAAGTATCCCAATTGTTCATTAACAAATGCCATGTAAATGGATGGCTCTGTTTTTTGAAATGATATATTACCTGTAATTTTCTCCCAATTACAACCTGCGTCTTTACTGGAATACAAATATAATTCTTTGAGAGAAGAGTTATATACTGTAGCGAAAAATGTGTTTTCGTTTTTCCAGACGATATTTGTTACTTTGTTTTCAGATTCCAAATTTGACAACGTTCGTTTCCACGTATGACCTTCATCAGACGTATATAATAATACGTTTGTAGAGTCACTTTCGTTTTTCCCTATAGCATAATATATACCATGTATAGAATCTTTTGAAAACGATAAAAGTTCGGGAACACAATTGTCAAATATTTTCTCTCCATCGTTTATTCCGCCACGTAGAACATCATAAGTTATATTCCATGTTTTACATGTATCTGACGATTCCGCAAGCCACCCTTGTTTTGTCGCTACAATAATATTACCGTTTTTAGTAATTGCACCTTGAGAAACCGTCATAGTTGAATATTGAGGGGTTATCCATTCCCATTCATAACTCCATGGTTGCGCATATATAAATAAATATACGAAAAAAGAATACATTAAAATTATTACTCGTTTCATGGCTATTTGTCTTTATAGTGTTCTAAAATAAGGTGTGCCAACATTTCTATGTCTATACTATTGATTGTTCCATCCTTGTTTATATCGGCATTATTAAGGAAACAACTATTGAGCGTATAGGTTGTTTCACCACAGTTAGACTGAATTGTTATCGTAAATCCACCATCAGAAGCAGGTTGTAATGTTGCACTATTTTGTACATAACTTCGTAATACCTCTAAATCTTCCAATGTATAACCTGTTTTTCCATCTATAACAACTAAATCATCTTCTTCACAAGTTATAGTATTGCAATTTTCGACCTCAAAGGTAATGCTTGCTGTAAGTGTGTCACATTGGTTTGCAATAGTGTATTGATACTGGTATGTCCCACATTTATTATCATCAGGTTTACTAATTGGTGTCAATGTACCATTAATATCGCTTTCTGCATGAATAATCTGTTCTCCCATTGTATTCCAATCGGAATATTGGATTTTCCCATTAGTAATAGTATCGGTACCTACTACTAATAACAATTGAGGTTGTGTTAGACGTTCCACAAATGTAATAGTGTGTTCTGCCGTAGCCGAACATTCGCCAACATATCCCGTTACGTGATACATTGTTTTAGGGTAAGCTACACTTATTGTTGCATCTGTTGTATTATCATCCCAAATATAAGTGTTTGCTCCTGAAGCGGTCAAAATAACTTCGTTACCAACACATACTGTGTTGTCACCTGTAATAGTCACAATTACAGGTTGGCGTAAACGTTGTAATTCTATCGTATCACAATCCGTTTGAGCACGTACCGTACAGGTTCCCGTTCCACAATCGCTTCCTATTTCAATAGGGACTTCTGCATAAGCCAATGCTTTGGAATCTAATTTGGGGCAAGGCTTATTTTCAAGCACGGTTAATGTAAAAGTACGGGATTCCCCAACAGGGACTACGTAGCCAACAGGGGCGGTTAATGTTGCTTCTATTGCTCCATTCGATTTCTGTTCTGTTAGCAATGAAAATCCCTTGATAGATGAACTTCCACTTGGAGTAGTCACAATTAATCCGTCAGGCAATTTTACACCAACAACAAGATTATCCAATGGTTTTAATGAATTATTTGTCACTGTCACTACAATTTGTCCTTCTGCAATGCCTTCCGACTGAATAGCAGTAAACGGGGAACTTGAAGCCGTTATACCTACCATTTGTATTTGATCAAGTCCTTCTAATGGCAGATGATATAAGAATCGTTGTTCTTGTAGTTCTCCACAATTACCTAAAGCAGAAACCTTAAATGTAAATGGTGTAAGAACCGTGGTAGTGTCGCAAATTGCAATTAAATTAAAATCTATAGATATTATATCGTCTTCTGAATCTCTTGAAGATAAAGCTGCACTTTTATCCTGTTGAGAAGATAAAATATACTGCGAAATAAAAGAAATTGTATCTATATCATTTGCAATATCGTCAAAAATTACGCCAAGAGTATCATATTTAATATCAATGTTGTCATATTGATAATTTGTATGTATTAAATTATTTGCAATAGATACTCCTTTGAAATTACTTTGCTCAAATGAAAGTCCTATATTTGTAAGATTTGCCCGTCCAGAATTGTATATGTCAAGATGTATGGGGATTTCTTGACATAATTTAAATACTTCTTCATTTGGATACCTTGATTCTGCAACAAGAATTGCTTCCATATTTTCAAGTTCTAACTGTGTAAAAAAATTATTACAGTTCCGTATTTCAAACTCTTCGGCAATGTTTGCATTATTCATAATATCTTCACAAGTCCAAATTGCAGTCACATCCAAGTAACTTGTTCCTTCTCCAGTGCAACCGCTCATTGTAACAGATACTCTTACTGGTGTGTTATTATTTATGTTAATATCGTTGATATTAACATAATGAATACCACTTTGAGCTGGGGATTCTATACTTGAATGCAGAATCCCATTGACTAAAATTCTTTCTATGTGTAATCTTGTAACATTATTATCATTCGGTTTAATTCGTAAAGTTACGTTTGGAGCATCTGCGTTACCTGTGTTTTTTACAAATACATTCCATGTTGTAAGTCTAGAAACACTCTGTTCTACAGAAGAGTTCATTTCTATAATAGGAGCGTATATAGTCCGTGCAGGAGCAAGGTCATGAGTAAACGTTTCATTTTCTGAACATGAAGCATAGTAATCACTGTATGTATATGAACCGTGCAATGTACTATCAAGTTGTTGATTTGTAATGCATAAAGCACGAACCTCCTTGCTATAGCGTGCCTCTAAAGTAGTACTTTTAGTACGATAGCCAATTAAAGATAAATCCTCTTCGTACGCTTGACCTACCTCTGATGTTGTTGTATAATAAAACCCTTCAACAGCAGGAAGCTTAACATTGAGTAATCGTAGAGGATGGTTCTTTATAGATTCTGCAGCTTGGGTGGTTGTTAGAGAAACAAGTATATTTTCTTGAACCCTCGTTGCATACATTGTAGAAAAATTGTGGCGAGGCTCTGGATCATAAACCACTAAAGGAAACCCCTTACTATTCGCTGTATGAATATTGTTTCCTTCATCGATAACAGCAAATTCTACTCGTAGGTTACAGTCGTTTCTATCGGGAAGAGAATGGTCGCCTTTTACAAAGACCTCTGCTGTCAGCTGTAGTGGAGTATGGTTTAAAGTGCCTGAACATGGAAACATCAGGTCGTTTGATGTCCAAGCAATACCATTATTAATCGCATTTTCACTCGTTGTCGCTATAGTATATGAAGAACCATTTACAGAAATAGAACACGAAATAGATTCAAATTGCAACTTTCCTTCTAAATCGTATACCCGTGCAATAATTCTCCGTGGCTTGGGACATGTATCGTTGCACCAATAGGATAATTCACCTGTGGCATTGATTGTCACGGGCTCACATGTATTTATTTCTTGAGGAACGGCTGGTGTCACCTCTAGCGTACGGGCAGAAATACAAGATTTTCCCTGTAAGGTATCTGGACATTCAACAATGGAATTCCCAATTTTGCTATCGCTGATATAGTAATCGTCGCAATCATTGGTTTTTATCACCAAATTAAACAATTGCGGAATTTCACAAGAAGCTGTAATCGTTATGTCATCTGAAGATTTTATGTTCTTATCAGTTCTTTCGTATCTTTTTACTATTGAGCTATCATACTGAATACCTACATAATCAACATCCAAAAAACCAACTAATGGTTGATAAAAACCACTGGAAGATAAATTTACATCAACATGATATGTTGCAGGATCGCCACCTTTACTATCTGTTGGAGAAACAACAGAAAAGGAATTTAAATTAAGACGGCTTGTGGCAGAATAAGAATCCATTTTTGTGATTCCATCTATAGACTCACCTTGTAGAATAATCCAAAACATTACATTGTCAACATTTTTAGTAAGTCTCGCCTTAACACGAATTGTACAGCTATCCTGAGGTTTTAAATCAGGCGTGCCGTCACCATCTATGTCTGCGGTTGGAAGTAAATAGTTTTTCCGTGAGTCTGGAAGTATTTCTGAGCCATTGCATAGTACAGAGGTTACAGTATAATTAGTTCCATTTCTTGAAAAATAAAAATATGCATTTCTTAGAGTGTTTGTTAAATCTGTATTTTGTGTGGCGTTTTTTATAACAATATCACAGATAAATTCCCTGCCACAATAGTTAGCTTGTTGTATTATTGTGCCATTAACTATTAAATCAATATTCGGTTCGTTATATTGATAATCGCAAATTGCAGAGGCGTTTATTTGCTCGTTACATACATTGGAGCCATTCTTTACTTTTGCAAGATATTTTGCTTGTGTTTGTAAATAGAATTTCGTTGGAATAAAAGAAACTGCAACTTTCAGTTGTTCATTTGCATCAAAAGTTTCACCCAATCCTGCTTGTTGAAAATCAGAAGAAGAAAGGTCTATATAATATTCGTCATTTGCTACTTCCGCATTTTTGGGCATACCTCCAACAATAGAAAACTTAACATCAGAAAAAGCATCAATGTTTTGCATAAGCAACATTGATACACGTAAATTAGAAATAGAACCTGCACCAGCTGCGTTTTTTATAGTAAACGTATCTGTTACAGGTGTTTGCCATACTATTTCTTTTATATTATTGTGTACATTACTATTCGCTTTACCAATTGTGAGAGATAAACTTGGAATTTCTAATTTAAAATCATTTGTTTTTTTCTCTAGGTTTTTAATCGTATCGTGTTCCGTATAATTTATCAGCAAATTATTAGAGAAGAACACCGAGAATTGGTTGGAAATGTTTGTAGGTATAGCATTACATCCTGCACGTATGCAATATTCTAATATATATAAATCCGATGGTCTTAATGTATCGTTTAACTGCATTGAAACTGAGTTAGACACCAAGGTTGTGTCTTTCTTTTTCAAAGATAACGAAACTAAATCAAAACCTTCAGGTATTTGTAGTTGCATATTATCAATAATCATATTGCTGCCATCTGTAGCACTATTGGTAATATTTGTAACAAAACAAGCTTCTGCATTCTCTGCAAAATTTATTGGTTTAGAAGGATTGGTAGTTGCGACATTCAATGCCGTTTGTTGTTGCTGAGCAAATGCAACACTAAAGATTCCAACTACAAAACAAATAGTTAAAAGTAGATTTTTTAATTTCATAATATTTTCCAGAATAAAGATTTTCGTATCAAAGATATGTAATTTTATCTAAAATAAATGTTATTTGAGTAAGAAAAATTTCTTTATGTAGATGGGGCGGTATGTCTATTAGTTTGACATTTAGTTTTTTTTGGGGCAGGTATTAAGAATAGTTGTTAATAAATAGTCTATGATATTTCTGAAATGTTTTTTATGTTGTAAAAAAAAGATATTTTTGTGTCTGTAATGTAAAATAACAGTATGAAAAAAATTTTATTATGTATTGCCACAAGTGTAATGGCAATGGGTGCAATAGCACAAATTCAGGTAAACAGTAATGGTACGGTAGTTTTTCCAAACAATGTAAAAATTGAGAATACCTCTGGTAATATTTATTTACCTGGTGATACGGACATACGTTTTGGATGTGATGCGACATGGGCATCACCAAAATGGGCAGTTGAATATTTTGGAGGTGGTTTGAATTTCTGGAAGCCAAATAATCCTGCCGGTTCTCAGGATTACTTGTTTTTCCTTAGTGATAATGGTAGAGTCGGTATTGGATGTGGAAATTCCCCATATAATAAGTTACATGTTGTTGGTAATGTTTATATACAAGCAGCAACTGGCTCGGGATCATTACAAATACAAACAGGAGCAACTGATCCATTAAACATTTAGAATATGGTTCACTGGATAAAATATGTAAACTAAATGGATATTCATATAATTGGAAAAACGACGAGTCTGGAAAAATAGAAATTGGACTTATTGCACAAGAAGTAGAGGAAGTTTTCCCAGATATTGTAAAGACAGTTGATAGTACAGGCGAAAAAATGTTGGCATACACCAGTATCATCCCTCATTTGGTTGAAGCAATAAAGGAACAACAAAAAGAAATAGAGGAACTAAAATTTCAGTTAAATACAGAAAAAACATACGAACTAAAATCAACCTCGGTAGCAGAAATTCATTCTTCAGTTGAACAAGCCTCTCTTTTACAAAACAAACCAAATCCATTCTCTACAAATACACGCATAGAAATGATAATCCCAGAAACAGTAGCGGATGCAGTTTTATATATCTACGATTTACAAGGCAAGCAAGTTAAATCAATTATGGTAACAGGAAGATGCAACACTTCCGAAACAATATTCGGAAATGAATTAGAAGCCGGACTATATATCTATAGCCTTGTAACTGATGGCAAGTTGGTTGGTAGCAAACAAATGATTTTAACGGAATAACAAAATTGGGATATATTTGTAAGGTTAGAAATGAAAAAAAATATGAAATGAAAAGTTTTATTTATATAATAACATTATTCGTTGCGGTACAAGTTTTTTGTAGTTGTAAAAAGGATGACATTTCGTCTAAGGTAACAGGGAAAGATAATAACACGGAATTTAAAATAGACATAGACACAACTGTTTCAAAAAAAGATTCTACAATACAATTGTTTGAAAAATGTATAATTACATTGCCGTCTTCATATTCTATACATAAAGGCATTGGGGATGATTCTGAATTTATACAGTTTCGTTCAAAAGAACAGGATATTGTAGGGGGGGCAGAACGCTCTTTTGATTTCAAGTATGACACATTAAAAGAGTATTATAGTTTGGGGGCAAATGATAAGTATATTAGAGACAGTCTTTCTCAAGTAATAGGTTATATATCTGTTTTGTCTATGGATGCAGGAAACTTTAGAAATTGTGAAGCTACATTTGCTCTTGCGGAAAAAGACTATTTCCTTCGTGATTATATAAGATTTTCCTTCGCAGAGAATAAGATGTCAGATATATTAGAACTATTATCAACGATAAAAAAGATAGGCAGATGAAACATTGTGTGATTTTTTTTGTTTTTATGGTAGGTTGTTTATATTCGAGTGCTCAAGATTTAGAATGTGGTATAGAGTATTCGGAAGAAGAGGTGCAAGGATTAATGACAGAAAGAATGAACATTCTTAAGTCAAATAGTAATAATGTTGCTTATTTCCCTATACAACATCATATTGTTCGACGTGCAGATGGGACTGGTGGTATATCTGAATCGTCGATTGTTCAAGTAGAAAAAGCCTTAAACGAAAAGTTTATTGATGCAAACATTCAATTTTATTCTTGTAATGAGATAGAATACATATATAGTGATATCTATTATGATTTAATTAAAAATTTAGAAGATGAATCACTCCGTTTAGCACATAATTGTCCAACTGCTATAAACATATATTATTTTGGTTCCGTAAGAAAAGAAAATGGCAATTCTTTGGCTGGCTATAGTTGTCTTGCACCTGCATCTAGTAATTTTATAGCGATAGCAATGAACTATGCGACAAATGGGACAATATATTATTAATATAAAGAGTGATTCAAAAATCTATTGTAAAACTTTTTTTAAAAACTAAGATTATGAAAGTACTCCTTTATACCTTAACAATTCTAGTTTGCATATTAGCGATTTCGTGCGAGAAAAATAATGTTGATGCAGATGAACAGGAAACATACGTATTGTTTAATTATCAAAAAGATGAATACGCAAAATATGTAATGGTTGCTTATTCAGAAGAAAAAAATAAAGTTGTGGCATATCCAGATTCAAGTTTGCCATTTACGTTGGGGTTAAACTATCGTGCAAGAAAATGTTCTAATGGATATTATCTAACTGACACATATGTAAGTTCAAAGTCAGAATTTCGTGGATATATTACTGACATAACAGGCAGTGAATATAAAGAAATATGGAAAGCAACAGATGGGAAAGATATTCGAGACACACTAACTTCACGTATTGTGGATAAAAATGCTTATAAGGAAGTCTATAAAATTATTTCACCGAGAGATACTGTTATATTCCCAACGACAGACTTAAATCTTGACAATCTTAATGATATGATAGAATCTGGCAAGTTCTTTACCTACGAAGGTGTGGAAAAGGTTAAGTAATTTTTTTCGTATATTAAAGCATAATAGTTTTTAATATTGTACTTTCGTATATATACAGAGTAATATTATATTTTTATGAGAAAAGAACATACATCTTCTTATTTAAATTCATTTGAAAGTATTGTTGCTATGATTCAAGAGGCTCGCAATATAGTTTTTCGTGTAGCAAATGGTGCAATGGTGGAGTTGTGTTGGAAAATAGGACAATATGTGTCTCAAAAAATAGCTTCTTCGGAATGGGGTGAAAGGGTAGATATAAATGTCTCTAATTTAAAGAAAGGTGTTTATACAATAGTGTTGAATAATTCAGCAAGTCAAACATTTATAAAAAATTGAGATTATTTAATCGTTGTGATTTTTTATTTGGTATTTGTCTATGCCATATACCTTCCTTGTGTGAGTATCAACGAAATCATTCTCTTTAAGATGTTTCATTACTGTTTCTAAATCATGTGCATTTAGTTTACCCTTCTTTTCAGCATTTTTGGCTTTAATCTTTGATACTTTCAGTTCCTTTGGATCTGTGCAATCAATCCAACTGTCATGGTCTAGGATATTAGGGTAATCTTTTTGGCGAATTAGGTATTGTTCGGCTTGCCAGTCTGCCGCAGAAGAATATTTGTTTTCAGAATTAATCAGTACAGCACAAACTTCTTTAGAATTTGATTTTGAGCCTGCTACGACAACATATTTCGAACGAGTGTCATATCCTGCTTTGGGAGTAATACCATCGGCTTGATCCATATTGTAATAGATAATGTCGCCTATGTTTAAGTCTTCAATCCCTTTTACGAGAGACTCTTGTTTTAACTGCTCTTGTAGTTGTGACAATATATTATTTGCATTCAGATCCATCTATTAAGAAAGTTCAGTTGCAATAAGCTCTTTCTCGCGAATATATGCTATCATTTCTTTTGTTGCGCCACCAGCCTTCGCAATTTCCATGTTTGTAAGAGTCCCCAATTGAGGATCTTTCTTATAGCGTGCAAAAGCCTTGTCATAAGCCTTATCATGAGATTCTGGTGAAAGCTCGTTTTTAGAGTCCTTGTCCTTGCAATAGTTGTACCATTTGTTGAGGTACTCGCATTCTTTTTTTGAGAGATAATCCATATCTGGTTTCTGCAGAGCAAAAACCATTTGATCCTGGACGCTAATAGAATTGTAGAAATTCTTTAAATCTGGATACGAATTGATGTCCTCTTCTAGTTCAACCAATTTTATAACCTTATCAGACAATGCAGGAACTGGACCAAAGGTGCGTGCCTTAAAAGTATCTGGACAAAGTATTTTCCCGTAATTTACAAGATATTCTTTTTGAGCAAAATAGATTATCTTGAAGAGTTTTATGTAGTCAACCCCATTTGGGAAGTTTTGTAGCACGTACAAAACTACAGATTCTATTTTATTTACCTGTTCTAAAGGCTTCATTGATTTCGTTGTTTTGATTTTGCAAAAGTACTAAATTAATTTAGTTTATTTGCAGATTTTTGTGAAAATAGTTGAGAATAATCTGCGGCTGAAAACCATAGTAAAAAATAAGATGGTCTGCTATAGAAAAAAGTTTAATTTTACCAATTGATAAAATAGGTTTGTCAAATTTGTTTTTGTCTAAAAACGATGGAATGTTTACAATTCAGACTTTTTAGGAGAAATCGGTACCAATATTAAGTAAGAATTATATCTTCAAAATTTTATTTTTATATGAAAAAATTGTGCTATGTATATATACAAAAATATAAGTGTTCAATATCCGTATTGGTCAAATCCTCAAAACTATAGTTGGATACCTAATTATTCCCCTATGAATCAATTAAGGTTGTATTTAGGTACATATGTAAGACAAGACGAAATAGAAAAACGGCCGATGACAAAATTTATACATGATATATGGGAACAAGCTCGAGGAGCATTGATTGATACTGAGATATTATTGTAAATAAATTCAAAAAATTCCTCTTAAAAAAATGAACAAACAAGAATTAGTAGCAGCAATGGCTGCAGAATCGGGCATGACAAAAGCTGACTCGGAAAAAGCACTTAACGCAGTTGTAAATGCAATATCAGGTGCATTAAAAGGTGGCGACTCGATACAATTGATAGGTTTCGGAACTTTCAAAGTATCTGAAAGAGCGGCAAGAACTGGTATCAATCCATTAACAAAGAAACCTTTGAAAATTGCAGCCAAAAAAGTTGCTCAATTCAAGGCAGGTAAAGCTCTTTCGGAATTGGTAAATTGTAGAAATATTGATTGTTATGCTTTGGGGGGAAGTTATGAATCTGCAGATATGGTATATAAAATTTGTCTAGCTATCACAGGGAATATAAAGAGAAAGAGTCTTGTAACGATGTAGGGTTACGTTTGAAATGCAAAAAGAAGGAAAAGTAAATGTATAAGATTCATATAATTGGTAAATAGTTGATTGGAAATATATAAAATAAAAACGGCTCATTATGAGCCGTTTTTATTTTACTGTGCAGTATGCAACTGCACTTATATAGAGATTTCTCCTTTCCCTCCAAATCTATTTTTAACGCTGTGAGCCTTCATATCTTCAACAACAATTGAAGTATCCACATCGTGTTCAAATTCCTGCGATCCACGGAAGTTTCCTTCTTTTGTTGCCTGAAAGACATATACCCAAGATTGTCCTTTGTCAAGCTTTCGCAAGTCTTCTGGTTCGTAGCCTATGGAATTTATTGAATCTACGAATACTATATCGAATTCGCTTGTATTGCTCGGCATTTTGTCGATTATTGAAAGGTTTTTGTGTGCAATTCCAAAGCGTTTCATTTTTTCCTGTAGAGTATAGCCGAACTTTTCCTCGTCAGCGACATACAAGACCTTTTTGCCAAGTTCAGCAAGATATTGTGCGAACTGCAATGAACAGGAACTTTTCCCGCTACCAGCCTTTCCGTAAATCATAATCTTGAACGGCTCGGATGGTTGCCCGATAAGTTCCTTCCATTTGCCTGTAAACGGTAATATCTTGAAGTTGGTTGCAAGGAAGTCGATGCTACCGAGTGCGTTACCGCTTACTATTTTTTTTTTAGCGGAAGTGTTTGCAATTCCGTAAAGACCAGCGAGTGTTTGTGTACTGATTTCTGGCGTATCGGTGCTTCCGTCTATGTAGTGTTCGAGACTGTGTTTTATGTTGGAGATTTCAGTTGTGAAACGACCAGTCGTGTCGGTAGATTTTTCAATGCGTTTCAACAAATCTTTCGCTTTTTCTTTCACATTCTCCTTTCCCTGAATAGAAAGGTAGGACTTGATGATTCGGGCGTTCGGCATTACCGAGAATCCGCCGTATAAGGTCTTTAGGTCGTCGATGTTCATGATGTTGATAGAAACACTTCCGTCAGTGTTTAGAATCTTAATTAGGTTGCTTTGGATAGCTATAATCATATTTGCATAGACGGATGTCTTGCGTATCTTTTTCTCTACTATTGCCTTCTGCAACGAAGCCAATAGAGAACGTACACGGTCACGGACAGTAGAAATTTTCTTTCCGTGCAATGCAGCATATCGTTTTATGAACGATATCTCAGGTGCGAGAATTTCAACATATTCGCCAGAAAATTCCTTCTTTTGCTTAGGCGTTTTGGGTTGCTTTGGAGCTTTCGGTTTTGTCTCTTTTTTAGGAGCGGATGTTCCCAATTCCTTGTTCACACGAGCAATAAAGTTATTTAGCAGTTCCTTTGCTTCGTCGTCGAAGTAGTCCTTTAGGTCTTCCCAGTTTTCCGCAGATTCAAGAAAACCGTTTTCAGTTGCCATTTTTACTGTGTTGGATGATAGTTTTGACTTTATTTCATCCCATTTGTCGTTGATGTTGCTTATAGTTATCATAGTCTTAAATTTTTAATTCATTCTTGCTTTCGCCATCTTCATTTTTAACATAAGTGCCTTTGCTTTCTTTATCTTGTCGTCTGTTGCGACCTTTGGCTTTGAACTTCCTGTCGGAATGTTTGATTTGTCAACCTTCAAAGGTTTCCATTCGCCTTTGTTTGCTTTCGTGTCGCCTTCCTCAAATTCATCCTTAAAGTATTTTTTCCGCCTGTTCTGCGGTAAGTTCAACGGAAAGTCCGCATTGGTCTATAGCCTTAACGAAATCTCCAAGGTCAAGATGGTTTGTTTTTAGATAAAAACTGACTTGCTTTACGCTTTTGCCAGCCTTGTAGCCGTTTTCAAATCCACGACGAAATTCTAACCAAACAGGATTGTTTATGATAGCTTTGATTTCCTTCTTGTTTGCAAGGGTACGGTCGATGCACAGGTACAAGTCTCCGTCACTGTCTGCCGTTATGAAAAATCCGTAACTCAATGAAAGTTTGCCGTTGTTATGCTCGTCAGACCATTCCTGAATAACCGCCTCGCATTTCTTTGCTGGATATTTTTTGAAAGCTGTTACTGTAGAGCTTCCGCCATTGCCGTTTTCATCACCTTTGGGAAGTAAGATACCTTTGCGTACAGAACCATCTTTCATTGTAAAAGAAATCAGTTTTGCACCGTCTCCGCCTTTATCAAAACCTTTGAGGATGTTTCCTGTGATGATGTCCCGTAGTTCACGGTTTGCGGTAGCTTTTTTGGTGATTTCGTCCCATTCGTCCAATGTACGTTTGTCGTGGTCGTTGAAATTATCAAGTGAATCAGTCCAGTCCTTTATTTCAAGAAGAGATTTGTAACCTTCATCTGCAAGATTATATTCAGCCGAGCGTGTGCTGTTTGCTACAGCAAACGAAATTGTAATGTTACTTGGTGCCATCGGGTTGTTCGCTCTACGATTTACATCCGCACCAAGACAGACCGCCCTTGTGTTTCCGTCGATAAGACAGCCACGACCTGCATAGAAGTATTTAATGATATTTCCCTTATGCAGTTTGTTGTTTGTCTCGTTGCGTTTACGGTCAGCCATGTCAAGGTATTTCTGTTCGACTTCGGCTTGGATTTCACGCCAAGTACGTTCTCCGCTTTCAACGATTTTTTGCCATTTAGGGGAGTTATGCATTGCTTCCACGGCACGACCTTTCTGTTCCTCGATTTCGTCAAGCCTTTTGTCGCAATCAGCCTGTACTACGGAACGGAACTCCTGCGAAAGGTCGGATGCGTTCTTCTTTGCGTCACCCTTGAATTTAGCAAGGATGGAAAGAACCATTTCTTTTGAATACGGCTTGCGTAACACATTGCATTCGTACACGCCTTTGTATGCTGCGTCCGCAAATACCGAGTTTCCGTTTGTTCGTGGACAAAGCGGAGTCTCACGTACAAATTCAGCATCGAGCTTCATTGCTTCAACCTCCAAGTCGTATTCACCACGATTTTTTAGTTGATTAACCTTTTGCTTGTAGTTACCGATTACGTTGTTGTAAAAATCCTCTTGCTTTGCCGATTCAAGGATAGCGACACGACCAGTGATTTTCTTTGCAATATCTTCCTCGCTAACGGATTTTCCTGTAGGTTTCGGTGTAAAGATGTAGCAAGGATCACCAACGGCAAGCGTGAACTCTTCGTTATCTCGCATATAGGCTTTTACAACCTCGTCTCCGTATTTGTTGATGAAGTCGTCGGTATCTATTACGGATGTAGAGTTCTTTTGGTTTGAAGCAGTGTTTGCATCAAGTGAACGAAGTTTCTTTTGTAGCATCATCATCATTCTTCTCTCTGCTGGAATTGCAGAAATCAAGTAATCGTATGATGGTGGAATTTCTGCAAATTGTCCTGTACGATTGATACGACCACGTTTTTGCACCTCGGTCGATACATTCAACTCGTATTGAGCAATGACCATTACACGAGGTTTGACTTCCTCACGTTTTAGGTTTGTTCCCTTGTTAGTAGCGTGTGCCGAAGCTCCAGTTGAACCGCTGGTATTGATTAACAATACGTCCGATTGGTTGTTCTGGAACTTGGCGAACGCCACATTTGCCTTCTCTTTCTTTCTGGCAACGATTTTCCCCCTTGTTCCTTGCTCGTTTGTGAACTCGACCTTTGTGGAACGGCCTGTTACTTCGGAACATGTGAAGCCAGCACGTTCAATTTTGCGTATTATGATGTCGATAGGAGAGCAGGTTATACCCGTCGTGGTGTTCTTGATTTTCTTCTCTATACGCATGAACTCCTGTTGTGCTTCGGGAATAAGTTCGCCGAATTCTATCACGTGCAGTTCGGATTTTCCTTTCGCCATCCTCTTTTGGTATCGTAGGGTGGAATAGAGTCCACGCAACAATGCCACGGAGTAGTCTGTGTTTATTTCCTCGTTGCCTATGGATTGTCTGCCGTCGTCCGCCTTCAGGTCGCTTATCATGGACTCGAAGGTGGAAGCGAATGCGACGACTACTTTCTTGCCTTCACGCAGACGGCGTACGGTATGGTCTGCAACTGCTTCCGCCTTGATTGCGAAAAGAACCTGGTTTACGATGTTGAATACCTTTGAGAAGTACGAAACACGGTTCACGCCCAAGTCCTTGTTTGTGCTGTCGGCACTTTCCCCGTCTTCTGCAAGTTCCTCGTTCATGTCGTCCATTATCGGTGCGATGTAGGATTTTTCGAAGTTTATGATTTCACGTATAAGTTCGGTGATGTTGTCTGACATTATTCGGTGTTCCTTTTCCAGATTCGGTACTCCGAACTGTTTTTCTCCGTTTTCGTCAAGATATATGTAGTTTACCTTGATTCCGTCGTATGTACGTTCACGTCGTAGCATCTGCCCTTCGTGTACGAGTTCCGACGATATGATTTCCTGCAAAGCCTCGCCGCCTTTTGATATGGAGTCGATAAGTTCGTGGTCTGGCAGTTCCGCTTCCGATATGCATGTACGCAATGCGAACAACGGCATGTTGTCGGGGCGTTTTGCGAATGTAGCCGATAGGAAACAAACATTCTTTGCCGTCTTTACAGCCTTTGCAAAGGTTTGGAACGTATTTGAACCTACAACCTTCTGTTTCCCGTCCTTGTCAGGAAAACCGCCCTTTGAGCTGCCGCCAGCATTGTGTGCTTCGTCAAGAATTAGTGTATTAGGTTCACAAACAGCTTGGAGAAATTCGATTTTTGCACCGTCACGTTTCGGTGTTGTGAACTGTGAGTAGGTCGCAAGCACATAATCGTATTCCTTCGGTATCTGTTTTGATGCGATGATAGATTCAAACTGTTTCTTGTCCGACATGTATTTATAGACGGTTACGATTTCGTCGTTGTCGCCGACCTCCGTGATGTTTGCCTTCGGGTCGTTGTTTATGATGAACGGCTTCAGTGATGCACAGCCGATGTCCTTCAGGTCTCGGTATATGTCGGTGAATAGGTTGGGTTTTTCTGTAACGAACACGGCCTTTTGCCCCTGTATGTTCGCATAGCGTATGAGACATGCCGCCATACGGCCTTTTCCTATACCAGTTTGGTCTCCGATGATGATGGCCTGTTTCCTTGCCTCCATGTTGTATATTGCAAGTGCCACAGAATCCACCTGCTCGGCAAATAGCCTGTTTTCTATATCTTCCCTTGACCAATGCAGGCGTTCGCAGACAAAGTCTGTTACGTCGCCTCCGACTGCTTTTTTCAGTTTGGCAAGTGCCTCATGCGTGTCGTCGCCCATTGAGTCGGGTACTTGCGTCTCCAACTTGCGTATTTCCGATGCGGGACGGTATGCCATGCCGAGTCCTTCCTCAATGTCGATGATTTTGTTGATGTCCTTGCCACGGAGTTCCTGTGCCTTCATCGAGTGCCAGTTCTCTGGTAGCGTAAGGTATTTGCTCGCACGGATGTATCTTACGACCGTTACGTTCAGTTTCATGTCGGTTTCTGCTTCTGTGCAGAACCATACCTTGTCTTTCTCGCCTTTGATGCGGAAGAAGTGTTTTTGTATGTTTATCAGTTTCATGTTTTATTTTTTATAGTTGGTAAATGAGTTCTGCGTTTTTCATCTGCAAATGCAGCATTCTTACCCTGTCGGCTTTACCGATGTCGAACGGTTCGGCAAAGTCGAACGTGTTGTTCATCACCTTGCACCAGTTGTCTATCGCACAATGTGCAAGTGAATTGTATTTGTAGTAATGCTTTATTTCGCTTATGTCTTTTAATGAACTGTACAAAGGATTCTTTTTCTGCCTTTCGGAGTAGTTGTAGGTGTCTATATTTGACGGGTTGACAAAATCGTTTATCCCTTCAAGGTTGTGCAGTATCTCCTTTGGTATGAATGAACCAGCTTCATTTTTCTTATTTTCAAGAGTACCGATTTCCGTAAGCTTTCTGAATGCTTCCTGTTCATCCTCTGTGCCACGTTTGGGCTCAGGCAGTTGTTCTATGATGTAGGCGGGATATTTCTTTCCGTATAGAATGCCTGAAATAACCTCCGCACAGAACTCGCAGTATTGCTGTTTTGCATAACCCGACACGTTTTCCCTTGCCTTTATTTTCTGTGCATCCGTCATGTATGTGTGCAGCTGGTGGTATTCGGAGTCGATGATGAATGCGATGTGGTGGCATAGCTCGTGCAATGCACAGTTTGGCGTAGAGTTCCATTTCTGCCTGTATGATTCCTCGAATGCCGCTTCAAGACCGCCCATGCTTGTGAAGTATGACGATGTGCTCAAGGTTATTCTTGTGAAGTTGTTGTAGGGTCTGATTGTGAACTGACCGCCAACGCCACGTTCCCTGATTTCACTTGAACGAGCCTTCAATTTTGGCAGGTGAAATCCAGCCTGCAATACCATAAGTGCCGCAGTGAACGCAGATGAGAAGTGTTCGGAGTTAAGTTCGCTTGCCCATTCGTATGCCTTGCGGTAGTTGGTGTTCTTGTCGGCAAGTTCCTTTCCCATACAGTGCAAGGCGGAGTATTCTTTTGTAAGCATTTCCCTTGAAATCCTTGAGACGTCGGGGCTTCCTGCAAGACCGAGGTTCTTGAACAGGTGGGGAGGAAGGTATGATAGGGTGGATTTGCTCATTTTCATCTTTAACATTAGTGCCTTTGCTTTGTTTTGATTAGTGTTTGGTTTTATGTAAGGGTATATTCGGTCAAACAATTGGTCGTATGTTTGAATTGTCGTGTCCATTATCGGGTCAAACACATACCTTGGTTTGTTGCTTTCGTCGTATTTGTTACGTCCGTCAATCAGTATGATTACTATCGGGTATTGTGTCCCTTGTTTTCGGTAGATGTTGTCGCCTTCTACATAGATTACATCCACAACATTGTATTGTGCATATAGATAGCCGAGGAATGTCTTCCATTGACCGTAGAGCATCTTCTTGTTTGATGTAGCGGAAACAGGCTTCCAATATGCGTTCCATAGTTTCCCGCCCACGATTATCGCAGCTTTTCCGTTGTCGTGCATTTTGTCGAGGGCGAGGCATGCCATCTTGTAGTCGAGGGTGTTTATTTCCCAGCCTTGACGGACTATTCTGTCCTTTTCTTCGAGCTTTGCGAAAGGTGGATTTGTGATGATTCCCTTGTATTCGCGTTTGGGATCTTCGACAATGGAGGCATCTTTGTTTGTTACGGAGTTGAATCCTTGTTGCCGAAGGTTATCCACACGAATTTCGTCAAGCTCGTTCACATCGCATTCGTTAGGATTAAATGCGATTGTAAGCATTCCGTTTCCTGCAGACGGTTCTGATATTTTTCCATTGCAAATCTTGTCGTTGTTACCTACAAACTTTCCGAGAAGGTATGACAACGGACATGGAGTGGAATACTGTTGAAGAACACGACTTTTAGTGTCAAGTGGTTTGATTGTTACCTGTCTTTCATACAAGTCCTTCAGTTCCTCGTATTGCTGACGGATAGAGTTTCCGTTATGTGCTATTTTACGTGAAGAAAGCACAACCGCAAGCTCACACGCCTGCATAATCTCCGTGTCTGTTTTGATGGAGAAATCCTTTGCTATTTTCTGGGCTTGTTTCCAGTCAAGCTTTTCTCCATTATCAAAAAGTGTAGAGATATGTTTTGCGAATGAATATGTGGTGGAACTTGACATTTTAGATTAAGCTTGTATATTAGTGGTGTAAAATTGTTAACCATAGTAGGATTAAAAATTTTACTTTTTTTTTCTCCTGTGCGGTTTTCCGTGCAGGAGTTTTTATTTCTTCTTACGTTTGCTTTTTGTTTTAGTAGCAAGTTTCTTTTTTCTGATTGCACGACCTTTTGCAAGTGCCGCCAATTGTTTTGCAGTGCATTTTCTTTTTTTCATGGTGTTACAATATTATTTTTTTTGACTCGTTTTTATTGTTGTTATCTATTTAATAGTTATGAGTTTTTTTATAGAAGTAATAAAATATTATCTTGAAAATGATTTAGTTATGTTTGGCGTTTTTGATTTAATAGCAATCTTAAACGTAATATTGATATTTTATAACATTAAGAAAAAGGGAACGCTTTCACATATAGCTCGTGGTATAATGACTGTAAGTTCTATCTTTGTAGTGTTTAGTGGCTTTTGCCTAATTACTTATATAGCCCATTATTTTCTCGATTATATAAGTCGAGTAGTTTTTCTTTCTATCGTTTATTCCTTATTTGGCTTATTGACTTGGTATGTATTATTTAGTAAACATTTTCATTGTTTGAGTGATAATCATAAGCATTCAGTGGTAAGTATTTATATTCTCGTTTCTTTCTTAGCTTACATTTTTTTAATATTTCTTGTATTTTAAAATTCATTTTTAACATTGAAGCACGGACAAGCTTTGTTTGCAAATTCGTTATGTCCGTGAACTGTTGCATTAGGAAAAGTTTGCTTTAATTGCTTAATAACTTGTTTTAGGGTTTTCTTTTGTGCATCGGTTCTTGTATCCTTTGCGTTGCCGTAGTTGTCAAGTCCGCCCACATAACAAATTCCTATTGAGTTTGCATTTTGTCCCACACAATGGGCTCCGACTTGTGATACAGGCCTGCCTTCGTGTACAGTTCCGTCCTGATAGATTACATAGTGGTATCCGATGGAGTTGAATCCCCGTGCTTTGTGCCATTGGTCTATCAATTCCACGGTGCAGGCTTGATTCGGTTTTGTAGCTGAGCAATGGATTATGATTTTGTCGATTTTTCGCCCGATAAGAGCCAATTTTGCCTTGTCTAACATAACTTTTGAGTAATAGAGTAAACCGTTTCTTTTTGCGTATAAAAGTCCGCCGAGACCGAGTAGGGCGGTAAGTGAAATTCCAAGTATCGTCATAGTTCTGCGTTCCATTATGCCTTTAGGTTAGGTGTTAGTTTGTAGGTATATGTAGTGCGTTTTTCCCAAGCTTTGTCGAATTTCCTTGAAGCGTTTGGAAACGCAATCGTCTGAATTGAACCTTCTGTTTTGATTCTTTTTATCAGCCATTTTAAGTCGGAGAACGATTTGCAGTCAGGAAGACAATAGCCAATATAAGTAGTGTTTTCATCAGCTTCGTCGATGATGCAAGGTTGTATTCCTTCGGAGTGGATTTCCTGTAATATTAGTTGGTCGGTTGGTGTCATTTGTAAAATATTTCTATTTTTGCATTGTTATTATTCGCTGCTGCTGTTAGTAAACCAACGCTTTTTTTACTAATGGTTGTAAGAATTAAAAGAGGTTGGCAACTTTTAGACTAATTTGAACTTTATGTTAGTGGTCGTTAGTCAATAACATTTTTAAAATTGTTTTGAAATCCCTTTTGCCCTTAATATTGAATTGATGTACTTCTCACGGTCGGAAGCACTGGAAATGTCGTCGTTTATCCACTGCGAAAGCGTCATTCCGTCCCGTGAACTGAATTTTAGGATTATTAGGTTTACATCATCTTCGTTCATGCATTGTTGCCATACTTCCTTGATTTTTGTAAGGTTTGTTCCCAATCCTTTCATTGCCGAGTAAAGCTTCTCCGCAAGAATCTTTGCCTCACTGTCCGATAGGGTGGCGTTCTTTATAGAGCCAGCTTCGTTCTTTGCGTCCTGTCTGCTTTTCCATAGCTTGTATTGCTTGCGGATAACAAGACCGCCAACAACACAGCCGCCGAGCAACAATACGCCTTTGAAGAACTTTGAAACTCCGTTAGATGCTTGTTGGACCAACTGTGGATTGTTTCTCAAAAGTTCGCCAGTGGCAATTATTGTTGCGGGGTTACCCAAACTATGTCTTTTCTTATTCTTCATTAGATGAATTTAAGAGCTGTTTTTACCAAACTTGGATTTTTAGCGACTGCGTTTAGAAGCTTTTGCAAGTCTTCGTGTGCAATATTGTTCACGGCGTTTTGAATGCCGTTTCCCAAGTTTTTCACTTCTGTTGCGGATTCCGCATTGATATTGATTTTCACGATGTATTGTGCCATTTGTTTTGATTTGTTTATTGATGTTTAGTTTTCTTTAGTGATTCTATCTGTAGTTTAAGTTCTGCCTGTCCAGCTTTTAACTCTGCGTTTTCCTGTCGCAGTTCCGTGATTTCATTGATAAGTTCGTTGTTCTTGTCAACCAACATGTCGATGGTCTTCTGTAAGTCGTTTAACGTGTTGTTGTCACGAACACGACGGCTTACTATCCAAGTCGCAATACCAGTGATTGGGGAAAGTGCGATGCTGATGATCTGAATGATAGTTACTGCTTCCATTATCCTACGAGTTTTATGTATGGGAATCTGTTTACGAATGTGCCAGATTGTTTATTTGCGATTGTGGTAAGTCCGCCTGGGTTGTAATACAATTTTGAGGACATCAGTTGTCGAATCGTTTGAAATTCTGCACTACAATCCTGTCCTGCCAATAAGCGAAAGTTATTTGCACTGGACCAAATTGCAATCTGGTAAAGCTTGTCGTTCGATAGGGTACAGGTGGTTGTATTTCCTTCCTTGTCTATGAACGAGAAACGGATTGTTCCATACTTCGTAACCGTGTATTTATCGGTGTTGTAGAGCATGATGTCATTTTCGTCATAGATACCTATTTGTAATTTGTATTCCTTGGGAAAACTTGATGCGTATATAATGCATTCACTGAATTTTATAGGTGTAGGAATGGACATCCAAAAGATTACGCCTTGGTTGTCTTGTATGCCCGATGCAAGTTGAGAAAATTCGTCCCCTGTTTCCGAAGCCAATACGGGAAAGGTTTCCCAATGATGGTTGATGTTTGTAGAGCATGCTTCTGCAAGTTCTTTTGCCTCGGTAGCCAAAGCGTTGGCGGAATTATACGATTCCTGCATATAACGCAAGGTACGGGAAATGTCTTGAAAGTTATTGTTTGTCTGTGCCTTGAACGGCTCAACGGCAAGGGCAAGTTCATCTTTCGTAACATAGCCAGCATCGGCATTACTACCGACCATATCCATCTTTCCTGTAAATGGATTGAATTTAAGTTTTGTCTTTATGAAGTCGGAAATACTACTCATTGATTATGGATTTTACTGCTTGGGTTATCAATGTTTTGTCATTTGCAAATGATTGCATCAAAGACCATAGTTCGTTGAACTCGCTTTCTTCAAGTGTATCGACAAATTTTCCGATAGCGTCGATGTATTCCGAGCGTGGGCTCACTGGTGTTACATCAACATTGGCATCGTTTGTTATTGTGGTTGTAGGTTGTTCGTCAGCTGATTTAAGCATGCTGACCATTTCCTCTTTGGAAACGCCAGCAAGTCCGCCAATAACATCTGCGTGTTTGATTGCAAGATTTGTTCCCGCTTTTGTAAGAGCTGCTACAATGGAAGTTCCTAAAAGTGAAGACTCTGGTTTTAATTTGTTGAGTTCTTCAATTTCGTCATTAAGTTCTTCAATCTTGTCTTCAAGCCCCTCGGTATATTTACGTTCGTTTTCAAGTTCTTTATTAAGATTTTCAACTTTAAATTCCAGTTTTGTTTTTGTGGAAATGAGTTCTTCTAACTTTTTGTCTTTTTCTGCTTGAATGAATTTGTTTTCCAAATTTCGTTCTCGTATAGCCATAACAGCACCGAAACCCTTAAATTCATTTTGTGCAACTCCATCAAGATGTTCTTGGTCAAATCCCATCAAGCCAAGAACTTGATATATAGCATTGTTAAAACTTTCCTTTTGACTTAATATGGACAAATCTGCTTTTTCTTTATTTGGACTTTCTGATTTATATATATAGACAGAGTGTCCGGGTCTAATTGTTATAGTCTTCTCCCATATTAGTTTAACATTATTACTTGATTTTATTACACATCTAAAGCATAGATAATTGACATTACTTATTAAATTGTCTATTGCTTCGTTGAATGAAGCGATAATAGAGTCTCTGTCTTTTGCTCTGAAATTGTTTTCATCAAAATATGGACTTAATTCAGTGTCTATATTTTTTTTCATTGCAGTAATGACAACGTGTATTCCTTTTGAAGCATTTGTTTTAACTTGTTTCTTTGCTTCCTGAACAATCTCGTTTATTTCTTGTACGCTTAATTCTTTTTCTTCCATAACCTGTATTATTTAGTTTGAGTAATCGGTGTTATTTTGATAAAATCAAGACGGTACGACGGTATGTTGTCATGCTTTGTACGTGTCTTGATTATGAGATAGTTCTTGAATAGTTTTATGATGGATGTGCCGAATTGCGACAATTCCCTTTGTGTGCATTGCACGGATTCGGTAGGGGATATTAGTTCCAATTCCGTATCGTCGGACATAAGGTCGTTGTTTCCGATGCGTATGCCCGTAAGGATATAGCTTTCGTTTCCCAGCTGGTACACATTTAAAGCTTCCGACACCGTGATGCTCATTGGTGTGGCAACCGTATCAAAGCCCATTCTGTGCCATCTTTCTTCTTCCTCTTGTACGATTCTACTTATCATATTCCAAATAGATTTTTACGGTGTATGCGTTTTTTCTTGGCTCGTTGTAGCTGTAGTATAAATCACCAGTTACGAATGGTGTTTCTTCTTTTTCCTCGATTGTGATTGTAAGTGACGAACCGCCTTGAATCTTCACTTGTTCGGAAAAATCAACCTTGTTGCTTGCGTATGATTTCTGTCGTAAATCCCTCACGGAATACAACGGTGATCCAGCTACGATTACATCTGTCTTGTTCATGCAAAGCGAGACGGAGCCGATTTGCGGAGTAAGCAATTCCTTCTTTACGGAAACGCCTTCTTCTTCGGTTTCAAGATGTCCCATCTTTGTCTGCGAATCCAATACCGCAAAGGCACAAAAGCTCTTTATCGCCTTGATTTTTGCAGGAATGGTGATGGTTTTCTGGAACACGTCACCGAAGGTGAAGTTGTCGCCAGAATTAGCCAAACGGTCAGGTACTGATATTTCCGTGATGTAGAGCATACTATTCGTTTTCTAATACCACATAGAAATTCAACTTAACGTCAGAAGTTCCGTTATTTGTGATTGTGAGGTCAAGCTCCGATGAACGGGCGGGAATGTTGTCCTTCGAGAAATCGTAGATGGCATCTTTCAACGCTACGCTTCCGTCGAAGGTTATGATGGATGCATCCGTTCCGTTCGGAAGGATTTCGTTCTGTGCGATTTTTAGGAACAACGATACCTGTGAAAGATTGGTCGTTGCGGAAAACGGTACGATGAACGCACCAGTGCATTTGGAGAAATTCTCCTTCAAAAGTTCGGACAGTACGGTTTGTCCGCCTGCTGGTACTTCTATTTCACGCCATATCTGAAAACTTTTTTTCATTAGCTTACTTTTTTATAGATGAATAAAACATAGATGTCGTAGTTAGAGACTTCGATTTCTTTTGCCGTTGTCGTTTCTTGGTCGTTTCTTGTAACACAGAATGAGATGTTTCGTCTTAACGGTGTCTCGAACTTGTGTAACGCCTTGCGGAACGGTATCTTTTCGTTTGCGGAGAAAAGACTTAAATCCGTATATGGAGGAAAAACCTCGTTGTCGCTTCCCGAAATCGTGAATGCTACACGCATATCCGCATTTATAATCCTGTCGATGCCGTTAGCCGTCATTATTGGATATGCGAACATTTCGATCGGTTCATGGTCGAAAATGAACTGGAACTCCTTGTCGAAGGTGAGTTCGCCGTTGGAGTTGTTCGAGATGTATTTCTTTACTTCCGTGTATTCTATGGTCGTGGTTTCCTGACCATTGAAAGTGTATCGTTTTCTATAGTAGGTTATGCCGTTGATTGTAAGTTCGTCGGCAGGTGTTTCGCCTTCCGCACACGATGCGTCGAGCATTTTGAAGGCATCGTTCAGGGCCTTTCGTGCTTCTTCTCCTGTAAGTTGTCCTTTTAGTCGAAGTAGCTTTGTTTCAACGAAGTCAAATCCCTCGCTTTCGTCAATTTCCTTGTCGGAGCAGACGAACACGATGTTGAAGTCGTTGTTTTGTATTCCGGAAATCTGTATTTCCGAGATGTCCACATTCATATTGACCTTCAACGCAACGTCTTCCCAACGGTGCTTACGGTTTCCGTATGGTTGGGTGGTCATAAAGGGCAGGATGATAAGGTCTCGGCATATCTGCTTTCCGTCTATTATGATAGAAATCCTGTCAAGGTTTCTTTTGTACCCGAACAGCGAATCATTCTTGCTCTCGAAGAACAAGGCACGGATTGACTTCACGCCGAAAGGAGTGTTTGTCGATAGATAGTTTGCTTCGCTTGGTACTGTAAAAAACATGGTTGTAGGAATTAAAAAAGGACGGCTGTGATGCTGTTTACACAGCCGTCCGAGTCAGGTAATGTGGTTATGGACTAAGC
This sequence comes from Bacteroidales bacterium, assembly GCA_024402335.1. Taxonomy (GTDB): domain Bacteria; phylum Bacteroidota; class Bacteroidia; order Bacteroidales; family UBA1715; genus UBA1715. Next base: position 31,225 of record JAKSTZ010000007.1, read on the forward strand.
CTTGTTAGTCTTTACGCAGTGGAACACGATGCGTATAGCAGTGTTGGCTGCGACATTGTTGTCCGCACTGTTAGCGGCAGGGAGGTACAATGTTGGAATAATGTCTGTCAATGGTTGGAACACCTTCGGACAGTCGAACACGTAGTAGCCTGCAAGTTTGTTGTCCTTGCCGTCGTGGTTGAAGATTGCGTTTGATGAACGAGGGAACAAGATTTTATCGCCTTGTTTGATTTCCAATTCGCCGTTAGCCGTGTTTTTGTTGATTTTGCCAAAGTCGGCTTTCAATACGTCAGCTTCCGTTGCACATTCTTCCGTTGATTCAAGCAATTGCATACCTTTCACGAAAGCGTATGTGTTTGCCTCCAACTTACGGTTGTTGATGTTTGTGACACCGACTTTCTTTGTGTCTGCCGACTGCATCAATTCGATTGTAGTGTCCGCACCGATAAGGCGAGTTGCATACAATGCGTAATCGACTGTGTGTACTGTACCAGCCAACAAGGCTTTCGCCAAGTTTGGCTCCAATACTTTCATACGGGCTTCGAATTCCGATTTGCCTGTACTGATTGTTGTGCCGATGAATGGGTTTCGGCGTACTTTGTTTTCTGTCATATCTGCCATGATTATTTAGTTTTTTAGTTTTTGTTTATAAAAGGACTTTAGCTTCTCCTACGGTTTCGTCGTCAACTCCAGCGAAATCAACATCCGATTCTACATCACCGAACTTGTCGTTGTAAGTAGTTTCTTGTTGGTTTTGTGATGGAAGTTCATCGAACAAGATTTTGTCAGAGCCTACGCCTGGAATCATAGGTTCATCGTTAGTTCCCGAAAGAGAGATTTTGTTTTCGCCAAGAGCGGAGTTTATTAAGTTAGCACCACCAGCAGCACCGATACCTAAGGCAACGGTTTTTAGGTTTTCGTTCTTGCAAAGAGCGTGTGCAGCCATACCGACTCCGACCACGATTGCAGGTGTTGTGAACTTCGATGTAGTGCCGTCAAGACCTAAAAGGTCAGTACCAGAAACCGCATCTTTTTTAGCGATGAATTTGTTGATTAACGAACCTGCCGCAATACCAGCCACAAGTGCCAAGCCTTTCTTGGCATAGTTGGTAACGCCAGTCGTGTTGAATCCCGCAAGTGCGGAACTTCTGTGCTTTCTTCTTTTTGCCATAATTATTGATATTTGGTTATTGTAAATTCAATACTTTCATTTTTGCTCGTAGTTGTTTTGTTTTTCTACGTTTTCGTCTTCCGACTCCCGAAAGACCTTTTGCGGAGGATGAAGTTTTACCTCTTTTTGAGAAGGCTTTGTACAATAGGAGTCCGCCACCGACAACGCCTAAAGCGATAGCTCCGTATTTAATTACCTTCTTTGATTTTTCTGTTAGTGTCATACCTTTTTTATTTGAATTGTTTCCTGTGATTTTCGTGAACATTTCCTGCGAACAGGTAGTTACTCCGTATAGGTTTTTCAATGCGGATTCTGTGTCGTCTCCGAAATATCCGTCAGCCGTTACGCCGAGCTTTGATTGGAGTGTTTTTGTGTATTCCCCCTTCATACCTTTTGCAAGTGGAAATGATTCTGCTGTGTATGTCATTGCTATTTTAGATTGTGTGTTGGTTATTGCTTCTTTTACGTTCTCCTTTGCTACGGTCACGGTGTCTTTTGCTTTCTCTACGACTTTGTTTTTTACATTGGATGCCACAGTCTTTATGGTTTCTTTAACTGTTCCGTTTGCGAAGATGTTTTTTAGTTTTGCGATAATTCCAGTAAGAATACCGCCAGCCGAAGCTGTTCCGCTTGCAATAGTTGCCGTAGCAACAACTCCCAAACCTTCTAGAGTTATATAACCGTTGTCAATCAGTCCAAGAAGTCCTTGCACAGTTGTTTCTTTTACTTCCGAGTAGGTTACATTTGGGTCGTCGGATGCAGTTGCACCTTTGCTTTTCAACTCCTTCTCGTCCTCATCGTACATTTTTGAGATCTGCGACCTGTTTTTCAAAGCCTGTTCCTTCAAAATGTTTTTGTCAAAGGAGTCCGTTCCTTTCCAGACTTTTTTTGAGCCTTTTTCAAGGTAGGTTTTCAGTTTAGACTCGCTTCCGCCAATCTTCGTAAATGATTTTACGAGCGTGTTGTAACATTCTTTCGACTTGCTCCATTGTGTGGAAGTTATGCCGAGTTTTAATGCTTCGTTTTCGCTTTTTGTTGCAGGGTATAGGCGTTCTGCCATTTTGAACATATTTAGCGAACACACCATTAGAATGACGGCTCTTGTAACAAGCGTAATCGGGTTGTATTTGATTACAAGTTTTACAAGTTTTTTTGTGGCTTTCTTTACAGCTGTGGCGACTTTCTTTGTTGCTTGTTTGGTTGCTGTTGCTACTTTTTGAGTTGCTTTCTTTGCCGTGGTTTTTATTGCCGTATTAAGCTTCTTTACGTTATTGAAGAAACCTTTTTTCGTGTTCTTTGTCTTGCTTGCCTTAACCTTTCCAAGGTCGGTCATAACCGAGCCGATGTACTCGTAGTCTTCTGGCGAATCCACATCACCGAAAGTGATTTCATCATCGTCGTCGGCAAAGCCTATGTTTATTGACTTGTTGGCAATAAGTCGTTCCTCTTCACGAGCCATATTTTCAAGGGCAAGCTCACGATTACCGTTGTCCCAGTTTTTTAGAACAAACCCTAACATTTGTGAAAAAAGTTGTGGCTTTTGATATCCGTTTATTGCCTGTGGGTATCTGTCGGCAACTCGTTTAGTACGCACAAGATATGTGTGCAGGCGTTCCTCGTCGGATGAAGTGTTTATGCCATTGATTCCTTCCAAATCGTCTCCATTGATAATGGAATTGATGTCATCAATAATGTCATTGTCGAATCCGTTTAGAACGGTATCAATCACATTTTCCTTCATCGAATTGCGTTCGGTGTCGATGCCGTCGAGAAATTGTATGTCTATTCCTGATATTGCCATTAGAAATCTAGGTATTTGGATGGTGTTTTTTCGGTAAAACAAGTATCAAGAACTGGGTCGCAGACGCAATATTCTCCTGCACCTGTTGGAACAATCACATATATGTGCTGGAAGTTCCTACGACCTTCGTAGGCTGCAATTCTAAACTTGAACGGAATGTTCAAATTCGTAAGGATTGAGCCTATGAGTGTAGCGAAGCAATCACAATCGCCTTTTCTGTCCCAAAGTGTTCGGAGCGGTCTGCGAACCTGTTCTATGAATCTATCATCGGGTTCGTATTGGATGTAGTTATATACGAAATCGAAGATGCTTTGAATCGTGTCGTGTAGGTTGTCTTTTTGTAGATGTTTGGCAAGTACCTTTGTATCGGAAGCGTATTTCTTGCAGATGTCTTTAACAAGGTTTACCGTATCGTACACGCTGCCGTTTGGAACCATAATCAAGTCTCGGTGCAATAGTTCCGATTTTGCAGGGATGAGCATCTCGTAGTCCTTGAATGGTTTGAGTTTCCGTTTGGTATTTGCCACGAGTCCAATACCAGAAACAGCTTTTGTATTTTTGCTTACATCCACCTTGCTTGCTTCTCCGAATTTTTCGGTAAAATCAAATACAACGGAATTGTTCAAGATGCAGGTAATGTCAGCCGTTATATATTCTAAAATCTTTGTATAGTCTTGTGTTGTGAGGTAGGTTGTAACGGCACTGCCGATACATCTTACAAGTGTAAGTAGCGGAATCTCAACAATGATGTTGGAAAGCGTACTTGTCTTGTATTTTTGAATAAGGATAGACTGTGTGTTAGGCTTTAATGTTCCAACTTCAGTGTTATTGTATTTTAACACGACATTGGAAATTGAAATAGTAACCTCTTGGTCGGTGCGGTTCTCGAAATCAACGGCAACGGGAATCTGCAATTTACTGTTCTTTACAGAAATGCGTTTTATTCCGCCATCAATTTTGGGAGTACAGGTAAGTTGCTTTGTAAAGTTCAAAAGCGAACCGCCCTTTAGAACCAATAATAAAGCTCCTATACCTAAACCTGTTCCGATTACTATTTTTGTGCCTTTATTCATTTGTTTGAATTACGGCACAATGTTACGGTGGAGGTAATATGCGTTTTGGTATTTTCGGAGTTTACAGGAGTTTATTGGATGATAATGGTTAATAAAGTATAGAAAATAAATGGTTCTATTACTATAATTTACACTATGGACTTTTTTTTTCTAATGTGTTTGTTGTATTCTGTTACTTTGGAATAGGTAGTGTTACAACAGGGACAAAATGAGATTTCGTTTTTTTTTGTTTAGTTGGGGTTTCTATGAAGATAATGTTGAATATTATGGTTTAATTATAAAAACATCAATTAAAATTAGGAAAAGCAAATCGTTTTTTTTATAAAGGTTAATACTAAAAGAATAATGAAGGAACTATCACTCTAGGAAACTTGGAAAGAAGAATTCGAAGTGGAATATGATAGATACGATAATGGTAGAGTTCTATTGATAAATGTAACAAAAGAAATGGTAGAATATACTATTTTGGATTCGCTAACAACTATCTAGAAAGGTGCATTTTGTGAATGACAAAAATAGGAACAATACATATTGTTGGTTCCTATTTTAGATATTAATTAGTTGTAATATCTAAAAGTCAGAGGTTAAGCTATGGACATATCTTCTTTAAATATATTTGGAATCCCAACAGAATCAGCCCATGCACTAATTTTTAAAAATAATTGAGTATTTTTAAATTTCTCTATATTGAAATGTTGCGCATATAATGTGTCGTAAGTTGTCCTCTTTATATTTTTACCGTTATTTACCCTTCTTATATACTGATATAAATATCTGTATGCGTCATGTCCATTAGTAATCTGGTCGAAATCAATTTTTTTACCGCTTACAAACGCAGCGACTTGAGCTTCATCAAAGTCAATCGAAGCATTGGCAGGATGCAACTTCAGTTTACTCCAATATGAAGTCATATTTATTGAGTTGTCATCTTGAATGTATGGATCTGGATGCATACCGTCAAAACATATTGCTTTACATATTTCATGGTTATACCATTTGATAAACGATATTTCTTTCACTGAATTACATACAAATTCAAAAACGCCTTGCTCAGGAATTGGAACCCCATACAAATTGCACATATCTTCGCCACATCCTATTGCCAAGGATAAAATTTCGGTGTCATGTCCATCAGTAAAAAAGATGTTGGCAAAATCTGGTCGCACAGAATCTAGGTTTTCGAAATCTGCATCACAGATACCCATGAAGCGGTTAGGATAGAATTCATTTACTGCTGTAAAAACGGCAGGGAAATAAGCTTTACTCTTCAAAAAATCTAATATGGTAACGGTACTGGAAAAAACATCCTCATACATATTAACGTCGTCTTGTCCTTCAAGGGCAACAAGTACCTTTCCTTTATTTACAGGGTTCCTAAAAGTTTGAATGACACTAGAAATCAAACTATCTTTTGTTAATGATTCACTAATTGAGTTCATTCTTGTTGTTCTTCTTGAGCTACATACAAATCATAACACTCCTTGTATCTACTACCAATAATTTGGGGTGAATGCGTTGCAATTATCACTTGGGCATTTAGTGTTTTGCAAATAGTGGTAATATCTGACACAAATGTGTTTTGCCATGCGACATGCAACGAGTTTTCTGGTTCATCTATAAGAAGGATTGAATCAGTCGTTGTATTGAAAATTGCATTAAACAGCATAATTATCTCATGTTGTTCTCCGCTTGACAATTTTCTGAGATCTAAAGGATAAGAGTCATAATCCATTATAGCAGAAATACCATGATTAGGACTAAATTTAATTTGCTTATTGCTAAACATCTTTTGGTTTAACAATGTTTCAAATAATTGAAGTTGTTTGTATAATCTATCATATATTTGGATATTTCGCTCCAGTTCCTCCATATATATAGATAATACCTCAGAATGTTTTTCTTCAAAAGGTCTAACAATCTTCTCTGTAGTGAGTCCCCAATCATATAGTTGTTTGAGCTTTAATTCCAATTTTTCTGATTTTGTTTTGTATTCTTCTTCTGTAAATGCTTTGTTTGCTATTAGCAATTTGTCATAAAGGCTATTGTTACTATTATTTACCTCCTTTAGATATTTGAAGTAGGCATCTCCCATAATAGTTTTTAATGCATTAGATACCTGATCTATTGATTCCACAACATGCCCTTCTCTATCCATTTTTTTTGACAAACGATTGGAATTTTGGATTGTGATGTTCAATGTTTGTAGTTGCATTAAGAACAGTAAAGCTTGTTCTTGTCCATGAAACAGTGATTCAAGGTTGTGAGGATCGTTTGCAAAATAATCCTCAAAAGAAGGGAACGAGCTACTTTCATAAAATGGTCTTCTGTCCTGAGCAGATTTGTAATTTCGTTTTGCAATATTATAAATCTTATCCGTTAAGTTTAGGTGAGCAGCAGGAGTTCCCATTTGACTCCAGGTAAACTCTAGTGTTCTATCACTTTGTCTTGCAATGTCAACTGTTTCCTTAATATTTTGGACAATACTTTTAATACATATAGTAATAGAGCCTTCAAATTTGATATTTATTTCATCAAATGGTAGTGCATAGAAATAAAATAAATCGCATTTATGAAGAGAACTCAATATTGACAAAATAGTAGTTTTGCCATAGCCATTAGGACCCGTTATCAGAAATACCTGATTGTCTTCTGATATTGTAAACTTATAATCAAAAATATGGAATAGTCCTTTTACAGAAAAATGACTCAGCTTCATGTGATATTATTTGTAACGTTCTTCTAATTGAATACGCAAATTATCGTTAATCTTGTACATTACATCTGTAACATTCTGATTAACGTTTCCTTTTGCTTGCACTGCTACATTATAGACAGGAAAATCATCTGCTTTTGAACGATTGTTTTCCCAATGCATAGCTCTTAAATTTATCGGCTCGGTCTTACCTCCTTTAGATACTGGAAAAGCATGGTCAACTTCCCAACCAAAAGGTGTAGCTTTTCCATACTCGGATTTAACAATCCAAGCTCCACAGCAATCTTTTCGTACAATGTCTTTATTATAACCATCGACTATGGTAGCTTCGTTCCATACTCTTTGGATATCCTGTTCTGTAAGCATATGCAATTATTGATAATTAATTATTGTATAACAAATCTGTTCACTGGGCGTGGACAATATGGAAAATTTGTTACAAATTTACGATTTATTTTTTTTTTTTGCAATAATATTTGTATTGACGAGCCTTTGTTAGTTCATGAAATTGCTTAGAATTATTATCTTAGTTTTATATTATAATGAATGATGTTTTCAAAACATATAATTCATACCCACACAAACTCCCAAACCATTAGCTACTTGTTTGTGTGAAATATCATACCCAATAAAATATCCACTTGTAATTCCCCAATGCCAGCGTTTGGGCTTTTGAGGTATGGTTTGAATTATTGTGTGTTCGTGTTTGTTGTAGAATACTTGTAAACTATCAAGTATTGGTTGGTAGCCAGAAACAAAGGCGTTGTATGAAATAGTGTCGTTCTCGTTTGTTAAGGTATCCGTAAATTGGGCTGTTTCTATAGGAATTTCCACGGCTATAGGTATGCTATCTATAGTTCGTAAGGTGTCGATTTTTGTGCGATAGACATAGCGAACTGTTTCTTTTGGTTGGACGGAGATAACCGTGTCGTGCATTACAACGGTTATCGTGTCCAACTTGACTGCTTCGTTTGTACAGGAACTTGTGTATTTCCCCAAGTGGAAACCTCCTGTCCATAAGCAAAGCATGAGAATTATTAATGAAAACGGAAAATCAGTGTCTTGTTTCATCGGATTTTATAACCAAGTTTAGTTTCTGTAAGATGTTTTTTGTAGTTGGGAACAAGTTCTTTTAGATGGCTTTCGATAAAATCTCTCACATCGCTTGTGCAATAAATCACATTGCTGTCACCTTCGCTCTTGAAATCATACACGTGTTGCAGGAATACGCAATCGTCTACTTTGTCGGTTGCTTCGCAAAAGCCTTGTAGTACGGCAAGATGCTTATTGCTCATTCTTGCACCTTCTTCCTCGCACCGCCACATCCGCACGACCGCCGAAAGGTCTTCTATCTCTCTGCCGTTTGCTTTTTTCCAGCCTTGGCTTTGGTAATTATCACTTAATAGCCGTGTTTCCTTTTCTGGATTTTTCCTATTAAGCCAATAAAATTCTTTAAAAATAAAATTTTCTCTTTCTTTCTCTCTCTCTGCATCGGTTTGAGAGGGATTTAGAGAGAGAGATTTTTTATTTAATTTTATTTTATTCTTGTTTTTATTTTTATTAAGCGATGTTTGCGATTCTTCATTTTCATTTGCGATATATTGTGATTCATTGTTGTTATTTGTGATAGTTTGTGATTCGTCGTGATTATTTGCGACTGTTTGTGATGGTGCTTCTTTATTAGTGGTATTTCCCCAGCGTGTTTCATTTCCTGATTTACCTGCTTCGGAGCGTTTCTCCCGTAGTTTTTGGTATTTCTCGTTGCCACGGTCTAAGTCTTCTTTAATGAACTTAAAGGCAAGTGCTGCCATTGGTGATAGTTCTGTAAGTTGACCAGTTGTTCCGTACAAAATGGTCGCTTCGTAGATTTCTACCTTGGTGTCGTTCGGCAAGTCCTTGATTGCCTCGCACCAGCTTCCGTAAAATAAAAAAGCTTCTTTCATATCATATAAATCAAATTGTTTCTAAATTTTTTTGAAAATATCGTTAAAACAATCCCATGCATTTTTCACAGGATTAAGAACTTCCTTCTGAAATCGTTGTAGTTGTTTTATAATCTCATTTATATCTTCTTTTTCACAGTTTTTTGTCTGTGTCTGTCGTTTTTCTTGCTTGGGTCGGTTTTGCTGCTTTGTTAGTTGCTCATACTCTTGTAACATTATCTTAAACAGAACATCGTTACCGTTATTCCTGTCAGGATGAAGTTTCATAGACCAATAGTGGTAACGCTTTTTAATCTCCTGTTCGGTATGGCAGTCGTCAAAATACATGATTAGTCTATGGATTATTCTTCTGTTTCTGAAATAATGGGTCTGCCTACCGTATCACAGATAAGGTCAACTTGTTTTTGAGTAAGTTTTTTTGAACGAATCTTATAACCTGTATGTTTGAGTATAGACATAAGACGTTCGTTTGTGTGTACGTGGTTGGCAAATAGCTCTTTTGAAGAACAGTGCCCTAACTTTTCTGCAAGTTCTGCTTTGCTCATTGCGTATGGTTTTTCATATTTCCAGAAACAAGTATCTGGAATGTTGAGTCTAAAAGTTTTGGCTCTGCAGATTGTTTTTTTCGTTTTCTTAATATTCATAGTTCGGTATTTTAAATTTTGTGTACTAATTGAAAATGAGTATGGCAATCGGGACAGATGTAGTCTTCATTCATTTCATCGAAAATAAGTCGAGACTGATTTGAGGACTTGTGACGTTTTTGTATGTACTGTTCAAGTTCTTCACGAGTGAATGGTGCATCTAAAAATTGTGGCAAAATGCTTTGGTAAATGTATAGGTAACTTTGTCCACTCCATGATGTCCCACAAACAGGACAAGAACTGATAACAAAATCGTTTTTTGGGTTTGTTATTTTCATTATGATGCTTTTACTCGTTTAAATCTCGTTTTTGATAAGTCCACATGAGGAATAAATTCCTCTATTTGAGGTTCGGAAGTGGCTATGCAGTTTGCTTTATTTTCTTCATCGCTGTAGAAAGCTTCTGTATTCGGATTTTTTTCACAGTAATCGTGAATCCATTCTCGAACTTCTGCAATATCGTATAAATAAATCCCGTTGTCTTTGCAGTAGGGCAATCCATCTTTACGCCAGCGTGTAAGCGTGCGTTTGTCGTCGATACTAAGAAGTATCATAAGGTCGCTATCTCCCTTTACGAAAATTGGAGTGAGAGGAACTTTTCTTTTTCTTGTCATAATTCTTAATTTTTTCTTGTAAATTCTTTTTGTTATCAAGTATTTATTATGGAAAAATTGCTATATTTGGCACAATAAATAATTGTTACTGCAATATTCAGTAATTTATTCTTGAAATCCAAGAATAAAACAAGAAATAATTTAGAGTAAATATGCAAATTGCTGATAGTCAAAAAATAAAAATTATGATGGCGGAGCTAAATATAAAGAATGCTTCGGTGTTAGCTAATATGTTGGGGATAAATCCGCAGGTTTTTTACGATATAAATAGCGGGAAATGTGGAATATCACAGAACGTGGTTGACAAAATTGTAGATAAATTTCCAACCGTAAGCAGGGATTGGTTGCTGACTGGTATGGGCGATGTAATTATCTCTGGTGATGCAGGAGCTGTTTCTCAATCGCAAGGTGTTGTGACAGTTACAGGAAAGTCTGGTAACATCAATAATGGTTTAACGCAAGAAATGCAAATCAAATTGTTGGATGAAATCAAAGCTCAACGCATGGTTACAGAGCGAGCTCAAGTTGCATTGGAAAGAAATCAAGCACATTTAACCGCCAGTCAATCTGAAGTTAAAACATGCCAAGAACAAATAACCACTTTGCTGGAATTGTTAAAGAAAGAATAAAAATAGCATATCATATTAAATCATTGTTGAGGAAGTTCCGCTGTGAAGTATGGGCTTCCTTTTTTTGTTATAGATGTCTGATATTTAGAAGGGTCGTGTTGATCTTGTAACTAATAAAAAACATGTTAAATTGATATGTATTTAAGTAGTTTCAATATATTCCAGTAGAAGATTTGATAAAGATTATCTGCAGAATAGATGTAAGTTTTTAGAATATTGTAATTAGCATTGTTTAATTATGAAGTGTGTCGTGATATGGAAATTACAGTTTAGACTTAAGTCGATAGGTTAGTGTGTGCTCTCGTTTGTGGAAAATGTTCGTACTATGTTCGTATAAACTCTCTTAAGAATAAAATAGATACTGATAATTAATTAGTTATAACAATAGGATTTGTGACTCTTAATCAATGGGTCGAGGGTTCGAGCCCCTCCGAGGTCACCAAGGCACTTGCAGTAATGTAAGTGCCTTTTTCTTTTGATTGAAATAGAGACAATTTTTAAGAACTTACATATTATAAATGTACAGTTGAAAAAATGTTTCAAAAGAAAAATAGTAGTTTAGGTTGGTAAAATCAAAATAATTATTATTTTTGCGTCCCGATAAATGGGAAAAGTATATAATTAAAACTAACACAAGTGGATACTGTAAGTTACAAGACAAAGTCAGCCAATAAGGCGACTGTAGAAAAGAAATGGTACGTTGTGGATGCAACTGACCAAGTTGTAGGTAGATTGTCTTCTCAAATTGCAAAGATCGTGAGAGGCAAACACAAACCTTCATTTACTCCTAATGTGAATTGTGGTGATGCTGTTATCGTGATTAACGCAGAAAAAATCAAATTCACAGGTAAAAAAATGACAGATAAGGTATACATTCATCACACAATGTATCCTGGTGGTCAAAGAAAACAAACACCAGAGGATTTGATGGCGAAAGATCCTACGAGAATTATTAAGAATGCGGTTGCTGGAATGCTTCCAAAAAATTCTTTGGGTAGAGAATGCTTGAAGAATTTGTTTGTGTATGCAGGTCCAACTCACAACCAAGAAGCTCAACAACCAGTAGAATTAAAGTTTTAAGATAGATAGACAATGGAAGTAATCAACGCATTAGGCAGAAGAAAATCTGCAATTGCAAGAATTTATGTGAAAGAAGGTAAAGGCCAAATCACAATCAACAATCGTGAATTGGATAACTACTTCGCAGAAGATCGTCTTCGTTTCATCGTAAAACAACCTTTGGCACTTCTTGAAAAAGAAGCAAGCTTCGATATTAAGGTAAACCTTTGCGGTGGCGGTATAAAAGGTCAAGCAGAAGCAGCTCGTTTAGCAATCGCGAGAGCATTGGTTAAAATGGACGAAGAAAATAAGAGCCCTCTTAAGAAACAAGGCTTCTTAACACGTGACCCACGTGAGGTTGAACGTAAGAAACCAGGTCAAAAGAAAGCACGTAAAAGATTTCAATTTAGTAAACGTTAGTATTATAAACTTATTCGAATTAGAGCGTTGTTTAGACTCAAAATTTGCAAGACCATCGGTGTCGGTGCTACTTGTGAATTGCTTTAATATTGAATGCAAACAACAAAAAATATGGCAAGAGCAGAATTTGAAGAATTGCTAGAAGCAGGTGTACATTTCGGTCACCTAAAAAGAAAATGGCATCCAGCTATGGCTCCATACATCTTTATGGAGAAGAATGGTATCCACATTATAGATCTTCACAAAACAGTTGTAAAGATTGATGAGTCGGCTGAAGCCCTTAAAAAAATCGCTAAATCAGGACGTAAAATCTTGTTCGTAGCAACAAAAAAACAAGCTAAGGATATCGTAGCTGAAAAAGTACAATCAATCGGTATGCCTTACATCACAGAACGTTGGAGTGGTGGTATGTTGACTAACTTCCCAACAATTAGAAAAGCTGTGAAAAAAATGTCTTCTATCGATAAGATGGAACAAGATGGAACGTTCGCTTCTCTTTCAAAACGTGAAGTATTACAAATCAACCGTCAACGTGAAAAATTACAAAAGAACTTAGGTAGCATCGTAAGTTTAACTCGTCTTCCAGCAGCTTTGTTCGTTGTAGACGTTGTTCGTGAACACATTGCAATTAAAGAAGCTACTCGTTTGGGTATTCCTGTATTCGCAATCGTTGATACAAACGCTGATCCTAATTTGGTTGATTTCGCAATCCCAGGAAACGATGATGCTGCAAAATCTGTAGAAGTAATCCTTTCTAAAGTTTGTGCTGCTATCCAAGAAGGTTTGGACGAAAGAAAAGTAGAAAAAGATAAAGAAGTAGAAGTTGCTGCAAAAGCAGAAGCTGAAGAAGCAGAAGCAAAACCAGCAAGAAAAACTGCAGCAAGAAAAACTGCATCTAAAAAATAATTGAATATGGCTATAACTGCATCTGATATCGCAAAGCTTCGTGGAATGACAGGCGCTGGTCTTATGGACTGTAAAGGTGCCTTGACAGAAGCTGAAGGTGATTTCGATAAAGCTATTGAAATCCTTCGTAAAAAAGGTCAAAAAATCGCTAGCAAACGTCAAGACCGTGATGCTAAAGAAGGTTGCGTACTAAGTGGCGTATCTGCTGATGGCAAAACTGCTGTTGTTGTTTGTGTAAACTGCGAAACAGACTTCGTTGCTAAGAATGGTGACTTCATCGCATTTACTCAATCAGTACTTGATGTTGCTTTAAATACTCTTCCTGCTTCAGTAGAAGAATTAAAACAAAAAGAAATCGGTGGTCGTAAAATCGCTGATTTGTTGACAGACCAAATGGGTAAAATAGGTGAAAAAATTGATTTAGGTTGCTATGAAAAAGTAACTTCTGAACATTCTTTTGCTTACACTCACATGGGTAACAAACTTGCAACTGTTGTTGGTTTCGACGCTAAAGTTGCAGATGCTCAAGTTGGTAAAGATGTTGCAATGCAAGTTGCTGCAATGAACCCAGTTGCTGTTGATCAAAATGATGTTCCTCAATCTGTAATCGATACTGAAATCGAAATTGCTAAGGAAAAAACAGTTCAAGAACAAATCCAAAAAGCAATTGACGTTGAACTTAAGAAAGCAGGTATCAATCCTAACCACGTTGACTCAGAAGACCACATGGCTTCAAATGCTGCTAAGGGTTGGATTACAGAAGAACAAGTTGCTCAAGCAAAAGCTATCATTGCTAAGGTTACTGAAGAAAAGAAAAACAGCATTCCTGCTGCTATGGTTGAAAACATTGCAAAAGGTCGCTTGAATAAGTTCTTCAAAGAATCTACATTGATGAACCAAGAGTTTGTGAAAGATTCAAAAATGACTATTGCTCAATATCTTGAATCAGCACAAAAAGGTTTGAAAGTAACTGGTTTCAAACGTTTTGGTCTTTAAAATTTAAGAATCAAACAATAAAAAAGGAGAGTTTCGTAAGAACTCTCCTTTTTTTTGTCTATATTAGTCGCACAATTACTTAACTAAGATGGTTTACAAGAAAATTTTACTCAAATTTAGCGGTGAATCTTTATTAGCCGAAGACGGATATTGTATAGATTCCGATAAATTAATGAAATATGCCTATCAGGTAAAAGAGGTTACAGACCTTGGGGTTCGTGTTGCTGTTGTTATTGGTGGCGGTAATATATATCGTGGCTTAAATAGCAAAAACAGCGGTTTTGATAGAGTGAAAGGCGACTATATGGGAATGTTGGCTACGGTAATTAATGCAATGGCTCTTCATTCTGCTTTAGAAACTATAGATGTAAAGTCTCGTGTATTGACAGGAATTAAAATGGAACCTGTCGGTGAAGCATATTCACAACGTAAGGTTCAGGAAGCTTTCGAAAAGAACGAGGTTGTGATTTTTGGTGGTGGAACGGGTAACCCATTCTTTACAACAGATTCTGCAGCTGCACTTCGTGCTGTGGAAATAGGTGCAGATGTATTGTTGAAAGGAACTCGTGTTGACGGAGTATATGATTCAGATCCGGAGAAAAATCCTAATGCTGTGAAATTTGATGAAATTACATTTGATGAAGCCTATGCAAAAGGATTGAAGATTATGGACTTGACTGCATTCACAATGTGTAAGGAAAATAATTTACCTATTATTGTTTTCAATGTAGGTGATGAAACTTCTTTGAAAAAAATTGTGTCTGGAGCTAAGATAGGTACTATCATAAAAAAATAATTCGAATGACTATGAAAAGAATTTTTTATATAACACTTGCGTGTTCTCTTTTCGGTTTATTTTCTTGTCATAGAGATAAAAAAGGTGAGGCACCTGAAGGATATGTAGAGTATCAAGGAGAATTGTTGAAGAAAACAGAGCCTCTTCGATATGATTCGAATGGTGATGGTGTGATAGATGAGAAAGATAAGTCAATAGAAATACTTGGTACAAACTTGAATATTACACAAGCTCCAGATGGAAAACCTTTTTATACTGGTTCTGGTTCAACAGAAGGAGGGGAAAGTGGTGAAGGATCTGGTGAAGGAGGTTCAAAGCCTGGCTCTTCATGTTCAAAAGTTCCTGTAGGAGAAAAACTATGTTATCTTGATTTGGCAAAGTATTGTAATCAAAATGGTGGTTTGTATGCGTTTGAAACAACAGTAAATACAGCTCAATCTGATGTTAAAACGAGTATTTCGAATGTTGATGCAAATCAAAATACTATACCAGATTATATAGAGGAAATACGAAGTGCGTCAACTATGAATGCTTTGGCTACAACATATTCGAAAATGTATTCAAAGGAAACAGAACAAGCATTGGAGAAAGCTGCAAATAATGCTCAAATTGGAGAAGCATATCTTGCTGAATGTATAAGAAAAGCCATTGTGGTAGCATTAGAAGAGGCTTTGTATGAATCTAGTGAGAGTGTTGATATAGCGAGTGTTGAAACCGTTGTAAAAACTCGTGTGACAGCAGCTATTGCAGAGGCGGTTAACGAAGTTGGTATGTACGAGAAGATTGATAAAGCTGCTCTTGCAAAAATTACTGAATCGGTTTCTAATAAGATTTCAGAAGGTGTTGCAGACAATGTTGCAACATCGGTTTCTACTGCCATTCTTTCGCAATATGAAGCTCAGGTTGCAAGTGGCGCAATCAAAAATGTGCAGGGAATTTGTCCGAATGGATACCATATCCCTTCAGATGTTGAGTGGATGATATTTGAACAGGCTTTGGGTATGTCGGCTGCAGATTTGACTAAATGCGGTGAAACTGAAATCACTCGTGGAGCTGATGCTCAAGTAGTAAAGAAGATGGTTGACAATTTTGGCTTTAATTTCGGTGGTTATGCAAGTATTAATGGCACATACGCTCAACGTGGGGAGGCGGGCGTATTTTGGTCTTCTACTACAGGAACAGATATGAAGGGCGACTATGTTTGGGTGCGTCAAATTGATACAAGTTATAGCGGTGTAGTTCGCTTTAAGATGTATGAAAAATCTGGCCTAAGC
This sequence comes from Bacteroidales bacterium, assembly GCA_024402335.1. Taxonomy (GTDB): domain Bacteria; phylum Bacteroidota; class Bacteroidia; order Bacteroidales; family UBA1715; genus UBA1715. Next base: position 47,263 of record JAKSTZ010000007.1, read on the forward strand.
ATTCGATGCTTTAAAGATTAGCAATCAACAGCCACAACAAATTGTTGTGGCTGTCTTTTTTTTATAACGCAACATCATGAACAACTCAATTAAACATTGGGCGGAGGCAGACCGTCCACGCGAAAAACTGATGCAACAAGGTGCATCGGTACTTACAGAAACAGAATTGTTGGCAATAATAATTGGTAGCGGAACACGAAATGAATCCGCATTGGAATTGTCAAAAAAACTGTATGCACATGCAAAGAACAATCTAAATGAAATGAGCAGATTTTGTATGGATGATTTTACAAAAGTAAAAGGAATAGGACCTGCAAAAGCTGTTTCACTTTTGGCTATGTTTGAATTAGGTAGAAGAAGAAATCTTGCAGAATCTCTTCCAAAAGATTCTATTCGTTCTAGCAAGGAAATTTATTCAATAATGCATTCAAAAATAGGAGATTTGGAGCATGAGGAATTTTGGGCTATCTATTTAAATAATAAAAATGTAGTTGTTGATATAAAACGTATCAGTTCTGGAGGGGTGAATCAAACTGTTGTTGATACGAAAATTATAGCAAGACATGCAATTTCTTTGTTGGCAACGGGGATTATCGTTTGTCATAATCATCCTGCTGAGAATTGTAGCCCGAGTCGCCAGGATAAAGAAATAACTATGCAGATTAAAGAAGCAGTAAAATTAATAGATTGCCGTTTGTTGGATCATGTAATAGTTTCTGGTACAAACTATTTTAGCTTTTGTGATGAAGGTTTGTTGTAGTTGAAACTATTTCTTCTTTATGAAAAAAGCTTTTCCGTTTGTCGTGGCACAAAATATACTGCCATCGTTGAGTATGATAGGTGATGAAAATATTTTCCCGTTAAGATTTATTTTCTCTAGTAGTTTACCTTCGTCTGTTAGTATATACAGATGTTTGTCGTAAGAACCTATGACAGCATATTTGTCATATATGGCAGCAGAAGAAACAACTCGTTTCTCTGTTGGTATTTCTGCAATTTTCTGTCCATCTTTGTTTACGATGTATATGTTTTTGTCGAATGATCCGCATATGATATTTCCATTACTGAATTGTTGTGGTGAAGCATGAATTTTACCTTGTGTGGCAAAACTCCATTGTAAGTTCCCGGACGATGAAACGGAATACAGATTATTGTCGTATGAACCAAAAACTACTACAGAATCAGATTGAACGAGTGCTTTTGAGTGCATAATCCAACCGTTTGTCGTAAATGTAGACAAGGTGTTACCAACATGGTCGTAGAAATGCATTTTTTTGTCATTGCTACCAACGCAGACTTTATTGTTGTCAAATACAGTTGGACTGCCATGGGTGAATTTGTCAATTTTTGCTAAAAATAGACTGTCGGCATGTAAATTATAGAACCAAAGTCCTTTAAATGCAGTTGCAAATGACATCCACAGTGAATCTAATTGCACGGGATTTGTGAAGATGCGTCCGCCAGGACGTATAGTTTTTTGTAATTCCCCATCTTCGGTAAAAAAGTACATATTTCCATCGTAAGAACCTATGGAAATAAGTGTGTCGTACACTATTTCTGGAGTTGCGTGTATCCAAAGTTTCGTGCGGAAGATTTTCTTTATTGAGTCTGCTGTTAAGAAATAAAGAGATTTCTTGTGTGTACCAAGTACTACAGTGTTGTCTTTTGTTTTTATTGGTGTAGAATAAGCAGCACCTTTTATGGCGATTTCTGTAATTTCGAAATCACCTTGTGAACTTTTGGTTACAACACCTTCGTGAGTTGCACATGATGTCGCAAACAAAATAATGGTTGTTATTGATAGTAGTAATTGTTTCATATTCAAGTACAAATGTATTGTTAAATTGACAATTGACAATTGACAATTGATAATTATTACGTTAAAATATACCAACGCTATATGTATGGAAAGTGTTTACTGTTGTAGAAGAATGTAATATCTTATGATTAGACAGTTGAAATGCTATTATAGTGTATTTAATACAATATTTAGTTTGTAGAAATTATATGCAAATTCCTGTCAAAACAGAATATATTTCGTACCTTTGAAGAGATTTTGTGTAATGGTAAAATGAAACTTTTTCTTTTATGGAAAAGTCTTTTACATAAGTTTATTTTAGATATGAAAAAATATATATCGGCATTCCTATATGCATTGTTTGTAGTTCTCGTTGTAGAAGCACAAAATGAGGTAACTGTTCATATAAATTCTGGAAATCCTGCATTTCCATTTCCACAATTCCTTTCGTATTCTTATGGTGAAAATCACACTTTGGACAACTTGGGAACAAGAAACCCAGAAGGTGTTGTTCATGCTGAGATGGAACAAGATATACGTGATGCGTATCAAATCTTTGCTAATGAATGGACATACACTGGCGATGAAGTCAATGGTGTAAAATATATCCGTGGTAACTTAGGTTGTCCGTACGATTGTCGTGAAGGTGATGGATATTCTCTTTTGGCGGCTGCAATTATGGGTGACAAGGTTTCGTTTGATGGTTTGTGGATGTGTGTTCATGATAAATCAAGAGTAAAACAACCTCGATATATTGATGGTGTGGTATTTTCACCTGATTACGGTTATGGTGATTTCTCTATCAAGGATAATCAAGATGCTGCAACCGATGGTGATGTGGATATTGCTTTGGCATTGTATATTGCTTGGCGTCAGTGGGGTGATAATATGGGAGTGAATGATTCTAAGGGAAATCCTATTTCGTATAAAAAAGAACTTATAGATGTATTGAAAGGTTTCATTCACTTGCAAACTCGTTTCCCTGCTGATGGTGAACCTCGCCGTTATTTGTCGGGTGAAATAGGTTTGGATGGCTATTTGAAAAATGGTAATACTTGGTCGGAAGCCACAAATTATGTTACACAAAATCCAATGACGGTGGATGGTATCCGTATGGTTCCGGAGTTTGCCGGCCCTGTGAATATTCACTCAGACTATTTGGCTCCGTCATATTTTAAAGAATTTTATGATTTGTTAGGAGAATTGAATCCAGAAGGTGTTACGGAATTTGAGCGAAATCAGTTCAAACGATGTGAAGCTTCTTCTGACTGGTTAGTAGGTAACTGGATTTCGCAAAATCCGAAGTATATTTTCGTTGGTGAGGAAACAACAGTAAACGGAACTTCGGTTACTGTTCATGCTGGTAATCAAGGTGGACGTTTCCGTTCTGTATGGAGAACAGCGTTGAACTATGTTTGGCATGGTAATCCTGAATATACGTGGAATCCGGCTACTCATACCTTAACAAACTCTTCAAATAGTTATGAATTAGATGGTGCTGTACGATATTCTCAGTTTATGAATGATCCTCAAAAATGGGGTAATGCAGAATGTACTGAATTTGGTGGAGGACCGTCTGTGACATATAAAGGCCCTGCAACATTGCATTGGGACATTGGTCCTACAGGTGATTTTATTAAGAGTGAGTTCATTTTTAACTGGATTGCTGGTTGTGGTTCTATGTCGGCTATTGCAGCTCAGGATATGGATTTGTTAGGTGTCTTATACAGAACATGTAATATAGAATGGGACGTAACGACCGGTGGTGACGGATATTTGTCTTCTGTCCCTCATTATTTTCATGGTTGGTTCCGTTTACTTGGTATGTTGACGGCAACAGGTAACCATATTGCTCCAAGTCAGATGTTGCCAAAAGCAAACATGAAAGTGTATCGTTCAATAGAAGATAGTTTGTCGTTTGCTTATACAGGTGATGAATTTACTTACTATTTGGATTATAGAAACTATGGTTCTGTAGATGCCAAAGATGTAAAAATAGTAGAACATGTTCCTGAAGATTTCATCTTTGTTAGTGCAGCTAATGGTGGAGTATATGATGCGGCAACCCATACTGTTACGTGGAATATTGGTACTGTGCCAGGTGTGAAGACTGGTTCTATAGATGTAACAAAAGGACAAGTTTCATATAAGGTAAAAGTTGGTTCGAAAGCTTCTGGACGCTATTGTACAACGGCAGAAATATCTTGTTCGAATGGTTTTGGATGGACATCAAATGAATATCCAAATTATGTTACATCAACTATGCAACGTAACTGTGTTGATGTTATAAAACGTTCTTTGATAATAGAGAAAACTGCAAATTTGGAGGAATGTAACCCGGGAAATGTTGTTACGTATACCATCAATTTCGAAAACTCTTCTGAGGCAGGTTGGTTGGATGGTGGTCGTCCTCGTGTGAATATCGGTTTCTCTAATGGAGGATTGGCGACTCAACAAGAATGGTTACGTTTCCGTTTGTATAATGATGCAATAGAACCATATATCAACTATGGAAACTATCGTATTTCATACTATATGTATGATGCGGCTCGTAAAAGTTTGGGTGATCCGGGATGGGGTTGGTACACAGCTATTTATGAAGGAAAACGTTCTGCTTCAGATAAGATAAGTGTTTCTCATGAGACTGTAGTGGAAGGTTCGGATTCCTATGGTAAATGGAATCAGCGTATGATTTTACAATTTGCTCCATTGTTGGTTACAACTACTGGACATTTGAGTAACTATTATGGTATGGGAGCTCGTATTCACCGAGGTGGAACTGAGCCTTTGCGTGTAGCAGGTTACATTCATCCAAATCCTTGGGTAGATACTGATTTCTCTGACGACTGGTCATGGGATGCTGCGGCGCAAGGAGCAGAAGACGGAAACTATTATCCGATAACACCAAGTTGGCAAAGAATAGATCAGGAAACCGGAAAATCAATAGAAACTCCTGTAAATGAATATATTCCTTCTGTTTGCGATGTTCCAACGCATACGGTATCTAATGTCTTAGTAGAAGAATTTGACGGATATGTATGGCGTCGTATTTTGGGAACAGGTCCAATGGCAGGACGCGATATGTATAATGTAGTTGTGTGTGATACGTTGCCAAAAGGCTTGTCATTCTTGGCATTTCAAAACAATTGTCCTTTGGAATCTTTTGGTGCAACAATGACTACAAAGAAAACAGCAGATGGTCGTGATATTATTATCTGGAAAATCCCGACTATGCAGATTAAGCAAAAAGGAACGATAAAATATACGGCAACGGCGACATTCCCTTCTGGAAAATCTTGTCAGACTGATAATGAGGATATAGATAATGTTGCATGGATATATGCAGATATGAACTCTCCAGTAGGGGATACAGCTACGGTAACAGTTACATGTGCAAAAGTTCCAGCTCCTATAGTTCCAACTACGCTTACAAAGACACCAGATCAGGAAACAGTTTCGGTTGGTGATGATGTAACGTATACGTTGGAATATGAACAAACACATGGTTTTGTAACTAATAATGCTGCAGCAAACGCCAGTGATTGGACAGTTTCGGGTGGTTCGGTTTCTGGTGGCGTTGCTTCTGTTGCAGCAAATTCAAATAGTAATGTGAAATACAATTACTCGTATGCAAAAAATATTTTCGTAGAAGCTGATTGTAATTTTACAACGTATGCTGAGACACAATGGTATTTTAGAGATAACATAACACTGACATTAAAGGTTGACTATGGTGTTCTAAAAGTTAAATGTGGCTCAAAATCTGTTGATTTAGTTGCAGCATCTGGCGACTTGCATGTTGCAGTAGATGTAACTGATGATATTTTACGTATGTGGGTAGGAGCAACGTCGGTGGATACTTCTGAGTCTGCATCGTTTACTATGGAAAATGTTTCTACGACGCCGGGTTATTTTGGATTTAAAAATACTGCTCATGGAAATCATAAGTATTCAAATATTCATGTTCATACAGATTATGCATACGATTTATCTATAGTAGATGAAATGCCATCGGAATTGACGTATGTTTCAAGCGATAATGGTGGCGCTCTTTCGGGGTCAAATGTTGTTTGGGATTTTGAACATGGATTAGCTAATCCGATTCCGTTTGGGAAAAAATATACGGTGACAGTCACGGCATCGGTAAATGAGTGTTCTGAGAAAATTATAAATGAAGCTCACGTAGCGTTGTTAGGCCATGCTGATGATGAGATTCGTGCACAAGCTGTTGTTGAGTGTGGTGCAAGTTGTCCTGGAAAACCAAAAGTTACTTCTCCAGTAACATACTGCCAAGGAGATAAAGCTTCTGCCTTGGAAGCAACAGGAACGGCATTGAAATGGTATACGAAAGAAACTGGTGGTACGTCAACAGCTTCAATTACACCTTCTACAACGACTGCGGGCAAAACTACATATTATGTTTCTCAAACGGAAAATGGTTGTGAAAGTCCTCGCGCGGCTGTAGAAGTAGAGGTGTTTGCAAAACCGGAAACTCCAACAGTTACGGCAAATTCTCCTTTATGTGTTGGAGATGAATTAACTTTAGAAACTCCAACGATTGTAGGAGCTACGTACGCATGGGAAGGTCCTGATGATTTTACGTCAATAGATCAAAATCCTACAATTTCTTCTGTTGTGCTTTCTTCTGCTGGCGACTATTCTGTTATAGTTACTGATAAAAATGGTTGCGTGAGCGAGGCTGGCGAAACAACAATAGTTGTAAATGACGTTCCAGAAAAACCAACTGTAGAATCTCCTATACAATATTGTCAAGGAGAGGCTGTAACAGATGCGGTTTCGGCAACAGGAACAGCTTTGAAATGGTATACTACAGAAGATGGAACAGATGAATTTGCTTCTCTTGTGCCAGTTACGACTAAAGTTGGAAGTGTACATTATTATGTGTCGCAAACAGTAAATTGGTGTGAAAGTGAACGTGCCGATTTGGAAGTAAAAACATTGGCACCTCCTTCGGTACCTGCAATAACAACTAATTCACCTGTATGTCCAGGCGGTTCTATAGAATTGTCAACTGATGCAGAAGGATTGTATAAATGGACTGGTCCGAATAGTTTTACATCAACAGAACAAAATCCTGTTATTGATGATGCAGTTGCCGGTTCGGCTGGTGAATATACATTGACTGTACAAGTAGGTAATTGCTCAAGTGAAACTGTAACGGCATCTGTTGTTGTCAAGGCAACTCCTGCTACGCCTGTTCCTTCGAATAACGGACCAAAATGTGACGGTGAAGATGTTTCTTTATCTGTTACGGCAGTGGCTGGTGCAACATACGAGTGGACAGGACCAGATGGATACACTTCGACTCTACAAAATCCAAAAACAACCATTGCAGGAGAATATAGTCTTGTTGTTACTGTAGCGGATTGTCCAAGTGAAGTAGGAACAACAACAGTAGTGGTAAATACTATACCTGCGGCACCTGAAATATCAGCGACTCCATATCAGTTCTGCAAAGGAGAAATCGTTTCGGAAGAGGTTTCCGCAACAGGTGAAAATCTTGCATGGTACACTACAGCGGATGGAACATCTAAATTTGTTTCTTTGGTACCTTCAACTGCAACAGTTGGATCTGTACATTATTATGTTTCTCAAACGGTAGATGGTTGTGAAAGTGAGCGTGCCGATATTGAGGTGAAGACATTGGAACCTCCTTCTATTCCTGTAATTACTACAAATTCTCCTGTTTGTTTAGGTGAAAATCTTTCGTTGGAAACAACTGCAGAAGGTACATATAATTGGACAGGACCGAATGACTTTACATCAACAGAGAAAAATCCTGTATTTACTTCTACTATGGATGCTGCCGGTGATTATTCGTTGGTTGTGAAAGTCGGTAATTGTACAAGTGAAGCAGGGGAAGCAACTGTTGTTGTAAATCCGATACCTACTGTGACGATTAATCCTGTGGATGCGTTGTGTGTCGATGCTGAAGATGTTGCTTTAACTGTAACTGCAACTCCTGTTGGTGGAATAGGTAGTTTTACGGGTGAAGGAGTTACGGGAAATACATTCTCTCCGTCGGTTGCTGGTGTTGGCTCTCATACAGTAACATATACATACGAAGCGAATGGTTGTTCTGCTTCAGAATCTATCACAATAGTAGTGCAAGCAAAACCTGAAGTGTCGTTCTCATTACCGGCTACAACATGTAAGTCTAATGATGTAATTACGTTGACAGGAAATCAAACAGGTGGTACATTCTCAGCTACGCCAAGTATTGATGTAACATCAGGATTTAATCCTGCAAATGCAACGGTTGGTCAGGAATACACAATTACGTATGATTATTCGGATGGTGTTTGCTCAAATTCGACATCTCAGAATATTACAGTGTATGATCCGATAAAACCAGTTGGAACGGATGTGTCGAAAGTTTATACGAAGATTTCTTCTGGCAATATTCCTTCGTTGACTGCTACAGGTGTAAACCAATTGTGGTATAGCGATGCTGCTTTGACTAATAAAGTTGGTGAAGGTGCCACATTTGTTCCTGCTGAGTCAGACGTGTTAGATGGAACAGTGGGCAAGGTTGGTGTACATACATATTATGTTGTAAGTACTGATGGAGGCTGCGTTTCTGAAAAGACTGCTGTTTCCTTGGAAATATCAAGTTGTGCGGCCGAAGCACCTGTTCCGGTAAAAAATTTGGTGGCTGTTTGCTCGGGTGAAACATCGGATGAGGCAAAAACATTGTCAGTAACAGCGGGTACGGGAAATATTCGTTGGTATTTCAATGATACAAAAGTGCAAGACGATGCGTCAACGACATTTGTACCTACAGAAACAACTGAAGGTTCGTATACATATTATGTTTCGTTGTATGATACCGATGCAAACTGTGAAAGTGGTAAATCAAGTATTACATACATTATCAATAAACTCCCAAGTGTCAGTTTTGATTTACCAACAGAAGTATGTGCAGGTTCTGCAGAAATCAATTTGAATACATATAAATCCCAAGTAACGGGAACTATTGTAGATGAATCTTCTGCATTGGTAACAACATTTGATCCTACAACATCTGGCACTTATTCTTTTACATATTCTTATACTGATGAAAATAATTGTACAAATACAGTAAGTGACAATATTATTGTAAATGATCTTCCTGCAATTACAATTACTCCGGTTGCTAGTTTGTGTGAATACGATTCTGAATTGGATTTAACTTCAGTCGCGTCTCCCAAGGGTGGTAAATTTAGTGGCGATGGTGTAGTTGCTTCAACATTCAATCCTGCTGCAGTAATTGCTGGTTCGGATGCGTCAATTACATATACTTATACTGATTCGAAATCATGTACTAATAGCGAAACATTTGCAATTTCTGTTGTGGCAAAACCGCAAATCAATTTCTCTACAATTCCAAATAGTTGTATTGGCGATGTGGAATTTGATTTGTTGCAATATGTAACACCAAAAACAGGAACGTTCTCGGGTGACAATGTTTCGGGAACAAACTTTAATCCTGCAAATTCAGGTAGCTTTGAAATTTCTTATACTGTAACAGAAAATGGTTGTGAAAATGTGGCAACTAAATTGGCAAAAGTGAATAAACTTCCGGTTGTATCTATTTCTACAAATTCAGTAGAGTGTGTAAATACAGGAGCTATTGAACCTGTTGTTACTCCAGCTGGTGGTCTTTTGAAGATTGACGGCGTCGTTTCCACAACTATCAATACAGAAACGTTGGCTGTTGGTGACCATACTATTTTATATGAATATATAGATGCGTCAACGAACTGTTCAAACACAGATACAAAAACATTTGAGTTACGAGAAATTGCTTCACCTTCGGTTTCTGATAAAACTGTCGTAGTTGCTTCTGGTGATTTGTCGCTTTCAGTTACAGGTAATGGTGGCGCATATACATGGATGGATGAATCTGGTAATTTAATCGGAGTTGGTCCTTCTATTACTCACGTATATGCAGATGAGGTTGGTACATGGACGTATTGCGTGGCTGAAACTGATGGTGTTTGTACAAGTGAACCTTCTTGTATGAATTTCTCAATTATTGAATGTCCGATACCGGCTCCAACTGTATTAGATCCTATTTCATTTGGTTGTACAAATGGAACGATGCCTTCGTTGGATGTAAATGGTGATTATACTGTTCAGTGGTATAAGGAATACGATAGAAATACAGTTATATCTGTTGGCCCTTCATATGTTCCGAACGATATTACAACAACAGGTGTGTATTCTTATTATGTAACACAAACCGACGGTATCTGCGAAAGTCAGGCTTCGAAGGTTACTCTTCAAATGTTTGTAACTCCTCAGCCTAAGGTTATGGGAAATAAAGAAATTTGTGAAAATGAGGAGTTGATGCTTATGTCTGATGATGAAGCATTGTGGTACACCGATCCTGCTTTAATTCATGCAGATAAGGTTGGTGATTCACATACGGTTTCGTATGCAACAGCAGGTTCTTACCAATTGTATGTAACTCGTCAGGATGAACATTGTATAAGTAATCCGGTTACTGTTACAATTACGGTACATGCCATACCTGATGCTCCGGTAGTTTCTGTAGAAAATGCTTGTCAGGGTGAAGATGTTGATTTCACAGCTGTTGGTTCTAACATTCAATGGTATAGAAATGGCGTGTTGTTGTCTGATGAAAGCTCATATACAGAAACTAATGTTCTTCCAGGAACAATAACAGTTTCTGCTACTCAAACAGTTGCAGGTTGTGTGAGTCCTATGGCAGATGCTACTGCGACTATTTATGCTATTCCGGCAGCTCCACAGGCGATTAATACAACAATTTGTGATTATGATTTAATAGAACCACTTGCTGTTGTAATAAATAGTAATGCAACTGCACAATGGTATGCGAATGAAGAATGTACGGCTTTGCTTGCAGATGGATTGATTGAATATACTCCAAAGGATAAAAAGACACAATCATTCTATGTTACTCAAACTGAAAATAATTGTGTAAGTAAGGCGACCAAAGTCACATTTACGGTTAATCCAAAGCCAGAAAAAGTGAACTTTAAACAATCAACTGATGTCGTTGCCTGTGAAGGAAACCAAGTTGTACTTATTGCTGAATCAAGTAATAAGGTTTATTGGTATGATTCTCCAACGGAAAGTCCAATTTTTACAGGTCGTTACTTTACTTTGCCAACGTCGGAAGTAGGAGAGTACACATTCTATGCTTCACAAACCGATGCTGCAGGTTGTAAGAGTGATATGTCGTCAAAGAAGGTAACTATACAAGCAGGACCAAAAGCTCCGATTTTGATACAGTCTGATACGATTTGTGAATATGAAGATCCGGGAAGACTTATTGTCGCTCGTAATTCTGAACACGAAACAGTGTCTTGGATTTCTCCTTCCGGAGCTACATTAGGTTTAGGTGATACGTTGGATGTTCCTGCGCATGTAATAACAAAACCGGGTGTATATACATTCAAGGCTCGTACAACAGTTGCGTCATGTTCTTTCGACACTAAACGTGAAACGAAGGTTGTATATGTTGTTTATAAAAAACCGGATGCTCCAAAGTTGACGAAAAATGCATTCTGCCACGATGGACAAACAGTTACGCTTTCGACAAAAGCTAAAGATCCTATTTGGTATAATAGTGACAAACAAATTATCATGATTGCCTCACAAGAATACCAGACATTGAATTCTGCTGTAGGCAACTATAGTATTTGGATGAGTCAAATTGAAAATGGTTGTATGAGTGATACCGTTGAACGTCCTTATTTGATTAGTGCTATTCCTAATCCTGTAATTACAGGTGAAAGTGGTGTTTGTACAGGCTCGAATGAAGTGTACGTTGTTACAAAAGAAAATGATGCAAATACGATAGCATGGTATATTACCGGTAATCGTGTTTCTTATGAATTATCTTCTTATTCAAGTGGTTTTGTTCGTTCTGTGGATTGGACAACAGAAGGTTTTGATACAATCACGGTGAAAGAAACAAATAAATATGGCTGTGTTGGAACAACTTCGTTACCTGTTGCTGTGACAGCAAATCCTGATGTTCAATTTATAGCAGAGAATTTAGGTCAGGAAGGTGTTGTGACATTTACGAACTTATCGGAACCACAGATAATGACGTATAATGATACAGAAAAAGAATTTGCAGTAGATTATTTCTGGGATTTCGGTAGAAAATTAGATACTGCAGTTGTATTGGAAAACAGAAAATTGTTCGAACAAAATTATAGATATGGAAATTATACAGCAGAATTGACAGCGGTAAATGAGTTTGGCTGTTCATCTTCGTTGAGAGTGCCTTTCTTCGTTGATGTTAAACATGGTTTGTTTGTGCCAACAGCATTTGCTCCTGAAAATCCGGCAGACGAAGTTCGTAAGTTTAAACCAAAAGGTTTTAACTGTCGTACGTTTGAAATTTGGATCTATGATGCTTGGAACAATTTGGTATATTATTCTTCTGGTGTAAATGAACATGGTTCTCCTTTGGCAGAATGGGATGGTAAAGTCAATGGTAAATTGATGCAGGCTGGAACTTATCGATACAAGATAGAAGTGACTTTTGAAGACCATTCGGAAGAAAACCTTAAGATTACACAATCAGTAAAACCTATGTGGGGAAATGTTGTGTTACTTCGATAAGAGAATAATAGCGATTTAGAATAAAAAAATATATATTTGTGGAAATCAATTAGTAGAAATAAAACTATATAGTTATGAAAAAAAGTTTGTTGGTTTTAGGTATGGCATTGTCTGCAGTGGTGTTGACAAGCTGTGGTGGTAATAAAAGAAATAATACTCAAATTACCGAAGATGCTGTAAAACAGGCTGTGGAACGTTTGAGCGATTTCCAAAAAGGTAAATATAATGTTCCTGTTGAAATCGGTTACTATGAATTAAATAATGAAAATGCTCGTTATAAATTAAGACAATTGGCTTCCAATGGTATGATTGCCTACAATGCAGAGCAAATCAATGAATATGATGCAAACAATCAGTTGATTACTGAACATGTATTCGTTAATGTTGAGGTTACAGCAGAAGGAAAGAAATATCTTCTTGAAAAATCATACATAGATTCATTGAATTGTGATGTTGATATGTTGAATAGATTTGCGTCAGAAACATATCCTATGGATGATGTAGCAAAAAAAGAAATAATTCCAGTACGTAATCCTTTGTATGTTACAAAAGATGGCTCTGAAGATTTGACAGAAGACCAACCAAAGGAATTGTCTGATTGTGCTCAAGCATCTCCAACGTTGTATCAAACAGCAAAGTCAAAAGAAACCGTGGAAGATGTATTTTTCTTGGCAATGTCTAAATCTATCTATAAAATAGAAAATGTTGTTTGTGACGAGCTTATGCAGAAACAAGGTAATGCTCAAGCAGATGTTATTATTGAGCAAACTGAAGTTACTCCTTTTGGTCGTATAGTTGGTAATTTTACAAAAGGAGAAAAGGAACGTGTACATTTAACATTGAAATACTTTATTGAAAGAGGATGGGATGTTGAAAATGTTGCTCCTGTTCTTAACGATGATGCTCTAATTGATTTACCATACTAGTAATTACAACTATGTCGTTAAAAAAAATATTGATTGCCGTTCTCGGCTTGACAGTTATTCTTGGTGGTTGTTTCTTCGGTTGTGAATATCACAATTCTTCGGCGAAACAATCGTATGAAGCAGCACGAAATTTTGTGTCATTGCATACATTTAATAGTGACTCTTCTCTATTCTATGTAGGTAAATTAGATTCTCCTTCTTGTGTGTTTTGTATGGACGGATTTCATCAAAGTGATTCTGTGTTAGAATTGGTAGAAGAATTAAAGATGCAAGATACTGTTTGTCAAATATTTTCGGTCGTACGCGAAAAATTGCAGTCTTCGCATATCGATTTTTCTGATTTGGAAAATACTAAGATTGCTATAGATTCTTTTCCACAAATTAAGAATGGTATGTTTATGTACGATTCGCAATGTGCTGAATTGTATAAATCTTTGACTGATTTATGCATAGTTTCTATGTTTATGGATAATGTATCTACGTATCTTCAAGCAGATGAATGGAATTATGATGTTTTGTCTGGCCATTTAAAACAATTACAGTCGTTGGACATTGTAAATTCAGGTGCCTTTACAGAAGCTAAATATAAGAATTTCATGAATCGTTACAACCAACTATCTTCAGATAGGAAATTACGTGGTCGTATGAATAAGGGTGATTTTTGGAGTTTGGTTGATTTATATAATGAGGAGGGTGTACAAAACTGTATGTTCGATGAGAAATACTCTCTTTTGAAAGAGTTTGTACAAGATGAAACAATGTTTAATGGTTTTTATTCTAAGAATAAATCTATCTTGGCTATTTCAAGCTTTAGTAAGGTAAAGTCATTGTGGAACGATTACAAGGAAGCTCAACAGCCTATTGTTGCAGAAACTGTTACTGACTTTGAGATTGAGATGCAGCCTTCTGTTCAACAACCAATTGTTAAGGAAGAACCTGTAGCTTCTGAACCTGCTAAAAAAACAGAAACGAAGAAAACAACTACAGTAAAATCAACAGCAACAACTACGAAAAAGACAACTACAAAAGCTACTTCTACAAAAGAAAGTAAGCCAAGTGCTGCCGCAAATCGTTCGTATTCTGATATGATGTATGGCGATGCGGTAGAAATGGATGATAGCAAACGCTATTCTTCTGATTCAGATGTCTTGGATGCGATTGCAACTCGCTCAGCTTTGTATCAATTGAATAAAAACAATGTTATTGGTTCAAGTTTGAAGGCAAAAGTTCAATCGTTGAAGAATTTGTTGGATAAAGTTACCGAATCAGAATATTCACATTGCTATAGTTCTGCATCTTCTTTACAAGATTTGAATGAAGCTTTGACTAAGATTTCTCAAAATCGATAGTTGGTAATGTTCTATAAATAAAAAGCGAGGCAGAAATGTCTCGCTTTTTTATTTTACCAGTAGTTATCTATTTATGTAATCTGAAAAAATGATCCACAGGTCCGTGTCCGTGACCAATCTCATATTGTGCTCCCGATAGTATAGCTTGATTTATATATTCTTTTGCTGCTTTTGCGGCATCAGTTAATGAATATCCTTGTGCAAGAAATGAGGCAAATGCCGATGACATAGTACAACCGGTTCCGTGGGTGTTTTTTGTCTCTATTCGTGGAGAACGAAGTTCTGTAGTTGTATTGTCTTCTGCATTATAGAAGATGTCTATCAATTCGTTTTCAGTTGCGTGCCCGGCTTTCATCAGTACAGATACATTTCCTGTTTTAGAAAGTTTTTGGGCAATCTGTGGTAGGTCTTTTTGTGATGCTATCTGTATTCCTGTAAGATATTCGGCTTCTGGAATATTGGGTGTAATAACTCTGGCTAAAGGAAATAATTCAGTCTTTAATGCTTCTATAGCAGAATCTTCTATTAATTTATGTCCAGAAGTTGAAATCATTACCGGGTCAAGTACCACATTGGTAATGTTCCATTTACGTATTTGTTCTGCTATGGCGCAGATTATTTCCGTGCTATGTAACATGCCGATTTTTATTGCATCCACACCAATGTCGCTTATCACGGCTTGGATTTGTGCTGCTACAATTTCAGGAGAAATACCAACAACTTGTTCTACGCCTATGGTGTTTTGTACGGTAATGGCTGTAATGGCGCTTGCTGCGTATCCGCCTGTTGCCGAAATTGTCTTTATGTCGGCTTGTATGCCTGCTCCTCCGCCAGAATCACTTCCTGCAATTGTTAGTACTCGTGGATATTGTTTCATGTTTCTAAAAATGTCTAAAACCTAAATACTCTTTATTACTTCCTTCCCAATTTAGTTCGTTTCCTGCTGTTACGGTTCCTATAATTGTATGAGCTACGGTTATTTGTTTTTCTGCTTCTGGTGAAACGGTAAAAACGAGTTCATAGTCTTCGCCACCGCAAGTTGCTAGTTGGATAGCATCAAGATGGTTGGTGGTACAGTAACGACGTAGTTGTGGTGATAGGGGAATTGTCTCTACTTGAATGTTGATACCTACTTGTGATTCTTCTATAATATGTCGCAAATCAGAACCTATGCCGTCGGAAATGTCCATCATTGCATGAACTCCTTCGGTTTTTGCCAGTTCAATTCCTTCAAAAAGACGTGGAGTAGGATGGTAGTGTCGATTTACCAACCAATGCTCATCTTCTTTTCGTTCACGTTTGTTTAAAATTACGTCAAGACCTGCGGCAGAATCTCCTAATGTTCCTGTGACACAAACTAAATCACCAACTTGTGCGGAATTTCGCTTACGGGATAGTCCTTTTTTTGTCTTTCCTAAAACGGTAACACAAATACAGATTCTATCAAGGGATGAGGTTGTGTCGCCACCTAGTAATGGAAAACTGAACTGTTGTGAAATTGCTTGATAGCCTTCCATAAATCTTGCTATCCATTCATCGGAGAGATTTTTCGGTAATGAAAATGCCAAAAAACTTCCAATAGGTTCACCGCCCATTGCTGCAATGTCGCTAAAATTTACCGCTGCAGATTTCCAACCTAATTGGTACGGATTTACATCTTCGCGTAGAAAATGCACGCCTTCCATCAACATATCGGTGCTGACAAGTGTTTCGTATCCTTCTTGTTGGGGAATCACTGCACAATCGTCACCTATACCTTGAATATTTTCAGGGACAATAACTGATGAACGAATCTGTTGTATTAGTTCGAATTCTCCTAATTTGCTCATTAATAGTCCTGTAAAAATGTAGAGATGCAAGTCTTTGCATCTCTACAATGAATATTCAGAATAAAAAAGACGTATTATAGTTTTCGTAAGTCGTGAGTCAATTTTGCTGCACAGAAATTTGGACCGCACATAGTGCAGTATTCGCCATCTGTGTGGCCTGCTTCTTCGAAATATTGTAATGCTCGTTCCGGATCTAATGAAAGATGGAATTGGTCACGCCAACGAAAATCAAATCGTGCTTTAGAAAGTGCGTCGTCACGAACAGTCGCACCAGGATGTCCCTTTGCTATATCTGCTGCATGAGCTGCAATTTTATAGGTAACAACACCAACACGTACATCTTCTTTATTTGGCAAAGCTAAATGTTCCTTTGGAGTCACATAGCAAAGCATTGCCGTACCAAACCAAGCAATTTGTGCGCCGCCTATTGCCGAAGTAATATGGTCATATCCAGGTGCAATGTCTGTCACTAAAGGACCAAGAGTGTAGAATGGTGCTTCGTGGCATGCGGATAACTGACGATCCATATTCTCACGAATTTTTTGCATAGGCACGTGACCTGGACCTTCTATAAATGCTTGTACATTGTGTTCCCATGCTCGAACAACCAACTCTCCTAAAGTGTCTAATTCTGCAAATTGTGCCGCGTCGTTTGCGTCGGCGGTACAACCTGGACGAAGTCCGTCACCAAGTGATAATGCTACGTCGTATTGTGCTACAATTTCACAAATTTCGTCGAAATGTTCGTACAAGAACGATTCTTGATTGTGTACCAAACACCATTTTGACATAATGGACCCGCCACGAGAAACGATTCCGCAAAGGCGAGAATCGGCTAAATGAACATTTTTATGACGAATGCCGGCATGAATAGTGAAATAGTCAACACCTTGTTCGCATTGCTCGATAAGAGTGTCTTTAAAAATTTCCCAGTTCAAGTCTTCTACTTTTCCATCAACTTTTTCTAGTGCTTGGTAAATAGGTACAGTTCCTACTGGAACAGGACAATTTCGAACTATCCATTCACGTGTTTCGTGTATGTTTGCTCCGGTTGAAAGATCCATAAGTGTGTCACCGCCCCATTTACAAGACCAAACAGCTTTGTCAACTTCTTCCTCTATGCTTGAAGTTGTGGCTGAGTTACCAATATTGGTATTGATTTTTACCAAAAAGTTACGACCAATAATCATAGGCTCGGCTTCCGGGTGGTTTATGTTTGCAGGAAGAACGGCACGGCCGCGAGCAATTTCGTCGCGAACATATTCTGGAGTAATATGAGTCTTTATGCCTAATTCTTCGCAGTTCATATTCTCGCGTATTGCTACGTATTCCATTTCAGGTGTAACAATGCCAGCTTTTGCGTACGCCATTTGTGTGATTTGTTTCCCTTTTTGTGCCTTGCGTGGTAAATGGATATGTTCAAATCGTAAAGAATCAAGGGATTTGTCTGCTAATCGTTGACGTCCGTATTCGCTTGAAACTTCAGGTAACTCTTCCGTATCGTTACGGTCGAGTATCCATTGTTCACGTATGCGTGGAAGACCTTTTTTAAGGTCTATAGAAATTGAGGGATCATTAAAAGGACCACTTGTGTCGTAGATGTACACAGGTTTGTTTTCTTCTGAATGGATTTTCCCATCCTTATCCTTGGTAACAGTCGGAGTAAGGTTGACTTTGGTCATACCAACTCGAATGTCGGGAAAAAGACGCCCCTGCATATATGCTTTCTCCCTTTGTGCGTAAGCCTTGTTATCTTTTGGCATGTTACAAATTTTAAAGTTAATACTACGCTCAAAGTTGTGTTTTGGGGATAATGGGGTGTCCGAAAATCGCACAACACAGAGCAAAAAAATAATCACATCCGTAGCAATAGCGTTTAGGGTGTGATTTGCTTGTGTCAACGACACTTATACGTTTCCCTTGACAGCATTACCCGCCCAGGTTCGAGGGTATAATCTCAGCCTTTCAGCACCCCTATGATATTACTTCATGTAATTCTATTGCAAAGATAGAATTTTAATTGACAATTAATCTTTGATGTTTGACATTTCTTTTATTGCAAACAAAAACGGCGAAACTTTTGGTCCCGCCGTTTTTGTGATATTGTTTACTAATGTGTTAGTATGCAATTGCAAATAAAGCTCGTTTATGTGAAGGTTTACCTGTAAAAATACATTTTCCTTCTTCTTCCGGAGCATCGAAAGGAATACAACGAACAGTTGCTTTTGTTTCTTCCTTGATTTTTTCTTCTGTTTCGGTTGTGCCGTCCCAGTGTGCAAGAATGAAACCATCAACGTTTTTGATTCTTTCTTTGAATTCTTCGTAAGTATCAACTTTATATGTATGAGCTTTACGGAATTCCAATGCCTTGTTGAATAGATTTTGTTGTATGTCCTCCAAAAGTTTTTCTACAGCATTTTCTATGTTTTCAATTGGCATAGTTTCTTTTGTTAATGTATCACGGCGAGCAACTTCTATTGTTCCGTTTTCAAGGTCGCGTGCTCCTAATGCCAAACGAACAGGAACACCTTTTAATTCATATTCTGCAAATTTCCAACCTGGTTTTTGTGTGTCGTCGTCATCAAACTTAACAGTGATACCTTTTGCTTCAAGATTTTTCTTGATTGCAGTAGCCTTTTCTGTAATAGCGGCAAGTTGTTCTTCTGTTTTGTAAATAGGAACTATAACAACTTGAATTGGCGCTAATTTCGGAGGAAGTACCAAACCGTTATCGTCAGAGTGAGTCATTATTAAAGCACCCATCAAACGAGTGGAAACACCCCAAGATGTAGCCCAAACGTAGTCAGAAGTACCATCTTTTTTAGTGAATGTAACGTCAAATGCTTTTGCGAAATTTTGTCCTAAGAAGTGTGATGTTCCGGATTGAAGAGCTTTACCATCTTGCATCAAAGCTTCGATAGTATATGTGTCTAAAGCTCCTGCAAAACGTTCGTTTGCTGATTTTACACCTTTGATTACAGGAATAGCCAAGAAGTTTTCTGCAAAATCAGAATATACATTAATCATTTTTTCTGCTTCCTCGCGTGCTTCTTCCGAAGTTGCATGTGCAGTATGACCTTCTTGCCACAAAAATTCTGCAGTACGGAGGAATAAACGAGTACGCATTTCCCAACGAACAACGTTAGCCCATTGGTTACAAAGTATTGGAAGGTCTCTGTACGATTGAACCCATTTTTTATATGTACTCCAGATGATAGTTTCCGATGTCGGACGAACTACAAGTTCTTCTTCCAATTTTGCGTTTTCGTCAACTATTACACCTTTTCCATCTGGGTCGTTTTTCAAACGATAGTGTGTTACAACAGCGCATTCTTTTGCAAAACCTTCAACATGGCTTGCTTCACGGCTGAAAAATGATTTTGGAATAAAAAGAGGAAAGTATGCATTTACGTGACCTGTTGCTTTGAACATTGAGTCAAGTTGATGTTGCATCTTTTCCCATATTGCGTAGCCATAAGGCTTAATAACCATACAACCACGAACAGCAGATGTTTCTGCTAAATTAGCTGCTACAACGAGTTCGTTGTACCATTGTGAGTAGTTTTCGCTACGTTTCGTTAACTTTGCCATAATTTTGGAACAATATTTGCTTATTGTAAAATCTTGAAATTTTATACAAAGAAAACAATTTTATTGATAATTTTAACCGTTTGGAGGATTTTACTATGAAAACAACAATTCCAATTTTCGCATTTGCCTCGTTTCTGATGATGTCGTGTGCATCGTTGGAGTCTTTTAATGCACAGTACACCGATGTTACTGAGCCTGATGCTGTGAATACGTATGCAGTACCATCTTCTTCTTATGAACCGGCAGAAGATGTTGTTGCCAATTCGGAAACAACTAATTCGGAAACCGATGTTGTTGAATCAGATGTAGATTATTCAATTTATGATGACGACTATTATTATTCTCGTCGTTTAATGAATTCATATGATCCAACATGGGATGTGTCTTTTAGAATAGGTGGTCCATTCTGGTCTATTGGTTATTATCCATACGGACATCGTTACTATCGTACTTATTATTATGATAGATATGATTACTGGTATCCATATTCTTATTCATATAGCTATTGGTATCCTTACCATTATAACTATTACTATTGGCATCGTCCATATTACTATCATCACTATTATGATTATCATCGACCATATTACTACCATAAAAACTATGCTCATCGTCCTCCTGTGAACCATTATTATGGTAATCGCGGTTATGAATATCATAGAAATGTATCGCCTCGTTCTACTGTAAGTACAAGAGATGCCGGTGCGTCTGTTCGTTCAACAGCTCCAGGTTCTAAGAGTTCTTCGACAACTTACGGACCAGCTAATTCAACTCGTTCTGCTTCTACAAGAAGTGGAGCGCCAGCAACGGTTAAGAGTGATAATAGCTCTGTAAGAACTAGTGGCGGTCCTGCAAATTCTACTCGTGGTGCTTCAACAAGAAGTAGCTCTGCGCCAACAGTAAAAAGTGGTACTACAACACCAACAAGAACGGGTGTGAATTCAGGGTCTTCGACAAGAACTGCTACAACTCCAGCAAATTCTTCTCGTAGTACATCAACAAGAATGGAAACAACAACGAAGAGTGGAAGTACCTCTTCTTCGACAAGAACAACAACTACGCCTTCGAGATCTTATAGTAGTTCATCAAGTTCTTCAAGTTCTTCGTCTCGTTCGTATGGAACATCTTCTGCAAGTTCTTCAAGTTCACGCGGAACTTCAACAAGAAGCAGTAGCAGCAGTTCTAATACAATGAAAAGTTCTTCAGTAAGACCAAGCAGTAGTTCTTCTCACAGTTCTTCAAGTAGCTATTCGTCTCACTCTTCTTCTAGTAGTAGACCAAGTAGCAGTTCTACTCGAAGTAGTTCGTCAAGTAGTTCTTCTTCACGTAGTTCACAATCAAGTCGTAGATAATTACAAAAGTTTATTATATTTGCAAAAAATAATTTGTTATGAAGAAAATAAGTTTATTGATGTTGAGTTTCTTGGGAGCGATGGCTCTACAAGCTCAAGATTATACTGATGCGTTGCGTTATAGCGAATCATTTGTGGAAGGAAATGGTCGTTATATGGCTATGGGTGGAGCAACCACTGCTTTAGGCGGAAATGTTAGCTCGCTTAGCGTTAACCCTGCTGGTGCTGCAGTTTTCAAGAAAAGTGTATTTGAATTGTCTCCATCATATCAATACACTAAATCAGAGAACCATTATACAGGTTACGATAGAGCGTTTGCAAGTAAAATACGTATCCCAAGTTTGGGTTTGGTTGCATATAAACCAATGAAACAAAATTCTGTGTTTGTTTCAGGTTTGTCGTTTGCTTTTGCTATGAACGCACAAAATCGTTATGATGAAACAATTCAATACACAACAAAGAATGCAACAAATTCATTAACAGATGATTTCGTTCGTTTGGCTTCAAACAAAAAATGGTATGACAATTATAATACATTAGCTTGGAATACTTATTTGTTGGATTCTTTATCAGATGGAACAATATATTCTGATTATATAAAAGATGGCGTATATGGTGAATATCAAGATGTTACAATTGATAGAACTGGTGTAAAACGTGAATATTTATTCAATTTCGGTGTTGATTTCTCTGAATGGGTATTTGTAGGAGCTGATTTGGTTTTTGAAAATATTGCATATAGCGAAACAAAAAAAATCACAGAAAAGGATAAAAACGATAACTTGGAGTATTTGAATAGCTTTACATATACAGAAAACCTTGAAGCTGTTGGTAATGGTGTAGGTGGAAAATTCGGTATCTTAGCTCGTCCAATCGAGTATATCCGTATCGGTGCAGCTGTACATACTCCAATAAAATATAATATCAGCGAAGACTATGAGTCAAGAATTGTAGCTAACTACGATAAGCCAATTAATACAGCTGGTGATGTTACTGTAAAAAATAAATATACTTCATCTAATGATTACAAAGTTGCGCAACCTGCTAAATTCGTTGGATCTTTGGGATTTGTATATAAAAACATTGCAAATGTTGGTGTAGATATCGAAACTATGAATTATGCAAACTGCATGTATGAAGCAGATTTCGATATTTCTGATGCGAACGAAACTATAGATACAACATTGGGAAAAGTTACAAACTTGAAATGTGGTGGTGAATTCCGCTATGGTCCATTCACATTCCGCGCTGGTTATGCAATGTATGGTAACCCATATAAGAATGTGAGCGGCGATAACTTCTATCGTAACGATTATTCAGCAGGTGTTGGTCTTGCTACAAACTCAATGTATTGTGACTTGTCGTGGTTACGTGCAAAATCAAAACAAACAAATTCATTGTATAAAAACTTGGCAGGAAACGATTTGACTGCTAATTCAACAATAAAACGCGATTATATTACTTTCACTTTTGGTGTTAAGTTCTAAAAATCTACTGAAAACTACCATTGGGGGCGATTCTGGAAACAGGTCGCCCTTTTTTTATTGTAAATAAGTGGTTGATAAAATTTATGACGTGAGTCGTCTTGACTTTTGATTTTTAATACATTTACTAAAAAAAGAAATGATTGCAGATTGTGTTTCAAATATGGTGTTATGGAATGGAAAAATGGTTGATGCCAATTCTGTTTCTATTCCTAAAGATGCTGTTGTAATCTATGATGTACTACGAGTTATGGATACAGTTCCATTATACTTGGAAGATCATTCTGAACGCTTCTTTAAATCATTTACCTTGTCGGGAAGGGAAATACCTTTTGCTGAAAATGTCTTTGCCGATAGCATTTGTGAATTTATAAAACAGACGGCATTAATCGAAGGAAATATTCGTTGTGTATATAGCATTTCCGAAGAAACACAATTCATGGTATATGAAATAAAACATTCGTATCCTACGGCAGAAATGTACGCACAGGGTGTTGAATGTGGTACATTTCAAGGAGAACGTGCGAATCCGAACGTAAAACAAGAAGCGGCGGTAAAAACAAACGCATATAAGAAAATTGCAGAAACAGGTGTCTATGAGGTTTTACTTGTTGATATGCAAGATAATGTTACCGAAGGAAGTAAATCAAATACATTCTTTGTAAAAAACGGAACTGTTGTTACTGCTTTGGCTGAAGATGTATTGTGCGGCATTACACGTTTACAGATTTTAGATATAATTCGCGAATTGCAAATACCTTTGGAAGAACGAAAAATTGCATTGTGTGAACTTGCTGATTTTGATGCAGCTTTTGTTTCTGGTACATCTCCAAAAGTATTGCCTATTTCAGCAATTGAAGATAGAAAATATGATGTGGCAAATCCTATTGTGAAACGAATTGCCCAAGCCTATGATGCTCAAATTGCGAAATATATAGTAGAACATAAAAAATAAATTATAGTAGTGAGGCTCTGCCTTACTTAGAATTAGAATGGGTGAATAAAATTTAATTTAATAATATGAAACAAAAAATTGCAGTTGTTGGAGGTAGTTTCTCTTCAGAATCTGATATCTCAAAAAATAGTGCTATTCAAGTATGTGGAATGATTGATAAAAACGAATATGATGCATTCCCTGTATTTATCTCTCATGATGAATGGATGGTGCAAACACCAGAAGGTGAATTCCCTATAAATAAGAGTGATTTCTCTTTTGAATATAAAGGTGAAAAAATCAAATTTGATTGTGTTTACAATTCTATCCACGGTACTCCAGGTGAAGATGGTAAAATGCCAGGTTATTGGGAATTGATGGGAATTCCATATACAAGTTGTGGCGTTTTCTCTGGTTCGTTGACATTCAATAAATATGCAACAAAAACATTCTTGAAGTCATTTGGTGTTAAAACTGCCGATGCCGTGTTGGTTCGTCCATACGATACAATAGATGTACAAGCTATTATTGAAAAAGTAGGTTTGCCTTGTTTTGTAAAACCAAATAATGGTGGCTCAAGTTTCGGTGTTTCGAAAGTGAAAACCGAGGATGCGATGATTCCTGCAATTAAAAAAGCATTTGAAGAAGATACAGAGGTAATTATCGAACGCTTTGTAAAAGGAATTGAAGTTTCTGTAGGTGTATATGAGGTTGAAGATGGTGTACATGTGTTGCCAATTACAGAAATTCAAACAAAAAATGAATTCTTCGATTATCAAGCAAAATACGAAGCTGGTTATAGTCAAGAAATTACTCCAGCGGAATTGCCTACGCATATCACAGCTTCTTGTAAAGACATGACTGCAAAAATCTATAAGTATCTTGATTGTTTCGGAATTTGCCGTGTTGACTTCATCATTACTCAAAATGGTGACATGAATTTCTTGGAAATTAACACAAATCCAGGAATGAGCAAGGCTAGTATTGTTCCTAAACAGATGAGAGCAGAAGGCTTGAATGAAGGTGATGTATTTACTGCAATTATAAAAAGAGCTTTATCTAAGAGAAAGTAAGTAAAAACTAAAATAGTTTACTGTTGAAGACGCGGCATTGCTGCGTCTTTTTTTGTTTACATAGATTTTGTTGTTGTGTGGCTGCAATAAAAAAGATTTTTGTATTTTTGACTTGAAAAAGCCGGACATGGCAACATGTCAAAACATAACGAAAAAACAAAACTATGTTAGTAAAAACATTTGGCGGTGCCGTCAATGGTATTGACGCACGTATTATTACCGTTGAAACAGATATAGTAAGCGGTGTAAATTTTTATTTGGTGGGCCTTCCCGATAGTGCAGTAAAGGAAAGTCAACAAAGAATAGAGTCTGCATTACGAAGTGTAGGTTACCAGCTGCCGGGTCGGAAAATTACAATAAATATGGCTCCGGCGGATATTCGTAAGGAAGGTACAGCCTACGACTTAACTTTAGCTATAGGTATTTTAGCTGCATCAAAGCAAATATCGGCAGAACATGTCGGTGACTACATTATTATGGGCGAACTGTCTTTGGATGGTGGGGTTCATAGAATTTGTGGTGCATTGTCAATGGCAATAGAAGCGAGAAAATTTGGCTTTAAAGGATTTATTTTGCCTAAAGAAAATGCTCGTGAAGCAGCTGTTGTAAATGACTTAGATGTGTATGGCGTAGAAAATATTAGTGAAGTCATTGATTTCTTCGAGGGTAATAAGTCTTTGGAGAAAACGGTGATAAATACGCGGGAGGAATTTTTCCAACATGTGCAAACTTGTTCGTTCGATTTTGCAGATGTTAAGGGGCAGGAAAATGTAAAACGCGCGATGGAAATTGCAGCATCGGGTGGACATAATATTATTATGATAGGTCCTCCGGGCGCAGGGAAAACTATGATAGCCAAAAGAATAGTTTCCATACTTCCTCCGCTAACGTTGCATGAAGCATTAGAGACGACAAAAATACATTCTGTTGCAGGAAAACTAGGAGGTCATGTTTCATTAATGACCGAGCGTCCGTTCCGTTCGCCGCATCATACGGTAAGTGACGTTGCTTTAGTTGGTGGTGGAACATATCCACAACCAGGAGAAATCTCGTTGGCACACAATGGGGTACTATTTTTGGATGAGTTACCGGAATTTAAACGACAGGTTTTAGAGGTAATGCGTCAACCATTAGAAGATAGACATATAAATATATCTCGTGCAAAATTTACGGTTGATTATCCTGCTAGTTTTATGCTAATAGCTTCAATGAATCCTTGTCCTTGTGGATATTATAATCATCCAGAAAAGGCCTGTGTTTGTAGTCCTGGAGTTGTACAGAAATACTTGAATAGAATATCTGGTCCATTGTTGGATAGAATTGATCTGCATATAGAAGTTATACCGGTCCCATTTAAAGAATTGTCGAAAAAATCGCAGGAAGAGTCAAGTCAGGCAATACGGCAGCGAGTGATTCGTTGTCGGGAAATTCAACAAAAACGATTTGAAAATATGCCTATTTATTGTAATGCACAGATGGATGCAAAAATGATACGAACATATTGTGTGCTAAATGAAGAGTGTCAATCTATTTTGAAGACGGCGATGGAAAAATTAGGATTATCTGCACGTGCATACGATAGAATAATAAAAGTTTCAAGAACAATAGCAGACCTGGCAGGTTCGGAACAAATACAAGCCGAACACTTGTCAGAGGCAATACAATATAGAAGTTTGGATAGAGAACATTGGGCAGGATAAATCCGTAGTGAAACGATAGATTTGTTGGGTGATTTTCGTATTTTTGTTTACTAGAAAACATTGTGATTATGATAAACAAACCGACAGTAGCACTCATATATGATTTTGATGGAACGCTTTCTCCTCAGAATATGCAAGAATATGATTTCCTTAAAGATATAGGCATAAAAAACAAGGATGATTTTTGGAAGGAAGTGGATGCTTTAGTCAAAACGCATAATGCAAGTAATATCTTGTGTTATATGAAGTTGATGATAGAAAAATCACGTGCTGCAGGGAAAAGTATTCGACGTCAGGCTTTTGTTGATTATGGAAAGAGTGTTGAGTTGTACAAAGGTGTTGAAGAATGGTTTGATTTGATGGAAGAATTGGCGAAAAAATATAATGTTATTGTTGAACATTATATTAATTCTTCGGGATTGAAAGAAATGATAGAAGGAACGAAAATTGCTTCAAAATTCAAACAAATATATGCTTGCTCGTTTTTGTATAATATTGATGGTGTAGCCGAATGGCCTGCTGTTGCCGTTGATTTTACAACAAAGACACAATTCTTGTTTATGATAAACAAGGGTATTGCAAATATTAGCGAGAATTATCGTGTAAATGAATATAAGGAAGAGGAAGACAGACCGATTCCTTTTAAACACATGATTTATTTTGGCGATGGGGAAACAGATGTGCCTTGTATGCGTATGGTCAAAAATTATGGTGGAAATTCTATTGCCGTTTATAGACCTCGTAATAAGGACAAGAAAGAACTTGCGAAAAAACTAATTCAAGATAAGCGAGTGAATTTTGCCTGTGAGGCGGATTATACCAAGGGCAAGGAAATCTATAATATTGTAGAATCTATACTTTCACAGATAAAGTCTAATTTTGATTTCAACCAATTAGAAAAGAAAAATCAAGGTAAATTAGTATAGTATGAAAGTTTGTATTGCAGAAAAGCCGAGCGTTGCCCGTGATATCGCTAAGGTACTTGGTGCTACAGTTGCCTATGATGGTTATATCGAAGGTAATGGATACCAAGTAACTTGGACGTTTGGTCATTTGTGCACATTAAAGGAACCGAATGACTATACGGATCAATGGAAAGCATGGTCGCTTTCACGATTGCCTATGATTCCACCTCAATTTGGTATAAAATTGATAGATGATAGTGGGGTAAAAAAGCAGTTTAAGGTTATTGAATCATTGATGCAAAAAGCCGATGAAATCATAAACTGCGGTGATGCTGGTCAAGAAGGTGAATTGATTCAGCGATGGGTTATGCAAAAAGCAGGTGCGAAATGTCCGGTAAAACGTTTGTGGATTTCGTCGTTGACGGAAGAAGCAATCCGTGAGGGTTTTGCAAATCTAAAAGACCAAAATGAATACCAATCTTTATATGAAGCTGGACTTGTTCGTGCCATAGGTGATTGGCTTCTTGGTATGAATGCAACTCGTTTATATACATTGAAATACGGACAACAAAGACAAATATTGTCTATTGGCCGTGTACAAACGCCTACTTTGGCAATGATAGTAAATCGTCAGTTGCAGATAGAAAATTTTGTTCCGGAACAATATTGGGTGTTGTCTACAGTTTATCGAGATACGACTTTTACGGCAACTTCAGGAAAAATTGACGATAAAGAATCTGGACAAAAGATTATGGATGAAATAAAAAATTCTCCTTTTGTCGTAAAAGATTCTTCTGATAAAAAGGGAACAGAAACGCCTCCAAGACTATTTGACTTAACTTCGTTGCAGGTTGAATGTAATAAGAAGTTTGCGTTCTCGGCAGATAAAACATTACAATTAATTCAAAGTCTGTACGAAAAGAAATTTACGACTTATCCTCGTGTAGATACTACGTTTTTGAGTGATGATATTTATCCGAAATGTCCACAAATCATGGGTGGATTGGCTGGATTACAAACGTATGTTCCGTTGTTGGAGCCATTCAAAAATAAAAAATTACCAAAGAGTAAAAAAGTGTTTGATTCATCAAAAGTGACGGATCACCATGCTATTATTCCTACGGGTGTAACGCCGTCTGGCTTGAATGCAGACGAAGAAAAAGTTTTTGATTTAGTTGCTCGAAGATTTATCGCAGCGTTTTATCCGGATTGTCAGTTTACAACGACAACGGTGTTGGGTATGGTTGAGAAATATGAATTTAAAGTAACAGGTAAAGTTATTTTAGATCCAGGATGGAAAGTAGTTTTTGATAAATCATCACAAGATGATGAAGAGAAAAAGGATGATGAAGAGAGAGCGCTTCCTATTTTTGTAAAAGGGGAATCAGGACCACATACGCCAGATCTTGCTGAGAAATGGACACAAGCACCAAAACCATATACCGAGGCTACTTTGTTGCGTGCTATGGAAACTGCAGGTAAAATGGTTGATGATGAAGAGTTGCGCGATGCGTTAAAAGAAAATGGTATCGGGCGTCCTTCTACAAGAGCAGCAATAATTGAGACGTTATTTAAACGTCGATATATTATTAAGAAGAAAAAGAATCTAATTGCAACTCCTACTGGCATTGAATTGATTGGGCTTATCCATGAGGAATCATTAAAAAGTGCAGAACTTACGGGTACTTGGGAAAAGAAATTGCGTGAGATAGAACATCGCTCATATAATGCGAAACAGTTCTTGGATGAATTAAAAGTAATGGTTTCTGAAATTGTACAATCTGTTATCTGTGATAATACAAATAGACGTGTTTCGGTAACAGAAATAGTGGAAAAGAGTAAGAAAAAATCCGAAAAAGCTAAAACACCACGTCAACCAAAGAAAAAAGATGTTCAGGAAGCACCTAAGGTTGATGATACTTTAATAGGTACAATTTGTCCACTATGTAAGAAAGGCACCTTGTTAAAGGGAAGAACAGCATACGGATGTTCTGAATATGCGAGTGGTTGTACATATCGTGTTCCGTTTTCTTTGTAATAATAAAGATTAATAAAATTCAATAATATGGATTCTAAAATATATATTTTCCTTGCCGATGGTTTTGAAGAAATGGAAGCTTTAATACCATACGATGTGCTTAAAAGAGCCGGATTTGAAGTAGAACTTGTGTCTGTAAAAACTGATTTGAATGTTGTTAGTACTCATGGACTTACAGTGATGTGTGATACGGATATTTCTAAAATTAGTCAGGGAAATGCAACATTGCTATTGTTACCTGGAGGTATGCCAGGTGCTTCAAATTTAGCAGAATCTAAAGACTTGGCTAAAATGTTATTGCAACAAAATGAAGAAGGTAAATGGGTCGCTGCGATTTGTGCCGCTCCGTATGTGTTAGGTGATTTAGGTATTTTGAAAGGAAAACAAGCAACTTGTTTCCCAGGATATGAATCACATCTGTCTGGTGCAGAACATATTGCAAGTTCGGTAGTTGTGTCTCAAAATGTTATTACTGGTAATGGTGCCGGTGCGGCAGTGAAATTTGCCTTTGCAATTGTTGAGCAACTGAGAGGTAAACGTGTCGCTGATTTTCTTGCAGAGAAAATGTTACTCGCTTAATAGTACTAAAATTTCCAACCAAGTGATAAGCCTATAGATGGCTTTATTACTTGTGGATTATATTTTGATTGTGCGGAAAAATCTATAGCAGCCGTTGCTTTGCCCATAGGTATTTTAATCTTTGTACCGATTTCAATTACAGGATATACGCCATCTTTGCTGAAATCCAGAAGCAATGGGTTGATGTATGGAGCAACAATGAAATATGTGTTATTATTTTCTTGTTGTATGTTATAACTTATTCCTTCGGGAATAAAACATAATGCGGCTCCGACAAACGTGCTCAATATATCGTCATCAAGGCAGGCAACTGCTATTAGACCGGTAAATAGACCTATAGGACATTGGAATACAAATTTGTTTGTCTCATCGTTTCCGAATCGTAAACTATAGTTTAGTCCTAATTTCCCACTACGAGGTTGCCATTCTAGTGAAGGTCCCATGGAATATGATAATTCGGAGCGAATATTTGAAATTGCTTTTCCGTAAAGGGACAGTTCAAAAGAAGATTGTGCCT
This sequence comes from Bacteroidales bacterium, assembly GCA_024402335.1. Classification (GTDB taxonomy): domain Bacteria; phylum Bacteroidota; class Bacteroidia; order Bacteroidales; family UBA1715; genus UBA1715. The sequence goes on from JAKSTZ010000007.1 coordinate 77,964, forward strand.
TTGAAAAGAAAGGTATGCATAGCAGCATTATGAAGATGAATTTTTTCATATCAATTTTTTTTCTTTTCAGAAATGCAAATTCTGTGCCTAAAAGTAGGACTGTTAACCCCATTTTTCGGCAATTTCGTCTAACAAAGCTACAGTTTCGTCTAAGTCGGAAAGATTTAAAAGTTTTATTCTTGTTTCTCTAAAATTTTCCAATCCTTTGAATGTTTTTGCAAACTGTCTTCGCATGTGAATAACTCCGCCTGGTAATCCCATGAATTCAACAGACTTCATCATATATTCTTTAATCTCGTCAACTTGTTCTTTTAAACTAGGTTCTGGGAGAATTTCACCTGTTTTGAGATAATGTTTTATTTGCTTGAATATCCATGGTGCACCAATGCTTGCTCTACCGACCATAATTGCATCAACGCCGTATTTGTCAAAAGCTTCTTTTGCTTTTTGAGGTGAGTCAATGTCTCCGTTTCCAATAATAGGAATTGTCATTCTTGGATTATTTTTGACTTCACCGATTAATGTCCAATCAGCTTCGCCCGTGTACATTTGTGCTCGAGTTCTTCCGTGTATTGTTAGTGCTTGTATACCAACATCTTGTAACTGCTCGGCAACAGAAATTATAGGCATATTGTTGCTGTCCCAACCGAGGCGAGTTTTGGCTGTAACAGGAGTTGAAACCGCTTTTACTACGGATTCAGCGATTTCTATCATCAACGGAATATTTTGTAATAGTCCGGCACCGGCACCTTTCCCCGCAATTTTTTTTACAGGACAACCAAAGTTTATGTCAATAATATCAGGCTTGTATTCTGATTCTACGATTTTTGCAGCTTCTGCCATAGCTTCCGCATTTTTCCCGAAGATTTGTACTGCAAAAGGTCGTTCGTATTCGAAACTACGAATCTTTTTTAATGTTTGGTTTATGGAACGAATAATAGCATCACAGGCTGCAAATTCAGAATAAAGCAAATCTGCACCATGTTTTTTGCACATATATCGGAACGATGGTTCGCTCACGTCTTCCATTGGAGCGGCAAAAACAGGACGCTCGCCAAAATCTATATCTCCAATTTTCATAAAAGACGAATACCGTTAGTTTCTAATGAAATTTTTCCTGCTTTGTATAAACTTCCAATAGTCATTTTAAAAGACTTCTTGCTCATGCCAAGTGTTTCCTTTATTTCTTCTGAAGAACTTTTGTCGTGAAGTGAAAGAAAACCATTATTGTTGGTTAAAGCTTGTAAAATGATTTCTTCGAAATTACCAATTTTATTCTTGTAGCCGGTAGGCGAGAGACTGATATCTAATTTTAGGTCTTCGCGTACTTTTTTGATGTAGGCAATTTTTTTCTCGCCAATAATAAGCTTGCCAGCCCATTCGTTTTGGTAAATTATTCCCCAATAACTATTGTCAACTATTACTTTTATTCCCAAGTCACTTTTTGAGTGAATTTGTATAGAGACTTCGTCACCTTCGTTATAAGGGGGATTATATATGTCTAAAAATTTGTCGATTTTAGCAGATGCAGCAATGCGGTCGGAATCTTTGTCCACATAAATGTAAACCCAATATTTTTTCCCTGCCTCCATGCGCATTTTTTGTTCACGATATGGAACAAACAAATCTTTTGGTAAACCCCAATCAAGAAATGCCCCAAATTTGTTTACGTCTTTTGCTGTTAGATAAGCACATTCATTTACCTCTGCAACAGGTTTTTCTGTTGTGGCAATAATTCGATCTTCAGAATCAAGATAGATGAACACTTCAATTTCGTCACCTTCTTGTAATCCTTCAGGGGCATATCTTTGCGGTAACAAAACGCTATCGTATTCTGCAGCATCGAGATAATAACCAAAGTCAACTTTTCGTAGGACTTTTAATGTGTTGTTTTTACCTAACTGTAGCATTTTTTCTTTTTTGCAAAGATAAGAATTCTATACCATTGATTTTAGAAATTAAATTCATTTTATTATATTTGTGACAATAGTAATTAACTAAAAAATAGAGTTATGGGAAAATTTGTGATTAAAAATGCAAAAGGTGGTGTTAAATTTGATTTGTTGGCAGGTAACAATCAAGTAATTGCAACATCAGAAGTGTACACTACAATGTCTGCATGTAAAAATGGTATTGAAAGTGTTAGAAAAAACAGTGTAAAAGCTAATCTTGAAGATCAAACAGTTGAAGGTTTTGAAACTGCAAAGAACCCAAAATTTGAGGTTTATACAGACAAAGCTGGAAAAACTCGTTTCCGTTTAAAAGCAACAAATGGTGAAATCATCGCTGTTGGTGAAGATTATGAATCTAAAGCTGGTTGCATGAATGGTATAGAGTCTATTCGTAAAAATGCTCCTGAAGCAGAAATCGTTGATAAAACAGCAGAATAATAGTTGTTTGTTGAATTTTTAGAAGGCAATCTTATTGATTGCCTTTTTTTGTTTTATTACGTTTTATGCTTAATAAAATAATAGATCCGGCTAATGTTGGTAAAACAATGTTTATTAGCCATACAAGAATGCTGATTTGAAAGATTATGGCAATTTGATTTGTGAAAAGTTCAAAAACAGCCATAGCGACAGAACCTCGTATGCCGATTTCTCCTAAAACCGATGTCGGAATTATTGTCGTGAAAAAATAGGTTAGAGTAATACCGACAAATATTTCGACTGTCGATAATTCTGGAATAAGCATGTGTATGAGTAACCCAAATTGGGAAGAAAAAACACAATAACGAATACAGCTTATACAAGTAGCAATAGCAAAATCATTTCGCTTGTATATTTGAAAAAGACGTAGAAGTTTTTTATAAAAATTCTTTCCTACGAAGTGCAGGCTAAATTTACGTATCCATCGTTTGTTTCTGCAAAAACCAAAGATTGCAAGTAGTACGATAGTTATGGCAGTTGCAATTATGGCTGTTTCTTTTATTTTTTCGTTTATGGGAAAACAAAGACAGTAGATTGCTAATCCCAGACAACCAAAAAATAAAGTCGCGAATAATTGTGTTAAACTTCCAAGAAATGTCGCACAAATTGCATCTGTACGTCCTTTGTCTAAGACTATTGCTCGACCTCCAATTTCACCGATTCTGTTGGGAGTTATCAGAGCTAACGGAAGTCCTACTAGTACACCCGACAATGCTTTTTTATATGAAATTCTCTGGCTGCAATTAACAAGTTGTTGCCATTTCGCAGCTTCAAAGCCCCAATTAAAAAGCATGCAGATACAAACCAAAAGAAATATAGGGAAGAAGAATAACGAATGGGAGAATATGCTAACAATATCTTGTTCGCTATTGGTGAATTTGTAAAAAACATAAATCCATGCGGCTGCAAAGACTACGATCTTAAAAATCCAATTTATAAATTTTCCTCCTTTATTCACGCAATAGTTCTTTTGTAAAAAAAAGGAGCTTTCAAAGCTCCCTTTTTTATAATTGTAATTTATTTTTTACAGGATTTGCATAGATTTTGAAAACTATAGCTTCAAGATCGCTCTTGTTTTTCGGCATATTTAATTGGTCTATGCCTGCTGCAACATAGTCAAGAAACTCTTTCTTGTCATTTTCGTTATAGCGGTCTGCAAATTTATGTTTGCGAGTAACGATGTCGTATGCGATATAGTTATTCTTTTCTAGAATATATGCATCGTAGATTCGCTTATCTATGATGTTTGCCAATTGTGTGAATTTATCTCCTTTTTCTAACTCGTCGCATTGTTGTAACTCTTCAATGGTAATAGGTTTTGTTACAGCAAAATTTACATGTCCCTTTGGAGATACAATACCGTTAAGAATGCTTTGGTAATCTTCGTCTTTATCTTTTACGTAGCGAGTGAAAGAAGATATGAATAATTCGGCCGCTTTCATAAATACACAAGGTTCGTATTCGTATGAAACAGCAACAGGAGTGATGTTAAGTGAAGACAAGTTTTCTAAAAATGCTTCATCGCTACTCATTGCGAACATTTTTAGTACAGCAGCTTCTGTTTTATCGTCTCCGTCTTTTGTTCTACCATTTCTTTGGGCAATCCAAACGGAACGTTTTTTCTCCGAAATAACATATCGAATATATGAAGAAACTTCAACATAGTTTTTGTAGAGGTCGCGAATAGCGCCGCTACGATTTATTCGGAACATTCGATTTAGTTTACCTAAATCGGCAGACAACGCATTCTTCATTAGATTGCTTCCAAATGTGATTTCTGTTGGCTGCACTCCACATTGGAAGAAATAGTAGTTTAACAATGCTGCATCAAGTACTATATCTCTATGGTTAGAAATGAATAGATATGGTTTGTCTTTTACTAAATCTTCTCCGCCTTGGCATGTAAAGCTAGTAATAGACGTGTTAATTACTTTTTGGATAACAGAACAAGTAATTTCTTCTTGAAATTGTTGTACTGTTTTTATTCTTTGAATATTTTGTTTTACCTCATTTACCGATTTTTCAGGGGCGATAAGGCTTACAAGATATGGGAAATATAAGTCGGATACGACTCTGCGTACAGCTGCAGGTACTTCGTCGTCGTTAAAAGGTCTTATATCGTCAAAATTTTGCATTTTTAATTATTTTTTTCTGTTGTCAAAAAATTTAATAGGTTTTCGTTTTGCTTCAGGGAAGTTTCTTCTATTAATTTCGTCAATAGGAAGAAATTGAATATCTGGGGCAATACGGATTCTTGCTCTAAATCGGTCTTTTAGATCTTTTATTATGTCTTTTGATGGATTTTTGCATCCAATAGAAACGCTAACGTTATCCATTCCGATTTCGTTTGTAGTTGCTTCAACAAGATAATTTTCTACATAATCAATGTTGTCAAGTACGTCAAATATAGCGGCAGGATACAATGTTGTTCCTTTTACTTTTAACATCTGATTTTTGCGTCCTTTTAATGGACTGATTCTCATTGTTGTTCTTCCACATGTACATTTTTCATAATGGAAACAAGTGATGTCTCCTGTTTTGAAACGAAGTAGCGGCATACCTTCAACACCAAGTGTGCTTATGGTTAGTTCACCATATTCACCTTCTGGTACATTGTTACCGTTTTCGTCAATTACTTCGCAAATTATCAATTCAGGATGATGGTGACCACCTTTGCCTGCGCCACATTCGCAGAAAGATGTACCCATTTCGGTTGAAGCGTATGTTGAGTATAGGTCTATATCCCATTTCTCTTTTATACGTGTACCAAGAAGATTTAGTGAAAAATCCTCGTTTCGTAAATTTTCACCAATGCAAACAGCTTTTTTCACACTACTATTTCTGTAGTCGATGCCGTTTTCTTCTGCGAATTTGATTATTCGTAGTATGAATGAGGGTACGCAAATAATGGTGTTTGGTTTTAAACGTTTTATGGTTTCCCATTGTAAAGCAGGAATACCGTTACCGACACGGATTATTGATGCGCCCATAAGTTTTACACCTTCGAAGTAAGCAAGGCCGGCCATGAAACGTTTGTCTAATGTTGTCATGAGTTGGTAAATATCGCCAGGCTTGCCGTCAGCACAAGTAAACGATATAGCTTCGTTGTATGCAAGTCGTTTACTGTCATTGTTTGTGGCTGCAAATGTAGTCGGTTCGCTTAATGTACCTGAAGTTGACATATAATCTACAACTTGTGATTTGTCAACACAAAGAAAATCTTCATTGTGTAATTGCAAATCTTCTTTTGTAGTAAATGGGATAACCCGAAGGTCTTCCAAGGTGTTAATTTTCGAAATGTCTATATGTTCTTTTGAGAACATATTTTTATAAAAAGGAGACTTCGCTTGTAGATATTGAAGTAGTTCCTGCATTTTTTGCTCTTGGAACTTCTTTATAACCTCACGAGGCTCATATTCAATAGCTGGGTTGAACATTTTTTACAAAATTTTGACAAATATACCACTTTTTATTGAGGAAGGTCTTCGTTGTTTATAACTGGTAACAATTTGTGTGTTTTTGTATAGATGAATTTTACGTTCGTATTTATTTTGGTTTTTTTTTGTACGTGAGTTGCAATTAGTTTCGTAATTTTGACAAATTAGTTTGTAAATGAGACAGTTGGTCGCAATAGTTGTAGCGCTTACGATGTGTATGTCGGTCTTTTCGCAAGAAGAAAAATGGACATTGCAGCAATGCGTTTCTTATGCTTTAGAAAATAATTTAACAGTTTCACAGTCTTATTTAAGGCAACGTTCTTCGGAATTGTCTTATAAACAATCAAAATTAAATCGTCTGCCTTCTGTGAATGCGTCGGCATCTCAGTCGTTGTTGGAACCGACTTCAACCAGTGTTGGCTTGAGTGCCAGTATGAATTTGTTTAATGGCTTGAGTGCTGAAAATACGATTAAAAAGAATAAACTTGAGTTAGATAAACAATCGTTGCAGACGGAGCAAGTAAAATATGACATTGAAATATCTGTAGCGGAAGCTTATATTCAGGTTCTTTATGCTAAGGAAAATATTTTGTTGGCAGAGAAATTGTTGGAAACATCTCGAAAAGAATTAAAAATAGCGGAAGCTAAATATAAAGTCGGTTCCATGTCGAAGAAGAATTATAGCGACATAGAGGCGCAATATGCGAATAAAGAGTATTCGTTAGTACGTGCGAAAAATCAATATTCACAACAATTATTAACATTAAAGCAATTGTTGGAGTTGGAACCAGGCGCTTCTTTTGATATTGCTGATACAGAATTGTCTTTTGCTGCATTTACAGTGCCTTCTCCTATGGAAGTGTATGAAGATGCCTGTAAGGTATATCCAGAAATGAAAAGTGCGGAACAGCAGTTAGCTATAGATAGTCTGTCGGTAAAGATTGCAAAATCTTCTTATTTTCCTTCTTTGTCTGTTTCGGCTAGTGTTGGTGCAAGTGGTGATTTCTTCGATAATGAATCAGAATGGAGAGGAAACAAATCATTGCGCATGTCTTTGTCGGTTCCTATTTTTAACAGATGGCAAACAAAGACAAATGTTGAAAATGTGAAAATTAATTCCGAATATAATGCGTTAGGAATTGAATCGACAAGAAAGAATCTATACAAGTCGATAGAGAATGCATGTCAAAATGCGGAAGCCTATCAGGCTGAAGATATTGCTTTGCAATATTCGTTGCAATCATTGAGTAATTCGTTGGAATTAGCTCAAAAACAATTTGAAGTTGGTTTGATTGATGCAACGACATTGTTGGTAACAGAAACCAATTTTGCACAGACAAGTGTTTCGCAAATTCAGGCCAAGTATATGGCTATTCTAAATTATATGGTAATACTTCATTATCAAGGTAAAACAATAGAATTTTAGTATGAAAAAAGGTAAGCTAATATTGATACTCGGTATAGTCCTTGCTTTAGGAGCAGCGGCGTATTTCTTTTTCTTTGCAAAAGGGAAAAAAGAAACAATAGTGATGACTGCAGATGTTGTGAAAAAAGGTTCTATTGCTAATATTGTTACTGCAACGGGTACGATAGAGCCAATTCAACAGGTTGAGGTTGGTACGCAGGTTTCAGGTGAGGTAAAAAAAGTCTATGTTGATTATAATAGTCAAGTAAAAGAGGGGCAGTTGATTGCTGAACTTGATAAGACAAACTTGAAGGCATCTGTTGAGGAGGCACAGACAAGTTATGAGCGTGCATTAAATGAGTTGAATTATAATAAGAAAAACTACGAACGACAAAAAGCTTTGTTTGATGATGACTTGATTAGTCAAGCGGAGTACGATGAGGTACTTTATAAATATACCAATTCGAAATGTTCTCTAACACAAGCTAAAGCCAGTTTGGATAAGGCAAAAACTAACCTTAGTTATGCCGATATTTATTCTCCTGTTGATGGCGTGGTTCTTTCGAAAAGTATAGAAGAAGGTCAGACAGTTGCTGCAAGTTTCAGTACGCCAACGTTGTTTACCATAGCTCAAGATTTGACAAAAATGCAAGTTGAGGCTGATATAGATGAAGCTGATATCGGTCAGATAAAAGAAGGTCAACGGGTTTCGTTTACTGTCGATGCGTATCAAAACGACGTGTTTGATGGGAAAATCACTCAGGTTCGTTTGGATCCAAAGGTTACATCAAATGTTGTGACATATACGGTTATTATAGAAGCAAATAATCCTGATCTAAAACTAATGCCGGGATTAACTGCAACCGTTTCTATCTATACATTGGAAATAAATGATGTACTAACTGTTCCAGACGGTGCTGTGAACTACGAACTTCCGTTTGATTTGTTGAGAAAATATAACGAACAAAATAATATAAAGATGGAGAAACCGGAACGTCAAAATCATGAAGGAAATTTTGAAGGAAAGGCTCCAAGAGATGGGAAAAAAGGTAGAAAAGGAGATTTTGTTTGGGTTGTTGTGGATAAGAAAATAGAACGCAGAAAGGTTGAAATTGGCAATCGTGATGAAATAAGTTGTCAGATAGTTTCAGGCTTGTCTGAAGGTGATTCTGTTTTAGTTTCTTTAAAAACAGCTTCTGATAAAGATATGCCAAAGGGAAAGAGTCCATTTATGCAACAAGGTACTCGACAAAAACGAAGATAAAATGTGAAAAATATGGAAAGAAAGCCTATTATTCATATAGAAAACTTAAAGAAGGAATTTCAGGTCGGTGATGAAGTCGTTCGTGCTCTGAAAGGTGTGTCGTACGACATATTCGAAGGAGAATTTGTTACCATTATGGGAGCAAGTGGTTCCGGAAAGTCAACCATGTTGAATATTCTTGGCTGTTTGGACAAACCTACTTCAGGAACGTATGAATTAGATGGCGTTTCGGTTCGCGAGTTATCTAACGACAAACTTGCGGAGATTCGTAATAGAAAGATAGGCTTTGTGTTTCAATCATATAATCTTTTGCCTCGTACAACATGCATAGAAAATGCTGAATTGCCTTTGTTTTATAATCATGAAGTTTCTGCAGCAGAACGAAAAGAACGTGCAATTAATGCTCTGAATTTGGTTGGTTTGCAGCAGCGTTTACATCACATGCCGAATCAGTTGTCGGGTGGACAACAACAGCGTGTAGCAATTGCCCGCTCGTTGGTAAATGATCCTGTTGTGATTTTTGCAGATGAGGCGACAGGAAACTTGGATACACGTATGTCGTATGAGATTATGGGATTGTTTCAAGATCTTAATCGTCAAGGTAAGACAATTGTATTTGTAACTCATGAACCAGATATTGCAAAAATGAGTAAGAGAACGATAGTGTTACGTGATGGTCTTGTGGTGGAGGATATAGTGTATGAACATCAGGTTGATGCAAAAGAAGAATTAGCAAAATTGCCTGTAACGGATTAGTGTATGGTTTTCTCGAATTTAATAAAAGTTTCTTGGAAAGCGGTGATTCTCAACAAGATGAGAACGTTTCTTACTATGTTGGGGATTATAATCGGTGTTGGCTCGGTTATTACAATGTTGGCAATCGGTGAAGGTTCAAAACAAAGTATTCGCTCGCAAATCTCACAAATGGGCTCGAATATGATAACTATTCGTCCTGGTTCTCAACGTGTTGGAGGAGTGCGTATAGATGATGGTTCTCAACGAAGTATGACATTGAAAGATGTTGAGGTTGTTCAAAGTTGTATGAACATTGATGCGGTTTCGCCTATCGTTCAATCAAGTGGACAAACAATTCGTGAGTCAAATAACTGGCCTTCAACTATGTATGGGGTTTATCCTGAATATCTCGATATTAAGAAAATGGAGTTGAAAAAAGGAAGTATGTTTTCTCAACGACATATCAGTCAATCATCAAAAGTTGCTGTAATTGGTCAGACCGTTGTCACGAATTTATTTGGTGATGAAGATCCTATTGGTAAAACAATTCGTTTTAAAAGCACGCCGTTTCAAATTATAGGAGTTTTAGAATCAAAAGGTGAAAATACATTTGGTCAGGATCAAGATAATGTGATATTAGTTCCTTTTACAACTGTACAAAAACGAATATTGTCTATTACGTATGTAAATTCTATTGTTGCATCAGCCAAAAGTGAAGATGCTGCAAAACAAGCTGTAGAGGAAGTAACTAATGCATTGCGTAAGTTACATAAAAGTAATGAAGGAAATGATCCTTTCTCTGTTATGTCGATGGAAGAGTTGTTGACTACGGTGAGTTCTACTACGGAAATACTTACAGCGTTATTGGTTGCAATTGCGGGAATATCTTTGCTGATAGGTGGTATTGGAATTATGAATATCATGTATGTTTCGGTTAAGGAAAGAACTCGTGAAATCGGTTTACGTATGGCTGTAGGTGGTAGAAGTAAAGATATATTGCTTCAATTTTTAACAGAGGCGATTTTCATTAGTGTTACCGGGGGAATAATCGGAGTGTTCGTTGGAATTGCTGCAGCAAAAATTACCACGTTTTTTACGCAGTGGCCAACAATCATTACAGGTTCTTCGCTGTTAATATCTTTCTTTGTTTGTGCAATAACAGGAATATTTTTTGGTTGGTATCCTGCGAAAAAAGCTGCAAATTTGGATCCGATAGTTGCGTTACGATATGAATAGTGTTGAAATACATTCGGTAGATGATTTACCACAGGTTGCAAAGTCTGTAATTGCTTCATTACAAGGACGTACAGTTCTTGCTTTTCATGGTGGAATGGGTGCAGGTAAGACCACCTTCATAAAAGCTTTTTGTGCAGAATTAGGAGTAGTTGATAATGTCGCAAGTCCTACATTCGCAATAGTAAATGAATATCTTACACCTAAAAAAAATACAGTATATCATTTTGACTTATATCGGTTAGAAACGATAGACGATTTAATGAATATTGGGGCGGAGGATTATTTCTATAGCGGGAATATATGTTTGATAGAATGGCCGGACATTGCATCATCGTTGCTTCCTGCAAATACAATGAATATTACATTACGTGTGGAAGCCGATGGCACTCGCATAATTCAATGGGATTAGTATAGAACAGTAAATTTGTTCAGTATGATATTTTATTTTTCAGGTTGTGGAAACAGCAAGTATGTGGCTTTAGAACTTGCTCGAAATCTAAATGAAAAACTTGTGTTTATTCCCGATGCGGAAAAAGCAAAAGAATATAACTGTGAGCTTAAGAATAACGAAATGTTAGGATTTGTTTTTCCGGTTTATTGTTGGGCACCTCCACAGTTAGTTCTTGACTTCATTTCTCGGTTGACATTTAATAAGAAAACTGTTTATACGTTTTGTGTTACTACGTATGGAGATAATGCGGGGCATACGGAACGAGTTTTACAAAAAGCATTGCAAGATAGAAATATTGCTTTGTCTGCTTGTTTCGGACTACAAATGCCAGAAACATACGTAAATATGTCTGGAATGGATGTAGATTCCAAAGAAGTTGCAGCGCAAAAAATAGTAAGTGCGAAAGAACGCCTACGAGACATTTTAGAGACTATTGCAGATAGGAGATATGAATCAAATATAGAAGTGGGCACGTATCCGTTTTTGAAGACTTATGTTGTTCGTCCATTGTTTTATAAGTTCCTTGTAACGGATAAAAAATGGTGGACTACGGATGAGTGTATCGGTTGTGGTTCATGTGTCTCTGTCTGTCCATTGGAAAATATTACGTTAAATGCGAATAAAAAGCCGGAGTGGAAAGGTAATTGCACAACTTGTGAAGCATGCTACCATATTTGTCCAGTTAATGCAATTCAATTTGGAAAAGCAACAAAGGGTAAGGGACAATACAAAAGATTTTGCTAAATCTTTAAATAAATTTCCTATATTTGTATAATCAGAAATCAATTGTGTGGGAATAGTAAAATTAAATAACAATTTGTGCCTCAATTATTTGGAAAATCCAAATAGTTGTATAAACACACACACACACACACACAC
>JAKSTZ010000070.1 GCA_024402335.1 Bacteroidales bacterium
GTGGAATGTCACTCAATGAATTTGTGAATAAAGCTATTACTGAAAAAATGGATAGAGAAAGTGCAGGTAACTAACTATGACTATGACAGAAAATGAAATCAGATCAATTTTGAATGAAACAAAGATGTCCCAGGCAGACATTGAAAAGCACATTAAAGAAGGTGTTTATGTGTATGCAGAAGAAGAAAAAGCCGATTTTGTGCAGAATTGCATAGCTTGTATGTGTGACGAAGAAGAAGCCGGAAAGATGTGGGAAAACATGGAAAAGGTAACGCACGAAGGCAAGGCATACAGAGTTGATTTTTGCTTGTAAAATAAAAATAACGCGCCGGATCACTTGTATCTGACGCGTTTTTTCTGTCTTAAATCTCTTTGATTAAATTCTCATTGATATAATTGCCCGTTCTATTGCCCGTTCTACTGTTCGTTTGTCCTTCTGCAATACATCTGATATATCGTCAAGTTTCATTCCTTTGATGTAGCGCATAGTTAGCAGTTCTCTGTATCTTTGCTTGCGTATCGTAGAAATTCCGTAAAGCACAAGTTTTGTTTCCTGCTCGTTTGCTTCTTTTGCCTTTTCTATCTTTTCGGCAACTTCTGCCATTTTGATAGCAGCTTGTTCGATTTTTGAATTGTTGGAGTGTGATCCGGAAGTGAAAGACAAAGTTTGTGTGATTTTCGTGCCTGCCGTAAAGTGTTTCTCATATTCTTCCAGGTACTTTTCCGGAACGATATTTTTCCTTCTGTAACTTTCTAACAGTTTCTTTTTCTCATTGAATGTCATAATTTATCCCCCTTTTGACAAACAAACAAGTTATTAGTATCTATTTGTATCGCGTGTTATTTATTATTTATTTATTTTATAACTATCGTACAGAAATTAAAACTGTATTTAATATTTGCATATTTTGCGTGTTTTGGTGCTTGCAGGAAGGCATTTTTATCTGTTTTCGTGTTTCTTGTCTGTCTGCTTGTTTACTGTATGCCCTTCTGACGCGTTTTAAGGCACTATACGGACATTTTGTGGTTTGAGCCGATACATTTACCACATATTGTATTTTCGTGTCTTAAAATGGCTTATACGCGTTTGTACGGCATAAAAGAAAAAACCAACTGTCTGTTTGCACGAAAGCCGTTTCCCACAAAGCCGTTTCTGTCTGTTTTGCTTCTGCAACATAAAGTTAGTTTTCTCTTGTTTGGTTATGAAGTTTTTAGGTTTATTAGGTTTATTAGGTTTATATAAATCGTACAACGAAAAAAGATAGTAAACATACACGAATACTATCTTTTTCATTCAACATTTATTCAATTTTCAGTTTTTCTTTCTAACCGGTAAATTGCTTCCTGGTATCTTCTGCGCGTTGTCATACTTCTCTTTTAATTGCCGTATGATGTTATTCACACCACTTTCAGACATACCATGCAGGAAACTACTCTGAACAATGCTGACACCCTTTATCCGTTCTTTCAGAATTTCCGATTCCAAGTCTGACAACATAGCAAGTTCGCAGAACCGGTCATATATGTATTTATTCCATTTTACTTGTTTAGCCATATTATATATTTATATTCCCCTT
>JAKSTZ010000071.1 GCA_024402335.1 Bacteroidales bacterium
TGTGTTTAACAGAACCACGATAGTTTGCAACACCACCATTTTTAACAATTGATTTTGAAATGATTGTTGAGCTTGTATTGCTTGCAAGGTGAATCATACGAGCGCCAGCGTCTTGATATTGTCCTTTGCCGGCAACTGCAATGGAAATACAGGTGCCTTTGGCACCTTCTCCAGCTAAAATACATGCTGGATATTTCATATTTGTTTGTGAACCAACGTTTCCATCAATCCATTCCATATGACCATTTTCCATAACTTTTGCACGTTTAGTAACCAAGTTAACAATGTTTGTAGACCAGTTTTGAACTGTTGAATATCTACAATGTGCATCTTTAAGGACAACAATTTCAACAACTGCAGCATGCAAAGAATCTTTTGAATAAATTGGTGCTGTACAACCTTCCACATAGTGGATATCTGCACCTTCATCAACAATAATTAAAGTTCTTTCAAATTGTCCCGACTTCTCGTTGTTAATTCTGAAGTAGGATTGAAGAGGTTTATCAAGTTTGACACCTTTTGGAACGTAAATAAATGATCCACCAGACCAAACCGCTCCATTTAATGCGGAGAATTTGTTGTCCCTATAAGGAACAACAGTGTTGAAATATTTTTTAACAATTTCAGGGCACATTTGAACTGCTTGGTCGGTTGATAAGAAGATAACTCCTTTGTCTTCAACTTCCTTAAGCATGTTGTGATAAACTGCCTCAGATTCATATTGGGTTGTAACACCAGAAAGATACTTTTGTTCAGCTTCTGGAATTCCAAGTTTTTGGAATGTATTTTTAATTGTATCTGGAACTTTGTCCCAGTCTTTCTCTACCCCAGTAGAGTTTCTTGTGAAATATGTATAAGAATCGAAATCTAAGAATGATAAATCTGGTCCAAAAGAAGGCATTGGAAGTTCTTTAAATGCCTTGTAGGATTTAAGACGGAATTCAAGCATCCAGTCAGGTTCGTTTTTGAGTCGTGAAATTTCACGAACAACATCTTCGGTTAAACCTTTTCCGGTTGTAATGATAGATGTATCTTCGTCTTTAAAACCGTATTTATATTCTTGTTCTGCAATATTATTTTTCATGGTCGTGTTTACAAATCATTTCGTGCATTGCATCCCAGCCAATTGTGGCACATTTAATACGGGCTGCTTGCTTTGATGTGTTCATAAAAACAATAGCTTCATCGAGGACTGAATCATCATAAGGTTCCTCGTGAATCATGTGGTTATATTGATCAATAATGTATTGAGCATCAGCCCATGTTTTTCCAATCATTAAACCACACATAATGTCTGTTGAAGAAGTAGAAATTGTGCATGCAACACCATCCCAATAAGCCTCTTTAACAAGTCCATTTTCGAGTAACGCATAGACATTAATATCATCTATACAATTTGAGGAATGCATGTGAATTTTCTCAAAAATCCCTG
>JAKSTZ010000072.1 GCA_024402335.1 Bacteroidales bacterium
CAAATGTGGAATTCATAATTTGCATAGCCATTTGCGTCTGTTGTTACTGTACCCAGACTTACAACTGTTCCTTTTATGCTTTCAGGCTTAAATGTCATCTTGTAAGTTGTGTTTGCTTTTGCGTGGAATGAAGTATAACAAGTTTCTCCTGGCTGTAATTTATCATTGATACTTGTAAGTGTGATAGCCTCATCTTGACTATTATTTAGAACTGTTATAGGTGTTTTAACCTCGTGGTTGTCGTCTGAAATTGTGAATGTACCTCTTCCTGCTATTGCTGTTTCCCAAATATGGAACTCTCCACTTGCATAACCATTTGCGTCTGTTGTTACTGTGCCCATACTTACAACTGTTCCTTTTATAGTGTCTGGTACAAATGTTGCGTTATATGTTGTATATGGCTTTGCTTGTATTGTGTAGTAGCAAGTATCTCCTGCATATAGCTTGTCGTTAATGCTTGTAACATTAATTGAATAATCAATTGAAGAATCCTTTTTAACACCTTTTTCTCTTGTTTCAGACTCAATAATGTTATCTATTCTTTTGATGTTCTTATTGTCATCTACATAGAAATGTAGTGTATCATACTTCCAAGTTGTATCGCTTATCTTGTATTGGAATTGTACATTTACATAACCTTTTCCAAGACCTGTAACCTCAAAGTTGTAGTTGCCTGTTGTATGGTCAAAGTCACAATCAACATCTACATTCAATGCTGTAATCCAATAGTTCCAGTCATAGTTGTTTTCTATTCCTTGACCGCTGACTGTATAAACAAACTTGTTGTTGCTTACAGGTGCTTTTGCACTTGCTTTTACAGTAGGCTTTGTTTCTGTGCTATTGTCTAAGTGAGCACTGCATACACATACTGTTGAAAGTGTTGTAACTGCTACTGTTATTGCTGATACGATTGCGATGATTTTCTTGTTTGTCTTTTTCATAGTGATTAACTCCCTTAATAATTAATTTTTCTTTTTTCTTTTTTCTTTTTCTCAGTCATTTCTCTGTTCCCTTGACTGTGACTTTATTATATCAGTGTCACTATGACAAAACACTGACAAATACAGACAATTATTTGAAAGTTTTTAAAAATTATAAAATTAGGATAACCCCTATAAAAAACAAGTATATAAATCTATATTTTTATATCAAATACACAACAAAACTTATTTTTCTTCAGTTTTAGCAACTATTTTTTTACTCCAACCTCTTTTTTGACAATGTGGGCATATAATTTTCTCGTTCGTCGTTTCAGTCGTGGCAGGTATTGTAAGCAATCTTATTGTTTTAGGTATCAGCAAATGGTTTGACAGTCACAACAAATAAGCGGTAATAAGCCTGTGGTTTATGTCAGCCACTCAATAATGAAAAATGAACAGACCCCCGACAAGAGTCTTGCACACTCTGTCGGGGGTCGTTTCGTC
>JAKSTZ010000073.1 GCA_024402335.1 Bacteroidales bacterium
ATCTGATCCTTAGGCTGCAAACGAATATCGCGAGAACCAACTACAGGTTCATTTTTATTCAACTGAATGTCCTGAAAGTACAAGATTTTTTCCTGAGACTTACAAGAAGAAAGCAATACAGCACAAATGGCTATCACCAAAAGTTTCAATGTTTTTTTCACGTCAAAAAGTTTTTAATATCCTTAATTCATTTAGTTGCAGTAAAATACAACCAGATTAGCCTATTTTATATTTTTCAAAATGCAAAATTATACAAATCCACCAAAATTCAACCATTATTTGGTGAAAAAAAGAAGTAAAATTGCATATGCAAACGGTGCAGATATAATCGCACTGTCGAATCTGTCAAGAAATCCTCCATGTCCTGGGAGCATATTGCTTGAATCTTTCACCTTGAAATATCTCTTGAAAAGGCTCTCTACCAAATCGCCCAATGTTCCAAGTACGGATATTAGTGCAAAGAAAATAGCCCACTGCCAATCATACAACTGATGGCCATTGATTACTGGCAAATTAGGGAAATATCTACCGAAGAAGAAGCCCACTGTGGTAGCCAACACAAAACCTCCCCAAAAACCTTCCCATGACTTCTTTGGCGAAACTCTCTCATACAATTTGTGCTTGCCGATTGCTCGTCCTACCAAATAAGCTCCTGTATCTGAAACCCAAATTGCTATGAAGAATGCCAAAACTAATAGGCCTCCCTGCCAATTTTCGGCAACACCATCACTGCCAATAGCTCCCATACTCTCAATCATACACAAACATGAGAACGGAAGTGCTACATATATATGTCCTAACAACGACATTGCAACATTCAATATTGGATTTCCATTGTTACGGAATAGCTCTACAACAAATGTTCCCGTGAAGAATGGAACATATAATACTGGCACAATCCATGGCAATTGAAACAACTCAGCCAAGAAAACTGATAGGAATAATACTCCTCCACCTACCATTGCCCAACGCGAAATCGGTTTTGCCTGATCTACCTTGTAGCATAAACCATAAAACTCATATAAACAAAGAATTGTCAATGCAAAGAATACAACTCCGAATATGTATGGTGGCATTAGAATTGCGGAGATCATTACAAGAAGTAATACCGCTCCAGTCAATGCCCTTATCACTAAGTTTTTCAAAATATTAGACTTTTAAATTCACAAATTAGAGCAAATATAGTATGTGTACGCCGTTTTAACAAATATTAACGGCTTTTTTCGCTGTTTTTAGCAAAATGTGGGATTTTTAGTAATTTTGCAAAATATTTGAAAATTTGTTTTTTGATGGAAGACGTTAATAAAAAGAGACTGATCGCTGGCCACCTCGCAGCATGCGGTGCCTATCTCATTTTTGGTTTCAATATTGTGTTGACGAAGGATTTGAC
>JAKSTZ010000074.1 GCA_024402335.1 Bacteroidales bacterium
ACATACGCACGCAGGCAAGAGTAACATGACATTGTTTGGCGATTTGCAGGAAGATTCCTGTTCTGACACTGGGGTCAAGATCAAGCATGAACTGCTTGAAAGACTTACTTTGTCTCGTTTTCATAGACTTTATCAATGGGAGTTTCTTGTTTGACAAACCTCCCATTGACTACTCCCTTTACGACAATGTTCGGCAAAAATGTTTAATCATTGTTGTACAGAGGATTGAGTAAATTCTAACGAAAGTTCTTGCGAAAGTTCTAACGAAAGTTTTGATGTAAGTATTTACATTACATATGCCTTTGTACTAGTAAAATTAAAACATTTTGCCGACATATACAATATTTGGCACAAAAAACATGCTATTTTTTTGAGTTTTGTAGCGAATCTGCCCCAAAAAGTGCTAAATCTTTGATTATTTTCGAGTTTTCTCAGTGTCCGACCGACAAAAACCAACCGAAAAAGTGCCGTAAAATATAGTACAAAAATTTCAACAAAAAAAGCAATCAAATTTGACTGCTTTTTTGTGACTACTTTTGTGCCATGAAACTCGATGGCGAAACTAATAATGCTTATATATAAGGAACATCGTTACTTATTATAGTTTATTGAATAAAACGCCGAATGGGTTTTTATTTCTTCCATGATTCGATATCTTCTTCCGTTGCATCCATGGTTTCCATTATGGATAGCCGTAGTTGATGTATTTGCGGAAGCCAATAATCTATGAGTCTAATCGTATTAGTAACTCTTTGCAGCCATTCATAATATTGCGTCAAATGATCGGTCTTTCTCATAATTTCCACATTAGGTACTTGTAACGAAACCATCACGAAAATCTCCGGCAGTAAGCGCATGGTTACATCCGCTAATTCTTTGCGTTGGGTGTTATAAGCCGCATGAACGCCATAACACGTTCGGATGGTTTTCGTTAACTCATAATCATCAATCAACTGGAAAACCGCTTCGTTGGTAGTGAATAGGTTCTCGATAAGTCTATTCTCAGATATGGTAAAGGAATAATATGCCGTCCAGCCAATATATTGAAAGACAATGGTGTCCATAAACAAGGAGGCATGATCATCAATGGTGGCATCCAAGGTCAATAATGCAGACTCTATCTCAACAAACTTGATAGAGTCTTTTCGCATATTGTCTTCACGAGAACTCAGGTCTAACACCACATCGCGCATAAAGAGTTCCGTTTGTTTTTTATGGTCTGAGCGTTGTTGAAAAACAGACGCTCCTAATGTGACCATAATACCCAAAACGGTTGCTACAAAACTAGCCGTCATCGTAATAAACCAGTCTCGATGATTCTTGTAAAATAGCGAAACTTTTTTCTGCGATTTCTTTTTCATAATTGCTGAGTTAT
>JAKSTZ010000075.1 GCA_024402335.1 Bacteroidales bacterium
ATATCGCGTTGAATCTTTTTCTGAAAAAGAAAAAGGAACCAAATTCGAAGAGTTGATGACGCGATATTTTATGACAGACCCAGTATACAAATCTTTATTGAAATGGGTCAAAATTTGGAATGACTTTCCTTATAAAAATGAATTAGGCAGTGTTGACACAGGTATTGATCTAGTCGCCAAAACAAACAGTGATGAGTATTGGGCCATACAATGCAAATGTTATGCAGAAGATCATTATGTTTCAAAGAAAGACGTGGATACGTTTCTTGCAACATCTGGAAGAACATTCCACGATGATGATGGCATAAAATCATTTTCACTGCGTTTGATAGTGGCAACAACAAACAATCAGAGTGATAACGCTACTGAAGTTACAAAAGGACAAACAATTCCTGTAGAACTAGTCACTTTAGATATTCTAGAAAAATCACAGGTAGATTGGGATAAAATTGAAAACGGCATCCACGGTGATGACGCTAGAACGTGTAAATTTGAATTGCGTGAACATCAATTAAACGCGTACAATAAAGCCATATCACATTACAAAACAGAAGACCGCGGACGCATGATAATGGCCTGCGGTACCGGTAAAACATTTACTTCTCTCAAAATCGCAGAAGGATTAATAAAAAATTTAAAAGAAACAAATAAAACACCACTAGTATTGTTTCTAGCACCATCTATTTCACTCGTTAGACAAACGTTATGGTCATGGGTTTCCAACGCTGATGAAAAAATCAACGCGATATGTGTTTGTTCTGACATAAGTGTGGGTAAACGCAAAAATGACGATATCGATGAAACAACAACAGATTTAGGCTACCCGGTAACTTCCAATCCCAAAAATATTGTTATTAAATATTCCAAAGGTAACAATTTTACTGTTATCTTTTCAACTTACCAATCCATCGATTCGGTGATAGAGGCACAACAAAAAGGGTTACCAGAAATTGATTTAATCGTATGTGACGAAGCACACAGAACAACAGGTGCGATCATTTCAGATCAAGATGAGAGTAGTTTTACTAAATGTCATGGTAATGATAACATCAAAGCAAAGAAACGTCTGTACATGACGGCAACACCGCGCATATATGGTGTCAAAGGAAAAGAATCTGCGAAAAAGGCATCTGTTGCGTTATGCTCAATGGACGACGAAACAATTTACGGTAAAGAATTTTATAGATTGACATTTGGTGAAGCCGTTGAAAAAGAGATTCTTTCTGATTATAAGGTGTTGATCCTCACTACAACATACGAC
>JAKSTZ010000076.1 GCA_024402335.1 Bacteroidales bacterium
AAGGTGTATCGTCGTGCAACATCGTGAAACGTTGAGCGAACGTTACACGCGCTTATTGTATTCTATATCAATACTTTACAAAGATTTTGTGAAACGTGTAACGTTGCGAGGAAATTCTCCGTCCCGTGGTTCTTGAGAACAAAAGCATCGCCCACTATGGAAAATGAGCGATGCTTTGTTATCATATAAGTGGGCTACTATTCTTCTGTATCCTCGCTACCGAATCTATCGAAGATGGAACTCTCCTTTGCGTCGAAGTGATCCGTGTTACCTCCTACATTAATCTCTGAGGTTTCGAGCATACAAACGATGTGTAGCTTTCTTGCCTTCAATTCAGGACTTCTATATTCTTTTTTCATTGTCTTTTTTGATTGGTTTTTGGACCGAGGGGTCAGACTGGTCAGACCCTCTGGTTCACTTCATTGTCTGTGAATAAAATTTCACCATAGCAAAATAAGAGCCATGGCTTTAACCATGACTCTTATCAAGTATTTTATTCTCCACGTTTACAAGATGTTCGGTTCTGCGTGCAGAGATTTTATAGCGGAACAATTACACTTACTCGTGCTACACTTTCCGTGGACGTAGAACTCACATTAAATTTGTAGGAAGAAATCTTATGCAGAATTTTCTGAATTTCATACTTGCTAAGAGTGTCTGCAAGTCTTTTTTTGTGATGTATAAATTCACAAACGGTACTTCCATCACTTTTTATTAAGAGTCTAATATTTAATGCGAAATTTGATGGAAAGTTTGTTGTATCACATGTATCTAATATATAACCCTTGATGGTATTTCTAAACAGAACTGACAGAGTTGTAAAGTCTGAGTTTGGGAACATACTACTCCATGAAGTGATTGTATAATTATTCTTGATGTTAGTTATTGATAATGTGTCATTAGTAGATACATATACATAACGTGTGGTTCCATCATCTCGCAGACTTGCCCACTCAACAACATTGTTATTTATAGAAGATACAACAGATTGCGCATGAACCTGCATAACAAACGTGGTGTTTAAAAAAACAAAGAGTACTCCTAAAAAGAATGCAGCAATTGAAGAATTATTATTATTACTGTCCGCTAAATTTTTATTTGTTTTCATTTGTATGGTGCTTTTCTGTTTTTTTAATAGATATAACCAGTTCCCATTAGGCTGTATTTTTGAAACGTTGTTACTTTTTTCGT
>JAKSTZ010000077.1 GCA_024402335.1 Bacteroidales bacterium
TATCTCGTATTTATCTCGTATTTATCTCGTATTTTAGATATGAGATGAATATGTGATAAATATGAGTTAAAATGTAGTTAAATATGTGTTAAAATTGATAAAAGAAGGAGAAAAGGCTTTGTTGTTCCATAGAATTGTACTATCTTTGCACGTCGTAAAAAATATTGTATTATAAATAAAAAAGGTTATTTTATGAAAACAAAAATAGAAAAACAGACAGAAGTCATTTCTATGGCTGGACGAAAAGTTGGGAATATACGTTTCTTTGAACGAGATGGCAAGGTTCACTCAAGAATAGCTACAACCAATCACATGACTAACGACAGAACTGGTGCGCAAATGATGAATAGGCTGATGTTTAGTTCGGCGCGAGCAATGTGGTCGTGCTTCAAAGGGCAATTGAAAGATAGTTTTGAAAGTGTTGAACTTGGCAAATCTCCGTACACGACCTTTGTAAAACTGAACCACAATAATGGAGTGTTTTTAACGAAGAAACAGTTAAATGACCATTTCATGATTATCACTCCATTGCATATTTCTGATGGTACATTGGAACCTATTCAGCAGATGATAAACGATGACAAACAATTGGTAACAAACATCGTGTTGGGTGACTTTGAGATTACGGAAGAAACTACAATAAGAGATTTCTCAATTTGCATTTCCAACAACAATCCTAATATTGAATACAATGATGAACTGAATTTCGTTGCTGCAAAGCAAGAGGTAACAGATTATGGCAAACCGACTTGCAAAGTCGAAGTAAATAGTCTGAAACTTGAGCTTTATGACGAACGTCCACTTCTTGCCATTATGGGGAAATGTCCACTCGTCAATAAGGATGGCTATCTTGCAAGCAAGGCTGGACTTGACAAAGGGTGCTATGCTTTCTATCTCTCAAGAGAAGAGGGAAAGGAAAAATTGGTTTCGTCGCAGATGCTTGTCTCAAACAACGATGAACTCATAGAACAGTATATTTCAGAGGAGCAATTTACTGAGGCTCGGCAGTCATTTGGAAAAAGTGAAGATCCGTTTATTTATGGTTGGAAATTCGAAAAACCAACATTTGAATAGATACAACTTGCAAAACTGTAAAACCGTAATTAGATTTTTATCAAGATTTTGGTTTGGATTTCAGTTCCTGCAAAATTGACTGCACCTCAGCATAATTGATGCAAGCATCAT
>JAKSTZ010000078.1 GCA_024402335.1 Bacteroidales bacterium
ATGAATAACAGATGTTCCTTTTGTTGGGTGGTTGTGGCAAAGATGTAGGTGTCGCCTCCTTCTGCCAGTTTTAGTTTTTTACGCAACTGATTGGCATTAATTGGGAAATTACGTGTAGTGATATTTGCATTTTTTAGCACAGAAACTTTTTCTTTCAAGGCTTTTTTATTCATCGATGAAACCGATAGAATTTGAAAACTTCTGCCTGGAAAATCTTCTATTTGCCTATCGGATAGAAATAGGTGTGAATTTGCACTTATTTCCATAATCCCGAACCGCAATGCCAACTCTCTGAAACAGCCCGATTTCATAATGGAGGCATTTGGCTCATAAAGGTATTGGAATGTGTCAGAGTCAGTGTTAACTTGTGGTGAGCTTGTCGAACCATCGTTTTCGTTATCGACCATAAATGTTGAATCATCATTAATGCAGAACAACTTCAGCGGTTTTGGTTCTTTTTCAAGGATTATCAATAGTTCTTTACATTCATTTCTGACGGAGACAATATGGACTTCTGTAACTCCATGCAAATCTTTTACCGCCTTGTGCCAGTCGAACATAGGCGAAAGTTTTATCATCACTTTGTCGGCTTTTTGTAGCAATAGGTCGTTGATTTTGGTTACGTCGGGTGTGCAGTCGCAAATGTCGTAAGTGCGTTTGCCATTGCCGTCTCTCCTTGCGGGGTCGATGTAGATTACGTTGGCTTGCGGCATTTGTGCAAGATAGTTTGTAGCATCTTGGCAAATGACGGTGCATTGGCTGAAACCTAATAGTTTGTAATTATGTTTTACAGTTTCGCAGAGGTCTGGATTTTGTTCTATGTAGAAGGCAGATTTGAAATTTTTGCCTATGTAGTAGCAATCCACACCAAATCCACCAGTCAAATCCACGAATGTATGGAGGTTTGGCGTTTTAGTGGATAATAGTTGACTTTTGTATTTGGCTGTCTGTTCGGATGAGCATTGTTCTAATGAAATGTGGCGAGGATAGATTATGCCATCAATGTCGGTCCATTGTGGTAATTTTTTTCGGGCATATTCGCGTTCTGCCAGATTTCTTTGCTGCTCGTCCATTATTTGGTTGTTTGGCGATTTTTTTCGATTTTTCTATTTTGAGGTGGGTTCTATAAATTATATTGCGATGATTTCAGAATTATTTTTGAGCAGATT
>JAKSTZ010000079.1 GCA_024402335.1 Bacteroidales bacterium
GTCGATTCTTAAGCATATTCGAAACAAAGTTTTTTTCGGAAGAATCTAACAGAAACATATACGAAAAAAACGACACCAATAACACAGAAACAAAAACTGTCGATAAGAACATCAAATGCTTGTTCATCTCAACATAATGCAAACTCAAGATAACCGGAAACGAAAAGACAACAACCATGACTGTCTTTGTCAAAACTTTTTGCACGTAATCTCTTATAGAAAACTGGATCAACGGATTTACTATCAACAAACGAGCAAAAAAACATATACTAGAAATTGAAACATGGACAACCAATACACTTGTTGGATTAAAACCAAGACGCAACAAAACGTAAGATATAGGAACCAACAAGAGTGTTAATCCACCAGTAACAATAGAATAAAGTTTAATGTTTCCTGTAGCGCGAGCAGCTATCATGAAAGGCGTGGCCATCGCATCAATCAATGCGATTAACAACGACAATTCCACAAATTCAATTGTGTATTGAGGATATTCTCCTAACCATATATCCAACACATAATGCGACTCAAACAACAGCGGCAAAATCATCACAAACATCAAAACAAACGTCAATTTACAACTACGGTAAATTAAACTATGCATATACGCCAAATCACCTTGTGCATACGTCTTTATAATTTGTGGCATAACAGCCGACTGGAAATTTCCAGCGAACATCTGCACCAAACCTTGTACTTGTACAGAGATGGTCCTTGCCGCGTTTACAACAGGTCCAAAGAATATATTCAAAACGATGTTAACACCTTGGATTGCCATTGTAGTAGCTAAACTACCAATCAAATCCCAAGAGATATAAGTAGACAAATTCTTTAGTAGCCCCCTATCAATTTTCCACTCATATCTCGTTTCAACAAAATTCTTCTTGCAATAAATCGTATATATCATTCGTATTGAAGCAAACACTGCAAGGCATAATCCTGAATACAAAATCAATTTGTCAACATCAAATAACAACAGAATGAAAACAATCGCCAATTTCAAGACCGCTTCCAGAATTGAGATGTATGCAAAGACATTCATTCTTTCATATGCGATCACCAATGCATTATATGGCGAACTCAGTATACCAAATATTGCAGAGACAATAGAGAAATGGTAAACCCAGACAGCCGCATCGAATCTTTCAGATGG
>JAKSTZ010000008.1 GCA_024402335.1 Bacteroidales bacterium
ACCATCTACAACTCCGTCTTCTAAGGTAATAACAACGTCATGGTCACGTTTTAAATCATTAAGCATATCTTCATCTATACCTGTTATAAAACGAGGGTTTATAAGCGTAGCATTAATTCCAAGCTTATTATAAATCTCAGTTTTTATAACAGAAACACTTCGTTGAAAGCAAATGTTTAATTCTCCATTGTAAATACAACTTCTTCCCAACGTACCAACCCCTGTAAAGAATATATCCCCTTCTTGTGCATTTGTTCTTTCATTTTCTTTTTCAAATACATCTTTAGTGAGATATCTGACTAAATCTAAATCCACTAAAGTATCTTTATTTATGTTTCGAGACGAAGCCATTATATATTCTGTTTTTTCATTAATGCCTGCAGGCGGATTATGATCTCCATCAACAAGTTTTGTGCAAACTTCTCCCAATCTACACCAACACCAGCTCTCTGGAATATCAAACGGAATTTCATCTTCTGTTATCCCAGGAAGTGTTTTTTCTTTTTTGATTTTTCCTTCCTTAACAAGTTTTGCTTTTTCTGCCTTGATTTGTTCCAACAAGTCTTTTGCGTTGCCTTCGCTGGCTATTTGTGGAACTAATTTGCCTTGTACTGCTTCTTGCAATATTGCTTTCTTTGTTAGTGTTCCTATGCTTGCATTGAGGTCTTTAAGCACCGATTCTTTTTTGCCGTATTCTTCTATAAGTGGCATGAACTTTTCGATTGCGACTACAATGCGTTTTTGTTCTGCTAGTGGTGGAAGAGGAATAAGCATATCTTTAACTTGTGATAGTTTAATAAATCGAGTTGTTGTTCCTTGACTATTTTTTTTAAGAAATGGTAACCAATACTTAATTACATATTCAAAATAATCTAAAATAGATTTTTCAGTTCCCGTTATTACATAAACACGTTGATATGCATTGAATTTACCTTTATAACGATGCATTTTGTAATCACCAGATGCATTATTACCACCAAGAAGAATAGCATCACAATCATAAGCATATGTTAGTGTTTTAAATACTTCCACTCCACATGTGAAAAAAGCATATTCACCATGTTGATTTTGAGCATTAGCATCCAATGAACCGGTTGTTACAGAACAGAAATCTCCCAATTTACACCAACACCAGCTTTCAGGAATATCAAACGGAATTTCGTCTTCGGTTATTACAGGAAGTGGTTTTTCTTTTTTGATTTTACCTTCCTTAACAAGTTTTGCTTTTTCTGCCTTGATTTGTTGCAACAAATCTTTTGCATTGCCTTCGCTGGCTATTTGTGGGACAAGTTTGCCTTGTACGGCTTCCTGCAAAATTGCATTTTTTAGGTCTTTGGCTGTCATACTACTCTCCTTTCTGCAATTTTGTATGGAGTTCGGTCATTTCAGCCAAAAGTCTATCTATGTCGGCATTCAAAGTAGAACGCATTTCTTCGTAGTTCTGGATAGTTTCCGCCACGCTTAAAATCACTTCTTCTTCGTGCGGATAGCCACAAAGGTCAAGATTGTAGTCGGCTTCGGCAAGTTCTGTTGCCGTGTAGCATTTTGCCTTATAACCAACAACTTCGCCATCGTCGTTACATTCAGGAATTTCAACACGATTGTTCCACCACTCAACACAATCGGCAAAATGTTTCAGTTCCATTGGCTTGGTTTTGCTAAAATGCTTGCGGTCGCTTGGAATATCCACACGATAGAACCACGTCTTGCCTTTTGGCGCTTCGTAGTTAAAAAACAAGATGTTTGTAGTAATACTTGTATATGGCGAGAACACACTGCCAGGCAAACGCACAATAGTATGCAGGTTAAATTCAGTAAGCAGTTTTTTCTTTATGCTATTTTTAGCATTGTCGTTACCAAACAAGAAACCGTCGGGAATAATAACGGCAGCACGGCCATTCTTTTTCAAACGGTACATAATCACGCTCATAAACAAATCGGCAGTCTCGCTCGAAGCCAAATCGTCGGGAAAATGATTTTTTATATCAGCCTTTTCGCTACCACCATACGGAGGATTCATAAGAATCACATCGAATCGGTCGTCGTCGGTGTAGTTTAGCACATCGTACTGCAATGAATTGTCGTGGTACACCTTTGGATTGTCAACATCGTGTAACAATAAGTTCGTTACACACAACATATATGGGAATTGTTTCTTTTCAATTCCATACACCGAATCGGCATATTTCTTTTGGTCGTCGGCAGTTACAACCTTGTTTTCAAGTTCTTTCAGCCAACTGGTAATGAAACCACCGGTACCGCAGGCAAAATCGGCCATTTTTTCACCTATTTCAGGTTGAATCATTTGAGCCATAAAATCCGTTACGGCACGAGGCGTATAGAATTCACCGGAACTACCGGCACTTTGCAATTCCTTTAGAATCGATTCGTAAATCTCGCCAAAAGCGTGGCTTTCCTCATAATCAGAGAAATCAATCTCGTCAATCACATTCACAACCTGTCGGAGCGAAACGCCATCTTTCATATATTGGTTGGCATCGGCAAAAGTTGTGTACACAATAGCTTTACGGATTTCCGTATCCTTAGAAACCTTTATTTCCTTTAATTTCGGGAACACCGTTTCGTTCACAAACTTCAATAAGTCATCGCCCGTAAGACCATTTTTCTGTGCCCAATTTTTCCATTGGATTTCTTCGGGAATAATAGAAACATAGTTTTTGTCGTTCGCCTTCCATTCTTCCTCTTTAGCGCTGTACACCTTTAGGAAAAGAAGCCATGCAATTTGTTCAATTCGTTGTGCATCGCCGTTAATACCTGGGTCAGAGCGCATTATGTCGCGCAATCGTTTTACAAATCCAGAAATGTTGCTCATTCTTATTGAATTATGTTAGTATATAATGCAGTTTTTAGTTGGTGGATAGCCGAACGGAAACCTTGTTCCCCGTTGAAATACGAGATAACCTTCATAATATTTCCACCAAGTAATTTCTTCATAAACGGCGTATTGAATATTGCTTCATCTTCCATCTCGTATATACCTTCGTTTTTGTATTTATCGAGTAAGATATTCAATACTTTTTGTGCCTGTTCGCTATATTGGCTAATGAAATCACGTTTTTTTACATTATTTGCCCGTTCCGCACGAGTCAACGGTTTCTTATCGTATGCAATGTGGCAGATAAAATCAAAATCATCTACATCAATAAGATTTTGTTCTCGTTTTAGCTTTTCGAAATCTATGCCTAAATCGGCAAAATGTTTACGGATTTCCGCTTTCTTTTCAGCCGCATTCCAACTCTGAATAAAATTATCCAAAGAAGCGTATTCACCCAAAACATTTGTTTTGGTGTAATCAATTATACTTTCGCTTTTAAGTAATCTACCGTTTACATCGTAGGTAGAAACCACTTTGTTTATGATTTCGACCTTACAACCTTGTGCGTTAACTATCGGTTTTACCGCGTATGGAGTCGGTTCTCCCGGACCTACTTTTTCTGGACCTTTCGGTTTATTACTTTCTCCCGGAGTTGGCGGATAATTCGGATCAACTTCAATCGGTCCATCCCAATCAGGATCGGCAAAAAGTCGGGTCACATTGCGTAAATCCATCACAACAAAGCTCATTTTCCCTTCTTTTTCACGCACACGAGTACCACGGCCAATTATTTGCTTGAATTGCGTCATTGAACCAATCATTTGGTCAAGCACAATCAGTTTGGTCATTTTACAATCGGCACCTGTAGAAAGCAGTTCCGAAGTAGTTGCAATTACAGGATACTTTTCTCCTACCGAAAGAAAATATTTCAGTTTGCTTTTGCCGTACACATCACTACCAGTTATACGCACAACATAATCGGCATTTTCCTTAACCATATCGCTGTTCAAATTGCTCAAAGCAATACGCATTCGTTCAGCGTGATCTTCGTCGGCACAGAACACAATAGTTCGAGCCATACGGTCGGTAGCCTTTAAGTATTTTGTTATTTCTTCGGCAACTTGGTTTATTCTATCTTGAATAACAATTTTGTAGTCAAAATCACTATTCGTATAGATTCTGTCCTCTATCAGTTCACCATTTATATCACGTTGTCCGGCCGTCGGTCTCCAGCCTTCACTAATGTTTGTTGTTATTTTTATAACCTTAAACGGAGCAAGGAAACCATCTTCAATTCCTTGATTCAAACTATACGTGTACAATGGTTCACCAAAATATGTAAGATTTGAAATATACGACGTTTCCTTTGGAGTTGCCGTCATACCCAATTGGTATGCAGAATTAAAATATTCCAAGACACAACGCCATTGGCTGTCGTCCTTTGCAGAACCACGATGGCACTCGTCAACAATAATCAAATCGAAATAATCAGGACTGAACAAATCGGCATAATGCGCTTCAGCATTATCACCAATCAATTGTTGATATAAAGCAAAATACACTTGATATGCGGAGTAAGTTGCCTCGCCTTTACTTTTATCAGCAGTGTAATTAACCTTGTGCGTTACCTTCGCAAGACTCTTAAAATCTTGGTCAATAGATTGGTCAACCAACACATTTCTATCGGCCAGATACAACACCTTTTTAACCAAACCACTTTTTATTAAGCGATACACAATTTGGAACGCAGTGTACGTTTTACCAGTACCTGTTGCCATTACGAGCAACATACGCTTTTGTCCGTCAGCAATAGCTTTTAAAGTAGCATTTACTGCATTTGCCTGATAATATCGTGGATTAAATGTATTTTGGTCGGTATAATATGGTTGGTTTGCCAAAGCAATCTCTCTTTCAGTCAAACCTTCGCCGCCATTCACTTCTGTCATGTAACGATTTTCCAATTCTTGCTGAGAAGGAAAATCACTCAAAGCAATTGTACGTTCTTTTCCTGTAAGGAAATCAAATTCTTGGAACGCAATTCCATTTGAACTAAACGCAAAAGGTACATTCATCATTTGGCAATATTCCTTTGCCTGTTGCATTCCGTGAGAATGAGAAAATTGAGCAGATTTAGCCTCAACAATTGCAAGTGGCGTTTGTGGATTTTTATATAAAATATAGTCGGCTTTTTTCGGTTTTTCACGAACGGTAACATTTCCTTTAATGTTAATCTTACCATCGGTAATTTTTTCTTCCATCGTGATAAGCGAAGGATTCCATTTGCTTTCCAATACAGGAGTAATATAGAGTCGCTTCACATCCTCTTCGGACAACTGTCCAAGAGAAAGAACCTGAGAACGAGAATCATTTTTATTTGCCGACATTTCTTAAAAATTCGATAAACAAATATAAGAAAATCACTTGAAATACAAGTCATAATTAACATCCACAAATAAAACTAACAAGAATGCGAAATCTCCGCATAGAGACAAAAATTGGAAATTATTTACAGTAAAAATGAAGAACGATAGGAATCGTCATTTATGGAATGTATCCAGATACCAATTTACAACATTGTTTTCGATGTATTTGGCAATACGATTTAATTCATTTTGGTTGCGAACAATATGATCATGAAACCGTGTTTGCCAGGCAAATGGAATATTATTTTCATTGGCAAATTTGGTTACACCAATTTTAAAACCACGAATAACCGATGCCAAATTTTTCGATTGTGGACCAAATTTGTTGGTGGTTTTCATTGGCGTTGACGTTGACGGTGGCGGCGTTGACGTTGACGTAGAGACGCAAAATTTTGCGTCTCTACAAAATTTTGCGTCCCCACGTGGTTTTGCGTTTCCACAGGATTTTGCGTCCCTACAAATGGGATTGATTTTTATTATTCCATGAATATGATTTGGCATAACAACCCATATTGGTATTTCGACATGTGGAAAATGTTGTGGAATTTCTCGCCAACATTTTTCGGCATATTGCCCAATTTCCGACAATTTCATTCCCTCATTGTCTATTTTCCCGAAATAATGTTCACGATTTTTGGTGCATATCGTTATAAAATACACACCACCATTGTATTCATGCCAGGCGGCACGTGCCGATGGAACACGGTATTTGTTTTGAAATTTTTCGACCATTGCGGTTTATTTATATTGGTTATAATAAATGGATGATGTTTCAAACAAATAACGAAAATTTCGGAAAAATATTTTTCGAAATATTCGTAGAGACGCAAAATATTGCGTCTCTACATGGTTTTGTGCCTATATAATTTTACGTATCACAACAAAATTTTGCAATACTACAATATTTTGTGTTTCCACAAATATTTGAAATTCTACAGAAAATGGATTACCCTATTCGGGGAAAAAATAATTGTCAATTGTCCATTGTCAATTATTAATTATTAAAAATCCATGTTAAACCGAACGACAATGTTCCGTTGCTTTGTGGGTAGCTTGCAATCGGATAATTTTGTTCGATTAAGGCGTACAAGCCGCTATATTTCACGAACAAACGAATCGGTTTATATTTTATGGTTGCGTATGCGTTTACCAATGGGAAGCCGCCGTATTCGTATTGTTTTTGTGGCAAGAATGTACCTAATGCAGCATCGTAAACCGGAGCATTGTATTTTGGATAATACAACAACTCGCCGCCCAATGAGAAGTGAATCAGCTTACGCAATACCGAGCAACGGAATTCCATAGAATTGTATGTGGCAACATTCGGATAATCCTGCTCGCCCAGACTACTACTTTGCAACAGCAAACCATTCGTCATCATGAAATGTTTGTAGGAAGTCTTTTTCTTTAACAAAGCAGTAAATGCCATGTCTTCAGAGCAAAAAGAAATATTTTGCACATTGCCGTTATTGTCAAAATACACATAGTTTCTTGCAATATACAAATGCGCATCGAGCGACAAATTTCCAAACGATGATGCTATTTGCAAATTGCAGTCGGTTAGCCTTTCCGGTACGAAATTGTTGTGCCAAACATAGTTGTTTGTTTCATAGTCGTAGAACAACGGATGTTGGCTCATTTTAGAGTATGAATGTGCCAAAAGAACCGAAAGCGAATGGTCGCCTATAACAAAATCTTTTGCTATATTCGTATTCACTTCGAACTCACCTTTCGAAGGACCTACCACAAAGAATTTATGTGTGTGGCTTATGTTGAAGTCGTTCGGAAACGAAAGGTCGAATGCACCGTTATAGTATTCGCTATGTTCAAAATATTCAGGAATAGAATAATTATAGTCGAAATATTCCAAGGATTGATATTCCGTACCAAAGTCAAAATCAGCCACAAAACGTGCTTTGCCGAAGTTTTTAGAAAATTCGAAGAACAATGAATTCGCCAAGACCTTGTATGTAGAAGAATCTGTGGTTTTAAGCGAATCGTACAGCACATTTGTGTAGAATGCAGTATCGGGACGAGAGTCGTTATAGTATCGTTTAGCCGATTCAAAATTCAAGCGATAGCCACAAGCAACTTTATATACCGGAATATCGAGTGAAGCGCTATCTTCGCGAGGTTTGCTGCCCAAGTTCCATTTTTGTACAAAATTCACATTCTGATAGCGTACAGCAGATTTTGCATTGGTGAACTTCATGCGAAGCAGTTTTTCGTAATGCAACAAAGAATCGGCAACTATACCGCCATTTTCTTCGCGTCGGATATGGTTGAACGAATACTTGAAGATAGTTGAAAAACGTGGTCCGTAATACGTAATCCATGGAGCCACATGTTGTCCTTTAATGTTTTGGTTATCGAACTCTCCCACAGTTTTGTAGAAATTCATACGGAAGCCTACGTTCAAATATTTGTTCACATTCTGCGTATGCAACACCCTTCCCGACTGTTCGCCGTTTAATCCGCCCGTGTAAGTCAACGTAGTATATGGATGTTGTGCGGTGTAGTCAGGCATATCGTCGACAGTAATCAACGACGATTCGTATGCGCTTA
The DNA here is from genome assembly GCA_024402335.1 of Bacteroidales bacterium. Taxonomy (GTDB): domain Bacteria; phylum Bacteroidota; class Bacteroidia; order Bacteroidales; family UBA1715; genus UBA1715. The sequence goes on from JAKSTZ010000008.1 coordinate 7,825, forward strand.
AATAGAACGGTTCGTTTTTCAAAGGAGAAAGCAGCAACGAGAACGCCGGCGAAGCATATCCAGCCACATCAACCTTAAAATCGGCAATGCTGCCATTTGGTTCATGAAGATAGAAATAATCAACAGTAGTATCGATAGTTTCGCGAGTGCGTTGTGTGTGCGTCGCATTATACGACCACATCATTACATCCTTCACCTTGGTAGTATCGTCGGTAGGATTTTCTTCTGCAAAAGCCGTTGTTCCGAACACTGCGAGAACAACAGAAATCACGATATATGAAATATTCTTCATCATATTACATTAAAGAGAAACGCATATTTACACCACCACTCGTTGTAGAAGTTCTATATCCGTTTGTAAGAGGTTGATTCATTGTATAATCCAAATATAAGCGGAACGTGATGCGTTCGCTCAACATATATTCGGCGTATGTTTTAAGAGCATACGATTTCGTACCAGAGATTTTACGGGTAATATCTTCGGCGATATTACGACGAATAGTTTGATTGTCGCGGACAGAGAAATCAAGGCGGATAGTCAAGTCGTTTTCGAAATGATGGCTCTTGCCCGAAGTAGTGATGTTCAACTTAAAGTTATCGAACACATATCCAGCCCCAACGACATATTCAAAGTTCGAAACTTCGGAGATTTCCGTATTTGTGAACGAAAGCGTCACTGTTCTATTTCTACGAAGTTCAACCTTAGCAGTCACATTATTCTTCAACTTAGAATCAAATCCAAGCAATGGGTTCAATCGTTCCGAAATACTGACAGTAGAAACATCATAATCAGGAGAAACATACAAAGAACCATCAACAGGATCAATGTAGAACTCGTCTTCGTAAGTATTAGCCGACGAGAATGTTTCGTATGCGCCCATATTGTAGGTTGAAGTATATGCATGGTTAATGTTAACCGTCTTAAAGTATTTGCTAAAGAACGGCAATTTAGAAAGACCATTGTAGGTAACTTTCCAGTTCAACGAGCGAAGGAACGTAGCAAAGCTAGAGAACATCGGGTTGAAATATGTGTTGATATTCACATCGTCAACCGATTGACCTGTATAAGCAGAGAAAAATGCAGGAATAAGCACATCTTGCGACATTTCGTTATACAACGAAGGGAAGCCAGTTTCCACATCGGTTTCGTACAAGCCGCCAAATTTATCTTTAGCCAAACGATGAGCAATAGTCAAACGATTTTCCTTGAAACGTTCGTAAGCCTTATCCGAATTAAACGCTGAAGCCAATGTGTTGGTAGAAATGCTGAAATTACCGTTAGTTAGCTTATTACGTTCGTTTTCCTTTTCGTCGCCCCACAAATATTTCGTGTAGTTTTTAGAGAAGCTGCGTTCCGAAGAAAGCGTGATTTTCATATTCTTAACAGGTTCCAAAGATGATTGAATTTTCAATCGGTTGGAATACGTATATTTCAATTTCTCGCTGATATTATCGTTGTCAACCAACCAATCGCTTGTATTCAGATGCGATTCCAAATCAGAAGGAACAAATCCGAACACGTAGCCCCATCCTGGCGTTACCGAAGACGAGAATGGCTTATTCAAGCCCAAAATCTTAGTGTCGTATTTATAACCAGGAACGTAGCTACCTTCAGCCTGCGTATAGTTGATAGTAGCAGTCTTAAACATCATCAACGTATTTACCGCCTTATCGGTAGCACGAGTCAAAGCAGTTTGTTGTACGTCCTTCTTACCCGTTACAGTTACCTTACCTTTTGCAACCTCACGTTTACAAGTAACTTTAATCTTCTTAGGCGAAAGCACTTCCATTTCGGAAGGAACAAGCTGGCCATCTTCGTCAAGAACGGTAACCTTTACGTCGGTTGTACCCAATTTGTGATTGATAACAACTTCGTTGTCGCTATTCGTCTTCACGCCGGATTTAGTAAACTTAACCGTTTCCTTCTTCTTTTGGTTTACATTTTTCTTAGAATCGGACTGTTTCATACGTTTCTGTACGCCGGCAAGATATTTCGATTTCGTGTACAATTTCGAGAAGTTCAACGTACCATCGATAGTATGAGTTCCCGTGTTGGTGATGAAATTTCCATAATCCAACTCGTCGTCAGTAGTTTCCGTACCCATTTGCCAGTTGTAGCTACCAGCGAACTTATAGTTAACAGTAGTCCAGTCAAGTAGAGAGAATTTATTGATAGGAACCTGCCAAGTTAGATTCCATTTCTGTACAAATTCCATGTTTTCGCCGAACGTTTTCGCACTACTCCAGATTTCGCGTTTATATTCGCGCCAAACATCCTCGTCGGTTTTGTCTATCACGCCGCTTGGTTCATTCAAGCGGGAATTATTAGTTGCATTGTACGACAACTTCAAGCCCTTAGAAATTGGGTAGTTTACGTTATGGGTACGATACCAATAGAACCATTTGCTTGCAGTTTTCGGCAACTCAAACGTGTAGGCAGAAAGGTTACGTCTTTGTTGTTCCTTGTAGGTTCTATCCCACTCGCTCTTGAACGACACGCTCGAAGGCAACAAGTAGAAATTAAAGTCCTTAATTATGCGAATCTTGTTAGACTTAAACGGCTGGTAATTCTTAGGACGCATATTATACGCATAATTAAACGCAGCCTTATACTGATGCTTGTAATCCAACTGATAATCAACATCGTGGGCACGGAAACGATTGTAAGCAAATGTTCCCGAGAAGTTAGAGATATTGAACGGATGTTGTTTTTTCGGAGTACGGGCAATCTTCACATTCGTAAAGTTATAGCTAAAGTTTTGTGTGAAGTCCTGAGTGATATTCAACAACGAATCCTTTTCGCGTTGTGTAGTCAAGTTCGACAATGAGTGTTCCAACGTAATGTCTGGATTAGTTGGATCGTACTGTGGACGGATATATGTCTCCGACAAGTCAATATAGAACGGCAACACCAATTTCCACGATTCTGGGAAGAATTTATGGAGCGACACGCTCGAAGCCACGTCATATTGATACAAGTTTTCGGTACTACGTTCAAACACTTTTTGGTCAACGCTACCGAAACCAGGCTTGCTTACCTTTCCGGCCAAGGAAACAGTAGCGAAATCGGCCAAGCTTGCACGAACAGAACCAACTGTAGCCCAACCACTCTGGTCGTTCATGTCAGTCAAACGCAATTCATTAAACCAAACTATACCCGATTTCTTCAAACCATCGTCTTCGAGATTCGACGACTTTTTCTTTCGGTTACGCACACCAAGCATAACAGTACGTACGTTACCGATATTTGGATTACCCTTGATACTTACCCTATTATTTCCGTGCGAGATAGTGTATGTATGGTACGATTCCAATTCAGGAATAATGCCATCGGCAATCATTTTATTACGTTCCAACTTGATTTCGGTCAACACAGAGAAAGGAAGTTCAATCTTGTTATCTGAAGGCCAAACTATCTGTCTATCGCTGTTGCTATTGTTATTGTAACGAACAGCCCCTTCCATTATATGAGGAGTTAATTTCAACGGTATTTCGTATTCGTAGTAGTTATCGACATAATCCGAACCCAAACGAATAAACGCATACAAATCGCCATCGTTAAGCATAGATTCTTCGTCGATTAAAGCCTCGGCATGCACAAACATTTCCAAGCTACCAAACTGACGGAAATCCTTATTTACTTGTTTGTAGATAGCTTTTGAGTTACCATCCTCCAAATCAATTACCTTCATAGAAAGAGCTGATTCGTTCAATTCCTCCAAGGTTGTACTTGTAGGATCGATAACACGGTCAACACCAGGAGGCAACACATAATTCACAGGAGAACGAGAGCTGTTTTCCTCGATGTTCACGCTCGAAATATCCACTTTAGAATCAGAGAAAAGGTCATATTCGCCCGATTCGAACAATGGTTCTTCATAAACACGCCAGTTACTGTAAACCAAAGCAAATTCAGCAATTCTCAATACAATAGAATCGTTGAAATTGCGCAAGAACATACGCATAGAAGAAATGTCGCGGAAGTCGGAAATGTTACCAATCTTTTCTTTTTCCTCGCTATTGATAGGAATTTTGAATTGATACCATTTTGCCTGAGTTTGGTAGTGGTCGTTATTCACCACCTCTATTGTTTCGTCTTCGATAAAGTTTTTACCAACCACCATATCTTCTGGACGTAAACTGATATGATATTGATAATAAGCTTCGGTTTCCTGTAAAGTATTGTCTTGGTTCAAATCCTCAACTTCAGGACGGTAGGTTGACAAACCTTGCGACGTTTCCGAAGGCGAGTTTCCGTCGGTACCATTGAAATATTTGTAACGCCATACAATGTCGTGTTCCTCGCCTCTATTGTCCAAATACGAAGAAAAATCATCGTGCGAAGGGTCTTTTTCAAATAGTTCATATGCTTCCGGCGTAACTATTTCCTTCACTTCCTGAAGATATTGCGCAAAGAAACGTTGTTCAGCCATATCGCTCAAACCGTCAAGACCGACATCCTGAACCTTACGATCGATATCACTACTAAATCCAGTTTCAACTATAGAATAGTTAGGAACTCTACCCCATACAGTTTCGTCCAAACGAGACTTATCGGTAACCATACCATTTTCGGCAGATTTACGTCCGTCGCGAAGCACATCTTCGGAAATTCTACCAATGTTGATGTAGAAATCACCACCTTTATGTAATCCAAACTCATCGTTGATGAAAGGATCCATCATCCAGAATTCGATGTATTCAACATTACTTGCCTCGAAGTCAGTAGATGTAAGCGACTGCATGATACCGCCCCAACGAGAAGCAGGATTATTCAACTTACCATCGGCATCCAAACCAGCAGAAATACCGGCACGGCCTTTTGTATCGTAGTTGTTTTGTCCACGTTCGTACGGATAGTAGGCAATATTCAACAACGTCATAGGCACATCCTCGTAGGTTGACAAGTCACGATTTGGGAACAAATTCGACTGATACACAGTACGAGAGAACTGTTCAGCCTGCACCGACTTGCTTACCGGCGAACTTCTTTCATAGAAAGAGGTATTGATATTATACCATGAAATCAAAGCCTTGTTGTAGTTGAAAGCCAAATCGTTCACAAGAGAAGCTTCCGGGAAGAAAGACTTCTGGCCTTGCGGCGTACTGGCAAGTTTCCAAGCCGTCGGTTCACGTAAATAAATTCTACCTTCAGAACTTTCAAAATCATCGATAGAAACCGCATCGGAAATATGTTTAGACTGACCAGGCAACAATTGCGCAAATTCAGCAGAAGCCTCTACATACGACATTTCCTTGGTGTTGATTAACGGAATTTTATCAACCAACTTAGTCAAAAACATAGATTCAGTAGAATATTTTGCATCCAATCCCCAGATAGTGTTACAAATCGGATATTCATCGAAGCCAACCTTGGCAACCGAAGGAACTTCCGACAAGTGTATTAACGTTCCACCCAAAGAAATTTTGTCGCTAAAACGATATTCCGCACGAGTACCCATGTAGGTTTTCGTAGTCGTGCTAAACAACGGATCGTTTTCGTATGTGATATTGATATTAGAGCCCGATTCCAAGATACCCGCATTGATGATAGAAACCGTTCCCGAAGAATAGTCAACAGTATAATCAGAACCTTCAACCAAAGTAAGACCGCCACACATAACCTTTACGGACTTAACCTGAGTGGTATTCAACGAAATTTCGGAAGAAACGCTCGACTTATATGAACCTTTCAAAATATACTTATTCTTTTCCGCAACCTGACGAGCAGCACTTTGCGTAGAATCATACAATTCATTATACACATATTTTCTTGCCAAGGCATCGTCCCCTATTTTTTCCTCCAACGAAGAGCCAAACGGTTCAAGAACAGGGAAATAAATCAAACCACGGGAAGACTTAATCGTAACACCTTCAACAAAGTCGAACAACCCATCGGAATACGGTTGCAAGTCCGAAGAAAGTTGATCCAAATTCAAGACAGAAATAAGACTTTTACCTTTCAAGCTACCTTCCGACAAATATGGAATTGGCGCACCGGTACGGTCGTCCTGATACAAGACATCCAACACGAAATCTTCAGAACTAATTTGGTAGCTACCAATAGAATACACGTTTTTCATCATCAAATCCCAGTTGTGGTACGCCGGATTTGACTGAGTACCTTTCAACAATTTTACAATAAGCACATCAGGATGTTCAACCCCGTCGCTTGTAAATTCACCGACTTGATACACCTTACCTTTATATTCATATTCGTAGGCAACCGCCAAAATCTTTGACGAACTTACCGGAGAACGTAACGAGATATAACCAAGTTTCTTGTTGACTTCGTATTCAGTTGGTTTCAACAAAACAGCCTGTTCTATTTTTTCATATTCAGGACCTTGCTCAAACGAACCGTTTAATGTAGTCGATACCGTATTTATATTACGGATGCCCGACATATTCTTTATCTGCTTATATAATTTGCCATTTTCCGGCAATTCATATTCCTTAGCACCTCCAATACCACTTGAGTACACATCACCCAAATCAGTCATTGCCAAAATGTTACGAGCATCCTCCTTACCACTGGAAGTTTGCGTAACCCATACTTCGACCTTACGGATTTCGATACCGCTATTGATTTCAGGCAAGTTTTTTAAAGACTCCTCATAATGTTCACGGAAGAAATGAGACAAGAAGAAGTGCTTATTGTTATCGTATTGATCGCACTGAATCTCAAAATCCTCAGTCTGCGCCCCACCCTGTACCGAGATGGAAGACATTTCGCCTCGTTGACAAGAGAACACTCCGCTCAAATACAATTTACCAAACTGTAAATCAGTCTTTAGACCAAACAAGCTCGAGCTACCCGAAATCAACGAACTAGAAAGCGGGAAAGAAACATTACCTACTTCGATATTTTTTATGATTTCATCCTCGTCGCCTTCGTATTGCAATTTAATTTCCTGTTCAAATTCGAATTGCGATTCCGTATCGTATTTAATCGTCATGGCAACCTTATCGCCAATAGAACCAGTCACACTCATTTGAATTTTGTTGTCAAAATCAAACTGCAACTGACGTTGTTGTTTTTTCGAAAGACGAGGATTATGATTGTTAGTGAACTTCAAGCCAAAATTCAATTCCGCCGCACCTTGAGGCTTGATGTCGATAAATTCAGCCAACTTAGAATCTTCGCCAAGTAAGCTCAAAGGTTCATACGACGACTCCGATCCAATACGCGTCTCGCTCGCGCGCGTACGCCAATAATTACGGGAACGTTGTTTGCCCGAAATCTTGAAATAGTCAAGCGAAGGAAGAGAAAAAGATGGAGCTACCGCATTGTCTCCCACCATTTTGCGAGCCTCGTATTCATCCGATTCCGCATTATATTCAATAGAATAGCCCGATTCAGGAGATTCATTCAAACGAATACCAGAGTTCCTATTTTCCGCATCCTGAAACGTATTGCCCGTTTCTTTTGGCAATGGCGACTGTAGTTTAATAGAATCTTCAGGTTGTTGAATAGCAGTAGGAACCGTTGTCCACGCAACAGTGACAGCAGAAGCGAACAGTACGCTAAAAACTGCAAAAACACAAATTATATATATTCGTGCTACGAACTTCAACCTACCAATAATAACGGTTTATAATCGTTTCAACGCCATTTTCACAATATCCTCAACACTTTGTTGAATCGATTCCTTCATAATAGCATCGACAACCTTTTCCGCTGCATTCTTAGGATAACCTAACATTACCAATGCAGATAACGATTCAATCTTCAAAGTATTGCCTTGCGATACAGAAATATTTTCGTCGCCTTCGGCAAACGAAACCTTATCTTTTAATTCAAGAACAACACGTTGAGCGGTTTTTCCGCCTATTCCCTTAATACTTTGGATAGTAGCGGAATCACCAGAAAGAATTGCAGTAGCAAGTTCCGAAGGTGTCATTTTCGAAAGAATTACCCGTGCAGTATTTGCCCCTATTCCAGAAACAGAGATGAGAAGGCGAAACATAGTTCGTTCATTTTCATCAAAAAAGCCATATAGATCGTGGGCGTCCTCACGAATAATTTCGTGCAACAAAAGAAAACACTCTTCGTGTTCTTTCAAATGTTCACATGTATTCACCGAAATATTCACATAGAAACCTATGCCCGAAGTAGTTACAACGGCGAATGTCGGTGTTAATTTCTGAATTACTCCAGAGATTGATTCTAACATAATTTTTTATTTGAGTTGATTTTTGATTAGTTCAGCATATTCCTCGCGTTGTTTCAACAAATCATACGCAGAGTAAATAGCACACAACAACGGAGATTCATCAGCATTGTTTTTACCAACATTAGCATAATCCAAATCCATTTGTGGAGTTACGCAGATTTTTGGCAATCCCATGGTAAACAAATATGAATCATCATAAGCCAAAGCCTTGAACGGAGTAACAACCTGATCGCGATACATACCTATCACGCCATCAAAATCCTTGTATTTTGCCGATGCGAAAAATGATTCAGCCGTATAAGGACCGACAGTCATAAAACCACTGGCCTTTGCCTCTTCCACCGCTTTAGTAATAACAGCGTCATCATCACCTAATTCAGAATTCAACGAAAGAACAGCAATTTTCGGTTTCGTGATACAAAAATCATAACGCAACGAATCGTTCAACGCAACAATTTTCTCCAACACAGCATCTTTCGAAATCGACTTTACAACTTGGGAAAGTTGCGATGCAGAAGAAACATAGCAAACCTTAAGAGCATCGCTTACATACAATTCCGAATGTTGCGTTGTATTGAAAGCACGACCTAAAAAGTTTGTATGATTTTGGAAAACTATACCGGCTTTTTGCACACTGTCTCTATTAAGCGGCATAGTAATCAACACGTCGATATTGTTATTCTTTAAATCTTCGTAACCAGCCTGAAGTGCCATCATGGCATACTTTCCAGCTTCCTGTGTAGCCATTCCCGCATCAACGCGAACTTCCTCACCTACACAATCTATCATATTTGCACGCTTTGGCAAAGCTTCCGCAGCCGAAGAAATCACATTAAAATTGAAATTTGGTAAATCAAGCGATTTTTTATGATACGCCGCAGCTTTTGGCGAACCGTACACAATAAAAGTTTTTCCTTCGTATATTTTGGATTCAGCCAAAACCTTCATAATAACCTCAAAACCAACACTATTGATGTCACCTTGAGTTATTCCTATCGTTATATGTCTCATATCTGCTTTTTATCTTTTTAACTCGCAAATATATGTAATTTACAAGAAAAAAGACAGAGAGATTTATATCGAGTTTTCAACAGTACGAAGTTCGCCTCCACCTAAGAAACAACTTGCATGAATAATCAACTTTGAGCCATTATTTTCAGACACAACAACCTTACGTTTATCTTCAAAACCGCCCAAAGCACCATTCATTTGAATATCAACCGACCATGTATTTGGTATCAAGACTGTTACACCACCAAAAAACGTAGAAATATACAAATGATTTTCACCTGATCGCAAAGCCGTTTTCGACAAATCGAGTTCTATTCCGCCAAAAGTTGCACGCAAATCACCTCCTTTGAAAACCGGTTCGCTATATTTCAATTTTGCACCACTTAAAAAGCTGGAATGACTTATTTTTCCTTCCTCAGAAACAAACGCACTTTCTGTATGCATATTATCTGCACTTTGTTCGTTTTCAACAGATTGCGATACAACCGTTTTTCTAAATAAAATCAATACAACACCTAAATATATCCATAACAAAGGATTCCATTTTCCTATAAAATTATCAGAAACTATATCATACGGAACTTTAGGTAAAATAAAAAACAAGCCCGTTCCCAATGCACAAAGTCCGCCGCAAAATGACTTTCTAAACAGTGCCACCAAACCGCAGACAATAAGAACCATAGGAACAGAGAAAATTGCATCTTTCCATGCTCCAAATAAAACAATGTTCAAATTATTGCATAGAAGTACAATACCAACACATACCAAAAAGATACCTAATACAACACGACCATTGTGTGTTTTTGTGATTTTACGTTCAGACATACGAAATACTATTTATAAGTTATTCTATTCCAATATATTTATGCGTTTGCAACGAAAGTCGCCAATGAGGATGTTGCTGAATATAGGCAACAACATCGGCTGTATTTTTGCACGAACAAGGTTGTAGGAAATACCAATCTGCCGCAATGGCATTTTTCCACTTTTCTACATCTTGTTTTTGATAAACAACCTTCACTTCATTAACCTTAGTAAGAACAACTTGCGTACCTTCTTTCGGAGAACAAGTTATCCAATCTAAATTTTGCGGAACAGCATGTGTGCCATTCGTTTCCATCGTAACAAATTTACCTTTTGCATGCAACAAATCAATCAACTCATCGGAAACCTGCAAACTTGGTTCACCGCCTGTTAGAACGATAAAATTCGTAGGATATTTGCAAACTTCAGCAACAATTTCTTCGTTACTCAACTCTTTTTGCAGTTTATGATTTGTGTCGCAGAAATCACAAGCAAGATTACAACCTGCAAAACGAACAAATACTGCAGCAGTTCCTGTATAAAAACCTTCACCCTGAAGGCTATAAAATATTTCTACAATTTTATTCTTCATACACAGTTTTATCTTCTATACCGGCATCACGAAGTGCTTCCTTGCGTTCGTTACACGTACCACATTTTCCACAATGAATTGCGCCACCTTTGTAGCAACTCCACGTCTGCGTATAGTCCAAGCCGAGCGCTTTACCATGCTTGGCAATATCAGTTTTGGAGATAGTTGTATATGGCGTTTCCAAAGTAATTCCATCATAGGTTCCAGCTGCTATAGCCTCACTCATTTTCTGTGCGAAGAGCGGTCTACAATCAGGATAAATCGCATGGTCGCCCGCATGGTTAGCCATCATGACATGTTTTAGTCCATAATTCTCAGCAAAGCCAGCTGCAATAGACAACATGATGCCATTCCGGAAAGGAACGACGGTCGATTTCATATTTTCATCGTTATAATTTCCCTCAGGAATTTCTTCCCCACCCTGCAACAACGAGCTAGAAAAATATTGTTGCATAAAATCCATGGAAATTACGATATGTTTTATGCCCAACTGTTCGCAATGCATTTTTGCAAATGGAATTTCTTTTTCATTATGCTTGCTGCCATAATTGAACGAAATAGCCAATGCAATAGAATCTTTATATTCGTGAAGCAATGTCACGCTGTCCATTCCTCCCGAAAGAATGATTACACTATCTTTCATAACCTACAACTTATATCGCACAACTCATTTGAGCCACCAAACGTTGTTGTTTCAAATCCTGGTGAGCCTCGTCGGCATAGTTTGCGAACGGATAAATAGAAATACCACCACGAGGAGTAAAAATACCATACACTTCTATGTAGCGAGGATCCATGAGCGCAATCAAATCTTTCATTATAATATTGATACAATCTTCATGGAAATCACCATGGTTACGGAAGCTAAACAAGTACAATTTCAAAGACTTGCTTTCAACCATACGTTCGTTAGGAATGTAATTAATCACGATTTTTGCAAAATCAGGCTGTCCAGTCTTTGGACATAAGCTTGTGAATTCCGGACAATTCAATGTCACGAGATAGTCATTTTCCTGATGTTTGTTGATAAATGTCTCCAACACTTCCGGCGCATAATCTGTTGGATATACAGTCTTTTTCTCACCTAGCAAGGTTACGCCGTCTAATTCTTGTACAGTTCTTGTCATTTTGTTTTCAGTTTAAGAGGAAAAACATAGCTCATTTATTTTCGAGACAAATATATTGATTTTCAATTTACACTATAAAAATTCTGTATTCAAATTTAACCAGATGCATCATTCAATGATTATAAATGCACACATTTTCCCAACCAACAACTCTACCTTTCCCCAGACGAAAACAAAATTTAAACAATTGATTAAAACAAACGATTAAAATTCCTATTTTTGTAAAAAAAATCACAAAGATGAAGAATTCCGAAACGGAACAAAAAATCAAAAATGCGGCAAGTATCGTATTCAAGCAGAAAGGTTTTAAGGAAGCCCGCACACGCGACATTGCCGAACAAGCCGGAGTAAATCTTGCTTTAATAAACTATTACTATAAAAGCAAAGAAGCATTATTCAACGAGATAATGACCGAATCCATACTGACATTTAAACAAAGTCTTTGCAAATACATAAACGACGAAACCACAACTGCACAAGAAAAAATAACCATAATAGTAAACAACTACTTATCGTTACTGCAACAAGAACCTAACCTTCCTATTTTTTTAGTAAAGGAGCTATATAATTCCAGCGAACTACTAAATAAAATAAAGCCAGAGGAAGTCTTGAAAAATAGTCTGCTTCAGAAACAGCTTCAAGAAATGGGGAAAACAAACGAAAAAAAAAAAAACCTGATAATAAACACCATGTCACTTGTTGTGCTTCCTATTATCGGAAAGCCAATAATACAAGCATTCTGCAGCAAAAATGAGCAAGAATACCTTACATTTTTAGAAGAAAGAAAAACAAATATACCTATTTGGATAAAGTCTATGTTTAATCTATAAACATCTATTAAAAACAATCTTTGTAAAACAAATTACTACATTTGCAGTAAATATGAATTCAGTGAATTTACATTTAGGTATCGATATAGGCTCTACTACAGCAAAAGCCGTAGCAACCAAGAATGGCTCTATCGTTTTTACTACATATCAACGACATAACACTCGTATAAAAGAAAGTGTTCTTGCTATTCTTGATCAAATCAAGCAAAAATTTCCCGAAGAAAAGAATGTAAAAATCTGCCTTACCGGTAGTGCCGCTATGGGTATTGCCGAGCAACAAAATCTTCCATTCATACAAGAAGTTATAGCGGCTTCCGAAGTTATACAAAAGAATTACAGCAATGTACGTACATTAGTGGACATTGGTGGCGAAGACGCAAAGATTATATTCTATGAAGAAGGAAAATCACCGGACATTCGAATGAATGGTAGCTGTGCCGGTGGAACTGGTGCTTTCATTGATCAGATCGCTACCCTATTAAATGTAGAGACACAAGAACTGAACAGCTTAGCGGAACAATCAACTCAAATTTATACGATAGCTTCCCGTTGCGGTGTATTTGCAAAAACCGACGTACAAAATCTAATCGCACGCAAGGTTCCTATTACCGACATTGCGGCATCGTGTTTTCATGCAGTTGCACTACAAGTTATCAACGCACTGTCGAGAGGTATCGATATTGAGCCGAATGTCCTTTTTATTGGCGGACCACTCACCTACATTCCGGCATTACAAAACATGCTACGAAAATTGGTTAATTGTACGGAAGAGAATGCGTTCACACCAGAAAACAGCCAATTATTCCCAGCTTGGGGAAGTGCCATCGCTGCCGAAAACGACGAGAAAGTATTCACGATAGACGACATTTACCAGCGCATAGAAAACTCGTCAAACATTGTCACCAAGAATAGACTTGAAGCCTTGTTTGCAAACAACCAAGAGCTACAAAATTGGAACGAACACAGAAAAATCGTCCCTATTCCAGAAAAGACCGTGGAATTTGGTCAAAATTCAATAGATGTATTTCTTGGTATAGACAGCGGTTCTACAACCACAAAAGTGGTGTTACTCGACAAAGACGGAAATCTTATTGCATCAAATTACGATACAAACAAAGGTAATCCTATACTTGCCGTAATTAACGGCCTTGAAGCATGTTGCAAGAACCTACAATGTTCGTCAATAAACATAATTCGTTCTGCTGTAACCGGATACGGCGAAGACCTTATCCGTGCTGCATTCAACATGGACGAAGGCATAGTTGAAACTATCGCGCACACAACAGCGGCAAAAAAAATAGAGCCAAACGTATCATTTATACTTGATATCGGCGGACAGGATATGAAAGCCATTTTCATAAAAAATGGCGCTATACAAAACGTCGAAATCAACGAAGCATGTTCTTCGGGCTGCGGTTCTTTCATCCAAAATTTCGCACAGACATTAAATCATACAGCTGAATCATTTGGAAAACTCGCTTGTTGCGCACCAAACCCTTGCGATTTAGGTTCACGATGCACCGTTTTCATGAACTCACAAGTAAAACAAGCTCTTCGTGAAGGTGCCGACACATCGGAAATAGCGGCAGGTCTCGCCTACTCCGTAATAAAGAATGCGTTATTCAAAGTATTACAGATAAAAAACATGGATGTTCTTGGTGAAAAAATACTCGTACAAGGCGGAACATTCAAAAACCCATCGATATTCCGTGCGATGGAAAAGCTTACCGGAAAAGAAATATACAGTTCCAATAAGCCAGAACTTATGGGGGCTTTAGGTGCTGCATATTTTGCACAAACCTGCTACAAGAATAACCAAGTGCCATCGTCATTTATCGGTTATGAAAATAGACAAGACGCACTTTCATACACAACAAGACAAATAAACTGTCGCGGATGCGCCAACAACTGTATCGTGACAAAATTCACGTTCAATAACAATGCGGTACATTATTCCGGCAACAAATGCGAAAAAGTATTTACATCAAAAGGTAACACGACAGAACGCGGAGAAAATTTGTACGACTTCAAGTACGAATTACTCTTCAACCGTGATACAAATGCCTTAAATGATGTAAAAAACATAAAAATAGGAATTCCACGAATTTTAGGAATGTATTCAAACTTTCCTTTCTGGAACACCCTATTTACGCACTCTGGTATAGACGTTGTTCTTTCCGACGAATCAACGACAAAAATCTACGAGAAAGGCCAAGGAACAATTATGGCCGACAATATTTGTTTCCCTGCTAAATTGGCACACGGACATATTTTTAACCTTGTAGATAAAAACGTAGATAGAATATTCTATCCGCTTGCCATTTACGAGGAAAACGAGTTCAAAGAATCTAAGAACAGCTACAACTGTCCGGTTGTTTCAAGTTATTCCGAAGTACTTGATTGTGCAATTCCACCAGAAAAACGCAACAAGATACCATTCGACAAGCCAGTAATCACATTCAGAGACGAAAAACTGCTAAAGAAAAGTTGCTGGACATATCTAAAACAATTTGGCATCTCCGCACGCACATTCGAAAATGCGTTCGACGAAGCATTACGTGAACAGAAACGTTACCGTGAGCAATACAAGAAGAAAGGATTCCGTATTTTGGAACGAGCAAAGCAAGAAAACAGACCTATAGTCATGTTGGCTGCCCGTCCATACCACACGGATCATTTGGTACATCAAAAAACTTCACAAATTCTTTCTGAATTAGGAGCAAGTGTCGTTACCGAAGAAATTGTAACCAATATTCAAGGCGTATCGTTGACAGACTATCTTCATGTCGCACAATGGAATTATCCGAACAGAATCATGCATGCAGCACAATGGGTAATCCACAACGACGAATACAACATCCACTTTGTTCAAATGAACTCGTTCGGATGCGGTCCCGACAGCTTCCTTTCCGACGAAATTAAAGAATATTTCGAGCAAGCGAAAAAATCATACACATTCATACGCGTTGACGAAATCAACAGCACCGGATCTATGCGATTACGACTCCGTTCCCTAATAGAGACTATTAAATTAGGAGAAAACGAATCAAAAGAATTCGGCGACAGAATTATCAAAAAAACGCCTGCATTCAAAGAAAACGACAAGAAACGCAAAATACTTGCACCTTTCTTTACAAAATTCGTATCACCGCTTATCCCTCCTATTTTCGAATATTTGGGATACGATATGGAAACATTGCCTATGTCCGATAAAGAATCGGTAAACATTGGATTAGCATGTTCCAACAACGAAATTTGTTTCCCAGCGACACTCGTTATCGGAGACATTATAAAAGCATTAAAATCAGGAAAATATGATTTAGACAACACTGCTGTTATAATGACACAAACCGGTGGTCAATGTCGTGCTTCTAACTATTTGGCATTAATCCGTCGTGCAATATTAAATAACGGAATAACTAATGTACCTGTACTTTCGTTTGCAACAGGCGGAACGCAGGACAATGAACAGCCAGGATTTGAAGTAGCATGGACAAAAGTTGTTAAATTAATACTTGCTGCCGCTTTATTTAGCGACAACATTTCACGTATGCATTATGCTACGATAGTACGTGAAAAAGAAGTTGGCGGTACAGAAAAATTGACAAATTCGTATTTGGAAAATGCAGCAGAATTAATTCGTCACAACGACCATGTGGGCGTGTTAAAACTATTAAAACGCGCAGTTGAGGACTACAACGCTATGGCAAAGGACAATTGCCCTCGCCCACAAGTAGGCATAGTTGGAGAAATTTACCTGAAATACAACGCATACGCAAATATGCACGTGGCAGATTGGTTGATTTCGCAAGGAATCGAACCTCGTTTCCCAGACTTGATGGACTTCTTTACACAAGAATTCATCAACTTGAAAATCAACACGAAACACAATTTACGCACAACGAGTTTAGGAACGAAATTATTCGCCGATTTCTTACAATTACGATATGACAGATTCGAGAAGAAAGTCGAGAAAATCGCCTCTAAATTCAAATACTATCGAGAAAAACATAGCATAAAACAAGAAGCAGAAAATGCCGAAAAAATCATCAGCCTCGTAAACCAATTTGGCGAAGGATGGCTAATTCCTGCCGAGATTGTCAGTTTTTCACAAGAAGGCGTAAACAATGTCGTAAGTCTACAACCTTTTGGTTGTATAGCCAACCATATCATATCAAAAGGTATAGAGAAGAAAATCAAATCGTTATATCCAAAAACAAGTTTGTTATTCCTTGATTTTGACGGAAATACAAGCGAAGCAAATGTATTCAACAGGCTTCATTTCCTTGCTCAAAATGCCAAAAACGAATTTGCGGAAGAAAATAAAAACTCATAAATTTGCGAAAATTAAAAATTACAACATGGAATCATTACACGGCAAAAGTTTTCTAAAACTTTTAGACTTTACACCTACAGAAATTCGTTATTTTCTTGATTTAGCACACAAATTGAAAGCAGACAAGAAAAACGGTGTAGAAAAACAAACAATGAAAGGAAAAAACATTGCATTGATATTTGAAAAAACATCTACACGTACTCGTTGTTCTTTTGAAGTTGCTGCTGCCGACCAAGGTGCACACACTACATATTTAGGTCCAACAGGATCGCAAATCGGTGTAAAAGAATCTATGAAAGATACTGCAAGAGTACTTGGTCGCATGTACGATGCTATTGAATACCGAGGTTTTGCACAAACAACAGTAGAAGAACTTGCAGCATATTCTGGTGTTCCAGTATGGAATGGTCTTACTGACGAATTCCACCCTACTCAAATCATAGCAGATTTCATGACTATGGAAGAACACTGTTCTAAACCATTGAATAAAATCAGCTACGCATATCTTGGCGACGCCCGCTTCAACATGGGTAACTCACTAATGGTTGGTGGCGTTAAAATGGGTATGGACGTAAGAATCGTTGCACCAAAAGCATTACAACCTGATGCTGAACTAGTTGCACAATGCCAGAAAATCGCAGCAGAAACAGGTGCAACATTAACTATCACCGACAATGTTGCCGAAGGTGTAAAAGGTTGCGATTTCTTGTACACTGACGTTTGGGTTTCTATGGGTGAACCAAAAGAAGTTTGGGCAGAACGTATCGCTCTTTTAAAAGATTTCCAAATCAATAGTAAGACAATGGAAATGACAGGCAATGTAAACTGCAAATTCATGCACTGTCTTCCTGCATACCACAACTTGGAAACACAAGTTGGTCGTGATGTACACAAACAATTCGGATTAGACGGCGTTGAAGTTACAGAAGAAGTATTTGAATCACCAGCTTCTATCGTATTTGACGAAGCAGAAAACCGTCTTCATTCAATTAAAGCCATTATGGTGGCAACTTTAGGCGAATAGTGTTAGACTATTTTTTCTCTAAAAATATTGCATTTAGGATAGTTACAGGTTTTATCTCAACCCTGTTTCTATCCTTTTTGCTTTTCAGTATTCTTTATTCTATAGCCCCAACAAGCAACGGACTGAATGGTTTACAATGTATAGCCAAAGGCCTTCCTACATCCAACGAGGATAGACTTTGTATATTATATATGCTTTCAGTAGAAACTATCTGTATTTTTCTAATCCCTGCACTTTGTATGCTATTTTGCATCAACCGTAAGCCTTGGAAACTATTACATACCACCTACCAAAGCAACAAATCCATACTATTGATTATTCCATTTATCATCATAGCGAACATACCGTGTATAAACTTATTATCAGAAATAAACACTGAAGCTGTACTAGCAATAGTAGGAGAAGATTCAGCCCTTTGGCAAAACTACAAACAGACTGAAATCCTCACAACCGCACTCATGTCTCCCAACATGATTTGCATAGATATATTGGCGATGTCACTATTGCCAGCAATATGCGAAGAATTATTTTTCAGAGGATTACTTCAATCAATCGCAATCAAACAATTTAAGCATAAACATCTGTCTATCATATTAATAGCAATTATATTCAGTCTATTGCATGGAGATATTTTTAATTTTATTCCACGATTTGTTTTAGGCTTACTTTTGGGGTATTTATTTGCTTATACCGGCTCTATACTATACCCTATTTTTGCACATATTCTTCATAACATGTTGGTCGTGGTTAGCACAACAATTCCAAATTTGTTCCCCGAAAACATTGAAACCATTGGCACCACAACCGACCTGCCACTAATAGGAACAACAAGCACACTAATACTTATTGGGTTTATACTTGTTTTAGCAAAAAACAGTCATTTCTATCAAGCCGAAGCCTAAACTAAAGTTTTATTTTTTGTTCATAATGAACACCTACAATAGGCGTTCATTACAATCAATCTTTTATAATCCTAAATAACAATGTATTTTGAAATGTGATGGATTTATTTCGTACAAAAAATAAAGTTCCATCTACAGGACTTTGAATTTCGCAAACCAATTTCCCCTCATACGGATGCATTATACGAGCTATAGCCTCTCCTTTTTTCACCTGCATACCAGCATTTTTCTCTATAATAAGAATACCGGCATGAGGAGCTTGAATATTTACCAGATTTTTATTTGTGACCAAAATTGGTTCCACATCTTCTATTTTGCTTTTGGTAGCTACCAATCCTTTCTTTACCATAAAATGCAACAGAGCATCTATTGCGACTTGTACCATCGAATGATCAATAACATCCGTCGTTCCTGCGTATAAAGAGAAAGCCTTGGTATCCCAAATCTGCCAGTTGTAGTTAAGTAAAACCGTATCAAACGGTTCCGGCTCTCGTATTGCGACATAAGGAAAGCCAAATTCTTTGGCATCTTCCACATCCTCAAAACCAGTATGAATCATACGAATATGAGGCAAAAAATGCCCTGGCAAATAATACGACGCTAACTGCACACCATAAGAAAAATCCTTAACAAACTCAAATAAACCGGAAGCAATTCGTTGCGTTGTTTCCCCTTGTCCATAACCAGGAAACATTCTATTGATATCAGTATTATCGAGTGCCCAAAAACGTTTTTCTAAGTTCATAGAAAATGGATTTACCGACGGCACAACAGAAATTGAGCAATTCGGTTTAATTGCATCCTGCGCTTCCAATTGCTGCAACACATCAACCATACGACTTGCTATGTATTGTTGTTGAATTTCATCACCACGCATAGAACCAACAATACATAAACTTTTTTCGCCTTCACCAAACGTATAGGCTTTCACACGAAAATCATCGCGATACGGCGACGACATACGAAATATAGTTTGAACTTTCATTTCTTACAATTTATGAATTCTACCAAGCAAAGAACCTTCATACACAATAGGATACGCACGTATCGTAAATAAAAGCCCGTCACATGGCGCAACAACATTACTTAAAACCATACCCGTCAACGGAGAAATGATTTGTCCGATAGTCTGCCCACGTTCAACACGAACATCATTGTGGATTTCCGTAATAAAAACACCACTTACTTCAGCATTTAAAAATGCAACAGAATCACCACCTTGATTTACAATACTTTCTCCGATTTTATCCGCACTTGGAGCTTCACTCCAAATACCAAGATTATACATAATATTCTGAATACCATCGACTAAATGCTGACACATACTGTGGCTAATTCTACCACCGACTCCCATTTCGGCAACCAAGCAAGGCGTTCCTATTGAATTAAGTGAATGAGCCAAAGTAGCTTCCAAAACAGTCGCAGCCTGATGTATCCAAATAAAATCTATACCTAACATTTTCGCATACGGAACCAAAGTATCGGCACACATTTCACTAATACGAACCTGCGGTATTTCACGCAAAAAGATATTCGAGGCATGAATATCTATCACCATATCGGCACCACTTAAATCCGTATAAATATCATGCGCAACCTTTTCTATCATCGACCCTCTGGAATTGCCAGGAAATATTCTATTCATATCAAGGTCAAATGCAGGTACGCCACGTTGCATGGCATCCATACCGAGAGGATTCAAGCAAGGATAAATATCAACAACACCTGTAAGTTTCTCCGGAGATTCCTGTACCATTTTCGCAATCAAATAACACACATATTGTCCTTCCAACTCATCACCATGCGTTCCAGTCACAATACAAATACGCTTTCCCTTTCCGCGAGATAAATGATTTTTCTGTATCCGAAATTCTTCATCTACAGGCATCTCCAATGCTGTAACATTTTGTATCATTATAATTCCTTTAAAACTGTTTTTATATTCAATAACTCTTTCGTATTACCATATATTTGTCCACGGTTCGAAGGACAATCCCCAACATCTCCACCATGTGCAATTTTAACATAGCCCCAAGTCACACAACAATCCCGAGTCGGATCATAGCCTTTCCAACAGGAACCATCGTACACTTCGACCCACGCATGCGTCTCGCCTTCTCCCAAAACCAAGCCATTCACATACCGAGCATATAAACCCACACAACGGCAAGCAGCAATCATAACATGTGCAAAATCCTGACAAACCCCTTCCCGACTACGAAAGACATCCATAGCACAGGTAGTATTTGAAGTAGAGAACTTTTTATATGTCAAATAATCATGGACATTATGCAAAATTGCAACAGACTTAGTGACACTATCCATACCCGTAGATACAAACGAATGAACCCAAAGCTCAAAAGAATGGTCATAATAAGTATGCTGCGAAGGTGCTAAGTAAATTGGATTGGGCCGTAATTCCGGCAAAACATAGGGACCACATTTTACAACACCCGAACTTTCAATGCGAAATTTGTCATGCGCTTGATTGTAACTACCATATTGCACCTCGTTACCAAAGCCATCCTTTGTCCAGTAAACCATACACGAAGGCTCAATGCACAAATTTCGTTTCTCAACCAACTGCATTGAATTCATACACGGAGCCATACGCATTTTAAAAAAATGGTACGAAACCGACGGCGTAAAAGAGGCCTCCGTTACATACAGATACTCATATCTTCTATAGCCATCTTCCACTATACCAACACAATAGAATTCAAAATTTCTAATATCAAGTCCTTGCTCTCTTTTGACGTATATATGCCATCAGATTCTAACAAATTAGCAAATAAATCAGCTTTTCCTTTATCGAATAATTCAGGCTCGGTCACCATATATTTCTCTATCATACTCCATATTTCATGCAAACGACTCTTTTCATATTCAAAACGAATATACATATCCAGATGCTCTACCAATCGACCTATTTCAAGAAGCGCATACACTTGACCACGAACACGTTCACGAATTGATCCCCAAAACGCAAGCAACCAATCTGTTATAGGTTGCAGTTCGGTTATATTCATTTCCTTTGCATCAGCTTTTTTACGAATCAAATCGCGACATAATTCTATATACGAGAAAGACTCTGAATATATCTCGGAGCGCAATACAATCGCATTATTCATCATCATCTCAATAACACTACGTAATGATGTAACCGTATTTGGATCATAAATCTGCATCATCATTTGGTAACTAGTAGTAAACTCACTTGAAACATACACGTCGAGTTTCTCAAGAAAATCACTATATGGAACTTCACCTACCGGAACATCAATAACTTCATCATACGCACGACGCATGAGATGCAACATTATATATCCACGTTCGGCATATCTACCCAACCAATACAAGCAATTTGCTTTATTTTCACTAAGAATTGTTTTCATACCGTTTGTTTTTTGTTTGTTTTTATTTTTCCATTACCCAAGTATCCTTAAAACCGCCACCTTGGCTACTATTAACCACAAAAGAGTGCGGATCACGACTAAAACGCGTTAAACCAGATTTCCAAACTTTTGTTTCCCTACCCGTAACTACAAAAGCGCGAAGATCGCATTTACGAGGTGAAGGATTGCTATTCTCATCTATAATATCCAAGTCTATGAAATCAACAACTTCCTGTGCTATCCATCGACGAGGATCTTGTATGATTAAATTCTTCACTTCCTCCAAACGTTCTGGCGACATGTCACGACCGAACATAACACCATATCCTCCAGCTTCGGCAACATCTTTAATCACCAATTTTTTCACATTCTTTATAATGTAGTCGAAATCCTCTTTAAAGAACGGCAAATACGTCGGTGCATTCGACAAAATCGGTTCTTCGTTCAAATAATACGAAACCATTTTAGGCACGAAATAATAAATACCTTTATCATCTGCCACGCCATTACCAAACGCGTTAATAACACCAACATTTCCAGCACGATACGATTCCATAAGATTCGGAACGCCAAGTAGCGAAGACGGCTCAAATGCCAACGGATCCATATATTCGTCAGAGACACGACGATAGATTGCACCAACACGATGTTTTCTTCTGTTAATTCCTATGTAATACACATTGGAATTTTCAACTACCAAATCGCCAGGGAAAGCCAATACCGCTCCCGTTTTTTCGGCCAAATATGAGTGTTCAAAAAAGGCAGAATTATAACGACCTGGGGTAAAAATCACATTTATACCTCGACCGTCATTTATATAATCCATCATTTCACGAAGCATGTCGCCATAATTTCTATTGTCGGCAACAAGATTATCGCGGAACGTTTGCGGAGAAGCCTTTCTCGTAACTTTTCTCGCTATCATCGGATACGAAGCTCCACTTGGAATACGAAGATTGTCCTCCAAAACCAACCAACGTCCATCTTTATCTTGTACCAAATCTATTCCCGCAATATGCGCATACACATTCTTCGCCGGAGTAATTCCATCGCAATCAGGCATATAACCTTTACTTTCATACGTAAATTCTTTAGGAATCACCCCATCATTCACAATACGTTTTTCATGATAAATATCATACAAAAACATATTTAACGCCTTAACTCTTTGAATAAGACCTTTTTCCAACATAGCCCATTCGTCTGCCGGAATTTTTCGTGGAATGGAATCAAAAGGGAAAATTTGTTCATTAAAAACACCATTTTTATATACTCCAAAACGCACACCATACCGTTCCATCCACACATTAACAGTATCTCGTGCTGCCAATAATTCTTTCATACAATTATAAATTAAGATTTAAGATTCTACTTATCGACCAAAAACTAGTCACCACAAACGATGATACAATCTACCACAGCCCAGGCGGGCTGCTGAATGTTTAGTACTATTGTATCCATCAAGAATCTCATTCCGTTTGTTTTTTTTGCAAATATATACGATTTTTAATAATTTAATAACAATTTGTAATTATTTTTACAATTTTCGCTTTTAATTTATAATATAACATCAATTTTTACTTTAATCATATCATAAAATTACATAATTAAAGTAACATTATGTTCGTACCGAAAAAGCAAAGTTCCATGGCTTGTTTTTAAATCATACAAACAACTGTAGTTTTAATCTTACACAAAAGATTTTCACAAAACCAATTGGGAAATAACATATAAGCTACAAACACACCCATTATTTTTCAGCCGAAAACGCTTATCATTTCTAAATCTTTACTACATTTGCGACCGAAAATATATTTACTACAATGATACAAATAACATTTCCTGACGGTAGTGTCAAAGAGTTCAACGAAGGTGTTACTCCGTTGGAAATTGCCGAAAGTCTTAGTGCACAACTTGCACGCGAGGTTGTTATAGCAACTGTTAACGGCAATGCTTGGGATTTAAAACGTTCTATAAATGAAAATGCAACAATAGCACTTCACAAATTCGACACCCCTGAAGGTAAACATGCTTTCTGGCACTCTTCTGCACACCTTTTAGCAGAAGCTCTACAAGCATTATATCCAAATACAAAATTCGGTATCGGTCCAGCCATAGAAAATGGTTTCTACTATGACGTTGACCTTGGCGACATCACTTTAACGGAAAAAGATTTGATAGCTATCGAAAACAAAATGTTGGACTTAGCACGTCAGAAAAATGATTTCGTACGCAAAGATGTTCCTAAAGCAGACGCTTTGAAATATTTCGGTGACAAAAACGAAACGTATAAAGTAGAACTTATCAACGACTTGGAAGATGGTTCTATTACATATTATACACAAGGTGCTTTCACTGACCTTTGTCGTGGTCCACACTTGCCAAACACTGAACCTATCAAAGCTGTAAAACTTACAAGTATTGCAGGTGCATATTGGAGAGGCGACGAAACACGTAAACAATTAACTCGTATTTATGGTATTACTTTCCCTAAGAAGAAAATGCTTGACGAATACTTGGAATTGTTAGAACAAGCTAAACAACGCGACCACAGAAAAATCGGTAAAGAAATGGAACTTTTCATGTTCTCCGATTTAGTTGGTAAAGGTCTTCCTATTTGGTTGCCAAAAGGTACAGACCTTCGTCTTCGTTTGGAAAGCGCACTTAAAAGAATTCAAAAAAGATTTGGTTACCAACAAGTTATGACTCCTCATATTGGTGGTAAAAATCTATATGTTACTTCAGGTCACTGGGATCACTATGGAAAAGATAGCTTCCAACCTATCACAACTCCAGAAGAAGGTGAAGTTTATTTGTTAAAACCAATGAACTGCCCTCACCACTGTATGATCTACAAAAACGCACCTCGTTCATACAAAGATTTACCATTCCGTTGTGCTGAATTCGGAACTGTATATCGTTATGAGCAAAGTGGTGAATTACATGGACTTACACGTGTACGTTCATTCACACAAGATGATGCGCACATTTTCTGTCGTGCAGACCAAGTAAAAGACGAATTCTTAAAAGTTATCGATATTATTCAAATCATTTTCAAAGCTTTGAAATTCGATAAATTTGAAGCACAAGTTTCTCTTCGTGACAAAAACAACACTACTAAATATATTGGTAGCGACGAAGATTGGGAAAGAGCTGAAAATGCTATCATTGAAGCAGCTGCTGAAAAAGGTTTGAACACTATCGTAGAATACGGCGAAGCAGCATTCTATGGTCCAAAACTAGACTTCATGGTTCGCGATGCTCTTGGAAGAAGATGGCAATTAGGAACTATCCAAGTTGACTACAACTTGCCTAAACGTTTTGATCTTGAATACATTACAAGCGAAAACACAAAAGAACGTCCTGTAATGATTCACCGAGCACCATTCGGTTCAATGGAACGTTTCGTTGCCGTTTTGATAGAACATACAGGCGGTAAATTCCCATTATGGTTGACTCCAGATCAAGCTGTAATCATTCCTGTAAGTGAAAAATATAATGATTATGCGAAAAAAGTTTTGAATTTATTAAATAATTACGATATTCGCACACTCATTGACGACAGAAATGAGAAGGTAGGTAAAAAAATACGCGACAACGAAATGAAACGTATCCCTTACCTAATCGTAGTCGGAGAAAATGAACAAAACGAAGGAACAGTTTCTGTGAGAAAACAAGGCGAAGGAAACGGCGCAACAGTTATGAAAATAGAAGAATTTGTTGCACAAATCTCTGCCGAAGTTGACGAACAAATGAACGAAATGAAATAGAACTTAAATTAGTATAAACAAGATAACTATTGTAAATGGCTGACGAATTAGCAGACAATTTTAAAATTAACCACAGCATTAGAGCACGCGAAGTGCGCTTAGTTGGCGACAATGTAACTCAAGGAGTTTACTCTATCTTCGATGCCCTAAAAATTGCGGACGAACAAAACTTAGACTTGGTTGAAATCTCACCAAATGCTGATCCACCAGTTTGTCGTGTTATTGATTTCCAAAAATTCCTTTATTCTTTAAAGAAAAAACAAAAGGAAATCAAAGCAAACAGTACAAAAGTTGTTTTGAAAGAAGTTCGTTTCGGACCACAAACAGACGAACACGACTATCAATTCAAATTGAAACATGCTCAAAAATTCCTTGCAGAAGGAGCTAAAGTAAAAGCATACGTGTTCTTTAAAGGTCGTTCAATTCTTTACAAAGAACAAGGAACAGACGTATTGACTCGTTTCATTAAAGACTTGGAAGATGTTGCACGTTTGGACCAAGAACCAAGATTAGAAGGAAAAAGAATGTTCATTCTACTTTCTCCTCTACCAAAAAAGAAATAATTAATGTTTAACAAATAAAATAAGTGAAGTAAAATGCCAAAGATGAAATCTAAATCCAGTGCAAAAAAACGTTTCACATTGACGGGTACTGGTAAAATCAAACGCAAAAAAGCGTTTAAGAGTCACTTGTTAACAAGAAAAGAAACGAAGCAAAAAAGAAATCTTCGTTACTCTACTACAGTTGACAAGACAAACAAAAAGAGCGTTAAAAACATGCTCGCTATTTAATTTTTATTGTGTAACAATGATTAAGCAACTAAGTACTAATGAAATAAGTAGTCGCTAATCGTTAAAAATTTAAAAACATGCCAAGATCAGTAAATCACGTTGCCTCAAGAGCACGCAGAAAAAAAATCTTAAAACAAACTAAAGGTAACTACCTTGCAAGAAGAAATGTCTATACAGTTGCAAAAAACACACTTGAAAAAGGTTTGCAATATGCTTACAGAGACAGAAAAACTAAAAAGAGAAACTTCAGAGCATTATGGATTCAAAGAATCAATGCTGGTGTTCGTACTTTTGGAATGAACTACTCTCAATTTATGGGAGCGTTAGCAAAGAACAACATCACGCTTAACCGTAAAGTTCTTGCAGACTTAGCAATGAACAATGCAGAAGCGTTCGAAGCTATCGTTAAAACTGTAAAAAAATAATACATTATTATATTCATTTTAGGGAAGTCTCTATGGCTTCCCTTTTTTTTAATATCACATTGTTATGAAAATCGCACTTATCGGATACGGAAAAATGGGAAAAGAGATTGAAAAAATCGCTATCGAACGCGGACATTCAATCGTATTAACTATAGACATCAACAATCAGGAAGATATGACTCCTGAAAATCTAAAAAAAGCTGATGTAGCCATTGAATTTACTACTCCAAAGACGGCTTTCGACAATTATATGAAGTGTTTTGAAGCTGGTGTTCCTGTTGTTTCAGGTTCTACTGGATGGACAGAAAGATTCAACGAAGTTGCTTCTATCTGTGAAAAATCAGGTAACACATTCTTCTACTCTTCTAACTACAGCCTTGGCGTAAATATATTCTTCGAATTAAACAAAAAGCTTGCTGCTATTATGAACAAATTCGAACAATATGACGTTTGCGTTCAAGAAGCTCACCATAACCAAAAACTTGATGCACCTAGTGGTACTGCAATCACTATCGCACAAGGCATACTTGAAAATATAGACAGAAAAAAAGACTGGAGACTAAACGAATTCAAATCTACTGAAGAATTACAGGTTGTCTCTACTCGCTTGGGAACTATCCCGGGAACTCATATCGTGACATACGATTCTGCTGACGACACATTGGAAATTAAACATGCCGCAAAATCTCGCCGTGGCCTTGCATTCGGAGCTGTACTTGCTGCCGAATTTGTAAAAGACAAAAAAGGCGTATTCGGTATGAAAGATTTACTAGATATATAATTGATTATGAAAAAGTTGATAGAATTCCTTAAAAACAAATGGTTCATATTCGGCATATCTGCCGTATGTTGGATTTTATTCGTCATCTGGCTCGGAAACTTTTGGTGGTTACTTGGCTTAGGCGTTATTTTTGACCTATGCATCACGAAAAAAGTTCCATGGGCTTTCTGGAAAATCTATCAACCCAAAACAGCTTTCGGAAAATGGCTTTTGGGCTGGGTTGACGCCATTATATTTGCCGTAATTGCAGCTTCATTCATTAGAATATTCTTCTTTGAAGCATATACCATCCCAACATCTTCGATGGAAGGTACAATGTTAATTGGAGACTACTTATTTGTAAGCAAATGCAACTATGGTCCTCGTAAACCTATGACACCATTATCATTCCCTTTTGTTCACCATACCATGCCTTTCTCTACGACTAAAAAATCGTATTCAGAAATATGGAAACGCCCATACGAACGAATGGCTGGTTTTGAACAAGTAAAGAATGACGACATTGTTGTATTCAATTTTCCAGAAGGCGACACGGTAATTCTTACACGTCAATCTCAAAGTTATTACCAAATAAAGAGAGATTTCATGGAAGAAGGCCTGCTTTATCCTATTTCACAACACGATTACAATCGATTAATGCAAATCAAAATGAAATATCCTAATCTTGAAGACTGCTTCAATGAATATTTCAAAGATTCCATTATTGTAAGACCACTTGACAAAAAAGAAAATTATATCAAACGTTGCGTCGCAATAGCTGGAGATACTCTACAAGTAGTTGGCGGAAAGGTAATTATCAACGGTAAACCTCAAAAAGAAATTGAAAATATACAATTCCGTTACGAAGTACAAACAACTGCTCCTTTCAGACAAGCTATATTTGAAAAATTAAACATAAGAGAATACGGCATAACAAAGAAAGGATATGTGATGTTGCTTAACGAAAAACAAGTTGAAGAATTAAAAAGCTATAAATCAGTTACAAGCATACAAAAACAAGAATTTCCGGAAGGTTTCCGTTATAATGAATGTTTTCCACAAAGCAACAACTACAACTGGAATAAAGACTTTTTCGGTCCGCTTGTAATTCCAAAAGCAGGAACAACAGTAGAGCTTTCAACAAAGAATTTACCTCTGTATAAAAGAATCATAGAATTATACGAAGCCAATAGCCTTCGTATTGATGGAGAAAATATTTACATCAACGATACTTTGGCCACTTCCTATACATTTAAACAAGACTACTACTGGATGATGGGTGACAACAGAGATAACTCGTTAGATTCTCGTTTTTGGGGATTTGTTCCAGAAGATCACATCGTCGGCAAAGCTGTCGTAATTTGGTTCTCTTCAGAACAAAATAAGCCATTCCCTGCAAGTATACGCTGGAATCGATTATTCAATATTATTCATAAAAACTAAATCAAGAGGCGATGAAAATCGCCTCTTTTTGTATAAGAAATATGTTACTTTCATCTGCATACCTACCTCCTATCGAATACGTCGCACTTTTGGCAAAACAAAAGGAAGCAACTGTAGAAATTTGGGAACACTATGTAAAACAAACCTACAGAAATAGAACAACTATTCTTTCGGCTAACGGCCCTTTAGATTTAATTATTCCATTAGAAAAAAAAGACGGCAGCAAAACATTAATGAAAGATGTAAAAATTGCCTATCACGATAGATGGAACGCAGAGCATTGGAATGCGATTATTTCAGCATATAATTCGTCTCCATTCTTCGAATATTATTCCGACGACATACAACCTTTTTTCACGAAGACATACTCTTCACTGATAGATTTTAACGCAGAATTCTTACAATGTATTCTAAGGCTTTTAAAGATTAATTGCACATGCAATTTTACAAGCGATTTTATAAAACCTAATACAATAGAAAACGATTATCGATACTCTATTTCTCCTAAAATAAAAACAAACAAAAGCTTCCCGGAATACACACAAGTTTTTGAAGAAAAAATGCCATTTCATCCTAACCTTAGCATACTCGATTTATTGTGTAATTTAGGACCAGAATCAAAATCGTATCTTGAACAATTATAATATTGCAACAAAATTGCACTTATATAATGTTATAATATACAATAAATTACATTTATAAAAAACAAACGTATAGCATATCGTTGAAAAATATATTGCATTTTATTTGCATTGCATTTGTTTTGCATTTATATTTGCAAAACAAACATTAAAACTTTTTCGATATGCCAGCTCATAAGTCAAAGAATTTTCGTTTTAGAATTATAGATGAATGTCTATGCGATCGCTCTCGTACTTGGACCTTGGAAGACTTAATCAATGAAGTCTCTAGAAAACTAACCGACGAATTCAATGTCGAAAAAGTAAGCCGTCGCTCTATTCAATATGACATTGCTTTAATGCGCGAAAAACAACCTGTAGGTTACGATGCTCCTATTATCTGCGTTGACGGAAAATACACCTACTCGGATGAGAATTTCTCTATTCAAAACATGAGATTGAGCAAACCGGACATCGACAATCTTACTGAAGTTGCTAACACGCTTAAGCAATACAAGCAATACACTCACCTTGGCGACATATCTAAATTAATTGAAAAAATAGAAGCTATCATTGCCATAAATCCTCAACCTCAATCAAGTGTAGCATCATTTGAATCTGCACATAAATTAATAAAAGGTATTTCATGGCTTAAACAAATCGTTGATGCCGTAGTCAACAAAAATGTTGTTGAACTTTCCATCAAAAACGAGAATAGCACTGTTTCACAGCAAGTTCTACATCCATACTTCTTGAAAGAATACCATAACGAATGGTATTTATACGGATTGGACGACAATACAACAGAATTCATCGTTATCCCTGTTCGTAACATCATCGCTCTTTCTCCACAAATAATAAACTTTATAGAGAACGAGAAATACACTATCGAAAACTACTTTAAATATTTGATAGGCATTCATCCAGGTGAAAACATCAAACCTACAACTGTAACATTACGAGCAAGCAACGACATCATTGCGAGAATTCAAAATAATCCTATCCACCCTACCCAAGTCATAAAAGAAGCCGGAGATGAGGATTCTTTTGTTGAACTAAAAGTGATAGTAAACCAGGATTTAATTGAGAAAATACTCACATTCGGTTCTAAATTAAAAGTGGAAGCTCCAGACAAGCTACGCAGAACCGTACTGAACGAACTTAAAACAGCTTACGAATCATACTACAAAATGTCATTATTCTAATTCGTAGAATTGTTAATAACATTTTCCACTGATTTTTAACCACTTAGTTTTTTCTGTCTTTTTCTATGTAAACCGCAAACATAGAATTGTATATTTTTGCATGTACACAACAAAGGAATGATACTACAAGATACTATAGACAAGGTTTTACTGACAGCTCGCATAGAAGAGGTTGTCTCCGACTTCGTCTCTCTTAAAAGAGCTGGTTCTTCCTATAAAGGTTGCTGTCCTTTTCACGACGAAAAGACTCCGTCCTTTGTTGTATCTCCTGCCAAAGGTATCTACAAATGTTTTGGATGTGGAAAAGCGGGAAATGCGGTAACATTCGTCAGAGAACAGGAAAAATGCTCGTATTCCGACGCTATACGATATCTTGCCAATAAATATAACATTCCCATCGTAGAAACCGCAATGTCTGCCGAAGCAATGGAGCAAAAAGACATTCGCGAGAGTATGCTTGCCGTGAATAGATTTGCGACAGAGTTTTTTGAAAAAAACATGTGGGAAACCGACGAAGGCAAAGCTATAGGTCTATCCTATTTTATGGAACGTGGTTTTACCGAAGAAATTATCCGCAAATTCCATTTAGGATTTTGTCCGGAAAAACGAAGCGCATTTACCGATGCCGCAATAAAAGCCGGATACAAACTGGAATACCTACAGAAATTAGGCTTCACAAACGAACACAACTCCGACAAATATCACGGACGTGTCATGTTCCCTATCACGTCTATCTCCGGAATGGTCATAGGATTTGGCGGCCGTATTCTTACTGCTGCCAACGAACACGCAAAAGACAACAAAGCGCCGAAATACATAAATTCACCAGAATCGGAAATATACAATAAGAGTAAGACATTGTATGGCATTACCGAAGCGAAAAGCGAAATAAGTCGCAAAAATGAATGTATTTTAGTCGAGGGCTATACCGATGTTCTTTCCATGCACCAAGCAGGCATACGCAATGTTGTTGCATCTTCCGGAACATCGTTAACTAATGACCAAATAACTCTGATAAAACGCTTTACAGAAAATATCGTTATCATTTATGACGGCGACAATGCCGGTATAAAAGCTGCGACTCGAGGTATCGATATGATTTTGGAAAAAGATCTTAACGTCCGTATACTTCTTTTACCAAACGACGACGACCCCGATTCGTTTGCGAAAAAGCATTCCGCCGAAGAAATTGCCGAATATATTCAAGCAAATAAAACCGATTTTCTTACATTCCGCATAAAATCAGCTACCACGGAAATACAAGACGACCCGATTGCGAGAGCTAATTTCATTACTTCTATTGCAACAACAATTGCAAAAATTCCTAATAGCGTAAAACGTGCCGTTTTTATACAAGAATGTAGCCGTAATCTAAATATTGACGCACAATCTTTCGAAAATCAAGTAAAAGCAAGTGCCGGCATTCCTACACGTACTTACCAAACATCGCAAGTACAAAAAATTACCACTCCAACAGTCCAACAACAAACCATTTCTGCCACAAACATAGCAGAAAAAGGTATTAAACAATGCGAACACGACATTATCAGTTTACTGATAAGACACGGCAATAAAACTGTGAAAATCAGTCCATCCGACTTCTTTTATGAAAATTTCCACGAAAAATTTGTAAAGGATCCAAATAATAAAATAGATATAGAACTTTCAGCAAACATCGTCATCAACGAAATTACACAAAAACAGGTGGACGAAAATGAAAATCTAACGCCGATATACGAACCTGAGCGCACAATTTTCAACACATACTATCAAAATATTGACGAGCAACAAGAAAATATCATTTCATATCTTCTTAACTACTCCGATCCTGAACTTGTAGCAAACATTCTCGGAGACAATGGATTTGAAATCGACGTTGAATATTGGGACAAAGACAAAGAAAAAAAGAAAGAACTTAAGCAAAAAGAGCAACAAGACAAAGAAGACAACGAAATCAGCAATTTAGTCAAAGAAACTCTTTTGGAATACATGAAACGTCGTTACGCACAAAAGCGCATAGAACTTACAAAAAAAATCAAGCAAGGGGACAAAGCGAGTTTTGCAACATATCAGGCTATTACAAAAGCTATTGAGAACATTTCCAGAAAAACGAAACACACGACACTATAATGTCGTCTTTTCTATTTTTCCATCCGACACCTGCCAGAAAATACCTTCTTCTTTTCTTTGTTCAAATATAGTATGCAGTAAGATTTTATCGGTATCGGTTATAAATATCTGCCCAAATTCTTGTCCGTCAACTATATCGAATATGTTTTTTGAACGTTCCTTATCCAACTTATCAAACAAATCATCTAACAAAAGTAAAGGCTTTAGACCATTTTTATATTCACTAATAAGTTGATATTGTGCAAATTTCAATGCCAATAAGAACGTCTTTTTTTGTCCTTGCGACGCTGTATTTTTCAATGAACTGTCATTAAATTTAAAAGACAAATCATCTCGATGGATTCCTGTACTTGTATATGTCAAGCATAGATCTCGTTCCCTATTTCGTTCCAACAACGATTTCATATTGTTTGAAAACAACTGCGATTCGTACTCAACTGAACATTCTTCTGTTGATGCTATTTTACCATAAAAATGTTTGGTCAACGTTGAAAGTGCAGCAACAGCACGTTTTCTTTCTTCAAAAATAGCTGTTCCTAAAATTGACAATTTTTCATCTATTATAGACAAATACACATCGTCAACAGGTTGATCTTGCTTCAAAAGTGTATTTCTTTGTTGTAATATTTTATTATACACCAATAAATTAGACAAATAATCCCTATTATACATAGAAATAAATCCATCTAAAAACTTACGTCTTTCCGTCCCTCCTTCATAGATAAGCGAGACGTCATTCGGAGAGATAAAAACAACCGGCAACACCCCTAAATGGTCGGATATACGAGCATATTTTTTATCATTACAACGAATCAGTTTACTTTTATCTTCCAAATTATATGCACACGAAACTTTCATGCCCATGTCATCGAGCAGATATGATCCTTGTAACAAGAATGACTTTTCCCCTTGTTTCACATTCAAAGCATCATTTGTCATTAAATTGCTCTTACAACACGACAAATAATAAATTGAATCCAAAATATTTGTCTTTCCTACACCATTTCTACCAACCAAGCAATTAACCCTTTCGTTACATTCAAACGAAAGTTCCTCAATATTGCGGTAATGATATATAGAAAGCGAATGCAGTTTCATTGTATTAATTCCAAATAGAATACGCAGGTTTGTACAATGTATATAGATTTAAGTCCGAAGCAAGTTCAACATTTTCAAACACGTCCTTTGCTTCTGTCAAATGTCCGTTTAAATCCTTATATCGTGCTGAAAAATGTCCGATAATCAATTTTTCGGCATGAACCATCTGAGCAAATTCACCTGCTTGTCGTGCTGTAGAATGATGCGTTGTATTCGCCAATGGCAATAAATCATGTAAAAATGTAGCTTCATGATACAGCAAACGTGCTCCTTGAACATATTGTGCAATATCCGGCTTCAACATTGTATCCGAAATGTAAGCATACGAAAATGCAGGTACTGGATCTATTGTAAGTTCAGCATTAGGAATGACAGTACCGTCTTGTAGCGTAAGATCCGAGCCATTCTTTATACATTTCACTTCCTCTATAGACAAATCATACCTGTCAATAGCCTCTTTTTGTATCTTACGTTCTTTTGGTTCTTCCACAAAATAAAAGCCCCAACAAGGTACACGATGATTCAACTGAATAGCACGAATTTCATAACCTCGTCCTTTTTTTATACAGGCACATGGTTCCTGAGGCAAAGCAACGAACTGTAACGGATAAGAAAACGGTTGTTCAGTCTTTAAGAAATGATAGCGAACCAGTTCCTCCAATCCTTCTGGAGCATAGACAGTCAATGGATTTTTTCGGCCGGTAAGATTTAGAGAAGCAAGCAGACCAAAGAGACCAAAATAATGATCTCCATGTAAATGCGATATAAAAATGGAATCTATTCGTTCAAACGGAACTTTCGCCCTACGCAACTGCATTTGCGTACCTTCGCCGCAATCTATCAAGAAATATTTACTTCTGAAATGAAGTATTTGTGCAGACGGGAAGCGTACAGAATTTGGAGTTGCCGAGCTACATCCCAGAACAATTAGAGCGTTATCTTCCATTAATCGTTGTTCAATAAATCATCGGCTTTTTCTTTCGTCGACACGATTGTAAGGACAGAATCTAATTGTGATATTGTAATCAATCGTTCTATTGCCTCTTGTAATCCACACAAAACAAAAATCCCTTTAGAATTTTTACACAAACGATTTGCAACCAATATGGCACTCAAGCCAGACGAATCGCAATACGCACAATTTGACAAATCCAAGACTATATTTTTTTCCCTATTGCCATTCAACTGAACCAAATCAGATTTTAAGGATGCGGCAATACGAATGTCCAACCTGTCTGCCAAAATTTCAATCAGCGTATAAGTCGATTTTTTTGTAATTACACAGTAATCCATAGTTTACAAATTTTGATGATTACAATACCTTATACGCAAATATACATTATTTAATTGATAATTGATAATTGGCAATTGAGAATTAAATAAACTACAGATTTTGAAATCACAAATTGTATCATTAAATAAATAATTTAATTCTATATAGATCATTTCATGTCTATATAGACGGAGTGATGATTACACGCCACTCACCAGTGTCTTCATTTTTGGCAATGTACTTTTTTTCTCGCAAAAGCTTTAATTGTTTATTGACAGCCGATTTATTTATCCCTGTCACATCCATCAACTCTTGAATGGAAACTGAAGCATTGCGACGGAACATCTGCAGTATCTTACTTGTTGTCTCGGAACGAAAGTTGATGCGTTCACCATCAAACCACCACACATTCTCACCTCTTTCAGTCAAGAAGCGTATATTAAACTCTATCTCTTCCTTCATGAGTTTCTGGAAGTACTTCAAAAAATCGATTATGTCTTCGATTCTTGCATTTGCCCCATCTGACGGGACACTTCCAACTTTCAAGTCTGTCTTGTGCAATGCATCAAGATATTCTTGTTTCTTCCTGCTACGCACTACAATCATCGGGTATCCATGACGGAACAGGATGAAGTTTACCATCATTCTCGCAATACGTCCATTGCCATCTTCAAATGGGTGTATTCTAATATAACGATAGTGGAACAATGCAGCCAACTCTACAGGCGAGAGTGTTCCTCGTTTTTCCTCCTCATTATACCAATTCACAAGGTCGTTCATCAAGGCAGGGGTCTCCTCTGGCGATGCATACTCAAAACGGTCACCAAAACGCGTAATGACAGAATTCGGACGAGTCTTATATTGCCCCGCATGAATCACATAACTCGTTGTCATACCACCAGGCAAATTCCGATACACAGTATAGTCTTCTCGTAGCAGCGTTTTGTGAAGAGTACGAATAAATGATTGACTCAATGGCATTTCCTTCAGACGAGCCTCTTCTTTCATCATTTTCAAACCAACATCACTGGCTTTCATTTCAATCACATCATCCACCTTAACCTCACCTATGATTTTTCCAAATAACAAAAGGATTTCTGTTTGTCCGTATGTTAAAGTATTGCCTTCTATATGATTACTGTTATAGTTAAAGTCGATAGCAAAGCGCCTGCTAAGCATTTCGTGGTCTCTGGCAGAGAGTGGTTGCATGGATTGCCATACCGCCAAAACATCCGATAAAGTTGAATACTTCATATCTTAATCTTACTTCCGTTTATTTGCAAAAGTACACAAGTAATTCAAACAAACACTATTTTACATTTAAAAAGGTAGACCGAGACCACCTTTTTATGGAGTTTTATTATTTTATTGCATATAATCAAACACTAAAAGTAGATTTAATCCACCTTTTCAAGTAACATCAAATTTACCAAGAACAAAGCATTGATGACGCCTTTTATTTATGTTGTTGCTCCAACAGTTTTACGTCCCGGAAGCAGTGGACGGATTTTTTACAAATATAAAAAAAGTGGAACATCACATTGACATTCCACTTTTTAAAACTGTTAGGAACTATATCCTATAATTCGTCATATTTATTCTTAGTAGCCTTGTATTCTGTCATCATACTTAGTTTCAAGTAGATAGACATCAAATCACGATATGCGTTTTTCTTTGTTGCGTTATCGTTTGTAACAGCTGCAAAGTTTTCAATATAAGGAAGAGCAAGTTTCAAATAAGACTTACCTTCATCAACTTTTGCTTGATAGCCTTTCTTACCATACATTCCATCGGCAACGCTAAGGATATCAGAACCTTTCTTTTCATAAAGAACACCAAGGTTCAAGTTAGCATTTTCATCTTTTGGATTGATTTCCAATGCTTTCTTGTAAGTATTGATAGCTTCAGTTACATTACCTTGAGCTTCATACATATTTGCCAAAACAACCAAATACAATACGTTTTGTGGATCAGCTTCAATAGCCTTTTGTAGATATGTAACAGCTAAGTCACCTTGATTTGTCTTTTGATATAAGTCAATCAATTGGTTTAAGTATGCAACAGAATGTTTGTCTTTTGGGAATTTTTCAACTACAGTCAAACAAGTTTTTATTGCTGCAGTAGTATCTTTTTTCTCTAACTGACAAGCATATACACCATCGTACATTTCAACTGTTTGGTTATCGCCAGCTAATGTAATAATGTCATTGAAGAAAGAAATTGCAAGATCATAATTCTTAACAATTCTATTCATTACACCAGCATAATTCAAAGTAGCAGAAATAACAGTATCAGCTTCACCAGTCAAACCTGTCTTTGCAATATTTGCTGCTTGAGTGAAACAGTGTGCTGCATTTACATTATCCTTATTTGAGTAGAAAATGTAACCTTCTTTTTGATACAAGTTAGAAAGTGTCTTTAAATTGTTACCAATTTTAGTAGCTTGCTTTCCATCTTTATCCAATTCTTTTGCCTTAAGATAAGCTTCTGTTGCAACATCAAGAGCAGCTGTATGAGTTGGGAAGAAAAATTCTTTTGCTCTACCCGTTCTTTCATATTTTACAACTTTTCCACCAACGGCATAGATGTCAACACGATCATACGAAAGTATTGTTGTATCACCTTTTGCTGTTTCATTCTTTGCAGAACCTTTCATTATCATCATGATTTGACTTTGATCCAAACCTGAATAAAGGTTTTCTGCATCGAAATTATACACTTGAATATACTTACGACCACGTTCAGTCCACGTGTTCACTTTTATATTCTTTTTAGGGTTAGTTATTTCAGCATCTGATTTTTTTGCTTCTGCTTCAACTACACCCCAAGTCATTACGAATTCATCGCTTTGACTAAACGCTATATTTCCGAAAAATAATGCCGCTAAGGCAAGTGTAAGTTTCTTTTTCATCGCTTTCTATAATTTATTATTCGTTAGTTTCTGAATTTGTTTCTTCTTGGTTTTCACCATCTTGACTTTGAGAAGCCGCATTTTCACCCTCAGCCATTTCGGCATTCGCTGCATCTTTCATTGCCTGACGTTCTTCTGGTTCCACATGAACAGTAGAAATAGCTGCTATCGAATCTTTTGGTCTCAAGTTAATCAATTTTACACCTTGAGCAACACGACCCATCACACGCAATGGAGCTACTTCCATACGAATTGTGATACCTGACTTATTCATAATCATCAAGTCATCATCATCGTCAACTGCCTCAAATGCAACTAATTTACCCGTCTTGTCTGTGATATTGATAGTCTTAACACCTTTACCACCACGGTTTGTTACACGATAGTCTTCTATAGAAGATCGTTTACCGAAACCTTTTTCTGAAACGACTAAAATTTCCTTTTTAGTATCCGCAGGCGCACAAATCAATCCTACAACCTTTTCTCCTTCTGGAACAGTCATACCTTTAACACCCGAAGCTGTACGACCCATAGGACGGAATTTTTCTTCAGGGAAACGAATTGCCTTACCTGATTGGATTGCCATCAATATTTCACATGTACCATCTGTCAAACAAGCATCCAACAATGTATCGCCTTCACGGATAGACAATGCAATGATACCATTTTGACGTGGACGAGAATATGCTTCAAGCGTCGTCTTCTTAATGATACCATTTTCTGTACAAAGTACTACGAAGTGGTTCTTCAAGTAGTCTTCATCGTCCAAAGTATTTACCGTAACGTATGCTTTAACCTTATCGTCCGTTGAAATATTAAGAATATTTTGAATTGCACGTCCTTTCGATACCTTGGTACCTTCTGGGATATCGTAAACTTTTTGCCAGAAACATTTACCTTGTTCTGTAAAGATAAGCAATGTTGCGTGCATATTGGCAATGTACAAGTGTTCGATATAATCGGCATCACGAGTATCGCCACCACGAGAACCAACACCGCCACGGTTCTGAAGTTTGTATTCTGTCAACGGTGTTCTCTTTATATAACCCATGTGAGAGATAGCAATTACAACATCTTCATCAGCATAGAAATCTTCAGGATTGAATTCTTCGGCAGCTTTAACTATATCTGTCTTTCTTTCATCACCGTATTTTGCTTTGATTTCAAGAAGTTCGTCCTTTACTATCTTCATTTGCAAATCGTAATTTGCAAGCACATCCTTATAATAAGCAATCTTTCTTTCTAATTCTTCATATTCAGCATGAAGTTGATCGATTTGCAAGCCTGTAAGCTGACGCAAACGCATTTCCACGATAGCATTTGCTTGTTCTTCATCCAAATCGAAACGTTTCATCAAATTTTCGCGAGCTTCAGCGACATTCTTAGAAGCACGAATAATATGAACAACTTCATCTATATTGTCACAAGCAATAATCAAGCCCTCCAAAATGTGAGCACGTTTTTCAGCTTCGTTCAAATCAAATTGTGTACGACGAACTACGACATCATGACGATGTTCTGTGAACACTGAAATCATATCTTTCAAGTTCATCGTTCTTGGACGACCATCAACCAATGCAACGTTATTTACGCTAAAAGAAGATTGTAAATATGTATATTTATACAACTTATTCAACACGATATTTGGAACCGCATCCTTTTTAAGTGTATAAACGATACGCATACCTTCCTTATCTGATTCATCATTAACTTCGGAAATTCCGTCGATTTTCTTTTCGTTAATTAAATCAGCTGTACGTTTAATCATTTCGGCCTTATTAACAAGATATGGAATTTCGTCCACAACTATTAAGTCACGGCCATTTTCATTTTCGAAACGAGCCTTGGCACGAACAACAATTCTACCTTGACCTGTTTCGTAGGCATCAAGAACACCCTGATATCCATAGATAGTTCCTCCCGTTGGAAAATCAGGGGCTTTGATTATAGATGCCAATTCAGGTATTGAAATTTCTGTGTTATCTATATAAGCAACAATTGCATCAATAGTATCGCTCAAATTGTGTGGAGCCATGTTGGTAGCCATACCTACGGCAATACCCGCACAACCATTCACCAAAAGCATAGGAATCTTTGTTGGCAAAACTGTAGGTTCATCATATTCTTCAGAGAAGTTTTTCTGCATATCAACAGTATTCTTCTCTAAGTCAACAAGTGTTTCCTCAGCAATTTTCGCTAAACGTGCTTCAGTATAACGCATAGCAGCTGGATTATCACCATCAACAGAACCAAAGTTTCCTTGTCCGTCAACCATTGGATAACGCATATTCCAAGGTTGTGCCAAGTGTACCAATGTACCATAAATAGAAGAGTCACCGTGAGGGTGATACTTACCCATAACCTCACCGACAATTCTGGCAGATTTCTTATAAGGCTTGTCGTGCGTATTTCCCATCTTATCCATACCGAACAATACACGGCGATGAACCGGTTTCATACCATCTCTGGCATCAGGCAAGGCTCTCGCTACAATTACGGACATTGAATAATCAATGTACGCCGACTTCATTTCCTTTTCAATATCAAACTGAACTATTCGTTCTCCAATTGTTTTTTCTACTTCTTCTGACATTTTTATTTGTTTTGCTGAAGGCATTTTGCCCACTTAACATTCATAGCAAATAACCTACTTTTTTAGGTATTTTTTGGTCTAAGCAGGTAGTTTTTTTTCAACATTTTGTTGTTAATAAATCATATCTTCGGTAAAAGTTTGAAAATTAAACCATAAGCACGTTCACTTATGCAGGTACACATATTTATATAGGTACGTTTCGTCTTTTTTATGTACATTTACACACTATATTTACGAAACAATGAAATATTCACATAAATTAACTGAAATTTTACGAAACAGCAGAGAGGAAGCAATCCGTTTAGGAAATGAATTTCTAAACATAGACCATTTCTTTCTTGCTTTAATTCGCGAAAATCAGTGTTTAGCGACGGACATCTTAACAAAGTTAAACGCCAACCTTGCAGAAATCAAGAAATTTCTCGAACAGGAATACATGCAAGCTGAGCCCTTAGATCCAGAAAAGAATGCACAAATTCCTATTCAATCCGAAGCACACAACCTCCTAAACATAGCACAATTCGAGGCTGTAAACATGCTTGCGGCAGAAACAGACGTAGAGCATCTTGTCTTAGCTATACTACGAAATGAATCTGCACAATGTCGAAAATTACTAAACCAGCAAGGAATTACGTATAATATCTACAAAAAGGCATTGGAAGACAACAAAAGAGACAACGAAAATAGTCCTTCGAAAACAGAAGATTTACATGACGATTTTTCTGACCTTTCAAACATAGAGAACTCAACAGAATCCGACCAACCAATGTCTGAAAAGTACGAGCCTCGCTATCCACAACATCCTTCGCATTCAAACAAAACTACAAGTTCTCCAAGTTCAACACCGATTTTGGACAAGTTCGGAAACGATCTTACAAAATCGGCACGAGAAGGTAAACTTGATTGCATCGAAGGACGCGACAACGAGATTGAACGTATCGCTCAAATCCTAAGCAGACGTAAAAAAAACAACCCTATCCTCATTGGAGAACCTGGCGTTGGAAAGTCTGCCATTGTCGAAGGTTTGGCATTAAAAATCGCAAACCAC
Source organism: Bacteroidales bacterium (assembly GCA_024402335.1). Lineage (GTDB taxonomy): Bacteria > Bacteroidota > Bacteroidia > Bacteroidales > UBA1715 > UBA1715. Next base: position 50,090 of record JAKSTZ010000008.1, read on the forward strand.
GAGGTATCACGTACATTACACGACAAACGTGTTGTGACAATAGACATGGCATCTATGGTTGCCGGCACAAAATATAGAGGACAATTCGAAGAGCGTTTGAAAGCATTAATACAAGAACTTTCCAATGCAAAAGACGTCATTCTTTTCATAGACGAAATCCACACTATTGTTGGAGCTGGCGGTTCTTCCGGATCACTTGATGCAGCAAATATATTGAAACCAGCCCTTGCACGTGGAGAATTACAATGTATAGGTGCGACTACACTCGATGAGTACAGAGAAAATATAGAAAAAGACGGAGCTTTGGAAAGACGTTTCCAAAAAGTCTTGGTTGAACAACCAACGGTTGAGGAATCTATCAATATTTTGAATAAAATCAAAAAACACTACGAAGATTTCCACAATGTACGCTACACAGAAAAAGCAATACAAGCTTGTGTTCAACTTACTCAACGATACATCTCAGACAGATGTCTTCCCGACAAAGCAATCGACGCCATGGACGAAGCTGGATCACGAATGCACATACAAAACATCGTGGCTCCGCAAGAAATCGTTGCAATGGAGCAAGAGATAGAAAAAATCAAAGAAGAAACAGCCGAAGCTGTAAAAAGACAAGAATACGAGCATGCTGCAGAACTTCGTGACCGCAGAAACAAACTAAAGCTACGTATTGAACAAGCGCAAAACGAATGGCAACGTTCGTTAGAAGAAAACCGCTACCCTGTTACAGAAGATACTATAGCCGAAGTTGTAGCAATGATGACTGGCGTACCGGTTAAACGTATAGCGCAAGAAGAAGGCTCTCGCCTATTACAAATGTACCAAGAATTGAAAGGTTCTGTAATAGGCCAAGACGATGCAATTAAACAAGTTGTAAAAGCAATACAACGTAACCGTGCCGGATTAAAAGACCCTAACAAACCGATAGGTTCATTCATATTCCTTGGTCCTACCGGCGTCGGTAAAACAGAATTGGCGAAAGTTTTGGCTGAATACCTATTTGATTCCCGTGACGCACTTATACGCATAGACATGAGCGAATATATGGAGAAATTCTCCGTATCACGTCTTGTCGGAGCGCCTCCGGGATATGTCGGCTACGACGAAGGTGGCCAACTTACCGAAAAAGTACGTCGGAAACCATATTCTGTCGTATTACTTGACGAAATAGAAAAAGCACATCCAGATGTGTTTAATATCCTATTGCAAATGTTGGACGAAGGACATCTTACCGACAGTTTCGGAAGAAAAGTAAACTTCAAAAATACCATTATAATAATGACTTCGAATGTCGGAAGCCGTTCATTAACACAATTTGGTACCAACGTCGGATTTAGCGCAAAATCAAAAGAAGAAGTAGCATCTGAATACGCAAAAGAAACTATAGATAAGGAATTGAAGAAAACATTCTCTCCTGAATTCCTAAACCGTATCGACGACATTATTCAATTCAACGTTTTGAATAAGGAAAATATCAAAGAAATCATCAACATTATGTTGAAAGATATTTTCAAGAGAACGAAAGAATTGAACATACAACTAATTCTTACTGATTCACTTAAGGATTTTATTGTAGAAAAAGGATACGACCAACGAAACGGTGCCCGTCCATTAAAACGAGCTATACAGAAATATGTAGAAGACCCATTGTCTGAATACATACTTGCACATACAGTAAATACAAATTCAACAATAGAACTAACCGTTGCCAACAACGAAGTATCAATACATGTATTAGAACAAAATGAGCAGTAAAATTTGCAACATAGCATCAGAAATACATTTATCGACAACCGAAACGATTGTTTATTTGCAAGACTATATCCTTGACACAAGACATATTACCAACATTGTCACTCCACAAGGATTTGAAGTATGGGAGAACAAGGCGCAAGCAAAAGTCAAACTTATAATTGACGATGCTGATGCAATTCCTACCGTTTCTACATTAGACATATATTTCTCAGACAAAACAAAAGAATCCATAATTCTTCTCAAGTCAAAGAAAGTAAAACATACTGTTCGATTCTATCCGCAATCTTACGTTTCGTCCGTACAAATTGCAGGGGATTTTAATAGTTGGAATCCACAAGGATACAACTTCGAATATAAAGACAATTGCTGGCAATACACACTCGAAATAGAACCCGGAAACTACTCCTACCAACTCATAGTTGATGGCAACTGGATTAACGATCCAATTAATAGCGAAGTGCTAGAAAATGGTTACGGAGGATACAATTCGCTACTAAGAGTACCGTTTGCCGATAATTCGAATATGCGATTGGAGACAGTACAATTATATGAAAACAAAATAGTTATTGCTGCTCCTACAAAAATCACCGACTATGTCGCAATGTGGCAAAACTGCTGTATTAACGATGACGCCACATTTCGTCAAAACGATAGATTGATTATCACAATTCCTAACGAAGCAAAGAATATTAAACGTAGTTATATTCGAGTTTATGGCTACAACAAGACATTTGCGACGAATGATTTACTTATACCATTAGAATATGGTAAAGTAGTTACAACGACCAACGAAATTGACAGAGACGACAAAGAAGCACAAATAATTTATTTTGCACTTATCGACCGATTCTGTAATGGAAATCCACATATCGACAAATCAATACAATCCGACCAAGTTCACGCCAAAGTAAACTTCTACGGCGGAGATTTGGAAGGTATCGCAAAGAAAATTGAAGATGGTTATTTCGATCAATTAGGAATAAATACTATCTGGATTTCTCCTGTGGTTAAAAATCCTGATCATCCTATTGAAAAGAATGGCAGAAAATCAGCAGCCTATCACGGATACTGGCCATTAAACTCAAACAAAATTGACGAGCATTTTGGTACCGCAAAAGATCTGCATAGTTTAGTAGAAAAAGCACATAAACATAACATTAACATATTGTTAGACTATGTTGCAAATCATGTTTACAAAGAAAATCCTATCATTACCGAACATCCAGATTGGTGTACACCACTCTATCTTCCTGATGGCTCAAAAAACATCGGACGTTGGGAAGACCAACGATTCTCAACCTGGTTCGAAGAATTCCTTCCTACCTTAGATTTCAGCAAAAAAGAAATAGTTGAGAAAATGACAGACATTGCCGTATCGTGGATAGAAACATACGATTTAGACGGTTTCAGACACGATGCTTGTAAACATATACAAACAGAATTTTGGCGTACACTGACAAAAAAATTAAAAGAAAGAGTTGCTATTCCACAAAACAAGCGATTATTCCAAATAGGAGAAACATTTGGCGGCAGAGAAATGCTTCAAAGCTACGTAAGCTCCGGCATACACGATTCCCAATTCTCTTTTAATCTATATTACGAAACCCGCTCTGCATTTTTATACGAAGAAGTACATTTTGAAAAACTTTGTATATGCCTACGACAAGAATTGGAATTCTTTGGTTCCCACCACTTAATGGGAAACATTTCAGGAAACCACGACTTGCCACGATTCATTTCGTATGCCGGCGAAGATTTATGGACAAATCAAAATGCAGAATACGAAGGTTGGAATAGATACATTACCGTTAAAAATCCTATCGGATATAAAAAACTAGCAATGTTGTTGGCTTTCAACACAACTATTCCCGGCATTCCTGTAATCTATTACGGTGACGAAATAGGCATTCCCGGCGGCGGAGACCCAGACAACCGTCGTCCGATGTATTTTACAGGACTTTCGGAGCACGAAAGCGAAAACTTAGCAATCACGCAGAAATTAGGTCAATTACGTTCTTCTTTCCTACCTTTAATTTATGGCGATTTCTCGTTTATAACCATAGAAAAACAGATACTCGTATATAAACGAAAATATTTTGATGAATTTGCATACATCTGTTTCAACAAATCAAAAGAGACCCAAACGATAAAAGTAGAACTTGCCGAACCGGTTGACTACTGCGAGTTACTTTCTTTCTCACAATGTAAATACTATATTCGAAATCTGGAATTATACATAGAAGTTCCACCTATGAGTTTTGAGATAATCTACCGTAAATTGCCGGTAAAACAAGAGCATGATGAAGAAATGGAACAATACAAGAATTTCTTTCATTAGACGAATATAAATTAAGTATTTTTTTTACCTTTGTCATGTTATGGAACAATTTCTAGTCTCAGCACGAAAATATAGACCTGCAACATTCGCAACCGTAGTCGGACAAGAATCTATTACCAAGACTCTTAAAAACTCTATTGCGACGAAACATCTTGGACAAGCATACTTATTCTGCGGTCCTCGTGGTGTTGGCAAAACAACTTGCGCCCGTATTTTCGCTAAAACTATCAATTGTACCAATTTAACCCCAGACGGTGAAGCTTGTAACGAGTGTAATTCGTGCAAATCTTTCAACGAAAGCGCCTCGCTAAACATCACAGAACTTGATGCTGCATCAAACAACTCGGTTGATGATATTCGTTCCCTTATCGACAGTGTACGAATTCCACCTCAAAGTGGAGATTATAGCGTATATATCATTGACGAGGTCCACATGCTTTCGGCACAAGCCTTCAACGCCTTTCTAAAGACATTGGAAGAACCACCTCGTTATGCTATTTTCATATTAGCAACGACAGAAAAACATAAGATTCTTCCTACTATCCTTTCACGTTGTCAAATATTTGATTTCAACCGTATAAAGGTTACAGACATAGCTAATCATCTTGCTAACGTTGCCCAAAAAGAAGGCATAACAATAGATGCAGACGCGGTTGGTACTATAGCTGAAAAAGCAAACGGCGGATTACGTGACGCTCTATCTATTTTTGACCAAATTGTAAGTTTTTCAGGAACAAATATTACCTATCAAAATGTCATTGATAATCTAAACCTATTAGATTATGAATATTTCTTCAAAATGACGGATTATTTTCTAACAAGTGATTATGTTTCTGCACTTCTTGCTTTTGACCAAATACTAAACAAAGGATTTGACGAACGAAATTTCCTTGTTGGACTATGCTCACACTTCCGAGATTTATTAGTAAGCAAAGATCCTAATACCATACAATTGCTCGAAGTAAGCGAAAAGGCAAAACAAAGATATTCCGAACAAGCAGCAAAATGTCAGGTTCAATTCTTATTTGCAGCACTTGATTTAGCAAATAAGTTTGAAGAAAAATACAAAGAAAGTAACAACAAACGCCTTCATGTAGAATTGGCATTATTACAACTTTGTAATATATTAAAAAAAAAACTAGCGTAGCCAACGAAACGCCTCAACAAGCAAGCGCCCCAAAAGTTGAAGAAAAAAAATATGTTTCTAAAAGTACTGCTACAGTAAAAGTAACTCAAACTCAATACGTTTTCAATACACAGAAGAAACAAGCTGAGGAAAAACCGAACACGTCTTTTGCTCATACTGAATTAACAAAAATTCCAGAAACAAAGATTACAGAGACAAACGAGCCTAGTAAATTCGATACTTTTGTCGAAAAAAATGCATTTGTCAAACAATTAAAAGACAAATTCAATTTTAATCCAATGTAATATGATAGTTTTTCCTAATGCAAAAATTAACATAGGTCTCTATATCACAGAAAAAAGACCTGACGGATTCCACGAGATTGAAACGGTATTCTATCCTGTCCATGGTTTTGCCGATTGTTTAGAGTTTTTTGAATCAAAAGAACTCACATTTGAAAACTTAGGAATACAAATAGACGCACCTGTAGAAAAGAATCTATGTATAAAAGCATGGAACATTTTCAAAAAATACTACGACATTCCCCCTATCCACATGGTACTTTACAAAAACATACCATTCGGAGGAGGATTAGGCGGAGGTTCAGCAGACGCATCTTTCTTACTATCAGCAATTAACGAACATTTCAACATTGGCGTTCCTACCGAAGAATTAGAAAAAATGGCGTTAGAAATTGGTAGCGATTGTCCATTTTTTATAAACAACAAACCAATATTCGCGCAAGGCAGAGGCGAAATTTTCTCACCTATTTCAATGTCACTGGCTAACTATTGGATAGTATTAGTAAAACCAGACGTAGCTGTAGGAACAGCAGAAGCATACCGTGGTGTTACACCATACAAAAGACAACAAAAACTTGCAGATGTAATACCGACAAACATTGCAGATTGGAAAGGCATAGTAGTAAACGACTTTGAACAATCTATTTTCAAATCCCATCCTGAAATTGAAGCAGCAAAAAACAAATTATATGAAGCAGGAGCCGTTTACGCTTCCATGAGTGGTAGCGGTGCAACGGTTTACGGCTTATTCGAAAAAGAAACAAAAATTTCAAACATGCCTGTTGTTTGGCAGGGATATTTACAATAAACATTAAGATTATGAAAAAATTAACAACTATCGTAGCGGCTACATTACTTTCGGCCAGCACATTTGCACAAACATTACAAACAGAAAAAGATAGCGCTTCCTATGCAATGGGAATATACCAAGCTTTAAGCACAGACAAAGAAATCAGTGAATATGTTTCCATTGAACTATTTGCCCAAGGTTTTTATGACGTTATATTCAAAAAAGGAAACACACTAATTGCCGAAGAAAAAGTAAATGAGATTCTTCAAAATTATTTCCAAAAATTGAGCAATAAAGAACAAGAAGAAAAACAAGAGTTGTGTTTAGCAAACCAAGATTTCTTGTTAAAAAACAAGGAAAACAAAGATGTCATTACAACAGAAAGCGGTTTACAATATAAAATTATCACAAAAGGAACCGGAGCAAAACCAACAGCAGCAGACACAGTAACCGTACATTACAAAGGTACGTTGATAGACGGAACTGTTTTCGATTCTTCTATAGATCGAGGCACTCCTACTACATTCCCTGTCATGGCAGTAATTCCAGGTTTTTCCGAAGCATTACAACTAATGAACATTGGTTCTAAATACATCATATATATTCCTTCGGAACTCGGCTACGGAATGATGGATATGGGCGTGATTAAACCATGCTCTACTCTCATTTTCGAGTTAGAATTATTGGCAATAAACAACGACTCTAAAGCAACAGGAAACACTAAAAAGAGTAAGAAAAAGTAATAGAATTTTTAGATAAACAAAAAGCCAGAAACGCAATTGCATTTCTGGCTTTTTTATTTATAAGATACGACCAACTATTTATCGCGTACGTACACACGCATAGTGGAACCATTAAAGTCAAAATTCTTACGTAATTGATTTTCCAAATAACGTTTGTATGAATCCTTCACATATTTTGCATTACTTGCAAAGAACACAAATGCAGGATATGGAGTTGGCAATTGAGTAACATATTTAATCTTAATATTTTTACCCTTCACAGCAGGAGGAGAAAATCTATCAATTGCCTCAAGCATAACTTCATTCAAACGAGACGTTGGAATACGACGTTTTCTATTTTCATATACTTCACGGATTTTTTCCAATATCTTTTGAATTCTCTGTTTTTCAAGAACCGAAGTAAAAATAATTGGCACATCGGTAAACGGCGCTATTTTTTTTCGCAATTGTTCCTCAAAATCTCTAGCTGTATTCGAAGTCTTTTCTATCAAATCCCATTTGTTTACACAAATAACGACACCTTTATTATTTTTCACAATCAAGTGAAGGATGTTCATATCCTGCGATTCAATGCCGTCAACCGCATCAATCATAAGTACACAAACATCTGCAGCCTCCAAAGAACGAATCGAACGCAACACAGAATAGAATTCCAAGTCTTCCGTAACTTTTTCTTTCTTACGAAGACCTGCAGTATCTATAAAATAATAATCGTATCCAAATTTATTGAAACGGGTTTCTATAGAATCCCTTGTCGTTCCCGCAATTGGAGTTACAATGTGTTGATCCTCACCAATCAAAGCATTTATAAACGAAGATTTACCAACATTTGGACGACCAACTACAGCAACATGAGGGATCTCTTCTTCTTGTTCTACTTCTTTCTTAACTTCTGCCGGTAATTTTGCAATAACAGCATCCAACAAGTCACCTGTACCACTACCATTTGCAGATGAAATAGTGAAATAGTCGCCTAAACCCAATGAGTAAAACTCAGTTGCATCATACAAATATTTACCGTCGTCAACTTTATTTACAACCAAGAAATAAGGTTTATTAGTACGTCTAAGCATTTCTGCCACATTGGAATCCAAATCGGTGATACCAGTTTTAACGTCTACCATAAAGATGATTACGTCAGCTTCATTCATAGCAAGAACAACTTGTTTACGAATAGCTTCCTCAAAAACATCATCGGATTTCACAGTGACACCACCAGTATCAATAACTTTAAATTCTCTTCCATTCCAAACGCCCTCACCATAGTTACGATCACGAGTAACACCACTTTGTGAATCTATAATGGCTTGTTTACCTTCTATTAGTCTATTGAAAAGGGTTGATTTACCAACATTTGGTCTTCCTACTATCGCGATTACTCCACTCATAGATAAAAAATTTAGGCAAAGATAATGAAAATCCCCGAACGACACGAAACAAAATATTCGTACATATTTTTGTTTATGCAGAACATCTATCCCTATATTGATGTTCTTTCAAAAAAATCATACCTTAGCAAAAATTTTAACAATGGACAAAAAACCTATCATTCTTGTCACCAACGACGATGGTATTGAAGCGCAAGGCATACAATTCCTTACTTCCGTTATGGAACAATTTGGCGAAGTCTATGTTGTTGCACCCCAACAACATCAATCAGGAATGTCGCACGCAATAACAATACAAGTGCCACTTCGTTTACGTAAACATACAGAAACAGAAAATCTACATATTTATTCCGTAAGCGGAACTCCCGTTGATTGTGTAAAATTCGCCATGGACAGAATTTTGCCCAACCACAAGGCTGATTTAATCGTTTCCGGCATTAATCACGGCTCAAACTCAGCCAATAGCGCAATTTATTCAGGTACAGTTGCTTGCGTACGCGAAGGAGCAATTAACAATATACCTTCAATAGCATTCTCAAGTTTAGATTATGCACCGGTAGTAAACTTCACACCATACAAAAGTTACATAGAAAAAATTGTAAAAACAGTTTTACAACAAGGTCTCGAAAAGCATGTATTTTTAAACGTAAACTTCCCAAGACCAGAGAATCCAATCAAGGGAATGAAAGTTTGTAAACAAGCCGACGGCATGTGGGTGGAACGATTTGCAGAAAACAAAGATCCACTAGGAAGAACATACTTTTGGTTAACTGGAGGATTTGAAAACGAAGAAAAAGAAAACAGCGAGACAGACGAATGGTGTTTAGACCACAACATTATTTCTATCGTTCCGTTAAAAGTAGAATCAACTGATTTTCAGGCAATAAACGCATTACAATCTTTAAACGAATAATATGGAACAGATTGAAGAATACGAAAAACCTAAAAAGTTCGATAACTTTTGGCTTGGATTAGTTTTAGGAACTTTCATTCCCCCTATTGCATCATACGGTATTTATTGTTGGTTCAACCGAACAAATTCATATATAGAATTCATTCAAAAACTAAAGACTTGGGGAATACAAACCGAAGTATTTTTATGGTGCGTACTTCCTATCGCCTTTGTCTTTGCAATTTTTTATTTTCTTCATTACGACAGAGCTGCGAAAGGTGTTGTCTTTCCAACAATGATATATACAATCATATTACTAATACTTGATTTATAGACACAATGAATTACTATATAATAGCAGGCGAAGCATCCGGCGATTTACACGGATCAAACCTTATAAAAGCATTACAAGTTGCTGACGAGAACGCAAGTTTCCGCATTTGGGGCGGTGACTTAATGGCAAAAGCTGCTGGTGTAGAATTGGTAAAACACTATAGAACATACGATTACATGGGTATAGTAGAAGTTGTGAAACATGCCCGACTAATATTAAACAACCTAAAATTCTGCAAACAAGACATTGCAAGCCATAAGCCAGATGCTATTATATTTATAGATTTTCCAGGTTTCAATCTAAAAATTGCACCTTTTGCGAAAAAAATCGGCATTCCTACTTTTTTCTACATTTCCCCTACTGTATGGGCATGGAAAGAAAATCGTGTAAAAAAAATAAAAGCATGTGTCGATCACATGTTCGTGGAATTACCTTTTGTAAAGACATTCTACGAAACAAGACACAACTACCACGTTGATTTTGTGGGACATCCGCTACTCGACTCCATTGCACAGTTTAAAGAAAAACATACAGCTGAAAGCTTTAAGCAAGCCAACAATTTGCCAGACAAGAAATTGATTGCCGTACTTCCAGGAAGTCGTGAATACGAGATACGCGAAAACCTAAAGACCATGCAATCTATTTCTGAAAAATACACAGACTATCAATTTGTAGTTGCCGGTATGTCACGATTCTCGTTAGACTTTTACAACAAATACATTACCGCCAACAACCTTTCCGTTGTATTCGACCAAACATACGAATTACTAAAGAAATCAGACGCAGCCATTGTTGTTTCTGGTTCCGCCACATTAGAGACTGCCATATTAAACATACCGGAAATCATTGTGTATCAAACAAGTCCAATCACATGGAATTTAGGCAAATTGTTTGTAAAACTCAACAATTTAGGCTTGCCTAATTTGATTATGGAGCATCAAATCACACCTGAATTATTGCAAGAAGATATGACATCCGAGAAACTTGAGAAAGCACTCGATTCTATACTATACGACGAAACATTTAGAAATGAAATTCTGCATAATTACGAATTACTTCGTAATAAATTAGGAAATGAAGGAGCTTCAAGACGAGTAGCCGAGCATATTCAAACATATATGAAAGAGAAAAAATAAGGTTATTTAATTGTGTACAATCAGTTGAAATCTTATTTCTATTCATTGAAATATTTTGCTTATATTAGCAAAAATTTATTTCACGTGAATAGGATTCTATATTTTTGTATATCATTGTTTTTATTGCCAAGCCTCGTTCTTGCACAAGAAACTAACACGGACTCGACGCAGGATGCCTCTAATATCACCTCTGAACAAGTCGTTCAGCAACAAATCGAGACAAGTTCTGAATCCGGATTGGTAATTCCCCAATTTTCACTTGACTATCTTCACGGAAAAATTGTCAAAAAACATGGTATAGAGGATATTAACGGATCAAACTACATTCAACTTTCTGCAACAATGAATACAGGAACGCAAGAAGGTAGTTTTTTCAATTTTTATAAAAAGCCACAAGTTGGCTTTACATTCCTTGTAGGATGGCTAGGCAAACGAGAAACATTAGGAACTGTATTTGCCTTATACCCAACATGGCGTTATACATTTTTTGAAAGTAAGACTATTGGCGCAAACATAAAATTAGGAAGTGGATTTGCCTGGTTCACAAAGCCATACGACAAGATTGACAATCCAGAAAACACACTTGTTGGTTCACACCTATCAAATGCAACGGAATTAGGTCTATCAGTATGGTTTAAATTCCATCCGCAATGGAAAGTTGAAGCAGGAACATCGTTACTTCATTTTTCTAATGGTCACACAGCCATTCCAAACTATGGTTTAAACGACATAACTGCAAGACTTGGAGTCATTTATGAACCAGGAACGCTTACAGGAACAAAAACATTTAGACGTCATTTACCAAGCATGGACAGTTGTTGGCGAAAGACAATAATGCTTTCTTTAGGAAGACATGAACTTGCATTTTCTAGCTTCCCTACCGACGGACCTTCATACAATATATATAAGGTCAGCGGCTATATTTCGAAGCGATTAACAAACATAAATGAAATTCAATTTGGCGTATCTGCATCATACTACGAAAGCTACTATGAATTTATACATCTTACCAACTATTACGATCATTTACAACGATTTGGTGCATTACAAGTAGCAGTTCATGCCGGTCATGAGTTTCTTATCAACAGATTCGGTTTTGTAACCGACCTTGGAGTGAAAATTCTTGACCCATTCTATCGTTCATATATGCTAAATAGAGATGCTTCACTTTGGTACAAATCAATATTTGCACCAAAAATCGGATTTAAATTTTACCCTGTTTGGAATTCATTTGCTAAGCAAAAATTGGCAATGGGTATGTATATAAACACTAATGGAACCCAAGCTGATTATGTAGAATATAGTTTGTCGTATACCTTCTAACCTATGAAAAAAACTGTTTCCATACGATTGATTATTAGCATCCTACTCATACATTGCACTTATTTTGCATGGTCACAAAATGCAATGCAGAAGGATTTAAATAAATACTGCAACGATGAGAAAAATTTCTTCTATACCAATGTGGCAGTAAGTGTCAGAGATTTAAATTCGAGCGAAGTAATTGCGGGAATCAACCAAAATCATTCTATGACACCTGCATCAATAGTCAAACTATACACATCGGCTGCTGCATTATCGTATCTTGGCGATAATTTCCGTTTTAAGACAACTGTTGGTTATACAGGAAATATCGACAAGAACGGTACACTAAACGGTGACGTGGTTATTGTTGGTGGCGGTGACCCTACAACAGGTTCGAAGTTTTTTCCTTCAACAAAATCGTTTATCGATACAATTGTAAAAGCTGTAACCAATGCGGGTATAACTAAGATCAAAGGAAATGTTGTTATTGATTGTTCGTTATATAAAGACGAAAAAGAATCTATACCAAGAACTTGGTTGTTTGACGACTATGGTAAGGATTATGCAGCTGGTGTTTTTCCGGTTGCTTACCAAGATAATATTTTCCAAATCAGCATAAAAACAGGCAATAACGGAGAAGTTTCCGGATTTACAGACAGTACAGAAAATGAGAATTTAAAATTAGCAGAATCGGAAGATTCCACTATCCTATTCCATTCTAATGCTGACGACCAATTAGTAAAAATCACAGGATATTTACCACCAAATCGTAATGAATATGTCGTTCGTAGCGCCATGCCATCTCCTCCTGACGTATTAGGCATGGAATTACATCAGGCATTTTTCAGAAAAGGATTAGTACAATATACTCATCAATATAAGATTTCAAAGAAAAGCATTCCTGTCACTGTTCTAAAAGAAATCTATTCACCTCAGTTACAATATATTGTAGCAATAATGAACTACTACAGCAGTAACAACTACGCCGAACATTTAGTAAAATATATTGGCTATTCGCAAAAAGGTATGGGAACATTCTCTGATGGTGCTTTATCTGTTTTAGCATATTTCAAGACATTAAAAATGGAATGCGGAGGTGCTGCCCTATATGATGGTAGCGGTCTTTCTCGTACAAACTACATCAACGCCAACCACATGACGGAATTTCTAGTAAAAGAATACGAAGCTGTTGGTGGTACAAATTCTGCATTTTATAAAAGTTTACCAACTTCAGGAAGAAGCGGAACACTTCGTTCTTTCCCTTTCCCTGCGAAATTAGTTGATAAGATACATGCAAAAACCGGTTCTATGACAGGCGTTCGAAATATGGCTGGATATATGGACACAAAATCTGGTAAAAAAATAGCCTTTTGTGTCATGCTTAACGGCTTCTTGGACACTGATGCGAACATGAAAGTAAAAGAAGCTCAAATACTTGAACTGATTTATAACAACTACTAATGACTGCTCCTACACAATATTTCAAACATAAGATTATTTGGATTACAGGTGCTTCTAGCGGCATTGGTAAACAAATAGCAGTTACCCTATCTTCAATAGAAGATGTTTCACTCATACTTTCAGCAAGAAGAGTTGAAAAACTTACGGAAGTAGCTGAAGAATGTAAACAAAATGGAGCAAAATGCGCTGTATTTCCTCTTGATTTAGAGAATACAGCCATATTAGAAAACAAGACAAACGAAGCATTACAACTATTTGGAAGAATAGATATAGTAGTACATAATGGCGGAATAAGCCAACGTTCACTTGCTTATGAAACCCCTATAGAAAACGACAGAAAAATAATGGAAATAGACTATTTCAGTTCCATTATAATTACCAAAACATTACTTCCATACATGATGAACAATGGTTTTGGACACATTGTCGTAACCAGTAGTATATCAGGCTGTTTTGGTTTCCCACAACGTTCAGCATATTGCGCAGCAAAACATGCGTTATATGGCTATTACGAAGCATTAGACATAGAAATGCGTTCGAAAAACGTTGCAGTAACCATTGTTTCTCCAGGCAGAATCAACACACCTATATCACTTTCCGCATTAACAAAAGAAGGAAAAGCACATGGTGAAATGGATCCAGGACAAGCAAAAGGACTCGATGCTCATATTTGTGCAAAACGAATTATAAAAGGTGTAGCAAAAAAGAAACACGAAATTTTAGTAGGAAAAGGAGAACTTATCATGGTTCATATATACCGAAAGTTCCCTCGCCTATTTCATTTAATAGCAACAAAAATTAATCCGACATAAATATATAACTATGGCAAACAAATATTATATCCGAGGAATGGAACAATTAGGCATAGGCGTTACAGACGTTCATGCCGCATGGAAATGGTATCGTGAAAACTTCGGTGCAGATATCAAGATATTGGATGACGATTCAGAGGCAAAATATATGCTAAAATATACAGGAGGTATCCCACATCGTCGCCATGCAATTTTAGCAGTAAGCTTGCAAGGTGGCGGCGGTTTTGAAATTTGGCAATATAAATCTCATGAATCAACAAAACCTTTATTCGACATTCAACTAGGTGATTGTGGAATCTACGCAGGAAAGATAAAAGCTTGCAATGTTGAAAAAGCACATGAATTTTTCAAAGCGAAAAATGACGGGACAAAAACATCAGATTTATGCAAGGACCCAAAAGGAGACGTATATTTTTGGTTACAAGATCCATTTGGAAACTATTTCCAAGTAATCCACGACACATATCAATTCAAAAATGAAGGTAAAATAACAGGATTATCTGCCGGAGCCGTTATCGGTGTTCCTAATATTGATGCAGCAATGACATTATACAAGGACATCCTTGGCTACGATATTGAAGTGTACAAAACTGACGCTGCAGTTTATCAAGACTTTGCATTCGTTCCTGGTGGAAATTCAACATTTAAGAGAATCTTGTTACGCCATTCTGAAAAACGTGAAGGCGGTTTTGGTAAAGTTTTCGGTCCAAGCGAAATCGAATTAGTAGAAGTTTGCGACAGAACTCCAAAAAACATGTTCGAAGGCAGATTCTGGGGCGATAGAGGTTTCATTCACCTATGCTTTGACGTACAAGGCGTAGATGTTTTACGCGAATACTGCAAAGAAAAAGGACATCCATTTACAGTTGATACTTTAGAGGTGTTGAACGGTGGCGACTTTGATATGGGCGACACATCTGGTATGTTTGCATACATAGAAGACCAAGGTGGTACATTGATAGAATTTACGGAAGCATATAAAATTCCTATCACAAAATGGTTTGCCTTGAAATTAAAAGGCCGTGATCCACAAAAGCCACTTCCAAACCTACTATTGAAAGCACTTAAACTAAAAAAATACAAAGAATAAAAGTTTAAGTAGTAAAAAATTATTATACTTGCATAACAATTACAAACAATTAAAATTATACTATTATGGCTCACAAAATTTCAGAAGATTGTATCGCATGTGGTGCTTGCCAAGGCGAATGTCCAGTAGGCGCTATTGAAGAAGGAGATATTTTCAAAGTAAACGCAGACGCTTGTACAGACTGCGGTTCTTGCGAAGATGTATGCCCAACAGGTGCTATTAAAGGCGAATAATTTTCGTTTTTACATCAAAACTAAAAAGGTCAACAAATGTTGACCTTTTTTATTTTTATTCAAATGGATTTTCTTTATCAAAATCCGGTTGATAATAATCATTACTTTCCAACAGCTGCGTCCAACCGTTTTCAAACCCAAGCTCTTCTAACTTATCTAAAACCATATCGTATTCCGTTGTTTGCAATTTTCTATTTATAGAACTAATTTTTGTTGCCCTATACACTGGATTATATTGCGACATCAACGAAATAAATACTTTGTTGGTACACGTTTTCTCTAACAATTCTAAAGCCTCCAAGCTATTTGCCACGTGATTTGGCAACACTAAATGCCGAATTATAAGCGCAGGATTTTCCTCAGAAATAACGTCCTTTTTTTGTCGGTACATCTCTCCTATAGCCCGCAGTGCAACTTCATTATAATTTCGTACTGAAGAATATTCAACACCAAGTTGATTATAGGCATATTTATAATCCGGTAAATAGAAATCAACAATATGTTCTATTTGCTGCAAAGATTCCACAGAATCATAAGCGTTCGTGTTATAAATAATTTTAGGGAAATATCCTCGTTCGTGCAATAGCTCAACAATTTGTATCATATAAGGAATGTGACTAGAAGGAGACACAAAACCAACAAACTGCACACCTTGCGAAAGGATAGCAACTATTTGTTCTACAGCGACATCCAAATCGGTTATTTCATTCTTCACCCTAGATTGCGACTGACTTATCTGATAATTTTGGCAATATACACACCGTAAATTACAGCGAGAAAAGAACACATTACATACCCCATTTTCACTGCCAGGTATAGGTTCCTCACCAGTATGCAAACAAATTTTTGCTATATGTAAAGCCGAATCAAGCTTACAAAATCCTAATTGTCCATTCGAACGATCAACACCACAATTATGTGGACAGAGAGTACAATGAGAGAATATAGAATTATTCATTATCCCCTTCGCAGTAATATAAATCACCGTTTATCACACGGAACCATTTATTTGACAATTCACGAATACGAACTTTTGCTTTATCGTATTCTTTAGAGCAAGGATTATAGTCATATAAAGAATCATATTCATTTTCTTTTTTTAATATTTCCGATGAAATAGACAAGAAAATGGTTCTTGTTTCTGATAAACATTCTTCTTTGGTCTTATATGCGGGAATTTCTTTTGCAGTATAATTTTGCCACATCCAGGCATTACCATCAACAGAACTTGGAGCATTTAAATCCTGTTCTTTTACAGGAGTCCATTTTCCATCTGCACTATATCCAGTTTCCGTATTTGCCAAATAAAGAACATAGCCATTAACTCCTCCTAAAGCATCTGCACCATCAACATGAGCTATCCATGGTTTATCCTCATCAATAATTTCCCGACTACTTACAGTAGGATTAAAACATAAATTTAATGTTGAATTTTCATCAACTAATATCTTAACATTATTTTCCAAATCCCCTATTGTTAATGTACCCGATGTATTCTCTTGATTATCATCAGATACAATAATATTCTTTTCCGAATTCAAACTTCCTGCAATAATATGACCATACAACTTAATCTGATTAACATTCCCACTCACATTTAACGCTTCCGTTGCCTTTATATCTGCACATGATTCAATCATAAGATTACCAGAATAATTATAACCATCTGTATTATGTATAGTAATATCATTTGCAACCATAACTCCTGAAGCCTTAAAATAAGGCTGATTCACATAAAATTTTATTGATTCAGACGCATTTATTACACTACCACAAGACAAACCCAAATATGTTGAATTTGCTAATGTATTCCATGCGGTACCTGTACCAAAACTAACATTTTCTGCATTTATTGTTCCATTATTATATAATTCACATGTTTTACCATTATTAATTGCAGGATAAGCCTCTATGTTAATACCATTTATAGTTCCATAATTTGTTATCTTACCTTTCGTGTGAATAAAATCATTTTGAATTGTCAAAACACCTCCATTTTCTATGATCAACTCTCCGTCATATTCCATATCTATTCCACAAACAATAATATGTTCCCCTGATTTAACAGTCAAAGTTTCACCTGAGTGAATATGTAAAGTGCAATCACTTAACAAATCTTGACTTATCTGACTAACTTTTTGTGCAACAACCTGTTCTGCATTATTAAAATCATCTTCATTTTCTATTTTCATACCAGGCTTACTCTTTAAAATCACTCCACTTTTTTCTCCAAAAACATAAAAATCACAATTTCCTGCATCTACAACAACCATATTCACACTTGCAAAGTTTTCAGAATATAAGTTACCCTCAACAACAACATTTGCATTTTTATTTATATTTACATATGTTACAAGATTTAATGTTGTTTTATCAATAGTTCTAAAATCTCCCTTCACATATAAAGTTGAACCTTTTTCTAAAACTATATCAGTATAGTCAGAAACTTTAAAGTCACCATCTATCACAAGAATACTATTTTCTTTCAATTTAAGTGTTTTGCTTGTTATATCTAATCCTGTATTTAATGCAACATATCCCTCTATTTCTATTATATCAGAAGGCAAATCAATAGTCCATGTTGTGGCGCCCATAGCACCAGGACATATACCGACAGTCCAAGAATCAGATTCCTGAAACTTATATCCAGGATTTGTGCTAGACTTTGTTGTATATGTCGCTCCTAACAGCATTTCCGCAACACTGAAAAACAAAAAGAAAGATAATATATTTCTAGTTATACTCATTTTTCAAATTTGCATTTCTTACAAATATACAACAAAACAAAGGCGATTGCAATAATTTCAAGAAGAAACAACAAAATTCATTACTCAAATGAACTTTGCATTTTCACAAAGAAACTTTACATTTGTTAACAAAGAGAACTAACTATATGAACCGAAGAATATTTATAACTGGTGGAGCCCATGGTATTGGACGTGGACTTGTAGAGGCATTCTGTAAACAAAATGACATTGTAGCCTTTTGTGATATTGACAAACAAAAAGGTGAAGATACAGCGAAAAAATTTGGAGCAAAATTCTTCTGCCTTGATGTAACCAACCAAAAAGATCTGGAAAATTGCATACAATCTCTTTTTTACGAGTGGAACGATATTGATGTAATAATCAACAATGTAGGCATAGGAAACTTCAAACCTATTACCGATATTTCTGTTGAAGAATTTGATACCGTAATAAATACCAACCTTCGTTCTGCATTTATCACCTCTCGCTTATTAGCCATACATAGAAAACAAAACGGCAATCGAAAATATGGTCGAATCATTAATCTTTGCTCCTCACGATACCTTATGAGCGAAGCTGGAACCGAAGCATATAGCGCTTCAAAAGGTGGTATCTACTCTCTCACACACGCATTATGCATATCACTTGCACCACACAATATCACTGTAAATGCCATAGCTCCTGGCTGGATACACGTAAATGAGAACGAGATATTACGAGATGAAGATCATTCGTTTCACCCAAGCGGACGTGTTGGAATCGTAGAGGATATCGCCAACGCTGCCCTATTTTTATGTGACTCCAAAAACAACTTTATAAATGGACAAACAATCACAATAGATGGTGGCGTAACGAGAAAAATGATTTATCCAGAATAAAATTTTCTAAAAAATCCATAAAAATCAACAAGTAAACAGAAACAAAGAAAAATACAAAGTAACAGATTGATATTCAATATTTTTCAGCATGAACACCATAACAAAAAACTGTATACATTTGTGTTATAGACGCAACACAAATGAAACATTTTATTACTCTACTCATAATTATGAGTTGCTTTTGTTATGCTGTTTTTTGTCAAACAGTTACCATCACTTCCAACACCAATTTGGATAAACTAATTATTGAAGAAAACACAACCATAATCAACACTGCTAAAATTACAATTGCCGATTCCCTTATAGTTTACGGAACACTTATAAATAACGGCATTATCTATTCAAAACAAGCTCTTGTTTCTGGTGGAACCATAACTTCCAACAAAAAGGATTCTATTAAAATAGAAAACAATCTGATCCTTGCCAATGCGTACATAACATCAACAGATTCCATAAATAGTGTAAACATAACCGCCTCGAACATTTTTGTAGAAAACTACACCACCATAGAATCTGCATACCTAACAACTAATGACCTTATTATAAACGACACATTGGAGTTTACAGGAAAAATTGGAGTAAAAACAGTTTTAAATGACTTCATAGTAAACGGACACTTCAAAAACACTGATAATGAAAATATTATACTATACGGCAATGCCATCAATAATTCAGCAAGCCCATGCACCAACGCAAACTTTGAACTATGGGGGAACAACAAAACTTTCATCGGAGAGTTCTCCTGCTATCGCATTGATTTAGAGAACACTACATCTTTATACACAAATCAGGGGTCACTTACTATCACCACGTCTTTTTCCGGTAAAGGAACTCTTATCCAAGGTGAAAATTCTTATTTAGAAATAAAAACGACCACCAGTCCCAATATTATTGCACAAGCCGAAGGAAATACTGTTTCATATACGAGAGGTGGCAACCAAACCGTTAATTGCAGTGAATTTCAAAATCTTATTGTTTCAAAAGATAGACCATCCTCCATTATACTTTCAAAAAATACCACTGTGCACAATTCTGTACAGATTAACAAAAAAGCATTCATCGACTGCGAAACTTATGAATTACATATAGAAAAATCCCTGTCTCAGCAAACCGAAAACATCATTCCGGTTAGCACAAATGGAATATTTCTAAAGAACGGAAAAATAACCATAGACATAGAAGCCGGACAAAATATTCTTATACCACTATTAACAAACGATACCACCATTGCTAATATAGCGATACAAAACATTGAAGAAGAAACAAAATTATTCACAATCGATAGCCTTTTTAATTACACTACGTATAGCGGGACTTCAAATGATGAGAAAATCGAACAAGAATTCATACAAACAACATGGCATATACAATCCGATGCAAGTAGAGCAATAATCAATTGTTTTTGGGATACGAAGAACGAATTACCATATTTTTATCCTGACAGTAGCACTCTATACCAATCAATTGGAAACGGTTGGAAGCATCTTGCTAAGACATCTCAAAAACAATTAGTTACACAAAATATTAACGGATACTTTACTATTGGGAATAACATTTCTTTTTTACCTATTTCCATATATGACTTAGCAATACAAAAAACAAGCAATGGAATTGATTTTTATTGGAAATCCGACCTACATAAAACCATAACATTAGAAAAATCAAACAACGGAATATCGTTTTACACAGTAACCGAAATAACAACCACAAATGGCATTTATAAATACATCGACAACAATATAACAAATGATATCATGTATTATAGGTTTTCAACGACCAACAACAATGGTCACATAGAATACTCAAACATCTACCCGATTACCATAGAAAATGAACCAACAATTATTATAGACAAATCATCCAACACCATCTCTATCAAACAAATAGAAAATTACATTATAACAATCTATAACCTAAATGGAACAATAATCTGCAAAAGCATAAATCATCCTATTTTATTACCAAACATACCACATGGAATTTACAATATTTTAATAGAAAATGACCATAACAAATTCACACAAAAAATAGCTTGGTAAGCATTGCAATTGGTTATATTTACTATCTTTGGGCAATAAAAATATCTATATGAAAAAAATAATTTCATCATGTATCGCATTGATACTGTTCACTTTGTCTTACGCACAAGACACAAGCAAAATTGTAAAGACTACAGGTCACGTATCAATAAGCGGCAAAACCATCAACTATGAAGCAAGCACAGGCTTTCTTGCCCTACTAGGAAAAGATGGGAAAGCTAAAGCAAATATCTTTTTCATCGCATACACGAAAACAGACGTTTCCGACATAAAGAAACGCCCTGTTACCTTTGTATTTAACGGTGGTCCAGGATCTTCATCAGCATGGTTACACATGGGTGCTATAGGTCCTATGAGAGTTGCAACAACAGAATATGGTAAAGCTGAAGTTCCACCTAAAACATATACATTATCGAATAACGATCAATGTTGGTTGGACATCACAGACCTTGTATTCATAGACCCTGTAGGATGCGGATTCAGCAAACCTATAGGAGAAGAAAAAGCTGATCAATTCTATGGATATGAAAACGACATCAAAACAACAGGTGATTTCATCAACCAATGGACTAGCGAAAATAAGCGTTGGGGATCACCAAAATTTCTTGCAGGAGAAAGCTACGGAACTACAAGAGCATGCGGTGTTGTGAATTACCTTATGGAAGAATACTCAATGTATTTCAATGGCATCACACTAATTTCTTGTGCATTAGATTTCGAAACACTTCGCGAATATGAAGGAAATCTACTACCATATATCTGCAACCTTCCAGTTTATGCAGAATTAGCTGTATATCATGAAATTATCACACCAGAAAAAACAACAGACGAATTTGTCGAAGATGCAGAAGAATTTGCTTTAGGAGAATACGCACAAGCATTGCTTAAAGGCGACCTATTATCTGTTAATGAAAAATATGCATTGGCTAAAAAGATCGAATCATTTATAGGCATCAATGCCGACATTATTTTTGACCACGACTTGAAAATTCCAAGTTGGCAATTCAGAAAATTATTATTAGACAAACAAAATCTACTAATAGGACGATATGACGGACGATTAACAATGTCTGATCCTGCTAACAATAGGGATTATGCTTCGGAAGATCCAAGCTACACCGAAATTGCAGGTGTTGTTAGCGCAGCTTTCAACGACTATGTTCGCAACGACTTAAACTACCCTATCAACAATAGATTTTACTTGATAGGAGACGTTCGTCCGTGGAAATACGGTGACGGAAAATATCTGAACGTAATACCAGAACTACGCAATGCTATGTTCGTAAATCCAAATATGGAAATACTCGTTGCAAACGGACGCTACGACCTAGCAACAAGTCATTTCGGAACGACATTCGCATTCAACCACATGAATCTACCAGCTATTTTACGTAACAGAATCACATTTACCTATTATAACGGTGGACACATGATGTACTTAGTTCCTTCAGAACTTAAGAAATTAAAAGAAGACGTTGTAAAAATGTATAACAAAGGGTTGGGAATGTAATTCCCTATAAAATAAAAATTATGAGAATAACTACAGATTATTTAGTTATTGGTTCTGGACTTGCCGGATTAAGTTTTGCACTCAAAGTTGCAGAAACCGGTACCGTAACCATTATTTCAAAAACAAAACTCGACGAAACAAATACATCTTATGCTCAAGGCGGTATTGCCGCGGTTCTTGAGACATCGTCCTCCGATAATTTCCAAAAACACATTGACGACACCCTAGTTGCCGGTGCTGGAATTTGCGACAAAGCAGCAGTTGAAAAAGTCATTGAATATGCTCCACTTGCTATAAAAGACCTAGTATCTTGGGGTACACAATTTGACAAAAACGAGGACAACCAAGACACTTTCGACTTACACCGCGAAGGTGGACATAGCAACCATCGCATCCTACACCATAAGGACAACACAGGATTCGAAGTACAAAGAGCCTTATGCGAGAAAGTTCGTTCACATAAAAATATCACAATTTACGAGAACTTTTTTGCTGTAGATCTAATCACACAACATCACCTCGGCAATTTGGTTAAACGCCACCAAGGAGACATAAAATGTTATGGTGTCTATGCTTTAAACTTGGAAAACCACAAAGTTGTTACAATTTTAGCAAAAGCAACCATGCTCGCTACTGGCGGTTCCGGACAATTATTCCTTACAACGACTAACCCTGTCGTTGCAACAGGTGACGGATTTGCTATGGTTTACCGTGCGAAAGGTATTGTCGACAACATGGAATTTGTTCAATTCCACCCTACCGCTTTATACAATCCTAGCGAATCACCTAACTTCCTTATAACAGAAGCAATGCGTGGTTTCGGAGCAATTTTAAGAAATAAAAACAACGAAGCTTTCATGACTCGCTACGACGAACGAGGTAATCTTGCCCCACGTGATATCGTATCAAGAGCTATAGATAATGAAATGAAGAAAAACGGTGACGACCATGTATATCTTGACTGCCGTCATCTAGATGCCGAAGCATTAAAAGAACACTTCCCTCACATCTACGAGAAATGCCTTTCTATAGGAATCGATATTACAAAGGATATGATTCCTGTAACTCCTGCTGCACACTATTTCTGCGGTGGAGTTAAAGTTGACCTAGAAGGTCGTACATCTATCAAATATTTGTACGCTGCGGGAGAAACAACTTGCACCGGACTTCACGGTGGAAACCGACTTGCATCCAACAGTTTACTTGAAGCAATTGCCTACGCTGACTTTGCATCTAAAGTTGCAATAAAAGAAAAAGATGAAAACGAATGGCAACATGCAATTCCTGACTGGAATGATGAAGGAACTTCTCACCCAGAAGAAATGATACTTATCACGCAAAGTTTGAAAGAAGTTAGACAAATTCTTAGTAATTATGTAGGAATTGTACGAAGCGAAGTACGACTAAAAAGAGCCTTCAATCGTTTGTGGACTATTTATTCTGAAACAGAAGAATTGTACCAACAAACTAAACTTTCCCGTAAACTTTGCGAGCTACGTAACTTAATACAAGTTGGATATCTTGTAATTAAAGCTGCAAAAGCAAGAAAAGAAAGTGTTGGCGCACACTATATGGCCGACTACCCTAACAAGAAAAACAAATAAAATATTCTGGTATTTTTCACCAAACGGCTGGATGATTTCATTCAGCCGTTTTTTTGTCATAAATACCGTTTTTTTTGTCAAAAAAAGAACTTGATTTTTTTATTTCATAAAAACCATTTCTTTTTGCAAACTGAA
This sequence comes from Bacteroidales bacterium, assembly GCA_024402335.1. Taxonomy (GTDB): domain Bacteria; phylum Bacteroidota; class Bacteroidia; order Bacteroidales; family UBA1715; genus UBA1715. Next base: position 74,711 of record JAKSTZ010000008.1, read on the forward strand.
ATGCAAACAAAAAGTCCCATATTAACAATAACTGGTTCCGACAGTACAGGAGGTTCTGGCATACAAGCAGACATAAAAACCATATCAGAATTAGGAGGATATGCTGTTTCTGCAATAACGTCCATTACTGTACAAACCACCTTAGGCATCCAAGAATTCTTTGATGTTCCTGCCAATATTATAGCAGGTCAAATAGAAGCTATCTTCAACGATGTCCAACCGAAAATCATTAAAATCGGTATGATACGAAACCACACTATCATACCAATAATATGCGACGCCATTAGAAAAAACCAACCACAATATACTATCTATGCTCCGGTAGTACACTCTGCTACAGGAGAAGCATTGATGAACAAACAAGTACTTGATTGCATACAAAAGGAACTCATACCATTATGTAATCTGATTATTGTAAAAAAAGAGGACGCGAATATATTGCATAGTGGAGATTTCACAGACAAACTGCATATTATAGACGATTCACCCTTACATGGATACGCCAATAAATTTTCAAGCGCCATAGCTGTATTTCTTGGAAAAGGAGCAACACCAGAAAAAGCTATAGAATCCGCACAAGCCTATTTAAATACACAAATAGTACACTCACCAAATCTAGCAGGCAGATGCAATGAATTATACAATGAATTCATTAACGCAATTGCTAAATACGGAAAAAATTATAGCGACGTACAATTCTATGCAGAACAACTAAACGTAAGCAGCCGCTACCTTTCCCAAGTGACAAAGCGAATTTCCGGTATGGCGCCGAAGACAATCATAGATAATTACATTATAAAAGAGATAGAAACCGAACTAAAAACAACAGGGAAAAGCATACAGGAAATAGCCAACGATTTTGGTTTTTCATCACAAGCACATTTTACAAAGTTTTTCAAAAAAATGAAGAACATTTCTCCAAGAGAATTCAGAAAAACGAGCATCAAGCAATAGGATATCAACAACATACACCTCTTCCATCGAAATCAAACAGCCGATTTCTATTGACTAAAAACAAACTGTAGCCTTTGCTAATTTATTTTAAAAACTCTATACGTTTATATTTACAATATAAATGAGAATGAATATTTTTGCATTGTAATATTTACAATAATGGAAAAATATCTAGATATACTATGCGTCTGCACCGACCACCATGCTTTAAGCATCATACAAGATGCTACTCTAGATACTCATTTTTCTACACACTACACCACAACATTACAAGAAGCAGAGAACATTATTGATAACCAAAAACCACAAATAATTCTATGCGAATTGGCATTTGCCGAATTATTTGGTGCTAAATTATTTAAAAGAATTAGAGAAACTAATCCACACGCGCTTATCAACATATTGCTTTATAAGAAAGACAAAGAATCTATTTTTAAAGCTATGTCGTATGGAATACACAACTACCTCGTTTTTCCTCTCGAAACAGAAGACTGTACGCACTATATCAACCTTTGTGAACTCATTATAAAAACAAGGAATAAGACCACACATGAATTCGTAGCAGAAAACATTCTGCATAGACAATAATATTGCAAATATTCCAGAAATAGTCGACTCTCTACTTGAACTCTGCAATAAAAGCTTCGACAAAAATGAAATACGAATCGGATTGGAAGAATTACTCATCAACGCTATCGAGCATGGTAATTTAAACATTACATACAGCGAAAAAACGAAGGCTATACAAGAAGACACTTTCGAGCAATTAGTTCATGAGCGATTAAATAATCAATTTTACAAAGACAAAAAAGTAACTATCTCATTTTGCCAAACAGCATCTTACGACGAATGGCAAATCGAAGATGAAGGTAACGGATTCGACCCAAGCGAAATACCAACATTTACAACACTCTCGCAAATCCAACAACTACACGGCCGCGGCATATTAATAAGCCGTTTCCAATTTGACGAAATTGAATACAAAAACGACGGAAAACTTGTAAGAATCCGTCGCTATGCCAACACTGCCAGATAAGCAAAACCACGAAGAGGCACTTTACTCATATCTACAGACGCTCTTCGGGCAAGGATTTCTTTGCATCTGTCTTTAAACCAAGATCTTGCAGCTTATGAGCACCATTCACTATACTTTGGTTTCCACTATACAATTTCTTTTCTGTTTTTACATAGCAATCCGACACCGATTGTATCTTTTTACCTAAATCTTCATACAACTGAATAAAATCAGAGACACGATTCAATAATTCTTCAGCACGATGAATTATCTCAGCCTGATTTTTATTTTGCTCCACTTGCGTCCATGCAAGTTCTATCATACGAAGCAAGGCAATCAAATTTTGTTCACTAGTTATAAAAACTCCTTTTGCAAAAGCACTACTCCACAATTGGTTATCGTTCATCAAGGCCAACTGCATAGCCATCTCATTCGGAATAAACATAATTACATAGTTTATAAACTGACGAGATCCAACCACATATTTACTATAATTTTTTTTCGACAATTCATCTACATGGGAACGCACACTCGTAAGATGATTCTTCAGTGCCAATGCTCGTGCTTCATCAGTTTCTGCATTTTGATAATCAACAAAGGCTGTAAGTGACGCCTTAGAATCTATCACCACATCCTTTCCATCCGGATAATGAACAATAACATCTGGAATCATTTTATGATTTTCTTCATTTAAAAGCGCATTTCCTTGTTCATCCAAAAGTGTTGTCTGCACATCAAAATGCTTACCTTTAACCAATCCCTGACTTTCTAGTATTTGATTTAACACTAACTCTCCCCAATTTCCTTGCAATTTCGGGTTATTATTTCTTAAGGCATTGGCAAGATTATCAGCTTTTTGACCAATATCCGCACTTCGTTCCATCATAGTACGAATTTGTTGTTCCAAAGTGGCGCTTTCCTTTGTATGGCTCTCGCGGCTAGCTTCTACTGTTTTTTTCATCTCACCTATTGTTTCCTTCAACGGAGAAATAATTGCATCCATCTGTAACTTATTCGTATCCGCCAATTGTTTCTCGCGTTGAATCAACAACTGTTCCGTTGCAGATTGTAACTGTTCTTGTACTAACCGCAATTGTTTATCAAACTGAGTTTGCAATAATTCTTTATCGTCCTTTCCTTGCTGTTCCAACATCTGCACTTGCGCAGCAAGTCTTTCACTCTGAGCACGGAAAGCATCCTTCTCATCTCTTACAATTTGCATATCATATTTCAAATTCAAAAACTCTGCGTCACGACTAGAAATACAACGGTCTTTCTCTTCGATAGACAAGTTTAGACGAATCATTTCGTTCTCATAATCATTACACTTATTTCTGTAATATCTATCTACAAAAACATACACAAGCAAAGCTGAAACAACAGCGACAATCAATACATATAAAATTTCCATAATCATCATTTTTATCAAATATACCGAATCAACAAAAAAACGCAAGGTCGTCATACAAAAATTTACGAGACAATGCTCAAGAAAACCAAAAATCCGTACCTTTGAAAAATATTGTAAAAAAATTAAAATACATGAATATAGAATCAGAATTTCTTCATCCCGAAATGGAAACGCTTTCTCGGGCCGAAATCGAAAAACTTCAACTAAAAAGATTACAAGAAACAGTAAAACATTGTATGAACTCTCCGTTCTACAAAAAGAGATTCGAAGAGATAGGATTAAAGCCAGAAGACATAACTTCACTTGAAGACATCAAGAAAATACCATTCACTACAAAACAAGATTTACGTGACACTTATCCATTTGGAATGGCAAGCGTTCCATTGCGCGAATGCGTCCGACTACATTCCTCATCAGGAACGACAGGAAACCCTACCGTAATCCTCCATACACAAAAAGATTTGGATGAATGGGCAAACGCCGTTGCACGTTGCTTATGGATGGTCGGTCTACGTCCCGACGACGTTTTCCAAAACTCATCAGGCTACGGAATGTTTACCGGTGGTTTAGGCTTCCAATATGGAGCTGAACGTCTTGGCATGCTTACCGTTCCTGCAGCTGCCGGAAACTCCCTACGACAGATAAAATTCTTCACAGACTTTGGTACCACTGCCGTACACGCAGTTCCTTCGTACGTAACACGTCTATACGAAGTCATGCAACAACAAGGTATAGACCCTCGTAAAGACACGAAACTTAAAGTGCTTGCTATCGGTGCAGAACCTCATAGTGAAGAACAACGAAAACGTATAGAAGACATGATGGGAGTAAAAGCATACAACTCATTCGGAATGAGTGAAATGTGCGGCCCCGGCGTTGCTTTTGAATGTAAAGAACAAAACGGTCTTCATTTTTGGGAAGACTATTACATTGTAGAAATTGTTGACCCTGAAACATTAGAACCTGTTCCTGATGGAGAAATTGGCGAGTTAGTACTTACCACCCTTAACCGTGAAGCTATGCCGCTACTTCGCTACAGAACACGAGATTTAACACGTGTTCTTGGCAAGACTTGCCTTTGCGGCCGTAACCACATCCGCCTAGATCGTATGCGCGGTAGAAGCGACGACATGATGGTACTTCGTGGCGTAAATATCTTCCCAATTCAAATAGAAAAAATTCTTATGCAATATCCAGAATTGGGAAGCAATTACCTTATCACACTAACTACCGACGACAACAACGACAATATGACTGTCGAAGTAGAACTTGCAGAAAACAGCAACGAAACAGAACAAATACAAAAGTTAACAAAAAACATTACTCGTGCACTAAAAGACGAAATTCTACTTACGCCTTTTGTAAAACTAGTTGCCAAAGGTAGTCTACCTGTTAGCGAAGGCAAAGCCGTACGTGTTGTCGACAAACGAAAAGTATATTTATAACAAACAACTTTCACAAAATAAGAATTCGTGAAAGTCTACGCAAAAGACTACAACAACGTATAGACACAAATTCTGAACGTTTTCCAATAAACCATTATCATAAATAAAAACAGGGGCGAATACAACGCCCCTATTTTTTTTACTTCACCATCACAAAAAAAACGATAATAAACAAACATTACTACCTTCTATTTTCATCTAACATTTGGTATTGAAAATAAGAATTTTCAGTGCATAAAATATGCACAATACTATACTTAAACAAACTAAAATTCAATCAAAAACATAATAAAGCCAACATATTGCACACTTATTGCATTTTGTATATTATTGATTTTTAAATAATTAACAATATATAAACATTTTTACTAACAATAATGTGCATTTTGCTTGCATTTTATATTTTAACACCCTATTTTTGTCATGGTATTAATTTTAGGTTATCCGTATGAAGACACGTGTAAACAAAAATGCAAAACATTTGCTCACAATCGGTGCTTGTTTTGCGATAATGATTGGTGCTTTAAACCTATATCTTGCAAATGTAGTTACTGTTTCTGCCGACATGCCAGAAACCATGCAATATGGATCGAGCGTACCAGTAACTATTACCATAGAAAAAGGTAACATCGACGGATTTGGTAGATTCTCATGCACCCTACCGAAAGAATTCACGGCAACATCTAACGACCAAAACTTTTCTTTTGAAAACAATACCGTTACACTTATTTGGGTAATGCTCCCAGAAAGTGACGACTTCTCGTTCACATTTAATATAAATGTACCAGACAAAGCAAAAAGTTCATTTACGCTTACCGGAAAATTTGGCTATGTTCAAGACAATGAAAAACATTATGCTGAACTTGCTCCTCGTACAATTAAACTAAAAGAAAACACTGGTGCTATCGCTTCTTCTGCAGAAAAAGTTCGATACAACGACATCACTTGCTCACGTACAATAGAATTTATGGGTAACGAAGCTATCGTTTCCATAACTACTGATCGAGCAAATGCTTCTTCCATGTGCAAAATAGAAGAAATGCTTCCTGCTGGTTTTACAGCAAAAGCAATGGAAACCCAAGGCAGTGAAGTTTCTACTATCCAAAACGTAGCTCGTTTTATGTGGACTAATGCTCCTGCTACGGAAAATTTCACTATTACATATAAAGTAATTGCCGAAAAAGGATATAATATCAATGACTTATTTATAAATGGTGCATTTTCTGTCTATGATAACGGAGCAACTAAAAGCTTTGTAATCTCTGACAACTACAACGGCGTTAGCGAAAGTACCGCTACAACAGCAAGTAACGCCGACAACCACCCTATCATCATTGCAGACGGTGCAAATAACGGCTACTACTCGAGCGCCGATGTTTTAAAAACAATTTCTAACAAAAATTACACGGCTTCTCAAGCACAATTCTTCTCTAACACAGCCGCTCTTAACACAATTTATCAACCAAGTTTTGAAGAAATAGCACAATTCAGCGAAGAATCAATTCCTACGCAAGCTACTGAAGATAAAGAATACGAAATCAGTCAAACAACGGAAACTACGACTACTAACGAGATTGTTTCTACAAAAAGCAACCCTGAATTGATAAACAACATTTTATCTCAAGGTAAAGCTGTGCGACCTACAATTTCTACAATCGAAGCTGAGCAAAACCAAATTACGCAAACTACTACACAAAAAACAACTCAAATTACAACTACAACAACTACTATCACTCCGGTAGTAAAACAAGATAATAAAGCTCAAGAAGACAAAAAATTAGAAGTGAAATCTGCTCCAGCAACAAAAACAGCCGTTGCTACTACAGCACCAAAATCAAATGCTAAAAACGCTACTCTATCGAACAAAAATAATTTAGCTCAAAAAGAAACTAAAGTAAGCAGTAATGCCAGCAACGTTTCTTACCGTGTACAAGTTGCAGCATCGCACAGACCTATTAAGAATACGCAATCATTCTTTGCAAAAAGAAACGTACACGATGCTATCAATTCTGAAAAAATAGATACTTGGTACAAATACACTATCAAGAACTTCGACACCTATGTAAACGCCCGCAATTTACGTAACGCCGTATGGGAACAAACTCCTATAAAAGGTGCATTCGTAGTTGCATACAATGGCAAAAAACGTATAACGGTACAAGAAGCTCTAATGCTCACAAACCAAAAATGGGTAAAATAACATTGTAAATTCCCCAAAATACCGTATGTTTGTACTAAATCTATCGAAAAATGAGAAACAGGATATTGACAGTTCTATTGTTTGTATCTCCTTTTTTGGCCTATTCCCAAGAAAAGCAGCCTGTTACTTATTCAACATTCGATAAGATTCTTCAAATTGACAAGACGCCGCTAAAAAGCAATTTAAAGATGCCGGTATTTACTATTGGTACTGGTGTTGTGTCTTTTCACGGGAATATTCAAAATGACGAACCGGTAAACTTCTCGGTTGGATGTAATGCTCTTAATTTCGAGATGCTCCAAAACATCTCCCCTACACTTCGTTTTGGTATAAGATATCTACGCAGCGAAGTTCGTGGAAGCAGTTACTACCCAAACATTCAGACATTTTACAATTTCAAAACTGAGATAAATTCTTTTGGCGCATTTGTTCAGTACAAATTAGCGAGAAAAAGCGCTGAATTATCGAACAGAAAAATCATCACTCCGTATGTAAGCGCAGGAATGTCTATACTACAACGCCCTGAAGCACGTGGCGATTGGAAATCAAACGGAGAAACGATGTTTTTGTGGTCTGACGGCTCTTTCAGAGACATGGAAGAAAATGCAACAAATGCTTCTAAAGCAAAAATCCTATACCGCGACTACGATTACGAAACGTCACTACAAGTAGAAAACAGCGAACAACGAGGATACTACACTCCTATCATTTTCAGCGCTCCATTGGAAGTTGGACTTGCGTACAACATTTCCAAGGCTTTCAGAATGAATATCGGCTATCAGTATCATTTTGTTGCCACTAACACGCTTGACGACGTATCAAACCAAGGAAATCACGCTAAAAAAGCATCGAAATGGCCTGATGGTTTCTCATACGCATACGTCAGCCTCACAACCGACCTTTCGAAATTGCCACGCAAATCTCATTTTGAAAACTATTTCAGTGAAAGCTACTACATTGGCTGGGATGCCGACAATGATGGTATAGACGAAACCGAAGACGATTGTCCATACACCCCAGATGGTGTTGACGTGTTTGCAAACGGCTGCCCGTTAGACGATGACAATGACGGAATTCCAAACTATTGCGACGTAGAACCAGACACTAAAGCGTTCTTCCACGATAATAAAGGTAAAGGTCTTAGCGAAGAAGAATTGGTTGCAATAATGAAAAAGAACGAACGATTAACACAAGACGAATTGTATGTATACTATCCTGACTTATTAGACGGAAAATCAGGAAAGCAAAGTTCATACAAACGTATTCCTAAAAAATTCAAAGATTGCGACTTAGACAAAAATGAAGTCATAGACTTAGACGAACTTCTTGCCGCAATCAACTCATTCTTTGACTCTGGCAGAAATGCCGGTGCAGGTTCCAACCTAACAAGCAAAGACATGACGGAACTAATAGAATTTTTCTTCCTTCAATAAAAAAATGGCTATAATTACAAATCCTACGCATTCTCAATATCCTGTGATTGTTACGTGCGAAAGAAACATGGTTGTAAAAAACGGCACGTTACTATCATTCAATGATATAGAAATTCTTCGAAACCATTGTACCATTACCGATTTCATAGAAGAAAAAGAATTTGCAATTTGTGCCATAGAAATACAGGACGCATCTTCCCTACCCGATATTTATACAGTGATGACCATTCGTCAGTTTTTTGCCGAGAACGACGAACAAGCAACATTATTAGTTTCCCGGGCAAAAGCTCTCATAAACTGGAGGAAAAACACACAATATTGTAGCATTTGTGGCTCTAAACTAAAAAATAGCTTGCAATTTACAGCAATGGAATGTCCAAACTGTAAAAAAATACATTTTCCACGTATAGAACCTTGTATTATTGTGCTTGTGAACAAAGGCAACAAGATTCTATTAGCACGCCACGTACAACGCAATCAGGACATATACGCTTGTATCGCCGGATTCATGGAAGCTGGAGAAACAGCAGAACAAGCCGTGCAACGAGAAATCCTTGAAGAAACAGGCTTAACAGTAAAAAACATAACCTACAGAGGTAGTCAAAGTTGGCCTTTTCCTTCACAACTCATGTTGGGATTTACCGCAGAATACGAAAGCGGCGAAATTCACACGCAAGAAGATGAAATTAGCGATGCACAGTGGTTCGACCGTGACACATGTCCTGCCACACCACAACCTGGTTCTATAGCGTATAAGCTAATACATCAAGAATATTAGTGTTTATTCTTATGATTTAAAAAATCGTAGAATTTATCTTTGTTTGAACTGAAAGTCAAGCTGTTACCTAACACATAGTAATCTCTTTTATACGGAGAATAAGTATAGGCATACTTTAAGAATTCCAATCGATTGTCGTCGAATGCAAACTCTTTCACTATTTTTTCCAAACACGACAATGGAACAGGACAAATACGTACGCACAACTTGGCTGCCGCCATTTTCTTATCGTCAAAACTTAAAGTCTTTATATAGCTAACAATAGCCTGAACTTGTTCATCATTAGCGACATAAACATGTTCCTCACCTCTGGAACGTTCATACGTTTCACCATGGTAATGTCCACAAGGAGATTGAGCGAAAGAAACAACTGAAAGCAATAATACTACAACAAAAACAGGTAACTTTTTCATATCCATTAAATTTAAAATATAATTTAACATTTGATATTGCAAAAAACGGACCACTTTTTCTATTCTGCCATATTTAACCGCACAAACGAAACCGTTTGATTTTTCATAGAAATTTTATCCACTCGATACCCATACTCCTGCAATTCTTTTTTTGCATTCAAAAAATAATGGTCTATCGGAAAACCACATACTTCTTGAATTTCAGCAAAAGTAAGCGTACAACTATCAAGATCCTTACGTTGTATTGTTAGCCACAAATTCTCATACTTACTCATATCTCCAACATCTTATTCAAAGATAAACTTTTAGAACAAGTTTTTTCAATCTTATATAAACAAAAAAGGCCTTCCCGAAGGAAAGCCTTTTATATTGCTAAAGGTATCTTATTAGAATTTGTAAACGAAACCAATTCTAATGTTACCTAAAGTTGTAACATTGTTTGCGTTAGCAGCTAAACCGATTCTGTTAGTAACGTTTTTGTTATCTTTTTCATCTGGATCTTTAGTTATGCTTGTAGAAGCACCTAGGCTGCAGAAGTTCAAACCAGCTTCTAATTCGAAGTGTTCGTTCAATTCATAAGTTACAAGAGGAGTTACATCCAAAGCGATTGTAGTTGTTCTCCAACCTTTTGTTTTTGTAGAAGATACATTTACAACAGGAGTTGATTGACCGAAAGAAGCAACAGCTTCAGCCTTCAATGCGAAATCACCGAAAGTTACGAATGTATAACGAACGAATGGTGCGATAGACCATGCATTTGATTTTGACCATGTTTTTTTATCAACTTCTTTATCTGTAACAGATTTTGAAGTAGAAAGAGAAAGCATACCTCCTACAGCTAATTTGTCTGATAATTCATACCCTACAACTGGAGAAAATGCTAAAGTAGATGAAGTTGGTTTTGATTCAACAACTGTAGAACCTACAACTGCACTTGAAGGATTTGAAGATCCGTTTGCAGCAAGACTTCCACCGATGAACAATTGAGCGTTTGCTGATACTGCGAATGCGATAGCAGCCAATGAGATTAATACTTTTTTCATATCATTTAATTTTAAAGTTTAACGGCGCAAAAATAGACATCTTTACTTTTAATTATTTGCCGTTAATCTATATCATTAAACGTTTTATCTATTTCCTCCTCTATTCCACGTAGTTTTTGCTTGCATTTTGTAATAAGTTCCGCAGCTTTTTTGACTTCTGCAGTCAATTCATCAAGCTTGCATTCACCTGATTCTACTTTTTCTACTATGCGCTCCAATTCTTCCATTGCAGCATCGTATGAAAATTCTTCTTTCTTCATATTGTATGTATTTTATACAAAGGTATGTTTTTTCATAGTTTGCACCAAACATTTCATCAGTGTGCATAATTATCATAACACTCAAATAAAATAGACAAACGACCATCGTATTTTTAAACGTGTTACATACCTTTGCATTATCAGTATATCAAATTAGTAACTAATTCAATTTAAAACAGATATGAAAGTTCTTCTTATAAACGGAAGCCCTCGTAAAAACGGAAACACAAGTGTTGCTCTTAACGAGGCAGCTAAACAATTAATAAAAAACAACATAGAAGCTGAAGTATTATGGATAGGAAACAAGCCTGTCCGTGGTTGCATAGCTTGTAATCAATGTAAAGCAAATGGCAACAACAAATGTGTATTTAACGACGATATAACAAACGAAGTAATCGCCAAAATGGCCGAATGCGATGCTATTATTATTGGCGCACCTGTTTATTGGGGCCAACCTGCCGCACAAGCGCAAGCTTTACAACAAAGAATGTTATACGCCGGCGGTAGCAACTTTAAAGGTAAACCTGCTGCGGCAGTATGTGTTTGCCGTAGAGGTGGCGCATCGGCAGCATTCCAAACACTACAGATGCCTTTCCAAATGTGTAACATGCCTATCGTTACATCGCAATATTGGAACATTGCCTACGGACGTGAAGAAGGACAAGCTGCATTCGATACCGAAGGCCTACAAACTATGCGTACATTAGCCAACAACATGGCCGTGATGTTACAAATGTACGCTACCGGTACTGCTCAAAAGCCAGAAGCAGAAGCATGGCAACCTATGAATTTTATTAGATAGCAACTGCAATGATTCTACGAATAAAAAATATGGTTTGTCCACGCTGTATTATGGTGGTACGTTCTATTTTCGACAAACTATCCATAAACATCGTCCGCATATCGTTAGGAGAAGTAGAATTAGATCAAGTTCCAACTGCAGAACAAATGCAAGTAATTCAAGACCAACTTATAGCGGTTGGTTTTGAACTACTTGAAGAACCTCGTAGTATCCTTATAGAACAAATACGCCTTGCTGTTATAGATTGGGCACGAATGGAAGGTGAACATCCACGACTTTCCGATTATCTGCAAGATAAGTTAGGATACGACTACAACACAGTAAGCAAAACATTTAGTGAATCACAGAGTATTACAATTGAACGCTACGCAATACTGCAAAGAATAGAATATGCAAAAGAACTACTTTGCTATAGCCAAATGACTATGAGCGAAATAGCTTATCAGTTAGGATACAGTTCACCGGCACATCTTTCCGCACAATTTAAACAAGTGATAGGCATGTCACCGAAAGCTTTCAGGGAACAAAAAGTAAAAAAACGACAATTTCTGACCGAGATATAAACATTTAGCGGAATTTTATAAAAACACTTATTTTTTTGTTCGTAGTATTGCTTTCAAAAAAAGAAAATGACAACATATTTAAACGCATTATGGCACATTACAAGCGAAATGGCGCCATATCTATTACTCGGATTTTTAGTTGCTGGCGTACTCCACGTACTTGTACCACGCAATTTTTATTCTAAATATTTATCAAAAGATAATTTTGGTTCAGTTTTAACCGCCGCCCTACTTGGTATTCCCCTACCACTTTGTTCATGTGGGGTAATTCCAACCGCCATAGGTTTACGTAACGAAAAAGCTTCGAAAGGTGCAGTTGCTTCATTTTTGATTGCAACTCCACAAACAGGTATAGACTCAATTATTGCAACTTTCTCGCTTATGGGAATTGCATTTGCCGTTGTACGCCCTATTGCCGCTTTAGTAACCGGAATCTGCGGAGGTATGCTCGTAACATGGCTTTGCGCAAAAGACAAATTTGATACAGCAGAAGAAAATAACACTGCGACTCAAAAGAAACAAAAGAATGCATTGTTAGCAATTCTACAATATTCTTTTGTGAATATGATACAAAGCATAGGCGGACGTTTGTTTTTAGGCTTATTATTGGCTGCACTAATACAAATAGGTATTTCCGACGACTTCTTCCTAACCTACGGCAATGCTCCTCTTCTACAAATGCTTGTAATGTTGGTTATTGCCATTCCTATGTATATATGTTCAACCGGTAGTATTCCTATTGCTGCAGCATTGTTAGCCAAAGGATTGACACCTGGTGCCGCATTGGTTTTACTTATGGCTGGCCCAGCCGTAAACCTTGCTTCTATTATGGTTGTGAAAAAAGCCATGGGTATGAAATTCACCTTGATTTACGTAGGTAGCGTTGTACTTGGAGCTATATTATTCGGTTTGACATTAAATAACTTCAACGGTTTGCTATCGTTCACACAGACAACAGCAGAGCACTGTTGCGAGGTTCATGAAGAACAAACATCTTGGTTTACAATTATTTGCACGATTTTTCTTTTATTACTAATATTAAACGTATTTATCATGGGTATTTTTAGTCGATTCAAAAAACAACAAGTTGAAGCTTCTGAAGTATTGTATTCAGTTGAAGGTATAGATTGCAAACACTGTAAAGCCGCTGCCGAAGCCGCATTAGAAAAAGTTGCCGGCATAGAAGCAATAGAAATCAACCTTGAACAAAAAACTGTAAAAATAAAAGGAACAGCTTCGGAATCAGATATTTCTGCTGCTATCGAAAAGGCTGGATTTACATTTAAAGGTAAAAAATAAATTGCGTTATGTTTACAATCCATGAAACATGTACGCCGACAAAAGTCGACGAGAACAAGAAACTAAAACTGTCCACCGCCATCAAGATGATGCACGACAGCGATGATTTATGGATAGATTCTGAGCCTGTTGCAAAGAATTGTTTTGAGACAGAACATCGTGCACAAGTTTTAGCCTATCGTCAGGTTGATATTATTCGTGTGCCGGAATTGAGAGAAAATTTAACTATTTCTACGGCCATATATGAATGTAAGCCACTCTTCGGATTCAGAAACGACATAATACGAGACGAAGCCGGAAATCCCTGTTATGTAAGTTACGGAATGGGAGCATTTATCGACAAGGAAGCCGGTAAACTCAACCCTCTTCCACAGGCAATATTGGATTCGTTGACATACGATCCTAAATATGAGATGGAATATACCGATCGTAAAATACGCTTGCCCAAAATTGCTCCGCAAGAATGCGCCAAAGTATTGGTAACCCGCGATGATATTGATTACAACCATCACATGAACAACAGCCAATACATTCGTATAGCAATGGAACTACTCCCTGCCGATTTCACAGTAAAACGTATGCGCGTTGAGTACAAAATTGCGGCAAGACAAGGCGAAGAATTAACTCCATTCCTCTACATAGATAACAATGTTTACTATATAGAACTAAAATGCGAACGAGGTACATGTGCAATTATGTCATTTGAATAGTCTATATTTCTAAAAGAAACTTTTATAGTCTTTTTTAGAAAAGAAATCTTACATTTGCACAGTATTAAGCGAGAGTAGCTCAGTTGGTAGAGCACAAGCTTCCCAAGCTTGGGGTCGCGGGTTCGAGCCCCGTTTCTCGCTC
>JAKSTZ010000080.1 GCA_024402335.1 Bacteroidales bacterium
TCGGCACACATCAAAATACCAATGGTCGGATTATCCCCTTCTCCTCGTTTCAAATCGTCAAACATGCGAATGTACATGTCCATTTGCCCCACATCTTGATGCGTCAATTTCGCTGCCTTCAAATCTACCAATACAAAGCACTTCAATATATAATTATAAAACACTAAATCTATAAAAAACTCACTCGTTTCTGTAGCAATACGATATTGGCGTTTAACAAAAGAGAATCCTTTTCCCAACTCCAAAAGAAACTGCTGCATATTGTCCATGAGCGCATCTTCTAGCGATTTTTCTCTATGCTCTGGATATGGTGGGAGACCAACAAACTCCAAAACATACGGGTCTTTAACAAATGTTCGTGCATCAATGGAGGAAACTAATTGGCTACACGTGTGTAACATTTTTATTTTCCCCGATTCCAATTGTCGCTGATAATAGAAAGAATGAATATTACGCTCTAGTTGACGAACCGTCCATTGTTGTTCTGCCGCTTCATGCAAATACCACTCACGAGCCATAGGGTCTTCTACTCGCATAATCAAGCGATTATGACTCCAAGGCAATTGGCTACACAATGTGTACCCTTTTTCATCGGGATAGGTTTTATAGAACTGACGCATATTCTTCAAATTCGCATATGAGAAACCTTCGCCGAACTCAGAAGTCAACTCTACAGATAACTTTTTAAGTATCTTTTCACCATAAGCGGCACGGTCTTGCCCTTGTTGTTCTTCGAGTATAATTCGCTTGCCAATTAGCCAATAAGAAAATACCATAGTGCTATTTACTGCACGCAACGATACGCGGCGTGCTTCTTCCAAAATAGAACGAATATCACGGACAATGTCCATTGTTATCGGCATACTTGCTAACATTTGAATTGAATTGTTTTCCATTATCTCTTTCGTTTCTTTTTTGTTTCAAACAATAATTTTTCGCTTGCAAAATTACGGAAAAAATCTCATATACACAAATTTATTTGCATTTTGTACGCAAAACTCAAAAGATTTGTACTTTGTTTTCATTTTCCGCTGCAAAAGTACTGCTATATTCTGACACCGTTGGTCAGTGGATGCAAAAAAATAACAAAAAAAAAAGCACTTTTCTGATGTGAACCCCGAAATTTAGACAAAAAAACAGTGAATTTGATTA
>JAKSTZ010000081.1 GCA_024402335.1 Bacteroidales bacterium
TGTACATATTGTGAAGTTCATAACCTGTCCGTTAACCTTTCCTTTTCTGTCCGTTCGCCCCCTAAACATTCCCCTAACTTTGCATCGTCAACGGGAACAAACAACGACAACAAATCTCCGAGGCGACAAATAAAAATTTAAAACAAAATTCATTAACAATTAAAATTTAAACATTATGAAATCAAAGAACTTCATTTTTGCAACATCACTTTTCCTTTCAACAGTTTCAATGTTCGGCCTTACATCTTGTCAAGATGACTATGATGATGATTTCAACCACCAGCCGGAAATAACCAGAACTGCGTCTAAAGACATGGCAACAGTAATCAAGGCCAACGACCTGGTGCTGAAATTATACGACATTAAGGTTGCATACGAGCACAATGGCCAGACTACAGAATTTGTATTAGATGAAGAAAGCTTTGACACTTACAAAACCGACACCCTTATCGTGAGAGATACATCACTCTACAGTTACCGCCAGTGCACAGTTAACAAACACTTAGGAAGCGGCAACTTTGATATTACGGTTACCGCAACACCTAAGGAAGACGCTGGCAAAATTGTAGAAAACATGAACGAAGACGAAATTGTTGATGTTGTGTTGACAAGCCAAACCAAAGGCAACTTCGTAGTTACAAGTCGTGGAAACTCTACCAAACAGCTTTATTTAGGAAGCCAAAAGCATATTTTGGATCTTATGTTAGAAAGGGGAACTATCACACTGGAAAAAATTTCATGCAAGTAAACAGATAAAGACAACACCTAATTACAAACTAAAAATACTTCATTATGGAAACAATAATCGCAAACTTATACGAAGCAATCGACTTCAGACCTTTCGAGGAATTAGCAGCAACCATAGTAAACAACACCCTCGACACCCTCACCGAACAGCAAACCGACACAGACGCTATAGTATGGTCTTTTTAACAAGCGTAATTATGACTGCATTGCAGCAAAAAATGGAAGTTCTGAACTGAACTTCCATTTTTATTTAAGAACAGCAGTTTTTTTTGCTTTTTGCTAACCTATTGGTTTGCAAAATAAAGAAATGTACAAATTAGGAAAGGTTTGTACAAGATGTGAAGTTCACAACCTGTCCGGAAGCCTTTCCTT
>JAKSTZ010000082.1 GCA_024402335.1 Bacteroidales bacterium
ATTTGTTTTTATATATTTTTATTTGTTGATATTTTCCGGCCCACGGCAACCTTAATACTTAGGGTGTTTTCTCTGTTTCTGTTTTCCGCGTTAGGCGGTTTTCCGTGTCTTGAAAAGACACTGTTTTCCAGCACAAGAAAATCAGATCACTTTGTGCGTTTTCTGTTTAAATAAAACCGAAAACAAGCTGTTATGTTATGACTCTCAGCTTGGAAAACTCCACAGCAAGCTGTGATGAAAACACCTTAACGGTGAAAACATTAACGTAAGAAAATCTTTATGAAATCTTGTAACGAATTAGTATCCTAACACCTGTGCAGGTGTGAGATGAAGCACGTCACAGAGCCCTCGTGCTATTTTTAGCGTTGGTTCGGATTTGCCATGAATGTATGAGCTGATGCGAGGAGCACTGATGCCAAGCTGTTTTGCAAGGTCCTTTGCTGTCATCCCCATTGTATCAAGAGAGTCAGCAATAATCTCCCCAAGGGTAGGCTTTGCTATAGGGAAATGAATCTTCTCGTATCGACAGACGATATCTGATACAATATCCATCTCAATCATGTGTTTGTCGTTCACGGGAACATCATTTCCGATGTATGGAAGCAATTCCTCTATTCGTTCGAGTGCATATTCATACTGTTCTTTTGTTATCTCCATATCTTGGTTCCTCCTTGTTATATTGTTTTGCAATCAATTTTGTCATAATCTTTGTGTCGTCCAACCCAACGCACTAACACCCATTTAGGTTTGAAGACAACCACAACCACTAAACGATAATTGTTCCCCTTTATATTGAACACATATCTGTCATTGCCAACGTAATCTGCTGATGGGAAATCACGTTTCAGGTCAGCATGTGAATCCCATTCTGCATGTTCTACTTTGTCATTCCATGTCCTTAAGGCTATTTCACTGTCTTCGTTGCCTGGAGTCTCAAAAAACTCCTTTAATTTTCTAAATGAAATTATTCTCATTGTTTAATGGATGTTGTTTGATGCGGCAAAATTATACAATAAATTTCATATTTCAAAATAATTTGGAGTAAAATTTCATTTTTTGGAATT
>JAKSTZ010000083.1 GCA_024402335.1 Bacteroidales bacterium
ATATTTTATATATATTATATATAAATAAATAAATGAAAACAAATAATAAATAAATATTTTAACACAAAATATAAATAAATAAAATAAAATAAATATAAAAAAAAATGTTCAGAAATACTTTCCAAAGTGGGTTCTTGAGTATATTATATGCTATAGGAAGCAAACCTTTACAGATTTGGAGAAAAAATATCAACAACGGTTACGTTAAAAGAATCACCGATTTCGAAATGCAAAGTTCAGTCATTGAAATTTGTGGAGCAAACGTTAGTACCTGTTTCTTAACCTGCCCAACTAACCCTAAGCAAACATTAGGAATCAAAATGCCTTTCTTAGTTCTTTTAATCAAATATTTAAAAAAATATTTCACTTTCGAAGTTCAAGTCATTGACGATAAAAACGTCAAAAGACGTTTCAGAGCTTCAAACTACCAATCCAACACAAGAGTAAAGCCATTTATTTGCACAATTCCAATGAAACTCGATGAGGGTTGGAACCAGATCCATTTCAACTTGACCGACTTTACAAGAAGAGCCTACGGAACAAACTATTTGGAAACTTTACGAGTTCAAATTCATGCCAACTGCAGAATTAGAAGAATTTACTTTACTGATCAATTATTGAGTTCTAAATCAATTCCTGCTGAATATCGAGCATTTAATAATCCAAACGAGGACAACGCTGAAGAACAGCAATATCAAGAACAGATGCAATATCAACAACAACAACAGCAACAACAAGGGGGGGATATGCAAATGGAGGAACAGTATCAACAAGAAGTTGTCGAACAGCAACAACAACAGGTTATGGAACAACAAGAAGGCGCTGCAGAAGAAGGACAACCACAGGCTGAGGAGCAGCAACCCCCCGCCGCCGAGGAGGCGGGCGAGGGCTGGCTGGCCGCGGAGTACCAGTCCGACGACGAGCTCTCCGAGGAGATAGAGAACGTCTGCTTCTGCAAGGTCAACTGCGACGAGCAGCCCGACATCGCCGGAGCCTTCAACGTGACCAGCATCCCCACCCTCATGTTCATCAAGAACGCGCAG
>JAKSTZ010000084.1 GCA_024402335.1 Bacteroidales bacterium
CTGCAAATAAAGAAAAAATCTTTCTCATAAGCTTAAAATTTAATTGTTAATAATTGTTGTTAGTTGTATATTTATCCATACAGGGACTTTATTACTCTAAACTACTCTCCACTTTTAACTACTCTACACTCTAAACTCTACGCACTAAACTATAACTCGCTGTATATCAACAATTTACCCCCCCCATTTCTGGGGAGGGCAAATTGTTTTACTCTATATTTGTATTACTTGGTGGCATTGGCTAATCGGTGTTTAGCTTCAAGTCTGTAATCATAAATCGCGTCTTCAGTGGTTGTTGTGCGTCTATTTCGCAGAACTCTTTCTCTTCCTCTTCAGACGCAAAAACTAACCGAAAACTATTTCGTTGATAGTAGTCAATGACCTTAGAATTGTTAATAGCATCTACCACTAAGAACCGACCTGCTATTTGAGAGGCATAACGTACAATCCATGCTTTGATTAACTCCATCATTTCATCACCTATATGCAAATCCACAAATCTATCATCAATAGCTATTTGTGCCAAAAGGACAGCAGGATAGGTCTCTCGTTGTTTGATATAGGGAATGTTTCTATTCACTTTGTTGCGCATAGACTTTGGCATTTCGTCTGTAGAAACGCTCGCACACGCAACACAAAATGCAGCCACGACACACATTTCTTCATTTACGAAACAATATGTAGAGCCCATACGTGCTTGTGCGTAGTCTAATGCTTCTGAACGAAAAAACTTTTGTATTTCGGGTTCTTTTTCACACAAGAAATCGGCTAAAGAAACACTTAATTCTTTAGTCAGAGGTTTCAAACTGCAATGTTCGAGTAGGTATTTCATGTTAAGAACGTGCCATTATCACTTCCAAATCTCGAACTACCATGCTATAGTTTGTTGAATCTTTCAACGAACCATCATGAATCATGGCATTGAATCGCCTTGCAGCAGCACCAGTTAATACAGGTATGTTTTTAGGTTTTAACATAACAACAAGTATATTTTTTTCAATTCGGCTGCAAATATACAACAAAAATTTGGAATG
>JAKSTZ010000085.1 GCA_024402335.1 Bacteroidales bacterium
ATCGGTTCCTTACCGAGAAGGAAGTATCCTTCCTCAAGATGGGATCGTTTGAATAGGTTACAGAAAACAATTTGCACTTTTCTTATGGGAAAGTGCATTTTTGTATTAAATAGTTATTTTTTTTCAAAAAAACGCGAAAAAGTTTTTGTATATCAAATATTTTTTGTAATTTTGCAGTCGTAATTGGATAATTGTATACAAAAACACTTACTACTATGGCAAAACCAATTGTTGATAGTCCTGCATTACAAGGGCGTGACGCTGAACGTTTTCAAGAAATGGCTGGTAATGTTCAACCTGTATCCAGTGCTTACATGCAACGTTTTAACCAAGACGTTACTTTCTTACGTGCGCACGCTAATTTTAGTTTGTAATGGAGGTACAACTCAAACGATTAAGATTAGGCGATACCATCAAACCCATTCACTCGTGCGATAACGACTTGAATGACTTTTTGATGGAAGATGCCCTTCCTCACTTAGAGGATCAGCAAGGTGTCACCTATCTCTTCGAAAATGAAGAAGAGACAATTTGTTATTGCACTATTCTGCATGACAAGATTTCGTTGCGCGATAGTGACAAGAAACATTGGAACTCTCTTACCGGACACATACAACGAAATCGCCGCTCCAACTACCCCGCCATTAAGATTGGAAAATTGGCAACATCTCTTAATTTCGAAAGACAAGGTTATGGTCGTCGTTTAATTAGTTTAGTACAATATCTTTATACAAAACCTGATTTAGCGGCTGGTTGTCGTTTTATTACGGTTGATGCCGTTAACGAGCCAAGTCAAAAAGCAATCTCTTTTTATAAGAACATTGGTTTTCATTTTATGACGGATAATGACGAGCATGATGAAACAAGATATATGGCATTCGATTTATTAAGCATGAAAATATAACCCGCCTATGATTGACCGGCATCGTAAAGGTGATGGTCAAGATAAAAACAGAAAAATAATTACTGCCTATGAAATAAAACAAGCAAGAAATTTGCACAATAGATAATATAGCGTTATC
>JAKSTZ010000086.1 GCA_024402335.1 Bacteroidales bacterium
CAAGACTTTCTCAGCCGCAGCCATCACGGCATTACAGCAACGCACCTGGCCCGGCAATATACGTGAATTACGCAATGTCATAGAGCGACTTATCATCCTCGCCGGCGACGAAATATCCGAACAAGACATCCATGATTTTGCATAAAAATCGTGGATTTCTGTCTTTTGGGACTTATCTTTGGTATTGCTTTAGTAGTGGCTTTTTTTGACAACGCTTATAATCAACAAGTTACACAAGTGACATACTGCTATTTTTAGTACTTATTTATTTGCATTTTTCACAAATATTGTAGTACCTTTGCAGTTGATTTCAGGTGACTTGCGAACCTATCAAGAGCGTTCGATTTCGTACTCAAATCCTTAGTATCTTGTGATGCCCCACCAAGATAGTATGCACACTTTTGGGGATTATAATTTTAATATGCAAACAACTGTTATTGATTTCAGTAATTCATTTCGCTCAAAGCGATTTGTTTTTAAGATGCTCGGACTATGTGTCGGGGCATTCTTGATTACTTTCTTATTCTTCTTTTTTATTCATGTATGTTATATATGCATACATGGAGACAAGGTAGAAACATTACTCCAATACAATTATTTTTTGTATCCCTTTTCATGGTGGTGCATTCTCTTTGTGGTATTTTTCCCTTACAACATTTCTTTGTTTAGGAATCAGTACCAAATTCGTGAAGACAAACTTTATGTCAAGGAATATTGTTTCTTTATTCCCACGGCAGAAACGACCATTCCTTTGGACAAAATATCCAAAGTTGTCCTCTTAGACAAGATTTTTCTCTCCTTCCATTCCAAAAAATTGGTACTTACCATCGACGGAAAAGAGTATGTTTTGCGCGTTCAAAACCACGCAAAAGAGTTAAACCAATATATACAACAATATATAACCGCTAAATAATTACAACTATGGAAGAACTATTAAACACATACACAAACACAACAACATTAGATCCGGAAAATCTGGATATAGCACTATTGTTGGGATCTGT
>JAKSTZ010000009.1 GCA_024402335.1 Bacteroidales bacterium
CGAAGAAATTGAAGGATTTGGAATCGTTGAAATCTCTGGTAATAACAAAGAAGGAATGGATGCTGCTAAGGAATACATTCTAGGTATTTCTCAAGAACCAGAAATCGGTAAGATTTATAAAGCAAAAGTAAAATCTATCGTTGAATTTGGTGCATTCTGTGAATTCTTGCCACAAAAAGATGGTTTGCTACACATTTCTGAAATTGCATGGGAACGTGTTGAAAAAGTTGGTGACTATTTGAAAGAAGGTGATACTATCGAAGTTAAATTGATAGGTATTGAAAAAGGTAAATTCAAATTGTCTAAAAAAGTTTTGACTGAAAGACCTGCTCGTCCTGCAAAACCAGAAGAACAAAAATAGAATGAAGTTCTTACTATAATAAGAAAGGCTGTCGGTAACGACGGCCTTTTCTTTTTTTATAACTCCCTTCAATTGCAAAGAATATCTTGGCTTATAAAATCCGTATTTCTTATTTGTCAGTTATCAAATTTCCATTTTCAATTGTTATATTTGTGCAAAATAAAAACCACGATTTCTCGTTTGGTAAATATGCATATATTGAATCGCTATAGTTTGTCTTTTGCAACAATTTTGTTGTTGCTTTGCGTTTCTTGTTCTTCGACAAAGAAACTGAGTCAAAAAGCAGAGACGGCTTTTGATAATGGCGAATATTTCAAGGCTTCGGAATTGTTCGAAGAACTGATAAAAGAAGAACAATCTAAGTATATAAAATCTACCTATGAGGCTAAATTAGCGGAATGTTATCGCAAATTGAATTTATATAAAAAAGCAGAAGTCGCTTATAAAAAATTAGCAAAGGAAAAGGCGGTAAAAGACAAAGAATCTCGCTATTGGTATGCATATTACTTGCTTAGAAGTGAAAAATACGAAGAGGCAGAGAAGATGTTTAAGGCTTTTAAAAAGTCTACTCCAAAAGATTCTCGTGGTGCCAATGGTATTGCTTCGTGTTCTTTAGCTGTTGCATATAAGGAGAAACCAACGCGTTATGTTGTAGAAAATGTTAAGGCGTTAAATACCAAGTTTAACGATTTCTCTCCTATGTATTTTGACAATACCTATGATGTGGTTTATTTTACCTCGTCACGAATAGAAGAGGGGGTGAAACCACAAATTAGTAATGTGTCGGGTGTGAATTATACTAGTATTTATGAGGCACGATACGACAGAAAAGGAAAATGGAAGGCACCGGAAAAAATAGCTGATTCAACAGTAAATTCCGATTTTGATGATGGATCGGTTTCTATTTCTCCAGATGGCTTTACTATGTATTTTACTCGTTGTTTACAGGAAACAGGTAAACATCTTGGCTGTCAAATTTTTAAGAATAGTTATAAAAATGCAGCTTGGCATGCTACGGAACAGGTTGAGATTGTTCCTGATTCGGTATCTGTTGGTCAGCCTGCAATTTCTCCAGATGGATTAACTTTATATTTTGCATCTCGTATGAAAGGTGGTAAAGGTGGTTCTGATATTTGGAAAGTTGAACGTAGTTCTGAAAGTTCTGCTTGGGGAAGACCAATAAATCTTGGCTCTGAAATAAACACCGAAGGGGATGAGATGTTTCCCTATGTTCGTTTAGATGGTACGTTATACTTTGCATCCGACGGACTTCCAGGAATGGGTGGCTTGGATATTTTCAAGGCAGTAAAAGGTGATGATGGGAAATGGATAGTTACCAATATGCAGTATCCAATAAATTCAACACAAGATGATTTTGGTATTGTATTTCAAGGCAATAAAGAAATAGGTTTGTTCACGTCGAATCGCAAGGGAACTCGTGGTTTGGAAGATATTTATTCGTTTGAA
This sequence comes from Bacteroidales bacterium, assembly GCA_024402335.1. GTDB lineage: Bacteria > Bacteroidota > Bacteroidia > Bacteroidales > UBA1715 > UBA1715. The sequence goes on from JAKSTZ010000009.1 coordinate 1,829, forward strand.
TTGCCGGAATTAAAACTTGCTGTTGAAGGTAAAATGGTTGATGTTTCTATCAATAAACCTATAGTTGAAGGTGAAGTGACATTGATTGGTAGTGACGGTTCTTTACAAACAGCGAAAACGAAGATAGATGGAACATATTCGTTCCAATTGGAACAATATATTGATTATATAGTTATTGGTTCCTATGATGGCTTTTTAAAGCAAAAAGTTAAGGTTTCTACTGCTAATATCAGCGATGACACAACGTTTACGCAGGATTTAAATTTGATTACGATGAGTAAGCCTGTAGAAATTCCTAATATCTTTTACGAGTCAGGAAAGTGGACATTGAATGATGCTTCAAAAACTGCATTGGAGCAATTAGGAAAATTACTTGATGATAATCCTAACATTACGATAGAACTTGGGGCTCATACCGATATGGTAGGCGATGCAAATGCAAATTTAGTTTTGTCTAAACGACGTGCACAGTCTGTAGTGGATTATTTAACACAGAAAGGTTATGATGTAGATCGATTAGTAGCTCGTGGATATGGGGAATCAAAACCTGTAACTGTAACTGAAGAAATTGCTCGTCAAGATTCTGCTTTCGTTGTAGGAACGGTGTTAACTCCAGAATATGTGGAACGTTTGCCTAGATCTTCTCAAGAGATTGCTAACCAAATCAATAGACGTACGGAATTACGTATTCTTTCTACAGATTATATTCCAAAGCCAGAGTTCTTTATGAAACAGAAGAAAAAATTACGTAAATAACTATTCTTCTGTCTCTAATTGCCATTCAATAGTATAAAGGTTTTTCTTTACTTTTTCTCCATCAGTGTCTTTTATGATGTTTGTTTTAATTGTAACTGATGTGTCTGGAATATTTTGTTCTTTATTTAGGAATGTCCACAATCTATTGTTACGCTCAGTAGCATCTTGATTTAGAATGGCCTCCATTTCTTTTTCGTATAGTAATATAGCTTTTCGTTCATTGGTTGTTTTCTTGTTAAAGGCAATGTTTTTTGCATGTAACAAAGAATCAGCAAATGTTGTCATTTCGTTAGATGAAAGGTTTACTGCTGAATATTTTTCTTGTAGTAGTAATTCATTTTGCAAAATATCTTCTGAAAGGTTGCTATTTCTGCTTATATAAAAATCTTTTTTTAGTGCATTTATGCAATAGCTCTCTATGGTTTTGCTGTAACAAATTTCTTGGGTAATGTTTAGTTTCAACATTGGTTTTTCTTGGTAGAGATTACCTATTTGTGCAAATTTAGCAAACTCTTCGTTGGTAATGGATGCAGTGTAAGGAGTTGGAATTGAAATGGTTTCTAAATCCTCGCTGTTCGATTTTAAAGCATTGAATGGGGATGACGCTACTTTTACTAATAGATTTCCTAATGTTTTGAATATGATTTTCCTATATGAAAAGTCAGGAGATTCTATGTTTCCTGTTACTGGTAGGTTTAAATCAACTTTTCCATTTTTGTCGGTTAAAACATATAAGCCTAATTTAAGAGGAAGATTATATTCGGACTTAATATCTTTATTTTTGTCTCCAAGTTTTGGGTTGTATATGTTTATTTTATTTGCTCCATCAAGCATATTATTTATAATCACGTTGTTACTTTGGATTGATAGATGACCATCAGAAATCGGGAAACCAAAATACTGTAGTGAATATGGAGTAAATGGTTTCAGTTCTAAATTTGACAAAGTAATATTTATGTTTTGGTTTGAAATATCGTATGCGGATCCTATCCATTTTAATTTTAATCGTCCTGAATTTTGAAGTACAGCTTGTGCAGTGACGTTGTTTTTTAAGTCAGGATTAAAGTTCTGGGCGTTTACGTTTATGTCGCTTATTTGGTAGTTAAATGGTGTAGGAAGTGTGTTATCAATATAAGTTACATTAGCGTTTTTGATTTGTAAATCTTTAATAGTTATGGACATTGCAGTTTCTGTCGTGTCAGTTTGTACAGTGTCTTCTTTGAATAACTCGGTTATATTGTCGGAATTGTTTTTGTAGATTTCGTAATATGTGTTTAGATTATTGGCAATCAACGATTTTAGGACATATTTGTCGTGTATTAAGTCTATTTTTTCGATGGAAGTATTTATTTCGTCGAATGTTAGAACTTGTTTCCCTTTGCTGTCAACAAGAGCAAAATCGTGTACTGTTAGGTCGCCATTTACATCAAATTCCATGATATGGTTAGTAGAACCTTTTATGGATAAAGCAGATGAAAATACTCCGCGAACACTTTCTACGTTGAATGATTGTTGTAGATATGGGAGAATAGGGTCAAGGTGAAATTGATTTATTTTTACTCGTAAATCATATAATTCTTTGTCGGTATCGTATTTTATATTTGTTGTTAATGTTCCACCATTTTTAAAGGCAAATTCCAAGCCCATATCTGCTTTTACATCAGATAAATCAATACCTGGAACATATAAAGAAATGTCTCGTAAAGCCCATTCGCTACCGACTTCTAAGTCTTTGTAAATAAAATAACTACGGTCGAGATGTATATCGTTGATTAGTATGGCCCAGTCGGATGGTTCGTCGTCAACTTCAGTGGAATCGGAAGAGAAAAAATCTATTATGTCATCAAAATTGAATTTGTCACCATTTTGTATGACTGATATTTCTGCACCTGCAAGGATAATGGTTTCAACTTCACATTTTTTTGTAAGCAAGCCTAATAAGTTTAGGTTTACGTGTAATTTGTCGAAAGAGACAAACGTTGTAGCGTCGTCTTCTTCGTACATTTTGAATGAGGCTACATCGGCAGAACCGGTAAAAATATTACATGAAAGTCCATCTAAAGTGATTTTTCTATGGACTAATTCTTTTGAATGGTTTTCTATATATGATTTTGCAATGGGAGGAACAATAAAGAACGTTGCAAGAATTATGAATGTTGCTGTAATACAGATGATTATGATAGCTTTTTTCATTCCTATACTTTATATATGATTTTAGGCAAATGTAAAAATAAGCAAGGAATATGAGGAACAAAATGTATAGTAATTCTATATAAAGGTAGTGTTTCCTATTGTTGGATTTTTAGGAGTCGATTGAATTCCATCATCCAAATATCAGGAATAAATCCTGCTTTCATAAGTTCGTAATCGTCTGATGAACATGGTATTATGCGTTTCTTCTGTGTAGAACCGATAGGCACTTCAACCCAAAACATTTTTGATATTACCGATTCGTAAAAGCAAATATCTTGTGGTAGAACAGAATTGTGTACATAATGTTTCAGATAGCTATCTTCATTAAAATCAGCACTTTCTGGAATACGTTGTGCAATGCCGTCGAATACGTGCCAAATGATTTCAGCGCATAGTTGTGCGGAAATTCCATCTGTATCTTTTTGAGGATTAAATTCAGAAAGAATGAATGTGTTTAGTCGAGGCGAAAATCCTGAATTCCATGCTATTTGACAAGCTTTTTCTGCATATAATCCGTTGGCATTTCTTCCTGCCGGACTATCGGAGTAACGAATGGCATTTATGTCGAAGGAAACAAGTTGAACGTCGCGTGTGTATGGTTCGGAACGTTCAATTGCAGCATTACAATCTCCTAATCGAAAAGACGAAAAATTATTGTTTGCAAGCCACATAAATGCTTCTTTGGAAGATAAATATTCTTGGTTTGCAATATGGGTAATGCGTAATGACGGAAATTCTTCTGTAATACGTGTTAAATAATTTCTGTTGGAAAAGTCATTTGTTTCTTCGTCCCAATCGATTTTAGCATCAATAAATGCGGCAGAAGGGTAGGAAATAGTGCGAAAACTAGACTTTGTTGTGAAGCATACTGCTTCTTGTGTGCCACCGATTATAACAATAGGTTTTTCGTATGTTGCAAGCTCTTGCATACATAGGCGTAGGTTTTCGTATGATTCGGCTACCGTTGCGCCTTGTGTACAATTTCCTAAGTCTATTATACGGAGAGGTTTAGAGGTTTTATGTAAGGCATATAATTGTTGTCTTACAATATCGGCCGCTGTGTTACAACCAATATTGTCGGAGTTTCTGTCTTCTTTGTAACCAAGTAGGAAAGCATCAGCCGAGGCAAGATCTTGTTCGTTGTAGGTCGTACATGGAAGAATTTCCATGTTTTGAACATCTTCGGCTTGCTTATAGTATGGTTCACAAAGAAATTTGAGCTCCATTATTTAGTCTTTTTCACCTCTGCTATTTCATAACATTGTTGCAATGTAAGTGTTGCAGGATCAATGTTTTTTGCAATTCTGAAATACTTTTTCTTATAAAGCACACATGGATGTCCCCATCTGTCAAGTAGTACTTTTACATTAGCGTCTTCTGCAAAATCTTTAATGCTACGTTTTTCGTCAGTTTCGCGTTTGCGGATAATGATTTTCTCTGCTTCTTCTATCGTAACCGAGAATGCATCAGGATCGTTTTTCTTTAATGAAATGAATTTTCCTTTGTGTGCCAAAAATGGTCCAAATCGACCAATATTTGCTACAACAGGTTCTCCTTCGAATTCGCCAACTGTTCGAGGTAATTCCAATAAAACTAATGCTTCTTGAAGAGTTACTGTTTTAGGATTTTGGCCTTTTAGTAAAGATGCTGTTTTCTTATCAGCATCGTCAGCTTCGCCCATTTGGATAAATTGGCTGAAGCGTCCGTTCTTTACGTAGATGTTTTTACCAGTAGTAGGATGTACACCAAGAAGTCTTCCGTCGTTACCGTTTTGTAGTAATTGTAACGCTTCGTCAAGAGTTATAGTCTCAATTTGATGTGCTTTATCTAATGCTACATACGTTGGTTTTTCTTCGTCTTCTTGTTTGCCAAGTTGCACCATCGAACCAAAGCGACCGATACGAACAGATACTTGTTTACCTGTTTCTGGATCTATACCTAAAATACGTTCTCCATTTCCTCGTTCCGATGTCTCCATCGTGTCTTCGACACGTGAGTGGAATGGATTGTAGAATTTTGTAAGCATGCTAACCCAATCGATTTTTCCTAATGCAATTTCATCAAATTCTTGTTCAACAGAAGCAGTGAAATTATAGTCCATAATTCCTTCGAAATACTTCATTAAGAAATCGTTAACAACAATACCGATATCCGTAGGAAATAGCTTATTTTTTTCTGTATCAATATTTTCGGAAGATTTTATTGAAGCAATTTTTCCGTCTTTTAATTCAAGTTTTGTGAATTGACGTTTGCTACCACTTCTATCTTCTTTAACAATGTAACCACGTTTTTGTATAGTTGAAATAGTTGGAGCGTAAGTCGAAGGACGGCCGATACCCAATTCTTCAAGTTTGCGAACCAATGTCGCTTCTGTGTAGCGTGGTGGGTGTTGTGTGAAACGTTCTGTTGCAGTTATAGATTTGGTACTTACTATAGCTCCAACAGCCATGTCTGGTAAAACTATGCTGTCTTCTTCAGTCGAGTCATCATCTTTTGATTCCATATACATTTTTAGGAAACCATCGAATGTGATAACTTCTCCTTTTGCAGAAAATGTACAACCCGGAAGTTCTTTACTTGCTATAGTAACAGTAGTACTTTCTATTTGAGCATCAACCATTTGAGATGCGAGCGTACGTTTACGGATTAAATCGTATAGGCGTTGTTCGTCGGCATTTGCAGAAACAAATTCATTGTCAACATAAGTTGGACGAATAGCCTCATGCGCTTCTTGTGCACCTTTCGATGTAGTTGAATATTTACGTGTTTTAGAATAATTAGCTCCGAAATTTTCGGTAATGAATTTCTTTGCTGTGTTAATAGCTAATTCAGAAAGGTTTACAGAATCGGTTCTCATATATGTAATGAAACCTGATTCGTATAATTGTTGTGCTATTTGCATTGTTTTGGCAACAGGGAACGAAAATTTTCGACTCGCTTCTTGTTGTAATGTAGAAGTTGTAAATGGAGGAGCTGGACGTCTGGAATTTGGTTTCTTGTCGCATGCTTGTACTTCAAACGTTGCATCTTTAGCCTTTGCTAAAAAGGCTTCAGCTTCTTTCTGTGTATTAAAGCGTTTTGATAATTCAGCTGTAAATGTGTATTTCTTCCCTTTTGATTCAGTAACAAAATCGGCAACGACACGATAAGATGATTCTGATTTGAATGCATTGATTTCACGTTCGCGTTCAACGATAATACGAACTGCAACCGATTGAACACGTCCTGCAGATAGTTGAGGCTTAACTTTTTTCCATAATACAGGTGAAAGTTCAAAACCAACCAATCTATCCAAAACACGTCGAGCTTGTTGTGCGTCAACAAGTTTTAAGTCTATCGTTCGTGGATTTTGTAGTGAATTAAGAATGGCATCTTTGGTAATTTCATGGAAAACAATACGTTTTGTAGATTTTACCGGTAATTTAAGAACTTCGGCCAAATGCCAAGCAATAGCTTCTCCTTCGCGGTCCTCATCGGATGCAAGCCAAACTGTCTTAGTTTCTTTTACGGCTTTGCGTAAATCGGCGACTAATTTCTTTTTGTCTGCTGAGATTTCGTATAGTGGAGCAAATGATTTTTCTACATCTATTCCCAACCCTTTTTTCTCTAAGTCTCGGATGTGTCCATAACTAGACATTACTGTGAAATCTTTGCCCAAAAACTTTTCGATTGTTTTTGCTTTTGCTGGAGATTCGACTATTACTAAATTCTCTGTCATGCCGCAATTTTTTCTTTTAAATGTTGCAAAATTACAAACTACATTGATTTTTGAGTGATATCGTTACAAAAATCAATGCTGCAAATATATCAAAAAATAGAATTATGCAAATATATAATGTATGTAGGGTAAAATATGTAAAGATGTCGGAGTGTTTTTAGGTCTGTTTTTACATAAAAACGTATGGCTTTAGAATTTTCCTCCAGCTCCGCCGCCGCCGAATCTTCCACCGCCAAATCCGCCGAATCCACCTCTGTTATTTCCTCCAAATCCGGAGCCATGGTAGGAGTTTTGTCTTTGTGATGCAGCCCAGGCCATTGCTGCTATGGCAGCTAATGCGATAGCGGTAGCCTTTTGTATGTCCTTTTCGTCGTTTCCGAAGGCTCGCGCACGAGTTTGTTTTGAATAAATTTCGCTTCTGCTACGACAGTCTTGTAGCTCTTGTAGTGTGTTGTCTTTCATTTGAAATTCCAAAGCCATAATTGAGGCCGCACTCACGCCCATTGCTGTAGCATTTGCTGCAATATTTCCAAATATTTCAGGAGTACTTGCATTTCGTAACAATGAGAACATTCTGTTTGGTATTTTTGAACGTGCGTTTTCTATTTTTTCTTCTGTAACTTGTAAATCTCTAGCTTTCTCTATTGCCTCGGTTAGTTCGCTTAGTGTGTTTGCTCTAGAAATTGCAGAACATGCACGTCTTTTCTTAGACGGAAATATTGAATAAAGAACAAAACCTACAATGCCAGCAACAATTATAAGTAATAGAGGAGAGGCGCCTTGTGGTGCTTGCTTGTTGTCGTTCTTTGCGTTGAAATTTTCATGATATTCTTCGTTTACAAGAGGAGTAATGCGATTTACCGCGGCAAGTATTGCTCGATAATAATCGCAATTCTCTTGTTTAAGGATAGGAAGTACGTCAATTAGAAATATGTTTTTGCAAACAGCGTCAGTAAGAACACCTTCGACTCCATAACCGGTTGCGATGAAAAAATCGCCGCTGCCAAATTCATTACGTGGTTTTAATAGAATTATGACACCATTGTTTTTCTTGCTCCCGACTCCCCATGCGTCACCAATGCGTTGGGCATAGTCTGCAACTTCGTAACCTTCTAAGTCGTTGATGGTTACTATACATATTTGATTGCTGGTACTGTCGGAAAACGCCTCTAATCGTTGCTCTAATTCATAAATCTGAGATTCGGAGAATAACTGTGCATAGTCGTTTACCAACTTGTTTGTTTTCTCAGGTAAATTGAGAGAAAGGGCCAGACAAGCAGTACAACAAGCGAATAGTATGCAAACAAATCGCTTCAAATTTTATTTCCTTGTTAGAATTCAACAGTAGGGGCTACTTCTGCACCAAGTTGTGCGCTGAAATAAGGTTTTTTCTTAAAACCGAACCAACCTGCGTAAATCATAGTTGGAAATTTTGCTATTTCAGTGTTGTATTCTTTGGCAACTTCGTTGAAATTACGGCGTTCTACGGCAATACGGTTTTCTGTTCCTTCTAATTGTGCTTGTAATTCCAAAAAGTTAGTGTTTGCTTTAAGGTCAGGATATGATTCGCTTACAGCCAATAGTCTTCCAATTCCTTGGCTTAATTGTTCTTGCGCTTTTTGGAACTTTGCCAAAGTTTCTTCGTCTAAATCTTCTGCATTTACTTTGATTTGACCAACTTGCGCACGCATAGCGGTAACTTCTTTTAGTGTTTTTTCTTCGTGGCTAGCGTATCCTTTTACCGTATTTACCAAGTTAGGAATCAAATCCATACGACGTTGGTATTGGTTTTCTACGTTAGACCATGCACTGTTTACGTTTTCTTGTTTTTCTACAAGTGAATTGTAGTTACAACTTGAAAATCCTAAAGCTATACAAATAGAGATGAATAGGGAAGAAATGTATTTTTTCATATCGTTAGATTTTTATTGGGTAAATGTATTAAAATCGGGTTGATATACAATGACAATCGTTGTCTTTTGCAATAAATAAACTAAATGTCGCAGATCCTTTACCTGTGTATAATCCAGTTAGCAAACCAGAGAATCCACCGGCAAGAAAGTATGCATCCATTTTTTCTATTTCTGTTCATGTTTTTCCGTTATCTGTAGAAAAATAGAAATAGTATAGTTCTTTTTGACTATCTATTTTGAGTTCAATGGTGTGGGTTTTACTGTCTATTTCTATTCGTTTTGTTTGGTGCATGTTGTTTATTATGCATTCTGATTGAACAAATGCTTTGCCGTTTTCTCTTACGAGTGCCAAATTGTATCGTTTCCCGTCGTCGTGGTGTACACATAGACCAGCTTCGCCTTCAAAACCTGCAATGCTCACTTTTGTTTCGGTACTCATATAATAACTGTATTGTCGTATGCCGATGAAGGCGTCGTAGCTGTTGCTTGCCTTTATTTCGATGCCGTCCGATGTGTGTTTTGCTACAGTGTATGGCGATACTCTATACGCATTCCAGTCAAGGGAAAGTTTTTCGTGCACAAAACCATATAAGGTTGTTGTTTGTTCTTGATATTTTGATTTGTTAGACGATGAAGGTATCGTATTTATTTCAACTTCTTTCTCTAAGATTGTTCCTTTTTTGTTAACGATAGGCCAGTTGTTTTTCCATTCTACAGGTGCAAGGAATGTTTCTCGTCCAAGAGGGTAGAATTGTCCGATAGGGCGTGTTGCCAAGAAAACCATCCACCATGAACCGTCGTGTGCTTGAACCATGTCGGCATGGCCTGTACATTGGATGGAGTTGGATTGAGCATTTTTCCCGGTATGCGAAAGAATAGGATTAGAAGGGCAGCTAACAAATGGTCCCCAAATGTCGTCACTTCTGAAAATGTTTACGTGGTGTCCGAATTCAGTGCCACCTTCAGAAATCATTAAATAGTAATAATCTCCGATTTTATACATGTGTGGTCCTTCTGGGTAGCGGCCGCCAAGTCCGTCTGTTAAATAATGAAAAGACGAAAGTTCTTCTCCTGTTTTTGGGTCTATGACAATTTGTATAATATTATTATGGCCCGTACATTGCAAGTAACATGCTCCATCTTTGTCCCAAAATAGAGAAGGGTCTATGCCGATTCGTGAGTTAGTCAACCAAACAGGATTACTCCATGTTTGGTATGGGTCTTTAGTGTGGACAATGAAATTCTGTCCACCGCCGACATTTGTGCAGATAACATAGAATGTACTGTCGAATTCGTTGTATCGGATAGTTGGAGCATACATTCCCTCACCTTTGCTAAGGTCGAGTCCGTTAGCTTCTGTAACCGCATAGTTTATTAATTTCCAATTAACCAAGTCTGTGCTGTGATAGATGGGAATAGCGGGATTTTGTATGAATGAGCTGTTTACTAGATAATAATCGTTACCAACACGGCATACGCTTGGATCTGGAGCCATTCCTGAAATTATCGGGTTAAATAGTTGTGCGTTACAAAATATAACTGTTGCACAAAATAAAAGTGATGTTATAAATCGTCTCATTCTGTTAGTTTTTCAATGGTTGTATGTTTCTTTTTGCTTGCTCAAGTGTTTCAATAACGTTGTCGCACCATTGGTCAAATTCTTTGTCTTCTTTTTGAAATTCAGGATGAGATAGAACGTATTCAATAGTTTTTCGAACTCCTTGGTCAAAGCGTATCGTTGGATTGTAGTCTGGAACAATACGTTTTAGTTTATCAAGGTTGAATATGACAGAATTTGCTTTGTCGCCAATCAAACTTCCTGTGAAATCATAATCACTTACAGCAGCAAGAAATTCCGATGATACATGATAAGGTTTTAATGTAACTCCAAGAGCGTCGGCAATTGCTTGGTATGCTTGGTTCCATGTAACCGATTCTCCAGATGTGATGTGGAATGTTTCGCCAATTGCATGTGGATTTCCCATAAGTCCGATAAAACCTTTTGCAAAATCGCTATTGTGTGTGAATGTCCATAACGATGTGCCATCACCGTGGATGATTACCGGTTTGTTTTCGAGCATACGTTTTACAACTTGCCAACTTCCTTTTTTGCCGTGAACGCCAAGAGGAATAGAACGTTCGTCGTATGTATGACTTGGTCGTACAATAGTGATTGGGAATTGCTCTTCACGGTATTTTTCAATTAAAAATTGTTCACAGGCAATTTTATTTCGTGAATATTCCCAGTATGGATTTGCCAGCGGAGTACTTTCGGAAATAATATGATTTCCCAGAGGTTTTTGGTAAGCCGAAGCCGAACGGATAAACATCATTTGCTTAGTCTTACCATTGAATAAACGGTAATCACGTTCAATTTGTTCTTTGCAGAAACAAATAAAATCACATACACAATCAAATAGAAGACCTTTTAGTTTGTCTGCAACATCTTTTTCGTTATTAATATCTTGTACAGTAATACAATGAACATTCGAAGGAAGTTTATCATTTCTGTTTCCTCGGTTAATTACATACAGTTCCCATTCTTCGGAAGCCGCAACTGCGGTAGATATAGCAGTGCTGATGGTGCCAGTACCGCCAATAAATAATGCTTTTTTCTTCATGTAAGATAGTTTTTACAAATGTACACACTTTTTGCTAAAGAATAAAACTGTCTGTTTTTCAGGGAACAGTTAATTTTTCAAATAAAAATGTAATTTTTCTGATTTAAGTCTTGTTCAAGTAAAATTTATTTATACTTTTGCAAGCGATTTGAAAATCATGGCGAGGTAGCTCAGCTGGTTAGAGCGCATGATTCATAATCATGAGGTCGGCGGATCATGCCCGCCTCTCGCTACAAGGGTAAAATCTTGAAAATAAAGGACTTACAAGAATGTTTGTGAGTCCTTTTTTATTTTTACACAAAACCATATACCAACATTTGCCAATGCTTGTAACTGCTTGATTTTGTTATTGTTTGTAGATTTTTTATTTTTGTTTGTGATTTTGATAAAACGGAAATGTTGGTAAAAAGTTGGCAAGAAATTCACGAGTAAATAAATCTCGTAAACTTAGAATTGACGGCATTTTTAAAGCATTTTCGTTGGTGAAGAATTGGAAAATGTTGGTAAAAAAAACAAAAAAATGGGCTCTATGATAGTTATTAAGGTAAAACTCGACACAAGAACGAAAAAAAATATAATACTCCAGTAAATTTAGACAACTTTTTTGCTTAGTTAATGATAAATCCATCAAGATTTTCTTTTGTAAATATACCTATTTTCTTGTATAGCGCGTCTACCTCTTCTTCACGGGATTTCTCCGGTGTCTTCATTGACATTTCCGACAATGTTGACCGTTCTTTGAGAGCTTCTATGGCTACCTTGGCCTTAAACTCCGAGCTAAATTTTCTTTTACTTTTCATACAGCTAATTTATTGTTTTTTTATCTTTACTAGCTGTCTAAATTTCCTAGATAATTATACTTTCATATAGGTTAATTTTTAAAATCAAATTTTTGTATAAATTCATCCAACGTATCTTTATACGACATTTCACCCCAAAACTTGCCATTATCGTAAGCGGCGAGCAATCTGCCTTTGTCGTCGTATAAATCATAACACTGCCGACAGTATTTGTCCATATAAAATATAAAACCGTCTGTTTCAATATAGTGTTTATCTAATTTGGAAACGGAAAAACCATTAGAAAAGTCCATCGTTTTACCCTCCAAATACCACAGTCCAGTAGGAACTCCATTTACCGACATTCCTTTAACAAGTATTTTTTGTTCATCGTCATCTATTGGTGTGACGTACAAAAAATATGATGTATCTGCATTAAATCTATTCTCATTTACAATTCCATGTGGATAGTTTGGATGTAACACTTCGCTCTGTAAGAAAAAATTTCCATAACAAGCAAAACCGTCTCCCGCATCATTTGCAACATTTTGAATAAGAGGTTGGTAAAAAAACATATCACGTCCTTCGCAATATAAAAACCTCAATGTTTTTATTGACAACACATTTAACTCGCTATACCACACTTTGTTATCGCAAAGGAACAACATCTCTAAATTAGGAAAATCTTTTATATAATCAGGAAAATCCATATAAGCATTACAAAGAATCAATCTTCTGAGATTTTCCATTTTAGTCAACTCACAAGGTACTCTAAAATAATTTATTACAGTGTTTTGTGAACCAACATACGCAATACTTTGTAGTTTCTTAAACATTACTAAGGAATCTGGCTTCGGGAAATACCCGTAGAATTGTATTTCCTTTAAATTTGGGTATTCGTCCGAACGAAAAGGTAAATCCTCAATAAAATTATTTGAAAATATTGTTTGTTGCTTATTTATCAATATTCGGGTGACACTTGCCTTATCTGTGTTTTCAAAATTTCGATTATCAAAATCATATTTACAAGAGCTTAATATTCGTGGAAATTTGACAACGCTTTGAATATCGCATTCATCATAATTTATCACAAAAACGCTATCCTTATCGAATGACAAGATTCCTTGTTCAATGCGGTCTTTCTTGTATGTTTTCTTCACACATTTGTTAGAATAGCGTAGGTATTGTTTATTTTGTTCATTACAATTTATACAATCGGAATCGTCAATATTGATCTGTTGCCATTGAGCAAAAGAAACTATGAATAAATGTATTAAGAAAAAAAATGTAAAAAATAATTTTTGCATTATCTTTGATAAATTAAATTTGTTTTATTATCGATTTTTGGAGAAATTGCCGATGCCAATTCTTCTCCTTCAATCTCTATATAATACTCCAGTAAATTTAGACAACTTTTTTGCTTAGTTAATGATAAATCCATCAAGATTTTCCTTTGTAAATGTTGACTGTTCTTTGAGAGCTTCTATGGCTACCTTGACCTTAAACTCTGAACTAAATTTTCTTTTACTTTTCATACAGCTAATTTATTATTTTTTATCTTTACTAGCTGTCTAAAATTTCTAGATAATTATAGTTTTGGACGACAAAAAAATAAAGACACTTTAATATTATCTCTATGTTTGTTGATATTCCCCCAAAAACTATTATTCTTATAATGTTGTCACTTTTATGTGCAACAATGTGTAAATGTCAAAGTGTTGTGATTGCACCAAAATCAGATGATAGCAATTGTAACCAAGATAATGATTGTTACAACATTGCAAAAGGTTACTATAAGAGATGCGGTGCACAAATATCCAATTATTATGCTACATGGGATTGTATCTGTGCTGGTAATGGTAAGGACAGTGTTGCCATATTAACTCCGTTCTATATGTATCCAGGGTGCTGGGATTGTACTCCTCCAGATACTATTGGAAACGACTTGTTGGTTGTTTCTGATATGAAAACTAATAAAATAAGGATTTATGAAAATGTCTTGCACAAAAGGGACAATATGAAAACTTATCCAAATTTGCGACCAACCCAAAATGGCTTTGTAATAGAAATAAACTTACACTTTGGGGGCATGGACACATTCGTAGCAGACATATATGTTGAGGACAATAAAATTGACAGCATTTATTTTGAATCTAGTGGCACGTGTCAATATACAAAGACCTACAAATTCGATAATTTGAATTTAGATGAGTTTGACGCAAAAATGATTGATTCTATGCAAGTTATAGCGCATAATGAACTTTGCTATCAACCAGAAATAATAACAGATACATTCAATTTGGATGGCATACATTTTGAACTTCAGGAACTTGCCTGTGGACCACCCAGTGTTTTTCATACGATACAAGAGGTTTTTCCAATTTTTGGAGACACTCTGTTTTTTGGAACATATAAAGAACGTTTAAATTACAAGAAGAAAATGATTCTTGATTGCAATGGCTCTTGGGAATGTTTACGGGAAAAGGATTATGTGTTGGAATACTATGATATCAATTATCAAAAAAATGATATTTTAAATGTAACATTACGCACAGAAAATTTCGCCGATACATTCATAGGTATTGAATTATTTACGTTTGATCTCAAAGAGGGTAAAAATCTTAGAGAAGAGGTGTTTATTAATAAGGATAAACTATTGGAAATATATCGGAAAAAGATAGAAGAAGATTATGATGATGTGAAGAAGGACAATGATGCATATGACGATGATGATGATTTTTTTTCATATGGCGAAGACATAGCCCCTGTTCATCTTTCCCAATATGAGATTGAAACTGATTCTTTGGGTAAAATAGTCACATTTCGTTTTTTTCATCCCTTTCGTTGGAATATGCGTTTGGTTGCTGAATTTTCTTTCGAAGAAATAAAGCCATTTCTCAAGCCAGAGTTTTTACAAAGATTGGGTTGTGAATAAGAAGATTTAGCTAGCAATCATCTGCTCAATATGGATTAACAATATTTTGGAAAGTAGTAGATATACAAAAACCAGAAGAATGAAAAAAATCGTAATTCTATTGTTTCTGTGTATAACTTCGCATGTTGTAATGGAACAGGAAATGTACGACACAGTTTTATTCGATAATATAACGTTCAGTAATATGAAGTTAATTACAAATCGCAGTCATATAGAGAAATATTTTAATATTATGCGGTCACGGGCAAAAGTATATACATATAGTACATTTCCAGCTCCTTTTAAACATTTATTACCCCATGATTCAATAACAATTGACACAATACTATTCTATGAGATATTATCTAATGATAAATGTTTTTATTATGCAGAGCGATATCCAGATAGTATTTGGGTTTCAAGCATGCTCTCTCACGATAAAAAAAAATGATACAACCATAGTGTTAACCGAACAAAGTTGCCTTTCTGACATATCAAAAACTTTAGAAATTCCTTTTCAAATATAAGGATGAGTTATGAAATATATGGAGAAAACGAATTTTATAGAAAAGAAGTCTGTTTGATAGTTAAAAAAGACGATGACTATTTTTATTGTTATTTAGTATTTGATGACAAAGACAAATTTGTTGAAATGTATTTGTATTAAAATTAAAGTTTTATCAATGACAATAGCAATTCATGAAAGAAAAATGGAGATAGGAAAGTATTGTTGTATTGTCGTTTATGGTAGGAATTATCGCAAAACAGGACGATTAGAATTATAGTAATTATTTTCAATTTGAGTTATACTCTTCCTAATCGGCTCAAGAATACCCTAATTTAAGAATTTTTAAGCTCAATTTGAGCCGATAGTCTATGAAATAATACTAAATTTGCACCGAAAAAGATAGTACTATGGATGTTTCAAGAGAAATATTACAGTTTTTGCACTATAGTCCGCTTTCTTCGCGTGAAGAAATAGCAAAGGGAATTGCCTTTGAGGGTAGTGATGCTACGCTCAAACGCTTAATAGCAGCATTGGTTAGGAATAATGATGTTGTGGTAGAGGGTAAGGCACGTGCTACACGATATCGTCTTTCTAATTTTGCACATCTGCTGATGCCTCTTAACTTGGATACATATTTCGCTCAGGATGTGGATGAGCGAAAGGTGCAAACTTCCTTCAACTTTGAACTTATCCGTAAGCAATTACCTTCTGTATCACTTTTTACAGATGAAGAAAGACTATATCTTGAAGAATTGCAGAAGGTGTTCCGTCAGCATGTGGAGGAAATGACCCAGAACGAATATAATAAAGAAATGGAACGTTTAGGTATCGACCTTAGTTGGAAGTCTTCGCAAATTGAGGGCAATACCTATTCTTTGCTTGAAACAGAACGTCTTTTGCGAGAGAGCAAGGTTGCAGATAACAAGACCAAAGACGAGGCTGTTATGCTACTTAATCATAAGTATGCATTACGTTTTATTCTTGATAATCCTGACTACTTGCAGGAGTTGACTGTTAGTCATATAGAGGATATTCATTCACTGTTGACAAAGGATTTGTCTGTGGATAAAGGTATTCGTCATAGGCGTGTTGGTATAACTGGTACGAACTATCGTCCGCTCGATAACGAATTTCAAATTCGTGAGGCATTGTTTGATACATGTAGTCTGATTAATGGTAAGAAAGATGTTTTTGAAAAGGCACTGCTGACGCTTGTTCTCTTGTCGTACATTCAGGCATTTTCTGATGGCAACAAGCGTACTGCACGCATCACTAGCAATGCTATCTTGATTGCCAACGGTTATTGTCCATTGAGTTTTCGTTCCGTTGATTCCATTGATTACAAGAAGGCAATGCTTATTTTCTATGAGCAGAATAACCTATATGCCTTCAAGCAGATATTTATTCAACAGTTTGAGTTTGCTGTAAGGGAGTATTTTTAATTAGAATACAGGACAACTATTGTATTACTATATTTTTGGGGATAATGACATGTTATATACAGTAATGCAACTATTTCTTTTTGTTTTGTGGGTGTATGTTGTGTTAGGTTTCTCTCAACGAACAAAAATAGGTCGCCAAACGACAATTGAATTTTGTAAAATATTAGAAAAAGATGGTTTTCAATTCCTTTCTAAAAATCTGTACGTTAGATATTGTGGAACGCAGAGTAATGCTATACTTCATAAAGAAAAAATTCAAAAGCAAATAGTTGAAAAATATCCAATAAGTATTATTTTGGTTGCGGATAAACAAAATGAATATTCATATCATTTTGAGGGAAGAAAAAAGTGCAGAAAAAATCAGAGAAAATTACAGTTAAAGCCTCAAATAATCGAGTTTTTTTGAAGGAAAATCTTTGTAAATAATTAAAGATAAATAAAATAATAATTATATGTTTTTAATATGCGGAAATTTATAGGACTTAAAAACTGGAATGAATAAAACTCCTGCACACGAGGTTTTACATACGTTGGGATTACGTCATTCATTTACGGCAAGAGTAGTAGATAAAAATGGAAAGGTTATAAATCAAAATGCTCGTTATACATACAGACCCAAATATACAAATAATATAATGGATTATACAATAAAACGGAATTCTTTATGGAATTGGCAAATAAAAATTATAAACGAACATATATAAAAAAGGTCATGCGAAACATTGGAAATATAGTTTTATTATTTTTCCTGCCGTTTTTTGCTGAAGCACAGGTAATTCCCGAATACAAAAACATTCCTCAATTATCTTCTGCATACGAAGTGCTTGACCGATCATTATTTTCAGGAACTGCGATATATCATGAGGATGGAGATCTGTGGGAGCCAACAGAATACATCAAGGTAATTAGTAGAAAAGATGCTGACAACCTAAAACAAAGTAATGATTATTGTACATATTTTTCTAATTACAAGAAATATGGAGGAACATATGTGCTTGATGATAAAAATGGGAAACCGAGAGAGTATTACGGCTTTTTAAAAAATGAAGTGCATGGACGTACTTTTATTAATGACCGAATATATGTGTATAAGGAATTTTATCCTAACGACGGATTGAAAAGGAAAAAAATCTGCTCTATTGACGGTTTCAGTATCGGAAAAGAATATGTATATGATAGTAAAGGCAAATTAGTACGCATAATAAATCATGGGAATACTAATATTGATGCTTATGTTTTCAATAAGAAAATATTGAAAGAATACGCAACAATTCCAATGCTGTCCCGTAGTTTTGAAAGTATAACCGCCATTGATGGAGGGAAAGACAAGTGTACGAATATTTTTGAAGAATTTTGGTTTGAAAACAAAAATGTATATCGGAAATTTGACTCCAGTGGAATGGTCAGTAAAGAATATAGAGGAAGATATTATTATGATGAAATGCCGACCAGAATAATGTGTACACCACCTCGCAGCATCGGAGATTCCATGATAATGTTTGTTACGAAAGACATAAAATATTTATATAATTATAAGGCTTATACTAAAATTAGATTGATAGAACGCGAATATCTCACCAATTCGATATGTATTCTTAAACAATATGACGAGAAGGGTTTTCTTAGAAGTAAAAAAATAGTATCGGAATATGGATTCGCAATTGGCAAGGAATATATATATGACGGAGGAGGAAATGTATGGGTAACGATAGATACAGATGAGGGATATTCTATAAAAGCGTATGACATTATAAAATATTGGATTGAAAAGGGAAAAGGTTTTCATACATGGAACAGAGAGTTTGATGAAATTGTAAAGGTTAAAGATGAAAATGGAAATCCATGTTGGCTGATAAAAATATTTAATGAAGAGAAGAAATATGAATGTACATTGTTGGATGGTAAAACAGGAAATGTCATAAGAAAATATACGATAAACAAAAATCGTGAATATGTATCTGCACCGACTCCCTATCTTGATGGCGGGTATAACTATGATGAGATAAGGGAATTTGAAAATATAGTAAAATATGAAGAAGTTGACAAAGCGCCTGTCTATCCTGGAGGAGTGGCTTCTTTAATGTATGATGTGACAAACAATTGTCGTGATGCTTCTTTCCGTCTTTCAGTAAGAGAAGGACTTGTTATGGTACGATTTATAGTAGACGAGCATGGAAATGCGATTATGGCGGAACCCTGTCCCCGTTCCGATTTTGGTTGTGTTTCTCATGTCATATCATCAATATCAACTCTGAAAAAATTTGAGCCGGCAGAAAAAAATGGAGAAAAAGTAAAAGTATTTATAGTGGTACCTGTAGTCAAAAGAGTATATAGATAAATAAACTATTATGGAACAAGAACATAAATATTACCCATCATTATCAAACAAATTTAATGTTGATAACTTGCCCTTTATAAAAGAGTTATTTGATGATTTGTATTATAGAAAACTGTATGAATCAAGGACTAGAAAAGATGAATACAACAAAACAAAAATATAATCCACAGTCTCATTTTTTTGTGAATGCGGAAGCATTAATCATGGCGGATGGAAAATACAAAAGCACAGACGCATACGGACCTGTTTTAGGCGAAGAAGAGACTAAATATAGAGTGACCTCATTTGTACGAACAGACCGTGTAACTGAAGTATATGCTATATGTGACGGTGATGTTTTTAATATGCGGAAATTTATAGGATTTAAAAACTATATAAAATAAAATTCAAATTGTTGGAGTGTTATAGATGAGGGAAATGGTTGTTTCGACAGGCTCAAAGACCTGTAGCGCGTTGCCTGAGCTTGTCGAAGGCGGAGCTGTTGAGTAGTTCTTCTATAGTAGCAACTTGTTTACGGACTTCGTCGAAACATAATTTCATTTCGTTGCCATCGCCGAATGAAACAGATTGATCCAAATAGTAGGAGAATGAATTGTCATATATAACAACGTCCAAAGTATGAATAACCTCGTAACAATTGTCGGAGGCTACTTCTAAGTAAACTTTAATCTGGTGCCCGTCGTCGTAGGCTACATCTCCTTGTATGTATTCAATAAATGACATAAGTCGCTCGTAGATTATTTCATGGTTTGTGTTCGGACATGCAACGCGGGTCCATCCTTGTTGTGGAGTTGCAAACAAATGACACGAAATAAGTAAACAAATTATAAATAGAAATTTTTTCATAGTAGTTGCTTTTTTAGTTAGACAAATATATAAAATCTGTTCGATAAATGTAGATTGAAAAAGAAATGCTGCTGATTATTACAAATAGAATTTGTTCCTCTCTGTAGAAATTGTAGTTTTGCAGCCAAATAAAAAAATGCTTTATAATGATTGTTGTTCCTAAGAATCATCCTTTGATTGAGAAATTAAATACAGAAGGTTTGTGTTTGACAGATCAAAAATCGGTTGGTAAGTCTGTAAAAATGTTATTTCTTAATCTGATGCCTGACAAGGAAGATTCTGAGGCAGATTTATATCGAGCTTTACAGTCAGTTGAAGTACCAATAGAGATTACGCTAATCAAGATGAGCAATTTAATGTATAAACATACTCCGCAAGAGTATATGAATACGTATTATCTTGATTTGGCGGAATTGATGGAACAAAATCAAGACTATGACGCAATGGTTATCAACGGTGCTCCTTTCGAACGATTTGAATATGAGGAAATTGTGTATTGGAAACAGTTGTGCGTTTTCTTCCGTTGGGCGGATAAACATGTAAAATCTACAGTACATATTTGTTGGGCAGCTTTTGCAAGAATATATTACAATTGGGGAGTACATTTCAAACGTAATTCTTTTCAATGGAGTGGGGTGTATCCACATACCATATATGACAGAAGTACGTCGTTGGTTGATAATTCTTTGCAGGAAGTTTCTATGCCGGTAAGTCGTCCATGGTATCTTTCGCATGATGAGATTGCTGCAGTTTCGGATATGAAAATTATTGCAGAATCTCCTGTTACAGGTCCTGGTATTATAACAGCTTTCGAAGGCCGACAAATTTATACTATTTGCCATCCGGAATATGGTTGCGATAGATTGTGTAATGAATATAAACGTGATCTTGCGAATGGAAAAAATCCAATGTTCCCGTTTAATTATTTTGAAAATGACGATGAATCTCAACCAGTTAAATTCTGTTGGCAAAGGAATCGGGATATCTTTTTCAAGAATTGGATAATGAATTATGTTTTGAAATTATAAGCATATTTTGTTATCTTTATCTGCGAATTAAAACTGTTAATACTATGAAAAATTTTAGAAAAATGTTTTTGTGCGCTGTTATTTGCGCTACAGCGTTTGTACTGTCTTCTTGTCAGTCAAAAGAAGAAAATGTTATTTCTCAAATGGAGAAAATTGAAAAAATGATTTCCTCAGAAGATTTTCAGGTAGATAAACTTGATGAAATAGAGAAACAATATGATGCTATTATGACAGCTTCGAAAGAATGCAATTTTTCCGATGAACAAAGAAAACAACTTGTTGAGATTCAAGGACGTATAGCTGCAGGTATGACAAAGCAAATGATTAAAGGTGCAGGCTCTATACTTAACGATGCTATTGATGCAAGTCAAGGTTTTATGAAAGGATTTACAGATGTTATTTCTGAAGAAATAGAGAAGGCTACTAAAGAATAAGTATAATTTTCATTACAGTTGAAACGGAAATATTCTTAGGAATGTTTCCGTTTTTTATTGTTCTTTCTTCTTGTTTATAAATGAACTAGGCATTAGTACTTCTTCAGGAAGTATTTTTAGTATGATAGGCAAAATAAACGCTCCCCCCGGAATCATAAATATAGCAAGGGAAGGAATGGTCTTCAGAAGGTCGAAAATTTGCTCTCGAACTTTATCTTTCTCTGATGTCGAAAGGTCTTCGTTTATTGACTTGCGTATTAATTCGACAAGTTCTTTGCTTTCGAGTATTTCTGTCGTTATTTTTTGCTTGTTCTTTTGAATGATGTTTTGTGTTCTGTCGAATAAGGCTTGTCGTATTTTATCTAAACCTTCGCTGTAATGTATGTAAAATAGTTTGTTGCCTTCGAGTCTGAGATAGTTTTCTACGTATATGTGAGATAATTGTGTGTCGTCTTCGGTTAGGTTGAGTTTTTTTGCTACATCAACGAGAAAAAGCACTTCGTTTACTTGTACGTTGTTGTCGGAGAAGCAAGCAAAAGTGGCGTAATCATACAGTATCCTGCGTATATGTATGTTGTCGTTTGTGTATTTATCGAAGTTTACAGATTGACATTCATTCTCGTCTTGTTCTTCTAAGCCTACTGCAGCGGAAAGATAAGTAGCAATCGCTTTAGCGTTTTTATCTTGTGTAATGCTGGCTGCTTGCAAGACTAAAGAAATACAGTCCTTTTCTATATCTTTTCGTTTGTCGTAGCCATAAATACCATCGAGCCAAAGTGCAAAGTACAAGACGTCCAAGCTTGCAAAAAGATTGAATTTAACACCTTTCCAAAATGTTTTGTGTAACAGAGTTGGATTGCTGGTTCTTTGGTTAATTAGTTGCTCAACAAGTTCGTTTAAACTATCGTCTTTGGAGAAGATAGAACGATATCTTTTGTTGTCGTTGTCTCCTAAAGTGAATAGCATGTAGAAATCATGAATGTGTTGTAAGCAATCGGTTATGATTTCTGTATTGATTGTCGTTGTTTGTTTCCAACGAAAAAAAGTGAGAAACAAACTTTGTGTTAGTGTTATTTTGAAAGAGTCGGAGATAGACCAGGTTTCCTTTTTTCGGTATTCTGCAATGGATTCTTCTGTGATTTTGCCGTAAAAAAGTCCGGTTGTATGTATGTGGCAGTGTGCAAAATCGGCTGTAGTTTTGTGTATAGGAATAGGCAAACCATGGGCTTGTACATTTTCTGTTATGCCATCAATGCATAACGGTAACCAATTTTTTGCTGAAGGATCCACAAACAATTATTTTTTCAAATGTACAAATTTCTTCCGACTACTCTTCGGAAGTTCTGAAGAAACTAAAATGTACTTTGCCGTATGTACATAATCGGCTGAAATGTTCGTGTTTGCTAAAATCGACTTCTGCAGGATGTTCCACAATAACTAATGTCTCTTTTTTTACCGCTTTGCTGGCATAAATATAGTTTGGAACTTCTGCAATCCAAGGAAGATTGTATGGTGGATCGGCAAAGACAATATCGAATGAACGATTAGCTATTTTTAGAAAATCTCTAACTTCGGAAATCAACACTTTCATTCCGTTGATGTTGAGCTTCTTTGTCGTTTGTTTTATGAAGGTTGCATGTTTCGCATTTTTCTCTATGCTCACAATGTCGCTACAACCACGTGATGCACATTCGTATGAAATGCTGCCGATTCCAGAGAAAAGGTCTAAAACACTTATTTCTGAGAAATCAAATTCATTGTTCAGAATGTTGAAGAGACCTTCCTTTGCCATATCGGTGGTAGGGCGCAATTCAAATTCTTTCGGCGCGTTTATTACTCGACCACGCAAGTCTCCACTAATTATTCGCATAGGTCAACGTTGCAATGGTTGTAGAATAACATATATGGGAATTTTTCAGGGAAATCTTCGCTCTTTGCAATTGAAAGATTTTTAATGAAGACTTGTAAGGCTGAAAAATAAGGTGACTTTTCGCCAATTATTCCCGATAATTCTACTGGTGTGTTTAATGTGTCAAGATGTAGTTTGTCGAAAATATTCATCACGTAGAATGTGAAGTCGTTCACATTTGCAAAACGGAATGAATTACAAAAACGCAATTCTTTTCCTTTTATATACATAGCAGAAAAGAAATTGTTTTCTATAGAGATTACTAGTTTCTCTTTTTTTGTTTTTATGTTAGCTTCAAGCATGGGTGCAATTTGTGGAACGTACGAAATGTAACTTTGTTCTTTAAAAGCACTTCTGCAGAGTGTCCAAATTGTTTGTTCAATAGGGAATAGAACAACTATATCATTATTTTGTGATTCATAGTTTATAACTGATTCTTGTTCACTGATAGTGAAGTTCAAGTCAGAATATTGTTCTATAAGCGTATCGTCGTAAAATTTTTTTGGAACCAAAGTGAATTTTTGTGATACGACAATGATGGTTACCGAAGCAAACACAGATTGTAGGATTTCTTGTTCAAGAAATTTCTTGAATTCCTCGTCTTTTTTGTTCGGTGCAACTGTAACATAGGCAAAAGCCTCAATGTTTTGTTTGTACAAAATCAAAAAAGAAAATCCATCTCGACGTATCGAAATGGATAAACGACAATCCTTTGGCTTTCGTTTAGAATATGATTCAGAAACAAAAGAGAAATCTTGCATATTATTGCCAGTTACCTTCAGTTGTTGCTTCGTCAAGTTTACCGATACGTAAACCTTCGTATCCGCTTACTTTGCGTGAATATTCTTTTGCGTTTACAACTAATTGACGGTCAAGGTCGAATAGTAGGTCATCCCAAAGAACGCCCATTTGGAATGTAGCGATTTTAGCACCACCAGAAGTTATTGAACTTGCAGCAATTTCGAATTGTTTGTCTGTTCCTGGAACATTTGCAATGTCATCCAAATTGAAGTTTGCTGACAATAAAGAGTCAGACATAAGCTTTTCAAATACAGGAACTTTTACTTTTTCTTGCCAAGCGCGACCAGCTGCAACTTCAGCAGAGTCTTCTATATCACCGATAGTTTTTGTGAATTCCAATGAGTCTTCTTTTGCGAAACGAATTAATTCAGCCCAATTGTCGGCATATTTGTTATATTTTGTTTCGTATGCGTTTTGTAATTCACGAGCGTTTGTAAGCTTTTCAATTACTAATGCTTGTCTTTTTGCTTTTTCTTCTCCAAATGTAATATCTACATTGATAGTGTTGTAGATTAAGTAAGCAATGGCTACAATTACAAATGCCAAAATGACTTCAATACCGATTTTTAAACTTTTGTTCATTTTTATATCCTTTAGTTTTGTAAAATTTCGTTTACAAACATAAAACTTTTTGTCCGTTTTATTGTTACTATTGCAAAATATTTTTCAACTGAATGCTCCACGATTACTTAGAAAAACAGCTTCTTTCGAAATTCTCGTTTCAACCGACTGACGATCAGCGATTGACGTTTACCGAATTGGCGAAATTTTTGACTGGTGATCAGGAGGTGTTTGTTATGAAAGGCTTTGCCGGAACGGGTAAAACGACGTTGGTAAAGGCGATAGTGGATACATTGCATGCATTGGAAACACCGGTTGTGTTACTTGCTCCAACTGGTCGGGCAGCAAAAGTTTTGTCGAATTATACGGCAAAACCGGCTTTTACTGTCCATAAAAAAATATATCGTCAGAAAAACGTGGGCGATGGTTTTCATTCGTTTGGAATGTCCTTCAATGCTGTTGTGAATGCCGTGTATATAGTCGATGAAGCGTCGATGTTATCGATAGATACAGGTGAACGCTCGATTTTTGGTTCAGGTTCTGTTCTTGATGATTTGTTCCGTTTCGTTTTTAATGAGCATAATTGTAAGTTGCTGTTAATAGGCGATATAGCCCAACTTCCGCCTATAGGTTTGTCGGATTCTCCGGCACTTGATGGAAAATATTTAGAAGATCATTTCTGGAAAAAAATTGCTATGGCGAGTCTTACGCAGGTTGTGAGACAGTCGGAACAATCGGGAATTTTGCAAAATGCTACGATAATTCGTTCTCTTATTGAAAATGATAAGGATGTGTTCCCTCAATTACAGGTTTTACCCGATGTGGAACGTATAGACGGCAGTATGCTTTTAGAGGCGTTGGAAAACTCACATTCTAAGGTTGGCATAGACGACACAATAGTTGTGACTCGTACGAATAAATTGGCAAATCGGTATAATGAAGGAATTCGTCGTATGATATTGTGGAAAGATTCCGCTATTTGTATTGGTGATTACATTATGGTGGTCAAGAACAACTATTTCTGGACTGAGAAAAATAATGATGTTCCTTTTATTGCAAATGGTGATATTGCCGAGATAGTTCGTATAAAGAAATATGAATCTTTGTATGGCTTTGATTTTGCAGAAGTAACGCTTCGTTTTCCTGATTATCAGGATTTTGAGCTTGATTGTAAAGTGCTTCTTAACACATTGACATCGGAGTCAGCCTCGTTGACTTCGGAAGAAAATAATACATTGTATCAGGAAGTTTGTGCCGATTATCCGGAAGTCACCAATAAAAAAACGTTATATAGTAAAATAAAGCAGAATCCGCATTTTAATGCATTGCAAATAAAATTTGCGTATGCCATTACTTGTCATAAGGCCCAAGGTGGACAGTGGAAACACGTGTATATAGACCATGGCTTTATTACAGAAGAAATGGTAAATAAGGATTTTCTTCGATGGCTGTATACCGCATTTACTCGTGCGACAGAGAAAATTTATTTAGTGAATTTTAAGAAAGAATTTTTCGGGGAAAAGTAGATATGTAATATATTGTGTATCTACCTAATAAATAAAAAAAGGGATTGCCGTTTGACAATCCCTTTTTTGTTATATATTCTCTTTCGAGATTATTTTGCTTGTTCCAAAGCCAATGTTTTTGTTGGCAAGTCGCAAACTTCAGATGGACCGAAGTATTGGATTGGACCTGGATATACGTAGCAAGTTTCTTTAGCCCAAGTTTCGCGGTTAGCAGCAAGAGCTTTGAAAGGAGCACCTTCCAATTCAACTAAAGCTTTACGGATAACTGGTTTCATTGCACCGTGACGTTTTTCCATGTTCATCATCATTGTGATAGGAACACCAGCAGCAATCCATTGGTCAGCAGGTTTAGTTGTGTTCTTAATCAATGACATGTAACCAGATTTACCAGAAGCAATCAAGTTAGCAGCATTGTAACCTAATGAATAGCAGTAGTCAGCATCGAAGTTAGATGGAGCTGCACAACGACCTTCGTAACCGAAGAAGTGACCAAGACCTGAGAATTTACCAGTGTATGAACCAGCAGCTTTTCTCTTAGCCAATTCTGTTCTTACCATTTCGATAAGAAGTTTTTCAGTTTCGATCAAAGAAACTTGTACGTTTCCGTGAGGGTCACGTTCAAGAGTTAATTGTTTTTGTACGAAATCTGGAAGAGAAGCGTAAACTGAAGCAGAGTTAGCAGAAAGTTTCTTAACAGCAGCAGCAACGTCACCGTTAGTTTCAGCCAACAAGTCGTTCAATTCTTTGATAAGAACTTTCATTTCAGGAATGAATTCGATCAAACCTTCTGGGATAAGAACAACACCGAAGTTATTACCAGCAGCAGCGCGAGCAGCTACAGTATCAGCGATGTTACCAACGATTTGAGCCAAAGTCATCTTCTTTGCTTCAACTTCTTCTGAAATGATACAAATATTAGGTTGAGTTTGCAAACCACATTCAAGAGCGATGTGAGAAGCAGAACGCCCCATCAATTTGATGAAGTGCCAGTATTTTTTTGCAGAGTTAGCATCACGCATGATGTTACCGATAACTTCAGAGTAAACTTTACAAGCAGTGTCGAAACCGAAAGAAGTTTCAATTTGATCGTTCTTTAAGTCACCGTCGATAGTCTTAGGACAACCGATTACTTGGATGCCAGTATTTTTTTGTAGGTAGTATTCAGCCAAAACGCAAGCGTTTGTGTTAGAATCGTCACCACCGATGATAACTAATGCTTTAATACCAAGTTTGTTGCAGATTTCGATTCCGCTGTCGAATTGAGAAGTTTCTTCCAATTTTGTACGACCAGAACCGATGATGTCGAAACCACCAGTGTTACGGTAAGCATCGATAATTTCAGAAGTTAATTCAATATATTTATGGTCGATCAATCCGCTAGGTCCACCTAAGAAACCATATAATTTAGCGTTTTTGTTCAAAGATTTAATACCATCGAACAAACCAGAAATTACATTGTGTCCACCAGGAGCTTGACCACCTGAAAGAATAACACCAACGTTGAATTCGTTCATAGACAATTTTGAAGCAGCTTCTTCAAAAGTTACAACTGGCATTCCGTAAGTGTTAGGGAACAATTTCTTGATTTCTTCTTGGTCTGCAACAGATTGAGTTGCTTTACCTTCTTTTAGAGCAACACCACCTTTAAATGCTTTTGGCAATTTTGGTTGGTAAGCAGCTCTTGCTTTTTGTAATGCACTAATAGCCATATACTTAATTTATTTAATAATTACATTATTTTTATGGTTGCGAAGATAGAAAATAATTGATAATTGACAATTGATAATTGATAATTATTTGAAATAGTGATTGGTAATTGATGATTTTTAGATTGCTTTTAGTGAAATAAATGGGATAATCATTTCTTCGAGTGAAATTCCACCATGTTGAAACGTGTCTTTATAATAGTTCGCATAATAGTTGAAATTGTTTGGGTATGCGAAGAAATCTTGATTTGTTGCAAAAATGTATGAAGAACTTATGTGACATTGTGGAAGTCGGGCTTCGATAGGTTTAGTGATTTCAAATACTTCTTTGGGATTATATTGTAACGCTTTGCCTTGTTTGTAACGAAGGTTGGTAGTAACGTTTTTGTCTCCTAAAACTTTTATAGGATTTTGTATGTTTACCGAACCGTGGTCGGTTGTAATCATAACGTTGATTTTTTTCTTTGCCAAATCTTGTAAAAGCTCAAATAGAGGAGAATGGCTGAACCATGAAACCGTAAGGGAGCGATAGGCAGCCTCGTCGTTGGCAAGTTCTTTTATCATATTCATTTCTGTCCGGGCATGCGAAAGAATGTCTATAAAGTTGTGTACCAACACTGAGAAATGATGTTGGGTAATTTTATAAAAACGGTCGTTGTTTTTCTTGCCGGTATTGATAGATGTAATTTTGTCGAAGAAAATCTTGTCGGTATATCCGAGACGTTTTAATTGGGAAATGAGCATTTCTTCTTCATGTAAATTCTTCATTTCGTCATCTTCGTCATCAACCCAAAGGTCGGGATATAGTTTTTCGAGATCGGCAGGCATATAACCGGAGAATAGCGCATTACGTGCATATTGTGTTGTTGTTGGCAAAATGCTGTAGTATAGAGAATCTTCTTCGATAGTGAAATATTCGCTTAATAAAGGTCGAAGTGCAACCCAGTGGTCGTAGCGTAGGTTGTCGATTACGAGCAAAAGCGTTTGCGAGTCTTTTTGTATTTCAGGAAAGACTTTTTCTTTAATTATGCTTGGCGAAAGTAATGGTTTATTGTCGCTGTTAGGCTTAAACCATGAAAGATAGTTTTTCTTGATGAATTTCGCGAAGTTTACATTTGCATCATTCTTTTGCATTAGTAGCAATTCGTTCATACTATGGTCTTTCGACTGAACTAATTGCATTTCCCAATAAACTAAATGTTGAAATACTTCGATCCAATCTTGGTATGAATTTGCGTTTGCGATTTCCATTCCTAATTGTGAAAAATCTTTTTGGTACTTGCTTGTCGTGTTTTGGGTAAGTAAGTCGTTTTTATCCAGATTTTTCTTTAGTGCAAGAATTATTTGATTTGGATTTATCGGTTTGATAAGATAATCGTTTATGCGTGAACCGATTGCCTTGTCCATGATGTTTTCTTCCTCACTTTTTGTGATCATAATGACAGGAAGTTCGGGAAGTTTTGTCTTTATGGCTTCTAAAACTTCAATTCCGCTTAAACCAGGCATTTGTTCGTCAAGAAAAACGATGTCGAATTTTTGTTTTGCAACTTCTGCAATTGCGTCGTTGCCGTTGTTCACAGGTGTGACGTTGTATCCTTTTGTCTCAAGAAACATAATGTGTGGCTTTAGAAGTTCGATTTCGTCGTCAGCCCAAAGAATGTGTATTTGTCGCATAATTTGTATAGAAAAGTCAATTAGAAAACGATGTTATTCAAATTTTATTGTCGTTGGAACAAAGGTATGAATTTCTAAACATAAGTTTTATAGTTTATCGTTTGCTCTCACAAAATTAATTTCTACTTTTGCACCCAAATATCTACAAATGGCAGAACAATCTCTATTAGAACGACTTGACGGTTTACAGTTCAAATTCGAAGAAATTTCTACAATGATAACGGACCCTGCGGTAATTGCCGATATGAAGCGTTTCGTTAAATTGAATAAGGAATATCACGAGTTGGAATTGCTTATGAATGCTCGTAAGGAGTACAAAAACTTGTTAGGAAACTTGCAGGAAGCAAAGTCGATTTTGGAAAACGAAAACGACGAAGAAATGCGTGATATGGCGAAGATGGAAATAGACGAAACGGAACCGAAAATTGAAAAAATGGAGGAGGAGATTCGTCTGTTATTAATTCCTGCTGATCCGGAAGACGGAAAAAATGCTATTGTGGAAATCCGTGGTGGAACAGGTGGTGATGAAGCTGCAATTTTTGCTGGTGATTTGTTCCGCATGTATTCGAAATATTGTGAATCTAAAGGTTGGAAGATACAGGTTACTTCTTTTAACGAAGGTACTTCTGGCGGTTATAAGGAAATTGTATTCGAAGTTACCGGTGACAATGTGTATGGTACATTGAAATATGAATCTGGTGTACACCGTGTACAACGTGTTCCTGCAACGGAAACACAAGGACGTGTACATACTTCGGCAGCAACTGTTGCTGTTTTGCCAGAAGCCGAGGAATTCGATATTGATTTGAAGGAAACGGATATCCGTACCGATATATTCTGTGCATCAGGTCACGGTGGACAGAGTGTCAACACTACTTATTCTGCAATTCGTTTGGTTCACATTCCAACTGGTATCACAGTTCAATGTCAGGACGAGAAATCGCAGTTGAAGAATAAGGCTAAGGCCATGATAGAATTGCGTACACGTATTTATAATATGGAGTACCAAAAATATTTGGACAATATAGCATCGAAACGTAAAACTATGGTTTCGACAGGTGACCGTTCTGCAAAAATTAGAACATACAATTATCCACAAGGTCGTGTTACAGATCACCGTATCAATTTAACATTGTATAATTTGCAAGCAATTGTCGGTGGCGATATCCAGGAAATTATAGATGGCTTGATCGTAGCTGAAAATGCAGAACGATTGAAAGCAGGCGAAATTTAATAGAAGAGACTGGCGTTTGCTGGTCTTTTTTTATTGTAATATTGTTCGTTGTTTTGCGAATAATGTTACAAAAAATTTTGTTTTTGTGAAAACTGTTCGTATGTTTGCGAACAGAAAATAAAATGGTATGGCTGAAAAGAATTATTGCATAAAAACAGAAACATTGGCTCGTATGGCGAAAGCGCTAGGACATCCTGCACGTATAGCTATTATGAAATTTTTGGCGAGTCAAGAAACTTGTTATTTTGGTGACATTCACGAAGAACTACCTATAGCTAAAGCAACAGTAAGTCAGCATTTGTCGGCTTTGAAAGAAGCAGGACTTATTCAAGGTGAGATAGAAGCCCCAAAAGTTAAGTATTGTATTAATCGTGAAAATTGGGAATATGCGAAACAGTTGTTTTCAGACTTCTTTGCCTTGAATTTATGTGATAAGAAAGACTCTTGTTGTGAATGATTTTTAAGAACCCTTGTTTTTGAGGGTTTTTATTTAGTTTTATTGTTCGTTGTTTTGCGAATTACTAACAAATGAATATATATTATGAAAAAAGTAAAAGTATTGATTAGCGGATGTGCTTGTAATAGCAAATTTGCAGATTTAGTGGAAAAAGTAGTAAGTGAACAATCTTTGGATGTGTCTGTTACTCGTGTTACAGATATAGAAGAGGTTATGCGCTATAATGTCATGTCGCTACCTGCTCTAGTTGTAGATGAACAAGTTGTTGCTCGTGGGGCTAAAACAGAAAAAGAATTGGTTGAACTATTAAAGTAAAAGAATATGAAAAAACTATTGTCTTTAATTATTTTTTTGTGTTTGTATCTTATAGGATACAGTCAAAATGTTGATGTTGTTTATTTTCATGGTAAACAAAGATGTGTAACTTGTTTGAGCATAGAAAAGTATGCAAAAGAAGCTGTACAAGAAATAGGTGCTGATAAGCAGACGAAGGGACATGTTCGTTTTGAAGCTATTGATTTTTCTACAGAAGAAGGAAATAGCATTGCACAAGAATATAAGGTTGCCTGGTCTACATTGTTTATAATAAATGGTGATGTTCGTAAGGATATTACACAGTTGGCGTTTCGTTATGCTAAAAATCAGCCCGAAGAGTTTAAGAGATTGTTAAAACTTGAGATTGAGTCTATACTGCAATGATAGAATATTTACATACACTTTTAGACAGTAGTACTGTTCCTATGTTGACGGCAATCGTGTTAGGGTTGCTTACGGCAATTAGTCCATGTCCTTTGTTTACAAACATAACAGCTGTTAGTTTTATTTGTAAGGATGTAGATAAACATGCTGTATTTAATAAAGGAATATGTTATTGTTTGGGAAGAATTGTTGCCTATACTTGTTTAGGTGTTTTGCTCATTTATGTTCTAAAAAAAGGAGGAGAAATTTTTGGTCTACAAAATGCAATACATGTTATCGGTGAATATGTTATAGGTCCTATACTTATTCTCATTGGATTGTTTATGTTGTTTGGGCATTTGTTGCATTTACCTAAGTTTGGCTTTTCAGGAAATGTTGTGGATAGCCGTTTTCATGGAGTTGCAGGCTCTTTTTTGCTGGGGTTCTTTTTTGCAATGGCATTTTGTCCTACAAGTGCGATGTTTTATTTCGGCATGTTGATCCCATTGTCGGTTGGAACTGAAACTGGTTATTTCTTGCCGATATTTTTTGCAATTGCTACTGCGCTTCCTGTTTTAATTGTTGCATGGATTTTAGCCTTTTGTGTAACAAATCTTTCTACTTGGATAGGAAATGTGCAAAAATTTCAGAAATGGCTTAATTCTGTAGTTTCGCTAATTTTTATGATAGTTGGATTGTATTATACCATAATGTTGATAGTATGAAAATTTTAGTTTTATGTACGGGAAACCGTTGTCGAAGTCAAATGGTGCAGGGTGTTTTAGAATACTTGAATCCTTTACTTGAGGTTCATTCTGCAGGTGTAAAACCTGCAGATGCTGTTCATCCACTTGCAATATCAGTTATGAAGGAGGTAGGTATAGACATATCGTTGCATTACCCAAAATCGGTGAATCAATATCTCGATCAATCATGGGATTATGTTTTGACTGTTTGTGGTTCTGCAAAAGAATCTTGCCCGTTTTTACTGGTAAGGTAGAACATCGATTGCATATAGGTTTTGATGATCCAGATGCTTTTGTGGGAACAACAGAAGAACAAATTCAGGAATTTCGTAGCATTCGAGACAAAATAATTATGGATATAACAGATTGGTATAAGAAAGAATTACAGTTTTTTTTATAGAAATGATATGTTAGAAAATTTTGCAAATTGGCTCGTGTATGATGTCGTTGGAATAGAGTTATATTCTCGTATAGGAGAAGCTTTAAGTTTTTTTGTATATGATTCACTTAAAATTTTACTGTTACTTTTTGTTATCAGTATAGTTATGGGATTTGTGAATGCATATTTTCCGATAGAACGTCTTCGTAATTTTCTTACAAACAAGAAACTGTATGGAACGCAATATCTGTTAGCTTCGTTGTTTGGGGCTATAACGCCTTTTTGCTCATGTTCTTCCATTCCACTTTTTATAGGATTTGTGAAAGGTGGTATACCTTTAGGTGTAACTTTTTCGTTTTTAATAACATCTCCATTGGTTAACGAAGTTGCTGTTGCAATGTTTTTAGGTGTATTTGGACTAAATGTAACATTGGTTTATATAATAAGTGGCGTTTTGCTCGGTATGTTTGGAGGTTATATACTAGGTAAATTAAAACTAGAACGTTTGTTGTCTCCATGGGTATTGGAAATACAAAAGCAATCTATTGGTGAAAACGCACAATGGGAACATGAGAAGTTGTCGTTTATGCAACGAATGCCATTTATTGTTCGTGATTCGTGGAATATAGTAAAGGGTGTTATTGTTTATGTGATTATAGGTATTGGCATAGGGGCGTGTATGCACGGTTATGTTCCCGAAGGATTCTTTGAAACTTATTTGTCTTCTGATACATGGTATGCTGTTCCATTGGCTGTAATTTGTGCTGTTCCAATGTATGCAAATGCAGCAGGAATAGTTCCCGTTGTTGAGGTTTTTGTTGCCAAAGGTGTAAGCATAGGAACTGCTCTTGCTTTCATGATGGCTGTTGTTGGGCTTTCGCTACCAGAAGCAACGTTGTTGAAAAAAGTGATGTCTATTCGGCTGATTTGCCTATTTTTTGGAATAATAGCATTGTTTATAATACTTCTTGGATTCTTCTATAATATTGTTCTGTAATTACCAAATAAAACTAATAGTGTGGCAAATTGCTACGAAGCTTTCAATAGTGATGTCATTGTTTACATTGCAAATGACATCACTGCTATAGCTTGAAGTTCCTTTATAGATTTTCTTGTCGCTGATATTGCAGATAATGTCGCTGCTGTACGTGGAATTGCCTTTATACATTTTACTGTCTTTTATGGTGCAAATAACATCGCTTGAGTAGCTGGAATTACCCTTGTACACTTTCCCGTCTTTAATCGTATAGATTACATCGCTACTATAGGTTGAATTACCTTTGTAGATTTTCCCATCTTTAATGTTTAAAAGAACGTCGCTTGAGTACGAAGAGTTTCCTTTGTACACCTTGCCGTCGTTAATGTTGCAGATAATGTCGCTGCTGTACGAAGAATTACCTTTGTAAACCGTACAATTTTGTTGTGTGAAAAATGAAAATAGTCCCATGGTAAGTATAAGTGATAGAATGAATTTTTTCATAGTGTATATGTTATTTTGTTAATAGGATACCGTTGAATCGTATCTCATTGTTGTCGTTTCCTTTTATTCTTAAGCTAAAACTTGTGAGTATTAAAAAAACAGAATCTGTTTTATATGTGAAAATATCGTTGTTGTTTTGTTTCTCTATTGCTTCAATAGGGAAGGTTACAACCGTTTTTCCCACAGTAAATGTAATTGAATCTGTTTTTAACTGGCTGTCGCTTATGGTGAAGTAGTTGTTGGTGATTTTTTGTAACTTATTGTATTGCTCAAGTGGTAGGTTGCTTTCCCAATTATTTTTAGTAAAATAGTAACTTATGTCCGAAAGTTTTTTGCTTGAATTAGTAATAATTGTTTCTGTTTTTGGTGAATCTGCACTGTAAGTTGTATCAACTATGCCAAAATAAATATATTCATCTATAATGTCTTGGTAGTCTTCGTTTTTGTATGTGTGTTGTATGTATTGTAATTTATCTATTGCCTTTGTGTTAGTTATTGTAATTGCTTGTTCGTTTGTTATAGGGTAACTAATGTTTTCGTCGGCGAGCAATGTTTTAACTTCGTTTGTAAGTATGCGTAAGGTTATATTAGGAACGCTTATTGGACCAAAGGAGATCAGTAAAAATCCAATGGCAAAAGATATTGGAATTCCGATGATATCTTTAGAACGGGTTATGATTAAATATATGCAAATTCCATAAAACCAAATATTTGCGATTAATACATAGAGTCTTGAAATAGTAATGCCATAGTCAGAAATTCTACGACCAATTCCTACGCTCATTAAAATAAGGAGCGGAATCATCAGTATAGGAAGATAGCGTAGAATTGTTTGTTTTACCGTTTTCTTTTTATCAAGCATTTTTGGATACAAAATCCATTGTAACAGTATCATTCCTATCATAGAAGCAGTTACCATCCACGAAACTGTACCGCACGGTAATGTCCAGGTAAATAGTATTTTAGCAGCGTATACGTATAGAACAATTACATATAGCAATTGTACGGGAATGAGCAAATAAGAAACATATTGTGCGACTTGTATAAGATTGTTTGCATCTTCTTGTTTTGTTGAAATTTGTGTGAGAAACAAAAAAGGCATAATTGCACAAAAACAGACAATTAGTGTATCTAAGAAAAGATTACCATTGATTTTTATGTTAAATAAACTTTCTGTACCTACATAGAGAAGGCAAAGTGCACCATAAAATATCAGTAGCGTAAATCCGATAACTGCCAAATTTGCTATATTTTGAGTCGCAAATTTCCAACTGGTAAGATTGTCTTTTTGTATGAGTGTGGGATAGCAAAAAAGTAACACTAACATAAGCAAACAGGCGGCAACAATACCAATTACATTCCAATTGGTCCACCAATATAGGCTTGCGATTATGGAGAATGCAAACCAAAAAATATTTATACCGCAGATTATAAGTAATTTACGGTTGGTATATTTCTCTGCCAACAACTTTGTGAGTATATTTAAAAAGTATGTTGTGGCAGGATAGAACAATAAAAAGAATAATAGTATGTAGTTGTCTTTTATAGTTGGAATTATGCTGTGTACTAATAACAGACAAACTATGGTAAGTATAATTGCAGAAATACACGAAAGAGGGAATCTGCAGGCCGTTTCTTTCCCGATTTGCAGCAATTCTTTAGGAGAAATCTTTTTTATGCTACTAATTATATTCATATTTTTCAACGTAAAAATGTTTTGTAAATATATGAAATGTTAAAGTGAGTGTTATGTTTTTGACGAAAAAATAGTAATTTCGCAAGCGTTAGAAATGAATTATTAATTAAAAAAGAACATACTATGCTAAATTTAGTGTTATTCGGCCCTCCGGGAGCAGGAAAAGGAACTCAATCAGACAAAATCGTTGCAAAATACAACTTGTGCCACATCTCAACAGGTGACTTGTTGCGTGCAGAAATGAAAGCTGAAACAGAACTTGGTAAACAAGCAAAAGCTAAAATAGAAAAAGGAGAATTAGTTTCTGATGATATCGTAATCGGTATGATGGCAAACAAGATCGCTGAAAATGCAAAAGGTAACGGTTTTATTTTCGATGGTTTCCCACGTACAACTGCTCAAGCTGTTGCATTGGACGAATTGATGGCAAAACACAATATCGCAGTTTCTTGCATGATTTCTTTGGAAGTAGATACTCCAGAATTGGTAAAACGTTTGTTGGAACGTGGTAAATCTTCTGGTCGTGCTGACGATCAAAACGAAGAAGTTATCATGAACCGTATCAAAGTTTACAATTCAGAAACAGCTCCTGTAAAAGATTTCTATGGTAAACAAGGTAAATTACAAGAAATCAAAGGTGTAGGTACTATCGACGAAATCTTCGGTACTATTTGTGGCGTTTGCGACAAATTTTAATCTTCAATAAAATGATTGGCAATGGGCTTAGTGTCTGTTGCCAATTTTTATTTAATCACCCATTTTTTCATTAATCATTAATCACTTTTCTCATGGCATCTTCAAGTTTTGTCGACTATGTAAAAATATTCCTTCACTCAGGAAAGGGTGGTGCAGGTTCTGCTCATCTTCATCGTGAAAAATTTGTTGCCAAGGGTGGACCTGATGGTGGTGATGGTGGTCGTGGTGGACATATCATTTTGAAAGGTAGCCGTAATGTGTGGACCTTGTTGGCATTACGCTATCAGAAACATTTGTCTGCCGGTGATGGTGGTAGTGGCGGTAGTGCAGGAAGTACTGGTGCCAATGGTAAGGATATTATTATTGAAGTTCCACTTGGAACGGTTGCGAAAGATGCAGAAACAGAAGAAATTCTCTGTGAAATAACCGAAGACGGTGAACAAAAAATTCTTTTAAAAGGTGGCCGTGGTGGTTTGGGGAATCTAAACTTCAAATCGGCAACAAATCAAACTCCACGTTATGCTCAACCTGGCGAGATGGGAACGGAAGGTTGGTTTATACTTGAACTAAAAGTCCTTGCCGATGTCGGACTTGTTGGCTTCCCAAATGCAGGAAAATCAACATTGTTGAGTGTTGTTTCGGCGGCAAAACCAAAGATTGCGAATTATCCGTTTACAACGCTTGTTCCACAACTGGGTATTGTTCCCTATAGAGATAATGCTTCGTTTGCTATGGCCGATATTCCGGGAATTATAGAAGGTGCCCACGAAGGTAAAGGTTTAGGATTGCGTTTCCTTCGTCATATTGAACGAAATGCTGTACTTTTATTTATGATTCCTGCTGATAGTAAAGATATTGCAGATGAATACGAAGTTCTTTTAAATGAACTAAAACTCTATAATCCGGAGTTGCTCGACAAACCTCGTATGCTTGCCATTACCAAAAGCGATATGTTGGATGATGAATTAAAATCTATGTTGGAAAAACATTTGCCAACATCGATAGATCATATTTTTATTTCGTCGGTGGCGCAGACTAATATCCAGGAATTGAAAGATAAACTTTGGAAATTGCTACAATAATGTTCGAATCGCTTGAAATGTTCGATAGACAGCTGTTGCTTGCCATCAATGGTTGTAATTCCGAGTTCTTCGATACACTTTTTTATGTTATAACTCAAACCTGGGCTTCTATTCCTCTTTTTCTATTTGCTTTTTATTTACTGCAACGAAAATATGGTTGGAAGTTATCCTTGTTTTCTATGCTTTGTATTGCTTTGGCAATAGGGTGTGCAGACATTATTTCAACAGAATGTTTTAAGAAGGTTATTTGTCGGTATAGACCGTCACATAATCTTGAGATAGAACAAATGGTACATATAGTTCGTGGATACAAAGGAGGAATGTATGGATTTGTATCTTCTCATGCGGCTAATATGTTTGCATTTGCGACATTTGTATCGCTATTGTTGAAAAACAAGTGGTGCACGTTTTTGTTTATGTCGTGGACAATGATAGTATGTTACACAAGAATGTATTTAGGTGTGCATTATCCAGCCGATATTTTTTGTGGCGCATTATTAGGATGCGTTTGTGCTTTTGGTTTCTATGCGTTGGAACGACGAATAGTTTTAAGAAGAATGAAAGAGATTCCCTTTTAGAAATTAGAATCAAATCTTCGTTACGTGGACACTTCGTTTGGAATGTTGGGCTTATATATATTAACTTGTATAATCACCTTGATTTTTAGAAATTTTGTAATATATTTGTTTGTCGTTCTTGTTAGGCCTTAGACGAATAACCGCCGTTAGTAAGTTATTCGGGACATAAAAGAAACTATTTCGGCATTAGTTTAGGTGTGGGCTACCAAAAGACAAAGTTAAAGCGGAGTTTATTCCGCTTTTTCTTTTTCCCATAATAATAGTTTCTTTTCTATTTTATATTTGCTTCGTGGTTGAACTGTCTTTAATTCCCAGTTGCCATGCACATTTACAGTTATATCTATAGCAGCAACTTTACTTAAATTGTCAAAAACAACTAGTAGTAGAGAAGTGCCTGTACCTTGTCTAACTTGATTGTAGTTTTTTAGAATACTCTTTATATAGAATTCCGCACTAATTCCCAACTGTTTTAGCTCTGTGCTGTGTTCGTTTTTTATATGATCTAAATTTCCTTTACTAATATAAATACCTCCTGGTTCTACACCTATTTTTGATGCGATAGATTTAGGAAATAATCCTATTTTTTTGTATCCAGGAATTACAATTTTCTGAATTCCCATATTGATTTTGTGTTGCTGTGTTGGTTAAAGAACTCAAAATTACAAATATGAAAGCAGATTTCAAAAAATAGATTTTTGCTATTGTCGTTAGGTATTGAATAAAATGTATATGCTTTCCAATGAAAAAATCACAAAATTCCACTTTTTTTGAATAAGTTTTTCACCCCATTGCTTTATTTATCGGCTATACCGGGCTTGTCTTTTTGTTGTTTCCACTTTTTTTCTCGGTTATATATATATATTATTGTACAACAAATTAGGTCTTATTATGTCGGATAATTTATTACTTCCATATGCTTTAAAAGACGGAAGGCTGGTACATGTTTCACAAATTGTACGAGATGAGGTTGGTAATTGTATATGTCCATCATGTCATTCTAAATTGGTCCTAAAAGATGGGCTTAAAAGAGTAAAGCATTTTGCTCATCTGGGTGGAACTGTATGTGATAATTATGGAGAGTCTATAGTTCATAAGTTGGCAAAGGAGGTTTTGTTGGAAAATAAAAGAATAAGCGTACCATCATATTTAATATCTATAGATGAGGTTTCAAATGAAACAACTAAGTCAATGATGAAAAGCTTAAGGTTAAAGAACTTATCGATTGCTGAAGAACGTACAATTCTATTTGATGGTGTAGTGTTGGAAGAGCCTATAGAAAATGCTAATAAAAAACCAGATGCATGTTGTGCTAATTCCGATGAAACTATTTATGTTGAAATATTATATACGCATGCAAAAACAGAAGAAGATATAGAAAACTATCGTAAACTTGATGTCTCTTGTGTCGAAATCAATTTTAGTGGATTTTCTTTGTCTATGGATGATATAGATAATAAAAAACAAATACAAGATATTTTTGACAATTCTGTGTATTCTAAATGGATTTCATATTCAAAGATAGATTATGATTATATTAATAAGAAGCTACAAGAAAAAATTGATAAGCAAGAGGAGAATAAGCGTTTAAGGGAGTTTGAAGAACTTGAAAGGAGAAGGGAACAGGAAAGAAAAGATGCTGAATATGAATTTAAACTAAGGGAGTGGGATAATAGTATTCGGGAAGCAAGAGACAGAGAAAAGAATATATTAAAGTATTTTTCTTTCTTTTATAAGGAGCCTTTATATAATATAAATACCTATGGTTGTTTGTTGCTATATGTAATTAAATCGAATGGATTTGTGAGAAAATTGATTACAGAGGGTTTACCCAAGGATTTTAGGTTAAATTATGTCATTGATGTATTAAATTTACAAGGTCAAAAATCGGAATTTAAAAGAAAAAATGAGTTGCAGTATTGTTTAGAGATAACAAACATCATCGGTTTGTTTTCGAAGGCTGGCTCTTTGAACTCATCAGGGAATAGTGGTTATTTAAATATATGTAGAAGGTGTAAACATTTTAAAGCTGAGTGTGAATATTGTAAAAATTCATATTTGTTTTCAGGAGATAATAAATATAGGGGAAAAGCTGATATTGTTGAAGATAATGGCATTTTATATACTTCTGATTTTAGAGAATTGATCTCTGTTAGTAGTTATGTAAATGTTCCGAAAGAGCAGAGTCTTTCTATACGTAAAGAAACTATTGTTGTTAGAAAGGGAGCGTTTAAAGAGTATTTGGAAATGCATGACAATATAAGTATAAAATTACCAGAAGG
Organism: Bacteroidales bacterium; assembly: GCA_024402335.1. GTDB lineage: Bacteria > Bacteroidota > Bacteroidia > Bacteroidales > UBA1715 > UBA1715. The sequence goes on from JAKSTZ010000009.1 coordinate 42,801, forward strand.
TCTACAAGTTATAGATGATGAGATTTTTTTCTCAACAAGAATAAAAAAGAATACTCCTAAAAAATTAAGATTTATAGGATATGATTGGGTTAGTTTAGAATTTTGGATAAAAAAATCAAACTTGTTTTTACAGGAAAAGGAAATGTTTCTTGCAGAAGTATGTTTGATAAAAATTCAGGATTTTTATGCAGATAATATAGGTGATTATATAGTTGGAAAGCAAACTTATTATGACTTGGCTGTATTGTATTTTAATATAGAAGAGAAAAAACATCCAAAGAAATCAGAAAAGATTTTGTTATTTATAAAAAGAAATTTAAATATTGTTTGTGATGAAGCTTTGAAAATTGGGAATTTTGTGAAATTTGAAATGTTTTTTTTGATGTTACTACAAGAGGGAGATATCACTTGTGATTATTTATATTTTGTTATCGAAGAAGTATATCATAGATTATGGGATAAAACCTATGATTTGAAATATTTGAAAAAGTGTATAGAATACTTAGAACTATTTATTAAAAAGTTTCCCTATGATAGAAGGACACCTAATGCAAAAGTTGTCTTGGAAGATGCAAAAACTGTCTTTAATAGTCGGACTAATTAAAGATAGTAAATGAGTTTTTATATCTAAATGTTACCTAATCTCGTTGTCTTCGGTTTGTGATTCGCTGATTTGTAGGCTGTCGAGTCGGTTGCCGCAGTGAGTACAGTATTTTGCATTTTCTGCTTCAATATGTTCATGGCAATGTGGGCAGATTTTCTGTCTTCGTTTTTTGTCTTCATTCATCAATGAAACCGAGAAAATACCAGTTGGCACAGCCAAAACAGTGTAACCAAGCAACATTATCAGTGCAGAAAGAAAACGTCCCACACTGGTACATGGTGCAATGTCGCCATAGCCAACGGTGGTCATGGTTACAATTGCCCAATAGATGCTATTAGGAATATCCTCGAAACCGTTCGGATTGCGTCCGTTTTCCACGATATACATAATGGTACCGATGGAAATTACAAGAATTAACGCAAACAAAAAGAAAATGACGATTTTTCGTTTACTTTCTTTCAATGATTGTAGTAGTAGATTTCCCTCATTTAGGAAAGAAAATAATTTGAATATGCGGAAGATACGGAGTAGGCGGAATACTCGAATAGCTAAAAGGCTTTGAGCACCAGAAAAGAAGATTCCTAAATAACTTGGTATGGTTGCAAGTAGGTCGATTATTCCCCAGAAACTGAAGATGTATTCTCGTGGACGTTCCATGCAGTAAATTCGTGCCAAATATTCAAATGTGAAGAATGCGGTAAATATCCATTCCAATACACGAAGGAAAAGGCGCATAGATGGAGGGAAGAAGCTCATGCTTTCAAGTATGATAATAACCACGCTCAATAAAATCATACCAAAAAGTAATACATCGAAAAATTTTCCGGCAGGTGTATCAGAGCCGAATATGATAGTGTTCAGCTTTTCTTTCAAATAATTATTGTGAAAGAATGCTAAAACTTTGTTTTTTAAGTTTTTGAATGGTTTCCCAAGTGTAGAAAGAAATCCCATAGTAGTGTTGTTATCGTACAATTTCACCAACTGTTGCTTCTGCTGCGGTAATTAAATCTTGTGGTGCAATTTTTATTTGTAGTCCACGAACGCCAGCGCTTACATAGATTATATCTTGCTCCAATGCAGATTTATGAAAGAAGACAGGATATTTCTTTTTCATGGCAAGTGGAGAGCAACCACCACGAATGTAACCGGTAAGTGGTTGTAATTCTTTTAGATGTATCATGTCGCAGTTTTTGTTACCCGAAATTTTTGCCGCAAGTTTTAAGTCAACTTCCAAATTTCCAGGAATAACGCATACGAATATGCCTATTTTGTCGCCACGAAGTACTAATGTCTTGAATACCTGCTCGATAGGTTCGTTCAATTGATCTGCAATATGTTCTGCTCCAAGATCGTTTTCGTCCACTTCGTATGGCACTAATTCATACGACATCTTTAATTTATCAAGAAAACGGGCAGCGTTTGTTTTGTTAATCTTCATCGTTATTCTGTTTAAAAGGGTCAAAGAATGATGGCTTTTCTATGGTTGGAATTGTAATAGAACCAGAAGCAAATGATTCGGCTGTTTCAGCCATAGGTTTAAATAAAACTGAATTTTCTATAACTTCAACGGGTTTCGTCGCATAACTTTTTACCAATGTATTGGTCAAATAGAATATAAATGATAAAATGATGAGGTATTTTGACATTCCAAATAATACGCCAAGTAATTTATCAAGCCACAAGATGTTTATTGCTTTGCAAAAGCCTATGATTATTCGTGTTATTATATAACAAAGTATTAAAACTAATACGAAAGTGATGGCAAATGCTGTTATTTGTTGGTATCCTTCGGAAACGGCTGTGAATTTTGCTACAAATGGAGCAATTTTGTCGGATAGGGTAAGGGCGGCCCAAATTCCTAAGATAAGTGATGCGATAGAGCCTGCTTCACTTATTAATCCGTTTTTGAATCCTTTGAATGCTCCCCATAATACAGGGATGAGTACTATTATATCAAGAAAATTCATTGTTGTTGTGATTTAGAGATTTTTCGTACCGGATAGTATGCTGTTACAAATCCTACGAGTAAAACTACAAATAAAATTGAAATAACATCAGTAAAAAGAACTTTTACCGGATATGCCTGCACTATAAAGTTTGCAGATGCACCAGGAAGTTTTACTATGCCAAAATATTCTTGTATGCCACAGATTGCAACGCCTAAAACTACGCCAATAAAGGCTCCTAATACGGCGATGAGCCATCCTTCCAAAATAAATATCCGTTTAATTGTCTGTGAATTTGCTCCCATGCTTCGCAATACGGCAATGTCTCTTTGCTTGTCTATTATTAGCATTGAAAGAGAGCCAATTATGCTGAAGGAAGCAATGATTAAAATTAAGGTTATGATAAGGAAAGTCACGAATTTTTCTCCTTGGGTAACCTTGTACATAAATTCGTGTTGCGTTTCTCTGTCTTTAATTGAAAAATCGTCGCCCAAGGTTTGTTGTAGATTTTTTACAACAGAATGAATATCTGTGTTGTCTGTTACTTTTAGTTCTATGGAAGAAACCTCGTTATTGGTATATTTCCATAGTTCTTGTGCCAATGCTAATGATGTTATGATGTACTCGTTGTCGATGTCCATTTGTACGGAGAAAACGCCGCGTGCGTATGCGTATGTTTTGTTGTATTCTTCGGTAGGAACAAAAGACGAGCGTTTCGAACGTTCTGGAGCATAAATATGTAATACATCGCGAAACATTAGTCCGACCGAGAGTTTATGAGCAACGCCTTGTCCGACGCATGCGTAGTGAACATCGTTTTGTTCTAACACAAATTCACCTGCAACAAGTATAGAATCTACATTGCACGTCTTTGTATATGATTCGCCCACACCTTTTAGCTTTCCGATTAACTGTTTGTCTCCGTAGGTGAATAGTGCGTCGTCTTCAAGAATTGGCGTATATGCTTGTATTCCGGAAGTTTGTTGTAGTTTGTTCTCTACCGAATCCAATGAAAATACTCGTCCTGTTTTTGCCGTGATTTTTATCTCCGGATCAAATGTGTTGAACATTGAAGTTATTACATCAGACAATCCATTGAAAACCGACATGGTTATTATCATCGCAATGGTAACCAACGTGATAAGAATAACCGAAACGGTGGTGATATAGTTAATGGCGTTCTTACTTTTTTTTGAGAACAAATATCTTCGTGCAAAAAAAAGAGATACGGACATAGTTCTTATGCTTTGTATGCTTTTACAATAAGACCGCTACCTTGTTTTTGTTCGAAAAGAACATCTATTGCGTTGAGAATAAGGCAGAACCAGAATATTGCAAGGTAGTAGAAAGGCAACAAAATGAAGAATAACTTCGAAATGTTAAGTACGCTAATTGGTAATTTCATAGATAAAATCCAAGAAATATGTCCTGCAGTACCATACGAATATGCTGCTTCAATATTAGTAAAACCAGCCATTTGTAGCTTCGCAGTAATATCTTCTATACTATAGCCGTCACGTACATGTTCGCCTATAAACGATTCTCCATCTTCTTCGTGAACGTCCGAGCCACCAAGATTCGATGGAGTAGAGATGAGCAATAATCCATTTGTTTGTAGAGATGCTGCAAAGTTTTTAAATACTTGTACATCGTCAAGGATATGTTCCATAACATCAACCGAAAGTATCATATCTGCCGGCTTTTCGGCTACGAATGTGGTTAAATCACCTTCTGCAAACGACAAACGATTTTCAAAACCAATTTGTTTTGCGAATGAGTTGCAATCGGCAACTTGTTCTTGTTTTACATCAATTCCCAAAACATTCCATGCTGCATTTTGTCGTGCTAAATAATATGAATACTGACCAAAACCACAACCTGCATCTATTATGGAAACAGGCTTGTTTTGTTGCTTTTTCCAAGAGGCAACGGCTTTTTTTATGTGCCATGCACGAAGAAGTAGAATATCTAATAATAGATAAAATACTTTTCGTAAAAACGGACTTTTATTAAAGACTGTACCTAGTGAGAATTTTATTGGGTCGTAGTTCATTTTTTTGCTTCTTTAGCTTTCTCTGCTTTAGCTTTTTCTTGTTCGTTGCTTGAATTAAGCAGGCGTTCAATATTTTCTTGATATTCAATAGAATCATCAACGAAGAATGCTAGTTCTGGAACGATACGGAGTTGTTTTGCCACTTTTTGTGCAAGCATCTGACGTATTGTTTTTGACTTATCTTGTACGGCTTGGTACAACTCTTTTTCGTCTTTAGAAGGAGCGAATATGCTTAAGTACACTCTTGCGAACGATAAATCAGGAGCAACGCGTACAATGGTAACCGAGATGAGGGCGCCTCGGAACATGTTCATAGCTTCTTTTTGAAAAATGTCGCCCAACTCTTTTTGGAGAAGTCGGGCAACTTTATTTTGTCTTGTTGTAGTCATTATTTCTTGAATGAGAAGTTAATGTTACCTAAAGCTTCTATACCTCTACGTAACAATCGTAGATATAATGCTACGTAGCATAGAATAGACATAATCCAGATAATAAGCACGTTAACCCAATATGTAGGGAATTGTGTACCAAATACTGGTTTTGTTGGTGCATAGAAATGTGCACGTAGGAATTGAGATGTTGGAGTAATGAATACAGGATCTGTTTTTTGAACAAAATTACCTTTGTATTCAATAAGCACGGTCAAATCGTTTTGGTTTCTACAGAAATCTTCCAAACTTTCGTTGTAGTAACGTTTCTTCATTTCAAGAAGTGTAGCGTTTCCTAAACTGTCTTTTAGATGTTCTGTACGTTCAATTTCAGGAATATTCAATTCTTCGCATGCTTCAGTTCCGTATTCGATTTTAAGTCTCTTTGTAAGTTCATCTCTTTTCTTGCTATAGATTTTTGATTGAGCAATATAGAATCTCTTAACCTTAGAAAGATAGTCTTTGGCAGCTTCTAAAGCATCTTTTGATGTCTTTGTCTTGCGAAGTTCGTCAAGAACTTTATCGCTGATAGTAACAACGTCGCTTGTACGTTTTAATTCTTTCTCAATTTCGTTGGCAATCAATACGTTATTCTTTGCAAATTGCTCGTCTTTTGTATTGTTGTCGTCTATCATGCGAAGGCTTTCGTTCAACTTGTTCATTAATTGGTTCGACCAACCACCTTTTCTATAGCTACATTCGCTAATTTTCATATCCAATGGGAAGAATGGAGCTTCGTAGTCGTTGTGTGCGTATTGTTCTACGGCAAGACCTTCGTAAGCCCAACGTGATGCAATCACTTCGCCATAGAATGGAATGTCTTGTGGGTTGGAAATTGTAGGGTTTAATTTGTCGAAGCTAACGATAATACCACTCAAAATGATTTGTGGAATAACCAAGAATGGAATCAAAATGTAGATTGTCTTGATATCGTTGAAAGAATCGGAAATAATTAAACCAGTTAAGTTGGCGAAACTCCAAACGCTGAATGCCATAAACCAGTATTTGAAGAATAATCCATGAATTTCCAAAATCCAGTTACCAAACAAAACAAACAAGAAAGATTGAATTGCCGATATACCTAACAATATGATAATCTTAGAAATAAGGTAACTTGACCAACTTAAGTGTAAGAACGATTCACGGCTACGTATCTTTTGGTCGCGGAAGATTTCCTCGGCACTTGCAGATAGACCGACGAAGAAACCACAAATTACCAACATGAAAATGTAAACCGGAATATTCACGTTGCTCATAAGCGTATAGCCAACACTTCCGCTTTCATCAACTTCCCAGTATTTGATAATGAATGCAAGGAAGATTGCGATGATAGGTGCCTCTAAAGTGTTGATAAGCATGTATTGCATATTCGAAACCTTAGATAAAAGGTCACGTTTGATGAATACACGTAATTGTCGGAACCAGTTTGGAATCTTGAATGTGATTTCTGGTAGTTTTTCAGGAATAGGTTTTGCTTCTCCAACTTTTTTGTTTTGTTGGTACATTTCGAACCAATCGGTAGGAGCAAGTTTACGTATTTCCTGACGTTTTTCGTTCAACATAGGTGTACCGTCTTCGTTCAAGACTTTCGCTTCGGTTATGTTGAATATTTGTTCAGGGTTTACGTTACCGCATGTAGGACATTCGCTGATGTTAGAATCGGCTTGGTGTGTACATTCCTTGAAGTACATGATAGAATCTACAGGAGCACCGTAATAAATTTGGTAACCGCCAGTATCCAAAATTACCAAACGGTCGAATGTCTTGAATATATCTGATGAAGGTTGGTGAATAACGACAAATACCAATTTGCCTTTCAATGCAAGTTCCTTCAAAAGGTCCATGATGTTTTCAGAGTCTTTAGAAGAAAGACCAGAAGTAGGTTCATCAAGGAATAAGATTGCAGGCTCGCGGATCAACTCCAAGGCAATGTTCAAACGTTTACGTTGACCACCGGAGATTTCCTTGCGTAATTCATCACCAACTACGTTGTTTTTACGCTCGTACAAGCCTAAACTTTGTAAAACTCTATCAGCACGTTCTGCTATTTCCTCGTCTGTTAAGTTGTCGAAGCATAATTTTGCGCTATAGAATAAGTTTTCGTACACTGTCAATTCCTTAATCAAAAGGTCGTCTTGTGGTACGAAACCGATAAGACCATTCAATTTTCCTTCAGTGTCGTGGTGAAGGTCAATGTCGTTGATAGTAACCTTGCCTGTAGAAGGAGTGTAGTTGCCGTTCAATACGTTCAACAAAGTAGATTTACCAGCACCAGAAGCACCCATGATACCAACTAAGCTACCAGATGTTTCTTCGATAGAAAATTCGTGAAGACCGATATTTCCACCTTTGAATTTGTAGGTAATGTCATCAACTTTGAATACAACACCTTCGTTTGAACTGCCGGCGTTGAATGTGTTCAAAATTTGACTATAGTAAATCGGAGTGATTTGCTTACTTCTAATTGCCGTGCCAATGTTTAGGATAGTAACCTTATCTTCGTAAACTGGTTGGCTATTTAGCGATATTTCACCAACTTGGAATGAACGGAAAATCAATAAGTTGGATGCGCGCAAATAGAATACTTTAATTGTTCCTGCAAGATGAGGAGAGTGGATATGTTTTGCTAATTCTTCACCTGTTTCTTGTTTGTTGTTGATTACCAACAAGTTTTCTGAATCAGGAATTTCTGCGAAATCATGAAGAATAAATTCACATAATTGTTTGTATTCTTCGTTGTCGATGTTTAAGTCGTCAACAAGAGCGTTTAAGAATTCTTTTTCGGAATCAGAAATTTCGTTGTCTGTAGAAACGAATTCCAACAAACTGATAACGATATATAACTTTTGACGTTGAGTCAATTCTTGGTTTATACTGTTACCAATTTTGTGAATACGTGCAGAAAGTTTCGCTTCTATTTTAAATTTCAACTTTTCAGAGTCAACAGCACCTTTGGCGCTAGCTTTTTCTGTAATACGGTTGATATCGGCCATAACTTCGTCATATTCTTGTTCGAAGTCAGGAAGATATTTTTTTGCAAGTTCTTTGTTTAATTGATTTGCAAGGAAAAGTTCAACGATCTTAATTTTATCGTTTTTGTTGCCGTCAGATTTTGCGAAAACGGCAAAAAGTTTTAAGAGTGCTTGTATTATTCGTTCGCTCATTGTGTATATATATTTTTACAAAGGTATTTATTTTTTGAAACCTACCAATAAAACCACATCATCTGATTGTACGTTTTTGTCGTCTATGGTCAGTTTGATTGTGCATGAAAATGTGTTTGTGATTGCAAAATTCCAGTAATTCGTATAGGAATAGTTTTTGTTGTCGAATAGTATATTGTTTTGTTGGTCAATTAGTTGCATTCTTATTTTTTCTGTGGAATGAGGGCAGACGATAATTCTGTATTCGTTTCCTTCTATAAATGTTATCTCGCAATTTTTACTTTCCCCTGCATGTATTGTCGCCGTGTAATATTGTCCGTCGGAAATATAGTCGTCTGTTAAAAGACTGGCACAAGGAGTTTGTGCCGCTGCTCCCAATGTTAGAAGCATGCAGAATAGTGCTACACAAAAAGAAAGTTTCTTTTTCATTGTACTACGTAATTTCTTAATTTCTCAATTTTATTTGAAATCAAATCAATGTGCTCGTTGTGGATGATTAGCTCTGTTTCGCTGTTTATAACCGTTATTTTTCTTTTTTCGTATGTCGTTGGTGCTTTGTAGGTGTATCTGTAGTCGATTCCGTCAAAGTCATAGCAAATATCAACAATAGATGTAACCAATGTTTTGTATTCTGTGGATTTTTCTGCATACGGACGAAGAATGTTGAGAATAGCTTCGGCGGCAAGTTTGTGTTCTGCAATTTTTTCTACTGTGCCTTTGTTTGGAGCGACTTTTTGAATTTTTGTAAGCAAATACAAACTTTCTATCCAGCAACCTGTTAGGATAAGTGCGGCTTCCGCCTTTTGGTTTTCGCCTTTTAGTAATTTGTCGGATTCTTGAAATTTGCTTGTTAAGATTCGTACAAGGGAATCTTGGTTTCCCATATTGTTTTCAAGCCGTTCCATTGTCTCGGCATCAAAAACGTCGGCCAATTCTATTTGATTAGCAAGTGATTTTAATGTTGCAAAATAGTTTAGTGCATCAGAAGTTTGGTTGTACATCGACATATATGAAATGTCGATGCCGTAAATACCCATGTTTAGGAGCTTTTGGAAGGACGATTCGTATGTGTTGTAACTCAATACGGAGTTCGGTAATGCTCTGTCATACTGAAGATTAAGGCTGCTAATGTGATTCATTATCTCGTATGGGGAAGGTAGGCAGTATATAGTGCCGTTTATCATGCCGACAAGACTTTTACTTTGCATTTCTATATCTACGGTATCTTCATCTGTTGTTGTGTTTTCTTCTTCCGTAGAGCTACAGGCTGTGAATGCTAAAGAAAGTGTGCAAATTGTAATGAAATAAATGAATCTTCTCATTTGCATTTTTTTTGTACCGAAATATAGAGATTTATTTTCATATAACAAAAAAGGCTATCCAAAAGTTTGGGTAGCCTTTTCTTTATGATTGATATTATTGTTATTTGTTATCTTCATCAACTTCACGATCTCTGAAGCCTAACATGTATAAAATTGCATCAAGGCCGATAGTACATATTTTGTTGTCGGCTCTTTCTTGTACTTTTGGTTTTGCATGGAATGCGATACCAAGGCCTGCAATGTTGATCATAGGAAGATCGTTTGCTCCATCACCGACGGCTATAACTTGTTCTAAGTGAATATCTTCTTTGAAGGCAATCTTTTTAAGCAATTCTGCTTTCATTTGTCCGTCAACGATTTCACCAACATAGTTGCCGGTTAACTTGCCGTCTTTTATTTCTAATTCGTTGGCAAATACGTAGTCTATGCCAAGTTTTGTTTGTAGATAGCGGCCAAAGAATGTAAATCCACCGGAAAGAATAGCAACCTTATATCCAAATCTTTTTAATGTGCGGATAAGTCGGTCGGCACCTTCTGTCATTGGAAGTTTACGTGCAATATCTTCAAGTACGTTTTCGTCTATACCTTTCAATAGTTTTATACGACGGCGGAAACTTTCCTTAAAGTCGATTTCTCCACGCATAGCAGATTCGGTAATTTCTGCAACTTCTTTTTCGACATTTGCATATTTTGCCAACTCAACGATAACTTCTGTCTGGATAAGTGTAGAATCCATATCGAAGCATATTAAGCGACGGTTACGGCGGAATGCATTATCTTCTTGGAATGCAAGGTCGAAGCCGATACGTTTCGAAATCTCCATGAATGCAGCTTTCATTTTCTTTTCGTCGGTTGGAGTACCACGAACAGATAGTTCTACACATGCACGGTTCTTAGATTCTTGTTCTTGTTTGAATGAAACACGACCACTCAAACGAGTAATGTTATCAATATTTAGATGTTGTTCGTACAAAACTGTTGTGATTTCCGATAAATATCGTGCTTCAATATGACGTCCGAAAATGGTAAGGATGTAGCGTTTCTTTCCTTGGTTTTCAACCCATTCTTCGTAGGTCGTATTATCGATAGGAGTGAATCGCGCACTGATATCAAATTCGTATGCTTTAAACAATAATTCTTTCAAAACAGGACCGCTGATTCCGTTTTTTGGTAGGCGGAACAAAATACCCAACGAAAGTGTATCGTGGATAACTGCTTGTCCAATATCAAGAATGTCGGCGTTGTATTGTGATAGAATAGTGGTAAGAGCTGCAGTCACACCAGACTTGTCTTTACCGGAAATACTTAAAAGAATTACATCTTCATTCGAGGTCTTCTTCATAACTAACTGATAATTTTTGTGCAAAAAAACATAAAAAATATGAGAAAAAATAGACCAATACGTGTTTTTACACGAAAAACATACATTACGCTAAAAAAAATGGGAAAGGAGAATGTTAGTCTTCGATTTTTATACTTCTTCTTTTTCTATACATTCTTTTGTAAACTAACCATGTCAAGAAAAAGTACACGATTGTTTGTATCCAAAGTCCGATGATTTCAACATGTAAGTCTTTGAATAAAGCGCCCATTTCGGAAAGACGAACAAATCCGTTTATTCCAAATGTCGAAGGAAAAGCTTTTGATAGTGTCTTGAGCATGTCAGGAATGGCTGATGCAGGCCATGAAATTCCAGAAATGAATAATAGCGGAACAGACATGAATACGAATAGGACAATAAATGACTCGCGATCGTATGAGAATGCCGAAATAAACATGCAAAAGAATATACATGAAGACAAGAATGGTATCATAAAAGCAATCATGTCTTTCCATTGCCATATGTGGATTAGTCCGAAAAGTGGTGGAATAATACAAACTAAATATGCGGCAACAACAATGTATATGTTCATGTAGCCAGTTGCTTTGCCTATAAGAATTTCCAAAGGACGTTTATCTTTTAAATGTTCGTCAATAAAGCCTTTACGACGACGTTCGTGTTCGTCGCCTTGGAGCATACCTATACCAAGTAACATAGTTTGTTGTATAATCAACATAAGTACGGCAGGAATGAGGAAGGTTGCAAATCCACTTTGTGTATTGAACATCGGCACATATTCGTATTTGATAGGATATGCGAATGTTTCGGATTGTTCTTTCGTCGCACCGATAAGTCTTTGTGTCTTAATGTCTTTATTCATTTCCAACGACACTTCTGTACATGCACTAAGAACGGCCTTGTAATACAATAAACCACTCATGTCGCTGTAGAGTTCAACTATGGCTTGTTGACCTTCGAGTACATTTTTATGAAATTCTGCAGGAATGTAAATTAAACAATATGCTTTATGTCTATGAATAAGTTCTTCGGCTTCTTTTAGATTTGCGCAATGGCCGACTATCTGTATGTCGCCGCTTGCATCTACTTTACGAAGAAATTCACGGCTTAAACTTGAATGTGAATCATCAACAACAACAGTAGGTACTTCTCGTACCGATTCATTGCTATACAGATATGCATATAGTAGTGGATATAGTAACGGAACTATGATGAAAAACACAAGAGCTCCAATGTCTGTTAAAGAACGGGTTAGCTCGTGTTTCCATACATCTAATATGTTAATAAACCACTTCATAGATTTCGTTATTATATTTGGTAGTGATATTCTAATAAGAATTTCTTAAGTCTTCCAACCACAATGAATGGTAATATAAGGAATGCTGCTAAGCAAACATAAAACGTCCAAGTATATTCAAATGGAAGTCCGTTTAATGCTTGATCGACATATATTAAGAAATAGTAACGTAATGGGAATAAATAAGATAATCCTCGTAGTGCAGCAGGAAAAGCCATTTGTGGAAATGAAAATCCGCTAATAGGAAACGATAATACTCCCCAAAGTGTAGCAAGACTCAAAGCCCATCGAAGCGATGGAACTGCTCCGCACAAGAATATGCCAAATGCTTGACATACAAGAACGAATAGAACCATCAACAGGAACATTGGTAAAAATCCGCAATTGAGTGGAAAATCATTTAATCCATACAACCAAACGAGGTAGAATAGTCCCATGAGTATCCATATAAAGAATTGTGGTAATAGTTTGCCTAACAGAGCTTTATATATATTGTTTCCTGCTAATTCCATCCATTTCTGTGCAGTTTCTTCTTTCATTTCTGAATAAATAGAGTAGATGGTTAACTGGAATATTAAAAGCATTAATACTCCTGGAAGCATCGTATTTGAAAGATACACAGAGTAGTTTACCAATGGATTGTTTATCGGGTGCATTTCCATTTTTATTGGTTGTAGAATAGCCATCGCTTGCTCTTCCGTATGTCCTTTTGCATACAGAGTAGAACGGGCAATTGCACCTGAAGCTAATTCCGACATCATTTTTAGATCGCGATATTCCAATGAAGCAGGAATAAGGTATGAAGCCGATGTGTAAAACGATATCGTTGGTTGTTTACTTGCTAATGCAAGTTTTGTCGTTCCTTCGGGAATATAGTAAATAGAATAAATCTTTCCTTGTTGCATGGCTTCGCGCGCTTCGGCAAAGTTGTGGTAGTGTGCAACAATTTTTGTTTGTTGAAAGGCGTCAAGATTGCGTATGATTTGACGGGTGACAGTTGTATTATCTTCATCAACAACGCCTGCAGGAATATCTGTAGGAAGGCCTTCTTCCATAAGGATAGTGAAGAAGGTATAGGCGAATGTTGGTGCCAATATCATACAGAAAAGATACAGCGGACGCGTAAGCATACGCTTCACTTCTCTCTTTACAATAGCAAATATCTTGTTGTCTTTCAACATTTTGTCTATTCGTTGATTTTATACAATACAGTCATGCCTGCTCGCAATCCTTTAATGTCATTGTTAGGAGTAGCACGAACTTCAAATGTTTTTAAATCATATTGACCTGTTTGTTTTGTCGCTTTCCAAGCTGCGAAGTCGCCCATGTCTTTCATATAGGTAACTTTCATTTTTGCAGTTGTGTCAAGTGCAGGAATATAAGCGTCGAATTCAGTGCCTAATTCCATCTTTTTAAGGTAATCTTCACGAACATTGAATGTTGCCCACATGTCGTTCATAATTGCAACCGACATGATAGGTGCGCCTGTTCCAACTAATTCTCCAATATGTGGATATATTTCAGTGATTTCTCCGTCGGCATACGCTGTAAGAATAGTTTCATTTATGTATGAATTAACTTCGGCAACAACACCTTCTGCTTGTTTTACTTGAGCTGCAGCCATTTCTTTATCTTCTTCTTGGGCACCTTTTACAGCTAATGTGTATTGTGCCTTTGCTGCATTTTCGGTAGATACGGCTGCGTCGTATTGTGCTTTTACTTCGTCGTATTTTTGTTCGCTTACAACACCTTCTTTGTAAAGATTGTTAATACGATTATAGGATTTTTCCATTATTTCACGACCAGTTTTTGCTTTTTGCCACATTTCGTATGCAGCTTGGATTTGTTCCTTGCGCGCACCTTTTTCTGCTTTTGTGTTTTGAGCTTCTGCTGCAGTTTTTACAGCTTCTGCTTGTGCTTTTTTAGCTTCAACTTCAGGCGCTTCTATAATAGCAAGTGTGTCGCCGGCTTTTACGAATTGTCCTTCGTGAACACGGAATTCAAGGATACGGCCAGGTACTTTACTTGATACACGATATTCTGCAACTTCTGCTTGACCTTGGATGATTTCGTCTGTTTTGCCGAAAGTTAAAATACCTATCGCACAAACTACACCAAGTACGCACACTAATACTGCAAGTGCAAGAAAGGTTGTAATGTTCTGTTGTTTATCTGTCATGACTATTTCATTTTATTTATTTAACATACCAATTGCTTTTTTCAAATAGACTTGCGACATAATCCAGTCAATTTTTGAGTCTATATATTCAGAATGAGCTTGTAACCAAGCAGTTTGGGCTTCGTTCAAACCAGACGATGGAATGACACCTTCTTCGAATCCAAGTGTCGCCATACGAAGGTTTTCTTCGGCGTCGCTCATTTTTTCTTCCGACATTTTTACTCGCGATTTAGCTTCATTCATTTGTTTTTCGTATTGATTTACTTGAAGCATAATCTTTTCTTTTGCTTCGTCGAGTTTATATTGTGCTATGATTTCTTCTGATTTAGCCTTGCGGATTTTGTTTGCGCCTTCTCCCCATTGTAGAAGAGGTATTTTTGCCATTACGCCTACGTTCCAAAATCCATGAAATTCGTTTTGGAAACCGTCGGAACAAGATGGGTTTGATATTACGTAATTTCCAAATACCGCTACCGTTGGAAGGTAGTTTGATCTTGTAAGATTTACATTTTGTTTATAAAGCTCAGTAGCAAGTTGTAAACTCTTTAATTCCGGACGATTTTCCATAATTTCGGATTCACTATATTGTATAGGTGTTTCCGAAATTGTGACATCTTCTAATGTTTCATCAGCTAATGTGATTTCTGTGTTGATGTTTAAACCACAATGTTGGCAAAGTAACATCTTTGATAGCGATAATCCGTTTTGAACCTTTAACAATGTCGTTTCTGCTTGGTTTAATTTTACTTTTACCGAAAGTTTGTCCGACATAGTAGCAACACCTTCGCCTGCCATCTTTTCTACGTTTTCGGACATGCTACGAAGTAGTTCGACATATTTCTCGGTCAATTTTAATTTATTGGTAAGAGAAACAATTTGCCAATACAACTTATCTGTTGTTACCATTGTTTCTTGTTCTTCCGCATTATATTTGGTTTGTTCTAATTCCTTTTTTGCAGCGGCAATTTTATTATAAGTAATAATTTTTCCTCCAAGGAATAAAGGTTCTTGTACGGAAATGATTCCTGCGCAAACATTTTGAATGTCTAATGCCATGCCATCGGCAATTTCAGCTCCGATGCCGTTCATTTGTCCCATAGCAGGAGTTAACGATGTGGCAATGTCGGCTGTAGATATTTGTTGTAATAGATTTTGTATTGTAGAACTTTGTGAAATAAGTGTTGCCAAAGCAGGATCGGCAGCGGGATTCGTTAAAATTTGTTGGATGGTAGCGGCTGCATTTTGTTGCATTTGTTGTAGTGATCCGCCTAAACCTTGTCCGATATTGGTTCCTAAGTTACGAAGAGCTTCGTCTTGTTCGTCGCTTAATAGGTGTAGTTCGTCAATGCTATTATACATGTATACGCCAGAAACCGATACCTTAGGAAGGTAATTCGCAAAAGCTGCTTTTTTATCATTGCCAGCCTTGTTTATTTCTTCTTGTGCAATTTTTAATTGCTTATTGTTTTGAAGAGCAAGATTCCTGCATTCTTCTAATGTTAAGTTTTGTTGTGCAACTGACAATATCGTCGAACAGAGTAGTGCGATTATTGTTGCGATTTTTTTACTGATTTTCATATCTATTCCTACCTTTTTCGAGTGTAAAAGAACAACAGATTTTTCTATTTTCAAATTATATGTTGATGATATGTAATAAAATGATTAAAAATGACTTATGGTGATAAAAATATCTCTTGAAGTGTGGATTTTTCTATGATGAATTGCTGCGTGCTTTGTGGTGAAATGTGAATTATAGGGATGAAATCCTTGTAAAGAGAGTGTTATAGGTTCTCTCTTCCATATGAAACGCAACGGTTTAATAGTTGATTAATTGGCGTTGTTTTCTTACACTCTGAAAGGGCAAATTCTAGGAAATCTTTTGATAGAATTTGTTCTTTTGAGAGTGGTTGTATAAGATTGTATTCTTTTAGTCTGTAATATTCCGAGAAACTGTCGTCTGCGTTCCATCCATTCGGAATTCTTTTAAGTGCATTGGACCAATCTAATTCAAACCCTTTGCACTTTTTGATTAGGTTGTCGAAATTTTCACCGTTTAGCATAATTTCTTCACGCACACTTTTTAAGTCTGTTGGTGTTGGCATGTATAAACCGGAAACCATCATGCATTCACCGCAAGGTTCTATGTGAATGTAATAACCCGCATATCCGCTTTTCTTCCCTTGGTGGCTTACATATACACCCATGTGTGTTTTGTAAGGTGTCTTGTCGTGTGAAAAACGAATGTCTCTATATATTCTATAAGTACAGTCTGCAACACGTAGGTCTGCTATGTCGCTGTCGAATTTCGATAATCCTTCGATAAATGCTTCGGTAAATGAACGAAAGTCGGCAAGTGCTTCTTGGTATTGATCTTTATGTGCGTCAAACCAAGGTTTGTTGTTGTTTTTACTTAATTCGGATAGAAAATCCCAAACGTGTTGTAGATTATATTGTTGCATGACTATTTAATTGTACAGGTAAGTAGTTGATTCCCTTGTATTTTTATGTCGAAAATGTCACCTATTTGTGTTGGAATTGCTTGTTTTGTACAAGGAATAAAAATAAGATCGCCGATTTTAAGAGTATAATATTGTGTTGCCTTTGACAGAATAGTGTCGTAGTCTTTCCAAGTCTCGTCGATTGCAATAGGTGTATTGTTTATTGCTGCAGAAATTTCGAGTTTGTCAGAAAACTGTATTTTTTCATTGCTGATTGCTAATGATTGGTCAAAACTTCGTGCAATGTCAGTAC
Organism: Bacteroidales bacterium; assembly: GCA_024402335.1. Taxonomy (GTDB): domain Bacteria; phylum Bacteroidota; class Bacteroidia; order Bacteroidales; family UBA1715; genus UBA1715. Next base: position 59,884 of record JAKSTZ010000009.1, read on the forward strand.
TTGTGCCATTTTGTTTGTTACGTTCGATTACGTCTGCAGCAAAGAATTTTATGCCAGCTCCAACCTCGTTGAAATATCTGTTTGTAAATCGAGGTTCCACACATTTCCCGATTTTTGTGACTTGTAAATATATGCCACAGTATGCTACTATGTTTTTAGAAAAATTTGGAACATAGAAATCGTCATTGTTTCTGATTAAAGTGGAATCAGGGTAGCAAACAAGCGATTCGTCTAATGTAGCAACAGAATGTCCGTATTCTAATGCGATGATTTTCATTATTTTCCGAAGTTTCTTAGTTTTATTGTAGTAAGAACTTGTTTTGTGTTTGACGAAAATTCGCCCTGCATCATCCAACTGTAATATCCAGGATCTTTTTGTAGCACAGTTTCTACAAGTTGTCCTTTGTATTTACCAAAGTTGAAAACCTCTTGTTGTTTATCGTTGTAGATAATTCGTCCAGCAAAATCCACGTTGTTGGTATGGTGTGTGTATTTGCTTAAAAACTCCACGGAATTTTCAATATCAGGGTATTTATCTAATTGTGCCTTAAGTACTTCGTAGGTCGCATTGGTGTCGGCGTCGGCAGCATGTGCTCCTTCTAAATCTTTGTCGCAATAGAATTTGTAGGCAGCTGAAAGGGTACGAGGTTCTTTCTTTAAAAATAAAACTTGTACATCTACAAATTTACGTTTCGACCAATCGAACTGTACATCAGCTCTTGCAAATTCTTCGGCAAGTAGTGGAACATCAAATTTGTTTGAATTGTAGCCGGCAATATCGCAGTCTTCTAATAATTGCGCAAATTCTTTTGCTTTTTCCTTAAAAGTAGGGCAGTCTTTTACGTCTTCGTTTGTAATATGGTGAACTGCTGTTGACTCTGCAGGAATAGGCATTTCTGGATTAAGACGTCGTGTGATAGATGTCTCGTCGCCGTTAGGCATTACTTTAAGTATGGAGATTTCTATAATACGGTCGGTAACTATATTCAAGCCTGTTGTTTCAAGATCGAAAAAGGCGATAGGTCTGGTTAGTTGTAGTTTCATTTTTGTCTGAAAAAAGAAAAGAGTGGCGATTACTCGTCACTCTTTACGGATTTGTAATGTTTTTATTAAATCATCATAGGCATTAAAAGCATAAGAACATCTTCGTTCTCGTCTTCCTTGTCAACAGGGATGATTAAGCCTGCACGAGAAGGATCTGACATTTCGATAGAAATTTCTTCGCTTTCAATGTTTTCAATAATGTTTAACAATAATTTAGATTTGAAACCAATAGTCATATCTTCACCTTCGTAACGGCAAGTTATGGTTGCTTTACCACTTGATTGGTTTTCCATATTTGTCGCAGAAATTGTTAAAATATTTGGAGACAAATCAAAGCGAGTAAGTTGTGATGCATCGGAGCAACATGCAACTTGACGAAGTTTTTGGTGGAAATCAACTTTGTTGATGAACAATTGATTTGGATTTTCCGATGGGATAACAGCAGCGTAGTTAGGATATTTTCCATCAATTAGTCTACAGTTCAATACAAATTGACCGATAGTAATAACTACTTGTTGTGCATCGAATTCAACTTGAACATCACCTTTTTCTTTAGTAAGGATGTTTCGTAAAAGGTTAGCTGGTTTTTTAGGGAAAATGAAAGAAGCTTCATTTTCTGATTTTACATCTGTTCTTGTATAACGAGCAAGTTTGTGAGAATCTGTTGCAACAAAACGAAGGTGTTCGTTTGTTAATTCAAAAAGAATACCTGTTAAGTTTGGTTTTATACCATCTTCTGCGGTTGCGAAAGCTGTACTAGACAAACCTTTTCGTAAAGATTCTGCAGCTATAGTGAATTTTTTAGAGTCAGTAAGAGGTTGTGTTTTTGGAAATTCTTCGCCGCTTACACCTACAGTTTTAAATTCAATACCAGGACCATCAATATTAAGTTGGTTGTTAGTTAAATCAATCTTGAATGTAAGTGGAATGTCAGCATTAGTGGCGCTCATCCATTCTGTGATTTTTTTTGCGTCAATAGCTATAGAACCACCACCTTTAACATTGTCAAGAGTGATGTTAGTTTCCATACATGTTTCCAAATCCGAAGCTTCTATTTTTAGGGTATTACCTTCCAATGTGAATAGGAAGTTATCCAAAATAGGTAATGTGTTTTTTGAATTAATAATACCTTTAATAGCGTTTAGCTGGCTTTGTAATTCAGATTTTGAAATTATAAATTCCATGTGTTTTAATATTATGGTTTAAAATTATTTACTAAGCGTCGATATTTGCATATTTAGCATTTTCTTCGATGAATTGACGGCGTGGTGGTACTTCGTCACCCATAAGCATTGCGATGGCAGCATCTGCCGCAACACTGTTTTCTATAGTTACTTGTCGTAACATACGATTTTCTGGACACATTGTTGTTTCCCACAATTGTTCAGGGTTCATTTCACCAAGACCTTTGTAACGAGTTACGATTACTGATTTGTCGTTTTCGCCATTTGAAAATTCTTCAATTGCAGCAATACGTTGTTCTTCAGTCCAACAATAACGTTGTAAATCTTTCTTTCTTTGAGATTTTACCAAGTAAAGTGGAGGACATGCTACATATAAGTATCCTTTTTCTATAACTTCCTTCATATAGCGGAAGAACAATGTCATCACCAAAGTCTCGATGTGGCTACCATCAACGTCGGCATCACACATGATGATAATCTTGTGGTAACGGATTTTGTCGATATTTACCGCTTTGCTGTCTTCGTCTGTTCCGATAGTGATACCTAATGCTTTTAAAATATTGCTGATTTCATCACTTTCGTAGATTCTGTGCAACATTGCTTTTTCCACATTCAAAATCTTACCACGTAGTGGAAGAATAGCCTGTGTATGTCTGTCGCGACCTTGTTTTGCAGAACCACCTGCAGAATCACCCTCGACAAGGAATAATTCGCATTTTTCAGGATTTCTATCAGAACAGTCTGCCAATTTACCAGGAAGACCGCCACCTGACATTGCGTTCTTACGTTGAACATCGCGGGCTTTACGAGCTGCTATACGAGCACGAGCTGCTAATAATACTTTGTCAACTATAGTTTTAGCTTCTTTTGGATGTTCTTCCAAATAGTAGCCTAACATTTCGCTTACAGCTTGGTCAACTGCACTTGAAACTTCAGAGTTACCAAGTTTAGTTTTAGTTTGACCTTCGAAAAGAGGTTCTTGTACTTTTACCGAAACAACGGCTGTTAAACCTTCACGGAAGTCGTCACCGCTGATTTCGATTTTTTGTTTCTCTAACACACCAAGTCCGTCCGCATATTTCTTAAGTGAACGAGTCAAACCACGACGGAAACCTTCCAAGTGAGTACCACCTTCTATCGTGTTGATGTTGTTTACATAAGAATGTACATTCTCTGTGTATGATGTGTTGTAACGTAATGCGATTTCTACAGGAATACCGTTTTTCTCAGTGTCGATGTACATTACATCGCCAAATAAAGCTTCACGAGATTCGTCAAGATATGTTGCGAATTGTTTTAGACCTTCTTCTGAATAGAATGTAACTGTTTTGGCAACACCGTTTTCGTCAAGAGAACGACGGTCTGTTAATTGAAGGCTTACACCTTTATTAAGGTATGCTAATTCTCTTAAACGATTTTCCAATATATAAAATTGGTATTCTGTTGTTGTGAATATAGAACCATCAGGCCAGAATGCAACTTCTGTTCCTGTTTTGTCGGCTGTTCCTATTTCTTCAACGGCTGTAAGTGGTTTACCGTATGCATATTCTTGACGGTATTTTTTGCCATCTCTGCAAACTGTTACAATACATTTTGTAGAAAGAGCATTCACACAAGATACACCCACACCATGAAGACCACCAGAAACTTTGTATGAAGATTTGTCGAACTTACCTCCGGCGTGAAGTACAGTCATTACAACTTCCAAAGCTGATTTGTTTTCTTTCTTGTGCCAATCAACAGGAATACCACGACCGTTATCAAGAACAGTGATAGAGTTGTCTTCGTTTATTGTTACTTCTACGTGAGTACAATATCCAGCCAACGCTTCATCAATAGAGTTGTCTACAACCTCGTACACCAAATGGTGAAGACCGCGTTCGCCAACATCACCGATGTACATTGCAGGACGCTTTCTTACTGCTTCAAGTCCTTCTAATACCTGGATACTATCACCAGTGTACGCTTTGTTATTTTCTTCTGCCATTGTATTTTGTTTTAATTCAATGTTTTACAGTTTCTGTATAAATTATCGTTTCCTTTTGTAGGAAATGCAAGCGAATGTACGAAAAAAGAGTTTTTGCGTCTACCTCTGTCGCCGTAAAGTATTGAAAAGTTATTAACAATTTTGTTAATTAGGTTTGTACGGAAATAAAAAAGGGCACATTGTAAATGCACCCTTCTGTTTATCTTATTTTTCGTCTTGCAGATAGCCGAATTGCTTGAGATCTTTGTCGTTGTTACGCCAATCTTTCTCGACTTTAACATATAAATCAAGGTAAATGCCTTTTCCGACGAATGTCTCTATGTCTTTTCTGGCTTCGGTACCTAATCGTTTGATTCCTTCGCCTTTTTTGCCGATAATTATACCTTTTTGCGAATCTCGTGACACGTTTATTACCGCACGGATGTGTACGTTCTTTGGACCTTCCTCGTATTGCTCGACAACAACTTCGCAGGAGTACGGGATTTCCTTACTGTAAAGTTTAAGTATTTTTTCTCGTATGATTTCGGAAACGAAGAAACGCATAGGTTTGTCTGTTAATGCGTCTTGATCGTAGTATGGTTCTCCTTCAGGAAGTAATGCCACGATACGTTTCATGATATACTCAACATTGAATTTGTTTTGTGCAGAGCATGGTACAATTTCTGCTTTTGGCAATAAGTTTTCCCAAAATGTAACCAATTCAACTAATCGGTTTTGATCTATCAAATCAATCTTATTTATGATTAATAGGATAGGAATGTGGTCGATTTTTTGAATCTTAGACAAAAATTCTGCGTTTTTCTCCGCTGTTTCTTCTGTGTCGGTTATGTACAAAATTACATCGGCGTCAACTAATGCTGATTCCGAGAATTTAAGCATAGATTCTTGTAGTTTGTATGCTGGTTTTAAAACACCAGGTGTGTCGGAGAAGACGATTTGATGATCTTCACCGTTTACTATGCCCAATATTCTATGACGTGTTGTTTGTGATTTTGCTGTGACGATAGACAAGCGTTCACCGACCAACTCGTTCATGAGTGTGGATTTCCCTACGTTCGGGTTTCCTACGATGTTTACAAATCCTGATTTGAAAGCCATTATGCGTATGCTCCTCTTTTAATCATTGCAACTTCTTTTTGTGACAAATAACGCCAATGTCCCCGTGGAAGGTCTTTCTTTGTCAACCCTGCGAAATATACACGGTCTAGTTTTTCTACTTTGTATCCGTATTTTTCGAAAATACGTCTAACAACGTGGTACATTCCTGAGTGTAGTTGTATTCCTATCTGATTTTTTTCTCCTTCTACATATTGTAAGTCATCGATGTCGATGTGGCCACCTTTAATTTCGCTGCCGTCTTCTGAAACAATAGGATCTAAATCTACACCTTCCATAATTTCTGCAAAATGTTCGGCAGAAAGATTTTTGTTTAGAAATACATGGTAGATTTTCATCTTGTTGTATCGTGGGTGGGTTAGTCTTTCCATTAAGTCGCCATCGTTTGTCAATAACATAACTCCGGTTGTATCACGGTCAAGACGTCCTACGTTTTTCACTTCAACGTCTGTCTTAATGTAGTCGTAGATTGTTTTTCTTCCAAGTTCGTCGGATTTTGTTGAAATACAATCTTTTGGTTTGTTGAATACGATATATACACGTTTCTGTGATACTAATTTTTTACCGTTAAGACAAACTTCGTCACCCGGAAATACTCTCGTAGAAAAATCTGTTACGACTTTACCGTTAACTGTGATTTTTCCTGCAGCAATATAATCATCGGCAGCTCTACGAGAACAAACACCTGCTACAGAAATGAAACGGTTTAAACGATAACCTTCAGCTTCTGTTGCTGCTGTTTTTGGTTCAATGTATTCTTCTTCAGGTCTTTCAAAATCTTCAAGAATTACATTGTCGTTCCATTCGTCGTCGAAATTGCGGGAAACAAGATTTTTGTCTATGGAAGTATATTCCATAGGGTTCTCGTATGTCTTTTCTTGTCTTTTAAAACCTCTTCCTTTGAATCTTGACTTGTCTCCAAATGAACGACGTGGTCTTTCTTCTCCGTCGAATTCTCTGCGTGGCTTAAATTCGCGTTCTTCAGCATTTTCGTTGTCAAATTGTTTGAATGAACGTTGTTCTCCATTGTTGAAACGTGGTTTGCCAAACGAGCGGCGAGGTCTTTCTTCGCCGTTGAATTCTCTGCGAGGTTTAAATTCTCTATTTTCTGAATTGTCATCGTTGAAGCGTCTGAATGGACGACGTTCGCCATCGTTAAAGCGAGGTTTGTCTCCAAACGAACGACGTGGTTTGAATTCTTTGTTTTCTGAGTTTCTTTCGTCAAAACGTCTGAAAGAACGACGTTCCCCATTGTTGAAACTTGGTCTTGCATTTTCGCCGTCACCATCTCGGCCGAACGATTTTGCGTCTCTGTTGAATGAACGTTCTCTCGAACCAAAACTTCTGCGAGAACGATTTTCTCTGTTGTTTTTCCAGGAATTTCGATCATCACGACCGAACTTTTTTTCGTTGTTTTCCATAACCGAATTAAAATTGAGCGTGCAAAGATAGAAAATAAATTAAGAGTTGAAAGATGTGGACTGTATTTCAGCAACAAAAGATGGTATATTAATAATGTATAATAGGATTTATAAAATAAATTTTGTTTTATTTACTACAATGTTATGTCTGTTTTCTGCAGTTGTAATTATTTTTTTATATTTGGAACGATTTTAGAAAAAGGCTATGATAAAGAAGATTTATATAATTTCTGTGATGGTAATGCTTTCATTTACAGCGTTTTCACAGACTCAGGAAGATAAATTGCAATCGGTTCGATTGGATGCGGAATATTATTTTTTCAATGCGGACTATGAAAAAGCTTTGAAATTATTCAAAGATATCTTGAAAGATGATCCAGACAACTGTAATGTAAATTATAAGATAGGTGTTTGCTATCAGCGTATGCCTTTTGAAGCCGGTCGTTCTATCTCTTATTTGAAAAAGGCTGTAAAAGAGGTTACTGCAGATTATATTGAAGGATCTGTTTCGGAAAGAAAAGCTCCTATATCTGCATGGTATGCTTTGGCCCGTGGCTATCATACCAATAAATTTTATGAAGAAGGTGTTGTTGCTTATCAGCAATATATAGATAGACTTTCTCCTAATGAACTACAAGCTCGTAAGCGTGCAATGCGTGAAATGATTTCTTGTCGAACTGCTGCAGAAATCATTAAGAATCCACAACCAGTGGAAATCTTTAATATTGGTAATGTTTTGAATACTGAATTTAATGATTTTAATCCATGTCCGACAGCCGATGGAAAATTGTTGTTCTTTACTCGTTTGGAAAAACAACAAATTATCTATAAAGATGGTGGCGAAGGTGGTATAGAAAGTAAACTTCGTATTTATTGTTCTAAATTTTTAGGTGGCGAACATTGGTCGGCACCGGTAGATGTGTCTGATCAGTTGTTGACGTTCGGCCATTGTAGTGTGTTGGCAGTTAACGATGAAGGTACATTTATGTTATTGTGTAAACATGCGAATGTCGACGATTTGAATGAAATCAAACAAGGTGGTACATTATATTATAGTACACGTCCAAGTCGTAATTCTTCGTGGTCGTTTATGAAGAAATTCGGAAAATCTATCAATACTTTAAATTCGCTTATTTCTGCAGCTGCAATTTCTGCAGATGGCAATACGTTGTATGTCGCTTCTAATAAAGAAGGCGGTATGGGTGGATATGATTTGTGGAAGAGTGAGTTGAAGAATGCGAAAAAGTATGAATGGTCAAAATTGCAAAATCTTGGTGCATCAATTAATACGGAATATGATGAGTCTTGTCCTTCTATTTTAGCAGATGGTAAGACATTGTATTTCACTTCAGTCGGTCACTATAATATGGGTGGTTTTGATGTGTTTAAGTCTGTAAATTCAGGAAATGACAATTGGTCTAAACCTGAAAATCTTGGACATCCAATTAATACGCCAGATGACAATATGTTCTACAAACCTGCTTTAAATGGAGAACTTGGTTTCTATTCTGTTGCTTTTAATGAAGGGTATTTCACTTTTGGTGGTAGCGATATATTCCAAGTAGAATATGTGCAGGATGAAGTTGTGATTCCTGCAACATTGCGTGGAACGGTTACGTTTGAGGATAAAAATACGGAAAGTTATAAGAAAACTCGTGTGCTTGTTCGTAAGGCTGTCTCAAATGAAGTGTTGAAGGAATTGCGTATAGATGAAGAAGGACATTATGAATGTACTTTGAATGAAGGACAATATGTAATAGAATATTCTGGTCCAAACTATTTGCATGTACAACGAAATGTAACAGTTGAAAAATCTACAGAAAAGAAATATTTTGACTTTGATGTTAATTTGCAAACAGACGATTTGTTTATCTTAGAAGATTTATAGTATGAATGTAAGAAAATTAACGCCAGAACAGGCTTTAGATAAATTGATGTCGTATTGCTCTAAAATGGAGCGTAGCGAATTTGATGTACGTCAGAAATTATTTATGTGGGGAATAACTGGCGATGCAGCACAAAAACTTATAAATAAGTTGAATGAGGATGGATTCATGGATTCTCAACGCTATATTTATTCCTACATTCGTGGTAAATTTTTCTATAAAAAGTGGGGACGTGTAAAAATTCGTTACAATTTAACATTACGCGGTTTCAAGGAATCGGTAATCAACGATGCGTTCGATGCGTTTTTCCCAACTGTAGATTATGAACAAATGATCTATGATCAATTACGTAGAAAAAATCAATCTTTAAATATCGAAGATGAATATCAACGTAAATCTAAATTGATTCAATTTGGACAGTCGCGTGGATATGAAACAGAAATTTCTCTTGCTTGTGCCGATAGAATTGTTGAATCAAAAGAAAACGAATAATGATTACAACAGATCAGGTAAAAGAATTGGTGAATCGCCAGCAGGCGTTAAGGAGGCATCTTTGACATCGACAATCGTTTGATTCGATTGGAAGAAGAGGAGTTGAAAACTCATGATCCTAATTTTTGGGACGATCCTAAAAAAGCAGAACAGCAATTAAAAAAGGTTACTTCTATTAAGAAGTGGACCGAGGCTTATTCTGAAGTAGAAAAGGCTTCTGAAGATTTACAGGTACTTTGTGATTTTTACAAAGAAGGGGAAGCTTCTTTGGATGATGTTGAAGTACAGTATAATGATACGCTGAAAAAAATTGAATCTCTGGAGTTTAAGAATATGCTTCAGAAAGAAGAAGATCAGTTTGGCGCAATATTAAAAATTAATCCAGGTGCTGGTGGTACGGAAAGTCATGACTGGGCTTCTATGCTTCTTCGAATGTACACTCGTTGGGGAGAAGAAAATGGTTACAAGGTTAATGTCATTGATATTCAGGATGGTGATATTGCTGGAATTAGTTCAGCAACTATAGAATTTGAGGGTGATTATGCCTATGGCTATTTAAAAGGTGAAAATGGCGTTCATCGACTTGTGCGTGTATCGCCTTTTGACGCTGGTGCCCGTCGTCATACTTCATTTGCTTCGGTAGATGTAGTGCCGATGATTGATGATACAATAGAAATTGTTATCAATCCTGCCGATTTGGAATGGGATACCTATCGTTCGAGTGGAGCAGGTGGACAGAATGTCAACAAGGTGGAAACCGCCGTTCGTTTGCGACATAAACCTACGGGAATTGTGATAGAAAATATGGAAAGCCGCTCGCAACTTCAAAATAAGGAAAAAGCGTTGACGTTATTGAAATCACAATTATATCAACTGGAACTCCGTAAACGTGAGGAAGAACAGGCTGCACGTAATGGCGAAAAGTTGAAAATAGAGTGGGGTTCACAGATTCGTAACTATGTGCTTCATCCATATAAGTTGGTGAAAGACGTACGTACCAATTACGAAACTTCTAATACACAAGCTGTGTTAGATGGTGATTTGAATACTTTTATCAAAGAATATTTGATGCTTGTCTCTAATAAGCCAAGCGAAGAATAATATTTAGAGATGCGAAAAATCGCATCTCTTTTTTAATCTGCAAAACTCATAAACCCGTCATCTTGCTTCATTGCCCCGCCGCATTGTGGACAACCCATGTCTGGTGTCCATACCGAAACGGGATTGTTGCAGCTTCTACACTGTAGTTTTAGTTGGGTCACATCAATTTGATAATTTTCTCCTGCTTCTACATGGACTATTGTTTTGCATTTTTTACAATAACATTGTGCAAATAGTCCAGACATTAAAGGTACATACGGAGTGGCTGATGCAACAATTTCGTAGTTGCATTGCTTACATTTGAATTTTCCTAATACTGCCATATTTGTTCTAATTTAAATTTTCTAAATATACGAAATAAAATAGAATTGTCCACTAATTTTTGCTCGTTTCGTGTATTGCTCACAATAGAGTTGTATCTTTGAAAAAAATAATTTAAATGAAAAAAATTACGATATATTTTCTTTTATCGCTATTGCTTTCTGCATGTTCTCGCACGATTTCAACAACCGATGTGGCAGATGGTCGTGTGGTGATTTCCTTGAATAATGATTGGAAATTTGCATTGGGGCATTCATACGATCGTGATAAGGATTTTAAGAATGGAACTTCATATTTCTCGTATGTGACCAAAGCTGGCTATGGTGATGGCCCGGCAGCAAAGGATTTTGATGATAGGATGTGGCGAACTGTTAGTGTTCCGCATGATTGGTGTGTGGAATTGCCGTTTGCCGAAAATGGAAGTGTAAGTCATGGTTCCAAGGCCATAGGACGAAATTATCCGGAAAGCAGCGTAGGTTGGTATAGAAAGTCATTTTTTATAGATTCCGCCGATTTCGGTAAGAAGATTTCTGTTGAATTTGAAGGTGTGTTTCGTGACTCGAAAGTGTGGTGCAATGGGTTCTATTTGGGAAATGAACCAAGTGGTTACATGGGATTCTCGTATGATTTGACCGAATATTTGAATTATGGTGGTGAAAATGTCATAGCAGTTCGTGCCGATGCTTCGTTCGAAGAGGGTTGGTTTTATGAAGGTGCTGGTATTTATAGAAATGTTAATCTTGTAAAAACAAATCCGTTGCACGTCGCTCGTTATGGTACTTTTATAACAACAGATGCCATTACTGATTCAAAGGCAGAACTAACGTCTCGTACGAAAATTGTGAACGAATCAAATGAGCCTGCAACTTTTATTGTTGTGGAGAAGATTATAAATCCAGATGAAGCTTTAAAAAATACAGATAAAATAGCTTTTGGTGAAGGACAAGTGAAGAAACAATCAAGGGAGATACATCTTGAACCACATAGTTCTACAGAAGTTGTATTGCATTACTCTATTTCCGATCCTTTGTTGTGGAATGTATGGGATGAAGGTTTCCCATATTTGTACAGAAGTGATGTCTGTGTTTATGATGTAAAGAATGAAAAGGTTGTAGATACATACCAAACTCATTTTGGCATCCGTACTATTGCGTTTGATGCAGATAAAGGTTTATTAGTGAATGGCAAACAGGTAAAAGCTCGTGGCGTTTGCCTACATCAAGATCACGCCGGCGTTGGTGTGGCAATTACTCCAGGCTTACAGCAATATCGTGTTAGAAAAATGATGGACATGGGATGTAATGCAATCAGAACGTCTCACAATCCTCCTGCACCAGATTTTTTGAATGTTTGTGATAGACTGGGTGTTTTGGTAATGGATGAGTTGCGTTTGATGGGAATCAATCAGGAGCACAAGAAAAATATTGAACAATTACTTCTTCGCGATAGAAATCATCCAAGTGTATTTATATGGTCTTTAGGTAATGAGGAGTGGGCGATAGAAGGAAATGAGAAAGGGGCCCGAATTGCAAAAAATATGGAGCAATACGCACATTTATTTGATTCTTCGAGAGCGTTTACTATAGCAACAAGTGGTGGTTGGGATACCGGTATAGGTGCGGTTACGGAAGTTTTTGGGGTGAATTATCTGAGTCATGGTGATGTGTTGGATCATAAGAAAAAATTCCCAAATCAATCGATGATAGGAACGGAAGAAGGAAATACAGAACGGACTCGTGGAATCTATCAGTCAAATCATGAAAAATGCTGGATGGAACGAACACAAATACATAATGATTATGGAATGCGTAATGCTTGGAAATTTTATGACTCGTTGGATTGGGCATCGGGCTTATTCTATTGGACGGGGTTAGATTACCGTGGCGAACCTACGCCGTATGAATATCCTGCGGTCGTTTCACAATTTGGAATTACAGATTTATGTGGCTTCGAAAAAGATAATTTCTATTACTTGAAATCGTGGTGGACCAAAGATGTGGTTCTTCATATTGCATCGAATTGGGATTATGCAGAAGGTACGGATTCGGTTGATGTCATAGTGTATTCTAATTGTCCGCAAGTGGAACTATTTGTGAATAAACAATCTCAGGGAATTCGCTCTATAGCAAAAAATGACTTTGCGACATGGAAAGTGAAATTTGTTCCTGGTTTGCTTTCTGCTATAGGCTACAATGAGAAAGGTGAACGAATGTGTGGGGAAGGTGACGGAAAAAGTTATGGTGTTTCTATAGTAAATGGTGAATCAAAATCTACAACGTTGAAAATGCATAGTGCTGATTATAGTGATGTCTCTATAATTACCGTATATGCCGTAGATGAGAACGATAGAGTGGATATTACGGCAAATAATCAAGTCTTGTTCACTATAGATGGTGATGTTGATATGGTATATGTTGGAAATGGAAATCCCTCAAGTCATGAGCCGGAAGTCTTTTTTTCAGAAAATGTTGTTTCTCAGATTGTTGATCTAAAAGAATGTACGGTTACCAATCTTGAAAATCGAAAAGAAGTTGTCGAAGGATATAACTATTCTTCGTGGATTCCTGCTTTTTCTGCAGAGCCTGATAATAGACATTGGGACGTGTATGAAGATTCGTTGAAGGTGATTCGTGGTACATTCAATTTAGATAGGTTTGACGAAAGTATGGTGGTTACGTTGTTTGCAAAAAGCATAGTAGAACAGCAGACTATCTATGTGAATGGACATGAATTACAAACGAATATACAACGGGCTGATAAATTAGATGCAATTCAAATTCCGTTGGATTATTTGAAGGTTGGAAGAAATGAATATGTGGTAACAGGACAGAAATTCCGTAAAAAATATATGTATGATGAACCAAATCGTGAACCGGGAAGTGTCCAAATTCAGTATCCTATGCCACAAATTACTCGTTGTTTGTTTAATGGATATGCGCAACTTATAGTGAAACGGAAACAAAATGGTAAACCGCTACAAATTACAGCGAAAGCGGAAGGAAAGAAGGAGAACTCGGTGAAAGTAAAATAATAATTGTCGTTTTATAATTGGTCAAGAATAATCCTTGCATTCAATCCTATTCTGTCAATTCCGAATGTTTTAATTCCTGCGTCACGTATTGAGGCTCCACAATGCCAAAGTTCGTCGTCAATTATTATCCAACGATCATGTTGTTCGGTAACCCATTTTTTTATTTCTAGTTTTTTGAGAGGATATTGGCTGTTGTATTGTTTCATAAGAAGTCGTAGGTTTGCTCCAACTCCGCTGGTGTAAATTATGGTTTCAACTCCGTCTTGACGGGCATGAAGCAAATCGATGGTTGGGGCACTAATATAGCCGTCTACTAAAATTATTCTATGTTTCGCATTTCTAATGAGTTCTGTAATAAAGGCTTTCGCTTCATAAATTTGTCCTGCTGAAAATATATGAGCTTTCTCTTGTAATGTTCCGTCTTCTAAACCGTCAAGTATATTATTTATTTTAATATCGGTTTCTAATTGATGTTTTTCTACTAAATCTAATCTTTGAAATATTCCTGCATTTTCCGTAATAAAATGTCGCATAGAGACAAAAGCTCGCATAATACAAATATTCATTTGTATTGCAAATGGGGTTCTTAATATTCCGCTTAAAGCAGAAACACCTTGCTCTGTAAATGCATAAGGAAGTTGTCTATCACCACCTCTCAATTTTGAAATGCCAATTTGGCATTTCAAAACTTCCCATTCTTCTTTAGATAACTGAAATCTAAAGTCTTCTGGAAATCGTTCTGTGTTACGTTTCACTTGACGATTCATTTGGCCAACTTCTACCTGATATAATTCTGCTAGATCTCTGTCAAGCATTACTTTCAAACCACGAATTTCGTGGATTTTTGTTTTGATTTCTTCAATGCCGATTTGTTGGAGGCTTTCGTTAGTTTGCATAATGATTAGTTTGTTGCGTTGTTCAAAGATATAAATTCTCTTATTCAGTGCAAAATGCTAATATGTAATGATTTTTAATCTGATAATATTTAGTATGGGCTTACTTCGTTTTGTTTGTAAATATTGCTGAAAATAAATTGATATCGAATGAAAAAGCATGTGATTTCGTTTATTTTATTATCTTTGTGTAAAAGAAACAATATGAAATATCTATTAAAGTACGCCGGTCTTTTTTGTGCTGGCATTTTTGTTATGACAAGTTGCTCAAAAAACTACGAGAAAACTGATTCTGGAATTGTTGTTACGAGAGATTCTCTGCAAATTCGTTTGCAAGTGGTTTCTTCGGATATTATCCGTGTAACTAAAACTGTAGATTCTGTGTTTTCTACAAAAGAAAGTTTAATTGTGCTTCCGCAATCAAAATATTCTGATTGGAAGGTTTCGCAAAAAGGTGATGACGTTGTTGTGAAAACTCCGACTCTAAAGGCAACTGTTTCTAAGGACGGAAATGTGGTGTTTACAGATGTAGATGGCAATGTTCTTTTGCAGGAAAAGGAGCAGTCGTTTGAACATGTTGATTCTTTCCCTTGGTTGAATCATGCAGACCAAAATGTACATGAGCATTGTGTGGCACTGGATTGTAAAGATTCGTATTATCGTATTATGCAACGCTTTGATTCTCCTGAAGATGAAGCATTCTATGGACTTGGTGGTCATCAGCATGGAATGATGAACTATAAAGGTAAAGATGTTGAATTGGCTCAACACAATATGGTTCCTTGTATTCCTTTCTTATATTCAAATAAAAATTATGGTATTTTATGGGATAATTATTCTATTACTCGTTTTGGCGATGTGCGTGAATATGAGCAAATTACCAGTATGAAATTGTACGACAAGAATGGAAATGAGGGTGGTTTAACTGCTACATATTCTATCAAAGGTCGAATTGTAAAAGAACAGGTTGAATCTAAGATTGACTACGCATTCTTGTCTTCTGATGGCGTAAATCGTGCAAATGTGTCTGATCCTGAAATACTTGAAGTCTTGAAAGATCATGATGGCGTAATTACTTGGGAAGGTCAATTTGCATCTGATGAGGCAGGTCTTCATAAATTCTTATTGTATGGTTCAAGTTACTTTAAATTATGGATTGATGGTCAATTGATTATGGATAAATGGCGTCAAAACTGGAATCCTTGGTCTAATCCGTTTACTGTGCAAATGAATGCTGACGAAAAGCATACAATTAAGATAGAATGGAACACTAATTTTGGCTATATGGGACTTACACATTTGAGTTCTAATCCATATCAGGACATGTTGACGCTTTCTTCGGAAGCTGGTGATGAAATTGATTACTATTTTGTTCGTGGTAATAATGCTGATGAGGTAGTTTCAGGGTATAGAAAATTAACAGGTAAGGCTACTATAGTTCCAAAGTGGGCTATGGGTTTCTGGCAAAGCCGTCAACGTTACCAGACTGCTGACGAGATTTTGAGTACGGTAAAAACATTCCGTGAAAGACATATTCCGCTTGACAATATCGTGTTAGATTGGCATTATTGGCCAACAGACGGTTGGGGAACGCAAACATTTGATTCTGTCCGTTTTGCAGATCCAAAAGGAATGGTTGACTCTTTGCATAATGCGTATAATGCTCATATTATGATTTCGGTATGGCCAAAGTTCTATGCTAGTACCGAAAATTATAAGAAAATGAATGAGAAAGGTTACATTATGACTCATAATGTGGACATGAAACGTAAGGATTGGGTTGCCGAAGGTTTCTTGAATGGTTGGTATGATGTATATAATCCTGGTGCCCGCGAAATGTTTTGGGAAACGTTGCAAGGAATATATAATAAGGGCTTCGACGCTTGGTGGCTTGACGCAACTGAACCGGATATGCATTCAAATATTTCTGTGGCAGACAGAAAGGTTGATTTGACACCAAATGTTCGTGGTAATGGTGAACGTATGTTCAACGCATATGCAACATTGCAGGCAAAAGGTGTATATGAAAATCAACGTAAGGCCGACAACGATACTCGTGTGTTTATTCTAACTCGTTCGGCATTTGCTGGCTTGCAACATTATGGTGCAGCAAACTGGAGTGGTGATATAGTTGCTCGTTGGAGTGATTTGAAAGATCAAGTTGCACATGGAACTAATTTCTCTATCGCAGGTGTTCCATTCTGGACTATGGATATTGGCGGATTTGCTGTTGAGGATCGTTATAATTGTGAGAAAATGACTGCTGAAAACGAACAAGAATGGAAAGAATTGGAAACTCGTTGGTATCAGTTTGGAGCTTTCTGTCCATTGTATCGTTCACATGGAGAATATCCATATCGTGAAGTGTTTAATGTTGCGAAAGAAGATGAACTTACGTATAAATCAATTTTGTACTACACAAATTTGCGTTATGCATTGATGCCATATATTTATTCGTTGGCAGGAATGACATATCATAAGGATTATACGATTATGCGTCCGTTGGTAATGGATTTTACAACAGATACGAAAGCATTGAATATCAATGATCAATATATGTTCGGACCGTCATTGTTGGTTTGTCCTGTTTCTGAATATAAGGCTCGTAGCCGAAAAGTATATTTGCCACAATCTGCAGGTTGGTATGCTTTAAATACTGGAGAATTCTATACCGGCGGTCAGGAAATTACTGCCGATGCTCCATACGAGGCAATTCCTGTGTTTGTGAAAGCTGGCTCTATTATTCCAACGGGAAAACCTATGGAATACACTAACCAATATCCTGACGATGAATTGACTGTTTATGTATATGCCGGCGCAAATGGTGAATTTACGTTGTATTCTGATGAATCTACAAACTACAATTACGAAAAAGGTGCTTTTGCAATGGTTACTATGAAATATAATGACGTAGACAAGACATTGACTATTGGCGACCGTCAAGGTTCGTATAAAGGCATGGTAGAAAAACAGAAAATCAATGTCGTATATCAAACAAAAGAAATAGCTTCAAACTTGTCTTTCGACAGTAATCATATTGCGAAAACGGTGGAATATACCGGAAAACAAGTTGTGGTTTCTTTGCAATAACGATAGATTTTGTGAAAACAAATAATACTAAAAGCCTGAAGATTTCTTCGGGCTTTTTGGTTTATTAGTTTACTGATTAAATATAAAATGTATATTTGCCAAAGGGAACATCCCGTTTATTGAATTTAGAATATGCAAATTTCAGTTGTAATATCTCTTTTAAACGAAGAAGAATCGTTAAAAGAACTTATGGAATGGATTCATAAGGTAATGACGGCACATAATTTTTCGTATGAAGTCATTTTTGTTGATGATGGAAGTACCGATAATTCTTGGAATGTAATCACCGAATTGTCAAAACAATACGAACAAATAAAAGCTATAAAATTCCGTAGAAATTATGGTAAATCGGCCGGCTTGTATAAAGGATTTGAAAAAGCAGAAGGCGATGTTGTTATAACTATGGATGCTGATTTACAAGATTCCCCTGACGAAATACCAGAATTGTATCGTATGATTACCGAAGAAGGATATGATTTGGTTTCCGGTTGGAAGAAAAAACGCTATGATCCTGTTCTTACAAAGAATTTGCCTAGCAAGTTGTACAATGCAACGGTACGCATGATGTCGGGAATAAAATTACATGATTTTAACTGTGGATTGAAAGCGTATAAAAAGAAAGTTGTGAAGAGTATCGAAGTATATGGTGATATGCACCGCTATATTCCGGTACTTGCAAAATGGGCAGGTTTTAAGAAAATAGGAGAGAAGGTTGTGCTTCACCAAGAACGTAAATACGGTGTCTCTAAATTTGGCTTGGAACGATTTGTTCGTGGACCACTTGACTTGATGTCGGTAATGTTTATCTCGAAATTTGGTAAACGCCCTATGCACTTTTTCGGTGGTATCGGGATGATTTGTTTCTTGATAGGCTTTGCCATCTTGATATATTTGTCGTATATGAAATTCTTTGCCCTTCAATATCACATGACAGAAAGACCATTGTTTTATTTTGGTATAGTTTGCTTGATATTGGGTGTGCAATTATTCTCAACAGGTTTTATTGCAGAAATGATTTCTCGCTTTTCTGCAAATAGAAACGAATATCTTTGCGATGAATTTATAAAATAAAATTTATTCGTTGAATTTTAGGAAAAGACGCTCAAGGGCGTCTTTTTATGTTTTGAAGGAATGAGTGAATTGTATGGGAGATTTTGTGAATCGCTCGTTATAATTTCGAAATAAAACTTATCTTTGTAGGGTAATCAAAAAAACAATGGATTATGGATTTCACTATTAAAACATTAGGTGCGTGTAAGATAAAATCACCTCTAAAACTTTCTAAGGTTACTGGCGATGGAATGTACGATTATGTTAATGATGGAGAACGTGTTTTGTATTCTTCTTCGTTGACAGAAGTTGAAAACTGTATAAAAAACGGACAGCCACTTTCTTCTTTCGAAAAACCAGGACCTAAGGAATATATATATTTTGAACCATCGAAGACTAAAGTTGCAATAATCACTTGTGGTGGTCTTTGCCCAGGTTTGAATAACGTAATTCGTGGTTTGGTTACTCACTTGTGGCACCGCTATGGTGTGACGAATATTGTTGGTATTCAATATGGTTATGCTGGTTTGAATCCAGATAACAGTATTCCATTTGTTACGTTAACTCCAGAATTGGTTGACGATATCCATAAAGATGGTGGCTCTATGCTTGGCTCTTCTCGTGGTGAACAACCTATCGAAACTGTTGTAGATACGTTGGAACGTAACAATATTAATATCTTGTTCTGCGTTGGTGGTGATGGAACATTGCGTGGCGCACATGCAATTTATGAGGAAATCACTAAACGTGGTTTGAAGATTTCTGTTGCCGGTGTTCCAAAAACTATTGATAACGATATCAATTATATAGAAAAATCATTCGGTTTTGAATCGGCTTTCGCTGCTGCACAAAGCATTATCTTGAACTCGCATTACGAAGCAAAAGGTGCTCAAAATGGTGTGTCGCTTGTTAAGTTGATGGGTCGTGATTCTGGATTCATCGCTGCAAGTACTGCTTTGGCTGTGCCTGACGTAAATTTCTGTTTGATTCCAGAAATGGAATTCTCTTTGGAAAATGAAAAAGGTACCGGTTTCTTAAACGTATTGGAAAAACGTTTGGAACGTAAAAGTCATGCTGTGGTTGTCGTTGCTGAAGGTGCCGGACAAGAATTCTTTAAAGGTGAACGTAAAAAAGATGCCTCGGGAAATATTTTGCATGAAGATATTGGTGTGTATTTGAAGAATCAAATTACCGATTATTTCAAAAAGAAAAATATTCCTATCTGTGTGAAATATATCGACCCAAGTTACATTATTCGCAGTATTCCAGCAAATGCAAACGATAGCAAATTCTGCGAACAGTTGACTCACAACGCAGTACATGCTGCAATGGCTGGTCGCACGGATTTTGTTGTAGGTAACTGGAATGGTTCGTTCACTTTGTTACCTATAGAAGCCGCCACTTCGCAACGTAAAAAAGTTAATTTGGAAGGCGAATTCTGGTGGAGTGTTGTGGAGGCAACAGGTCAACCAATGGATATGAAATAATGTCGAAACGACAGTATAATATAGGAGTTTTTGATTCTGGATTTGGCGGATTATCCATTTTAAAGGAGATTCGTCGAGTGTTGCCGGAGTATTCCTATATGTATCTTGGCGATAATGCTCGTGCACCGTATGGAACGCGTTCGTTCGATACGGTGTACAAATATACGCTCCAAGCGGTGGCTAAGTTGTTCGAAATGGATTGCAATCTTGTCATCTTGGCTTGTAATACCGCGTCGGCAAAAGCGTTGCGTAATATTCAACAGAAAGATTTACAGAAATTTGGCCCAGATAAGCGTGTGTTGGGAATTATACGCCCATGTACGGAATTGGCGAATACATTCACAAAAAATAAAAATATAGGCATTGTAGCTACTAAAGGTACCGTTACTTCGCAATCGTATGAGATAGAAATTCAGAAATTCTATCCCGATTTAACCATAACTTCCCATGCTTGTCCTATGTGGGTTCCGTTGGTTGAAAATGGCGAATATGCTTCGGATGGAGCAGATTATTTTGTGAAGAAGGAAATAGATTCGTTATTGGAACAAAATCCTAAAATTGATGCCTTGTTGCTTGGCTGTACGCATTATCCCTTATTGTTGCCAAAAATTAGAAAATATTTGCCTGAACATATAGCAATTATTCAGCAAGGAAATATAGTTGCCGAAAGTCTGCAGGCGTACTTGCGTAATCATCCATGTATGGAACAAAGTTTGGCGAAGAATGCTACAATACAATTTTTTACGACAGATTCTTGTGAAACATTTAATACTATTGGAAGTCATTTCTTGCAAGAAGAAATACATGCAAAGCATATAATTTTATAAAAAGAGTAGGAGACGTAACATTTTGTAGTAAGAATCAAATATTTGCGAACAAAATTCATGCGAAATCCCCAATATATTCAAAAATTTTATACATTAGCACCGCAATTATAAACCGAAAGGTTAATTGATTTGTTTAACAATTTTAAACTATAAAAAATGATTAATTACAAAGATCTTGGCTTGGTAAACACAAAAGATATGTTTGCTAAAGCAGTTAAAGGTGGATATGCAATCCCTGCATTCAACTTCAACAACATGGAACAGCTTCAAGCTATTATCATGGCATGTGCTGAACAAAAATCTCCAGTTATCCTTCAAGTTTCGAAAGGTGCACGTCAATACGCAAACCAAACATTACTTCGTTACATGGCTGAAGGAGCTGTAGAATATGCAAAAGAATTGGGTTGGGAAAAACCACAAATCTGCCTTCACTTGGATCACGGTGATACATTCGAAACTTGTAAATCTTGTATCGATATGGGTTTCTCTTCAGTAATGATCGATGGTTCTCATCTTCCATACGAAGAAAACGTTGCTTTAACTAAGAAAGTTGTTGACTACGCTCACCAATTCAATGTAACTGTAGAAGGTGAACTTGGTGTATTGGCAGGTGTTGAAGACGAAGTTTCTGCTGCTGAATCTCACTATACAAAACCAGAAGAAGTAATCGACTTCACTAAGAGAACAGGTTGCGATTCTTTGGCAATCTCTATCGGTACTTCTCACGGTGCTTACAAATTCACTCCAGAACAATGTACTCGTAATGCAGAAGGTAAATTAGTTCCTCCTCCATTGGCATTCGACGTATTGGCTGAAATCGAAAAACAACTTCCAGGTTTCCCAATCGTACTTCACGGTTCTTCTTCAGTTCCACAAGACGAAGTTGATACTATCAACAAATTCGGTGGTAAATTGCCAGATGCAGTAGGTATTCCAGAAGAACAATTGCGTCAAGCTGCTAAGTCTGCTGTTTGCAAAATCAACATCGACTCTGATAGCCGTTTGGCAATGACTGCTGCTATCCGTCAAACATTCGCTGAAAAACCAGGAGAATTCGACCCACGTAAATATCTTGGTCCAGCTCGTGAAAACATGAAGAAAATGTACACTCACAAAATCGTGAACGTACTTGGTTCTAACGGAAAAGCTGAATAAGTAATTCTTACATAGAATAATATGGGAGACGCGTCAATTTTGGTGCGTCTCTTTTTTTGTACTATATAGAAAAGAACATTTTCGCCTAAATATGTATTTTTGTGTCAAATGATTGAAATATGAAAAGATTTACGTTCTTTCTTGCTTTACTTTTTATTACAGTTTCAAGCTATGCGCTTGTTACTATGCCGGCTATTTTCGGCGACAATATGGTTCTTCAACAAAATTCCACGGTGAAAATATGGGGATGGGCTAAGCCATACGAGGAAATTACCGTAAAAGTTGGTTGGGATACAACTGCATACAAGGTTATGACCGATAATACCATGTCGTGGGAAGTTGAAGTGAAAACACCGTATGCGAGCTATACTCCATACGAAATCACTGTGGAAGGATGGAGAAAACTTACATTCAAAAACGTTCTGATAGGCGAGGTGTGGCTTTGTTCCGGTCAATCGAATATGGAATGGTCGCCACGCGCAGGCATCGTAAATAAAGATGCGGAAATTGCGGCAGCGAATTATCCGAATATTCGTTTCTTCTCTGTAGTGCCACGTATGTCCGTAACTCCGCAAGATGACTTATATGGTGAGTGGACGGAATGCTCGCCGGAAACTATGATAGACTTTAGCGCTATCGGTTATTTCTTTGCTCGCGACTTGCAAAAAAAATTGGATGTTCCGATAGGAATTATAAATTCTTCTATGGGCGGTTCGCCAATAGAAGTTTGGATGCCTACATTCAAAGGAAATAAAGAAGTTTCTATTCCGAAGTCAGCAGAGAAATTACCGGAAACCTCGTGGAGTCCAAAAACTCCGGGTGTTTTGTATAACGCAATGATACATCCGCTTACAAATTTTGTTATAAAAGGTTTCTTGTGGTATCAAGGCGAGGCAAACGAACCGAATGCCGAAAATTATTTATGGAATTTACAAGAGTTGATATGGGGCTGGCGTAAAAACTGGACAAGATGTGACTATCGTTATAATCAAATACCGTTCTATTTTGCTCAAATAGCTCCATATAATTATGGAACCCAGTATGCTTGTCCTACTATTCAGTATGGACAGATTTGTGTGCCGAATCAAGTCGGAAATTCAGCAATGATTATTACCAACGACTTTGTTGACGATGTGAACAATATTCACCCAAAAGATAAGCAGACGGCTGCGCATCGTTTTGCAAATCTTGCCATTTCCGAAACGTATGGCTACGAAATGGATCCGAATAAATTACATTGTCCTTGGTCTGTTTATGCTTGTAAAAAAGATAAAGGCGTATTGGTGTATTTTATGAATGCGAAGGAATTACATTCTACAACAAAAGTTATTGATGGTTTTGAGGTAGCCGGCGAAGACGGAGTATTTTATCCAGCAAAGGCAACTATTGTGAAAGATGAAGAAGAGGGAACGTTGTCTTGTGTAGAATTACATTTCTCAAAAGTAAAAGATCCGAAACAAGTTCGTTATGCATGGAGTAATACCGCACAGCCATCGTTACGAAACGAATACAATTTACCGTCATCGTGTTTCCTAATAGACCGAGTGTGGAATGGTGATGAAGTGCTTATGCCTGTAGAGGTAGAAGAGTAGATTGCTTTGATTATATAGTAAGACTTGTTGGGGCGTATTGCATACGCCCTTTTTTTTATGTATATATGTGAAAGTTGCCTATGTTTTATTTCTTTCGAATGAATTTTTAACGAGAAATTTGATTAGTTTTGTGTCACCTAAAAACCAATTTTTAAAATAATAAATCGTTTAACACCAATTTACCAGTTATGTTAGACAATCAAAACCCACAAAAGGGGGAGGTGGTATTGTACCAACCGAATGAAACCATCCGTATTGAGGTTCGGATGGAGAATGAAACCGTATGGCTGACGCAGGCGCAGATGGCGGAGCTGTTTAATAAAGATCAGTCTGTTATTGCTCGGCACATAAAAAATATTTTTGACGAACAGGAAGTGTACGAAGAGAGTAATATGCAAATTTTGCATAATACTTTATCTAAGTTCAAGCCAACCAAGGTGTATAGTTTAGATGTTATCATTTCAGTAGGTTACAGAGTAAAATCACAAAGAGGTACATTGTTTAGACAATGGGCAACAAACGTGATCAAAGAACATTTAAAACGTAGTTGGAGTAACAATACTAAACGTATCGAAAATGTTGAGAATAGATTATCTACAGTAGAATCCAAGATTGACTTCTTCGTTCGCACATCCTTGCCTCCTGTGGAGGGCGTCTTCTCCGATGGGC